>JAGNKE010000043.1 GCA_018000295.1 Alphaproteobacteria bacterium | reverse complement strand
GGTGAGATTTTTCTTATGTTAGAGGTTCTTCCATTAGAGTTTTTATGGGTAGAGTTCTCAAAATGTGGCAAAACAATAAAAATGAATACTAAAACCCAAACGAACCATAAATTGACAATTATTCCTAATAAGGATGCAATAAGTGGGCGCTTACTACCTATTACTGCAAGGATATTGCTGCAATCACCGCAAGCAGCTTTTTGCTTAGTTTTCTCTTTAGGTATTCTGTTATGCGCTCCGCAATTGCTGCAAAGTATTATTTTTGCTGTCACGTTTTACATTCCTAAATCAAGCCGCCTTTTTCACCGCTTTTAGCAATCCTTCGCGCCTTAATAAAGCATCCGGGTCGGCGTCGCGGCCGCGGAAATTGCGATAAAGCACCGCCGGGTCTTCGGAGCCGCCCTTGGAGAGTAATTCGCGGTAGGCCTGCGCGCTTTGGCTATCATACAAGCCCTTTTCCTTGAACAGCTCGAACGTGTCGGCGTCCAGCACCTCGGCCCATTTATAGCTGTAATAGCCCGCGCTGTACCCGCCCGCGAAAATATGCCCGAAGGAGCAGGAAGACGGACCCGCGAGGCGCGGAAAAAGTGCGGTATCCTTCACCGCCGCGTCTTCGAAGCTTTCCACATCCGTGATCTTGTCGGGGTTTTTCGTGTGCCAGGCCATGTCGAGCTGCGCGAGGCCGATCTGGCGCAAGCCGCCCCAGCCGACCATGTAATTCTGGGCCTTGTTCAGCTTTTCCACCAAAGCGGCGGGGATTTTCTCCCCGGTCTGGTAATGTTCGGCAAACGTATCCAGCACCGATTTTTCGTAGCACCAGTTTTCCTGTAGCTGAGAGGGCAGCTCCACGAAGTCCCATCTTACATTCGTACCCGCGACGGCGCGGTAGGTGACATCGGAGAGCAGGCCGTGGATGGCGTGCCCCATTTCGTGATAGAGCGTCGTGACCTCCCCGTGCGTGAGCAGGGAGGGTTTGTCGTTCGTCGGCTTGGTGAAGTTGCAGACAATCGCCACCACGGGGCGTTCGACCTTGCCGCGCCAAAGACCCTGATTGCGGTAGGTCGTCATCCATGCGCCCTGATTTTTTCCGGTGCGGGGGTGGAAGTCGGCGTAAAAGGTTCCCACAAACGCGCCGTCCGTGCTGTTGACCACGTCGAAGACCTGAACATCCTTATGCCAGACGGGGTATTTGCCCTCGGCGTTGTTGAAGCGGATGCCGAACAGGTTGCTGAAATGATCGAAGCAGCCCTTGAGGACTTTTTCGAGGGAATAGTAAGGGCGGAAATCCTCGGAGGTGAAATCAAAGAGCTTCTTGCGGAGTTTTTCGGCGTAATAGCCGACATCCCATGGCATGAGTTCGGTCAGGCCGTGTTCCTTCGCGGCGTATTTCTTGAGGGTGGCGAGGTCTTTTTTCGCGGCAGGCTTATAGGCGGTCTTGAGTTTTTTGAGGAACTCCATGACCTGTTCGGGGGATTTGGCCATGCGCTCCTCCAGAACATAATGCGCGTGGGTCTTGTAGCCCAGTAGTTTTGCGCGTTCCTTTTTCAGCTTCACGGTTTCGAGGATGATGGCGGAATTATCGTATTCGCCCTTCCACGCCCGGGAGCCGAAGGCGCGCCAGATCTTCTCGCGCAGTTCGCGGTTGTCTGCATATTGCAGAAAGGGGCCGAAGCTGGGGTAATCCAGCGTGAAGAGCCATTTTCCTGTATAGCCCTTTTCCTCCGCCGCATGAGCCGCGCTGTCAATCGCGCTGTCGGGCAGGCCGGAGAGGTCTTTTTCATCGCTAATCACGAGTTCGAAGGCTTCGGCGGATTTCACCGTGTTCTGCATGAAGGCGGGCGTAAGGGTGGAGAGGCGTTCGGAAATCTCGCGCAGGCGAGCCTTTTTCTTTTTGCTCAGGTTTGCTCCGCCGCGCACGAAGCCCTTATAGGTGTCCTCCAGCAATGTTTTCTGCTCGGGCGTGAGTGTGAGGGAGCCGCGTTTGTCGTAAACCGCCTTGACGCGCTTGAACAGCTTGGCGTCGAGCAGAACATCATTGGAGAATTTTGCGCCCAGCGGCCCCATTTCGGCGGCCAGCGCGTGCAGATCGTCCCCGCCCACGGCGGAGAGCTGGTTGTAGAAGGCGGAAGTCACCTGATCGAGCGTCTCGGAGGCGCATTCAAGAGCGACAAGGGTATTCTCAAAGTCCGGCTCCGCCTTGTTCTTCTTGAGCTTGGCGATGTTTTTTTCCGCTTCCTCAATCGCGGCCTTGAGGCCCGGCAGGTAATGCTCCGTTTTGATCCGGTCAAAGGGTGGCGCCTGATTGGGCAGGGTCGATTTTTCTAGCAGCGGGTTGGAAGACATGCGAAAACCTCAGTTGGACTCGTGAACATCAAGAATAAGGAAATATGGAGCAAAATGGCAAGCGTGCCAAGGTCAGAGCGGTTCGACGATGTTTATTTTTCCGTGGAGGACGGGCTGGCGGAAACGCGGCACGTGTTTCTGGAGGGCAACCGCCTGCCGGACATCTGGGGCGATCATGATTTCCGGGGTACCTTTGTCATCGGAGAGACGGGGTTCGGGACGGGTCTGAATTTTCTCGCGGCGTGGCAGTTGTGGAAGACGCTGCGGGTCAATAACAATCCGCGGCGGCTCGAATTTATTTCTGTCGAGAAATATCCGGTCAACGGGGCGTTTATCCGCGATGTCCTCTCGGTGTGGGAAGAGGAACTGGGGGATAAGCTGGCGCGTTTTTGCGATCTGTATCCCGTGCCCAAGACCGGCGCCCATTCGATTGACGTGGCGGAGGATGTGCGCCTGACCCTGCATATCGGGGATGTGGCAGACGTTCTGCCGAAGCTGGAGGCGCGGGTGGATGCGTGGTTCCTTGATGGATTCAAACCCGCAACCAACCCGGAAATGTGGACGGATGAGGTTTTTTCCAATATGGCGCGGCTGAGTCATGCGGGCACGAGCTTCGCGACCTTCACGGCAGCGGGGGATGTGCGGCGCGGGTTGCAGAATGCAGGGTTCGAGGTTCACAAGGTTCAGGGGTTCGGGCGCAAGCGGGATATGCTGACGGGGGTTTATGCCGGAGGCGTCAAAGCATGAAAATCGCGATCATCGGCGGGGGGCTGGCGGGCACGGCGTGCGCGTATGTTTTCCGGCGCACCGGGCTGGAGCCTGTGCTTTATGAGGAGGCGGCCACGTTGGCCCCCGCCGCGTCGGGCAATGCGGTCGGGCTTTATAATCCGCGTTTTACCGCCGAGAAGGGGCCGGAGCAGGAATTTTATTCCGGTGCGTTTTTCGCCGCGCTCAAGGTGTTCGAGACTCTTGAGGGGATCGACTGGAACCCGTGCGGGGCGCTGCATCTGGTCAATGACGAGAAGAAAGCCAAGCGGTTTCCGCAAACCGCGCAAAACTGGGGCTGGGGCGCAGATGAGATGCGGATGGTTCATGCGAAGGAAGCGTCGGAGATTGCCGGGGTCAAGATTGAACATGACGCGCTGTATCTTGCGCGGCCGGGGACGGTTTCGCCGCGCAAGCTGTGCGCGGCCTATGCGGAGGGGGTTGAAGTCCATCTCGATCACCCTGTTTCTGATTTATCGGAGATTCAGGCGGACGCCATCGTTCTGGCGGGGGGGATGGGGCTTTTAAAATTTCCGGCGGCGGCGGGGTTGCCGCTGCGGGCGGTGCGCGGGCAGGTCACGTATATCGACCCTGTTGAAGAAACCCGCAGGTTGCGCTGTACGCTTGGATACGGGGGGTATGTCGCGCCCGTGGTTGAGGGGGTTCATTGCGTGGGCTCGACGTTTCAGCGCTGGCTGGATCACAGCGAGATCCTCGGGCAGGACGATCTGGATAATCTCCTGCGGTTGCATGAGCATGTGCCGGCGTTCCGGGGGCTGCATACAATTGCGGGGCAGCGGGCGGCGGTGCGGACGACCGCGCCAGATCATTTCCCGATCGTGGGGACGCTGGATGAAGGGAGGAGGATTTATGTCTCGACCGCGCACGGGTCGCACGGGATTTTGAGTTCGTTAAGGGCGGCAGAATTTCTGGCGGAGGAATTTACAGGTGTGGCGGAGCCGACCTTTTCGGAGGGCTTGATTGCGGCGCTGTCTCCGCAGAGGTTTCGGGCGTAGAGGCGCTGGTTTTAAACGCGGATGGAGGTGCTTTAAGCTGCCTCATACCATTCCAGCGGAAACGGAAGCGTATCCGCGCTGCATTCGAGGTGAAGTACGCGCCGGCGGGATGGGTTTGGGCCTGCGGCGGATTCATGCAACAGCAGCGGACGCATGACCATAACGCCCCCCGCCGGAACAGGGCAGAGAACGGGTTCGGTTTCCTCGCGCCGTTTTAAAATATCGGCCATTTTCATCCGCCCGTTTTTATGGGAACCGGGCAGGACGCGCAGCGCGCCATTTTCCGCGTCAGCATCATCGAGATGCAGGCGCAGGGTCACCATGTTTTTCAGGAATTGCTCCGGCGGCTGGACGTGCGGAGTTCCGGCCTTCACGGTCCACGTCCTGAAACCCTCGGAATCGTGTTTTTCCTTGACGGCGATGGTCGTGTCCTGATGGATGGGAACAGACCAGTTGGCGGCTTGAGTCTTGTCAAAAAATATTGAGCGCACGATGCGGGCGTCCGACCCAAGAATTTCCTGCATCAGGCTGACAAGGCCCGCGGGTTTGAGCAGAGGCTTGAGATCGGGAAAAAAACTGAACGCGTGGCGGATACCATAGGTCTCGCCGTCTTTCATCAGAAATGCGTTATAGCGATGGATGCGCGGGAATTCGAGGACGCGCTTCATATCCTCCAAGACGTCCGTCGGGCAGAGCGGCGGGGTGATAAAGTAGCCGTGGTTATTCAGGTTTGACAGGTGGGCTGCGGGCATGGTCAAGATTATACTATGAGGTCTGGTTTTTTGAAAATTTGTGTTTTGGCGGTGTGCGCGGGGCTGATGTTTCTGACGGCTGGCGGAGCATTTGCGGGGGGTACGCAATCCGTCCCTTATAGTCAATGCGAGCCCGAGGTTAAATCGGGAACAGACCCTAAAACTTGTCTTGGTTGCAAGACCGAGGAAGTGTGCGGCAAAGAGGAAGAGGCCGTAAAGCTTTTAACTGAAGCCACAGAAGTAACATTTTATGTCATGGACGGTTCGGTTGGAACAGGAAAGCAACCCATACTGGGCGGTTATGACCCTGTTGAAAACAAAGTATTAGCCGGAGACCTTGCCAGAGAAGTGGCGACCGCTTTCCGGGGTTCTCTGCGAAGCGGAAATTATTTCGCTATGTGTTTCAATCCCCATCATGCCTTAATGATAAAAACGCCCGATCATCTTTATGAGTACGTATTGTGCTATGACTGTACACAGATGGAAATTTATATAGACAGTTCTTATATCTCCAGAATTCCTACAATCGGCGATCCCGAACGTATGAATGCACTGGTTGTTAAAGCGGGAATGACGCTGCCCAAGGATTATGTTGAGCAGTTGGAATGGAAAAAAGTCGGCGATCCCTAGAACAATCTCAGAACGGCCTGCTGGGACTGGGAGGCCAGTGCCAGGGAGGTGACGCCCAGTGTCTGGCGGGTTTGCAGAGCCAGAAGGTTCGCGCCTTCCTCGTTCTGGTCGGCGACTGTCAGTTTGTCGGAGCCTTCCT
>JAGNKE010000002.1:27500-218862 GCA_018000295.1 Alphaproteobacteria bacterium | reverse complement strand
ATGTTTTGTCGGCTCAAAGATTTCCGACGTATAGCAACACGATACGACAAACTCTCCCGTAATTTCATGGCAGCACTCTGTATTGCAGCTACCATCGCTTACTGGGCTAATTGAGTCTGGAGCCTAGCTGAGCGATGAGGTAATCTGAGGCTCTGCGCATCATGGTCGGGGTGATATAGTGCCGGTGGACGTAATCTATGACCGATATATAAAATTTTCCGAACAGATTATTACAACTGACGCGCGTTCCCAAAGAGAACTTGATATGGTCCTGTTTTACGCACTCAACCGCTATACACGATCTGAATTTCAGGTGTTTGTCGTTTGCGCCGAGAATGACCTGGGCGAACGTGTCCTCCGTATTAACCTTTTGATCAAGAACAGGATATTGATCGGCGAAGAGATTTTTTGTGTCGTTCGAGAGCAGTGAGGAAACCGGACAGCCCAGCGGTGAAGTTCTGAGGCCCAAGGGCTTTACCAGAATATTGCGTATCAACATTAACCTTGAAACGCCGCGGGGGGCATTCATCAAGAAGCCTTCGAGCAGCATCTCCAACAATTTTGAGGCGCTCCGTCCCCTAAAATCAAAGCCTTGAATCGACAACATAAACGTATCTTCGTGTTGCAGAATCTCACCAGCCAGATGCTCCCGGAGCAGAGAGCTTTCAGGAACCGAGTCCAATTCGATGACGCTTTTTGTGAGATCCGTTTGGGTCACGTAACCACCGGAGCCGACCCAGGACCCCCAAGCGCCGCGCAAAATTCCCATACTGCCCCTGAACGTGTCGCAAACCTTCCTGTGTATTGTTCCGGCTGGTGCGTCCAGCGAGAGCGTCGTGGTTGGAACGACTGCCTCCTGAAAGTTTCTGGAGCGGATCATTTCCGAAATTTCCGGGGGCAGTAATTCAGTTAAGGCGGGGATATTCGCCTCGTTCGCTATGATTTTCCTTTTTAGCTCCTCAGATAAATTTCCGCCCAACTCATCTGTGTGACAGGAGAGCGCAAAGAAAACGGGGTGAAGGCTGTTTTTCGATAGCGGCCAGAACTGGTGCCATGTCTCGCCCCCGAAACGGACCGTGAAGAGGCAATCCGGAGGGATATTGATGAAATGGAGGGCTTCGATGAATTTATGCGGGTCATCCTGCATTTCTTCGGGAGTTGCCGTCGAAAATCTTAACTGAGCGCCGCCGCTTCCTGAAATTGCCGTAAAAATCCGGTGTCCGGCGTGCCTGTGAAAGGGGTGTCCTTTCGGGCCGACGACAAAAGAATATAGAGAGGTCGTGTCGCCCAGTTCAAAATTCGTACCGCCCAGCTTGACCGAAGGTTCATCCAATTCGTCGATAAACTCCCCATGGCCTTTTTGCCTGCCTGCGACGCTTGAAAAAAGATGGTTTCCCGCACCATGCCCAAGCTGGGCGATCAACGAGACTTCGACGGGAAGTCCGCCCCCTTTATTTGGAATTTTAACCGAAGGAAAAGTTTCAACTATTCGGGTCAGATGGATCATGTTTATGACTCTGCTAGTCTGTGATTGCCTCTAACAAAAAAAGCAGGAATTAGGGCTGAGGATAGCCCAGAAGGGGGTGCGGGTCTATCCGGGTGAGGGTTTCAGACTTTTTATTTTTCACAGTTGACGGCGGGCGATTCTTTGGTTAAGTGATAGTCATTCTCAAATAAGAATGGTTATCATCTAAAATCAGGAGACTTCGCTTCATGTTGCGTCCTTTTTCTTTCTCTCATGCTTCTCTTTTTGCGGTTCTTTGCAGCGTCACGGCTCTGGCCGGGGCGGGTTCGGCTCATGCGACCAAGAAAGTCAGAAACCCTTATGTCACGCAGGGGGAGCTTGAGGTCGAGTGGAAGGGCGGTGTCACGCATGACGACGAAGATGACGGGCAGGACGGGGCATGGGAGCAGAAGGCCGCCGTGGCTTATGGCGTTACGGAATGGGTGCAGGTCGAGATCGAGGGTGAGGTGGAGAAGGACGGGGATTCGGATGACGCCGCGTTCACCGCGCTGGCGCTGGAGACCAAGATTCAACTCACGGAGCAAGGCGAATACTGGGCCGATGCGGGGGTGTTTCTGGAGTTCGAGAAGGATCTACAGGGCGGAGCGGACAAGGTGGAGGGCAAGCTTTTGCTGGCCAAGGATACGGGCAAGCTGAGCCATCTGGCCAATATCATTCTTGAGCGGGAAGTCGGCGAGGATTCGGGCGATGAGACGGAGCTGGGTCTGGCGTGGAGCAGCCGCTACCGGTATCACGAATCGTTCGAGCCGGGGATCGAGATTCACAGCAATTTCGGCGGTATCGGCGAGGGTGAGGGATTCGACGAGCAGGATCACCGAATCGGTCCGGTTGTTTATGGAAAAATAGGATATTTCAAGTATGATGTCGGGTATCTGGTCGGCGTGTCCGACGATGCGCCGGACGGTACCGTCAAGGCTATTCTGGAATATGAGTGGTATTTCTAGGGTCGGCCCACAGTCTTTCCAAAGACCTGAAAATACAGGCTTTATATGCCCTGCATCTTGATCCTAAGCCGTTGTTTTGATTCTTATATTAGGGGTCACTTTTTCCGGCATCGAACTTGCATTAACTTTTGAGGGGGGAGCAATTAGTTTCTTCTGCTAATTTATTAATGTGGTAAAATGGGCTTATGACTTCGTTATCCCAGAAGCTTGATCTCCGGCATTCCCAACAGCTTGTGATGACGCCGCAGTTGCAGCAGGCGATCAAGCTGCTGCAGTTGAATAATATTGAACTCAACGAATTTCTTGAGCAGGAGTTGGAAAAGAATCCGCTGCTGGAGATGGCCGAGAGTGCGCCGGAAACACCGACCGTCGAGGATGAAGCCTATCAGGGGCCGGAGGCGAAGGCGGAACCCTCCGAAGAGTCCGACGGGTATACCGGATATGAAGAATCCGCGGCGATGGAGTATGATCCGGGATCGGGGCTGAGCATGGCGGGGGCCGGGGGGAACACTAAGTTCGAGGATACGGATTACAGTTTCGAGGACCGGATGTCGGTCCAGAAGAGCCTGCGTGAGCATCTGTCGGACCAGTTGCACGTCACGTTCGGGGATAACCGCGACCGGATGATCGGGGCGCTTTTGATCGACCGGATTGATGAAAGCGGGTATCTGCGCGAGGGCCATGCGGAGCTTGCGGAGCGGCTGGGCTGTTCGCTGGAGCGGGTCGAGCGGCTTCTGGCGCAGATGAAACACTTTGACCCGACCGGGGTTTTTGCCGCCGATCTTCAGGAGTGTCTGGCGCTGCAGCTTGAGGAGCAGGGAAAGATGGATGCGCCGATGCAGGTGCTTTTGGAGAATCTCCATCTGCTGGCGAATCACGATCTGGCGGCGCTGGGCAAAATCTGCGGGGTTAATTCGGCCTATCTGATGGATATGGTGGAGGAGGTCAAGGCGCTGAACCCCAAGCCGGCGAGCTTGTTCGAGAATCTGGTGGTGCAGACGGCGATTCCCGACGTTCTCATGCGGCGGCTGCCCAAGCATATCGGCGGCGGATGGCGCGTGGAACTGAACCATGAGACCTTGCCGCGTGTATTGATCAATCAGGAATACTATACTCAGGTTTCGCAAGCGGCGGGCAGCAAGAAGGACAAGGAGTATCTGAGCAACCAGATGGCTTCGGCGAACTGGCTGGTGCGGGCGCTGGACCAGCGGGCGCAGACGATTTTGAAGGTGGCCAGCGTGATCGTCGAGGAGCAGGACGCATTCTTCAATTACGGGATCGAGTTTTTGCGGCCTTTGACCCTGCGCGATGTGGCTGAGAAGATCAGTATGCACGAGAGCACAGTTTCGCGGGTGACGACGAATAAATATATCGGTACGCCGCGAGGGCTGTTCGAGTTGAAATATTTCTTTACCACGGCTTTGACCTCTGAGGATGGCAGTGTGCATTCCGCCGAGGCGGTGAAGGCGCGAATCAAAGCCTTGATCGATCAGGAATTGGCAGAGGATGTTTTGTCGGACGATGCGGTCGTCGCCCTTTTGAAGAAAGAGGGGATTGATCTGGCGCGGCGGACGGTCGCCAAATACCGCGAGGCGATGGGAATCGGGTCATCGGTGCAGCGGAGGCGGGTCAAAAAGGCCCGAATGGCCCATAAACAGGAATAAATATTTTTATCAACGCTGTGGTTTGTGCTATTTTTAAAGTATGTTCATTCCCGATGACGTCTTCGAACCGTGCGGTCTTTCAGAGGCTTTTCCGGTTCGTGCGTCCAGAAGAATTTTTCCCCGGCAGACACGAAACCGCCTTGATGTGTGCGGGTCCGTGTTGCTAAAAACCCTCTCCACACCCCAACGAGCGAGGTAACTCCCCATGGAAATGACCGTTCAAGGCAAACAAATTGATATCGGCGATGCGCTGCGTACGCATGTCACCGACAAGCTGGCGGATATCGACCAGAAGTATTTCAACCACGCGACCGACGCGACCGTGACGTTTTCCCGCGAGGGGCACGGGAGCGGGCTTTTCCGGGTGCATATCTCCATGCGTGTTTCCAAGAATATCATGGTGATCACAGAGGCCACAGAAAACGACCCTTATCTGGCGTTCGATTCGGCCTCGGAAAAGGCTGCCAAACGGCTGCGGCGCTACAAGCGGCAGCTGCGCGATCACCATGCGCGGCGCAACAAAACGCCGGAAGAAGAAATGATGAAGGCGCGCTATTATACGCTGGCTGTGAATGGCGGGTTGGAAACGCCTGAGCAGGACAATGCAGAGATACCGGATGACGGGGTGCCGCAGGGGGACGATCCGGTCGTCGTGGCGGAAATCTCCGCCGATATAGAAACCCTGTCGGTCTCCGATGCCGTGATGCGGATGGAACTGGCGGACCGCAATGCGCTCTTGTTCCGCAATGCGAGCAGTAACCGGCTGAACATGGTCTATCTGCGGAATGACGGGAATGTGGGTTGGGTGGACCCGCAGTAGAAACAGGCCTTTTGTTTTTTTGAAATCCCCGCCAGGCGCGGGGATTTTTTGTGCAAAATTCCATAAAACAATACGCGGCGACTAGAAATATGAAAAGTATATAAATAATTGTTATGGCGTGTTTTTTTATATGCAATTATGTTGTCTTCCTGCGCTTATTTTTCTGGCCTTTTGCCTTTACGGCGTGGTAATCAGAACGCGACTTGAAGGTGTGATGAAAGGCTTCGTGATGCTTAAAGACCTGACGTTCGATCTTGTCCTGACCGATCTTAAAGCGCAGACGCAGAGGAAATCGCTGCGTGAAATCGCCGGGACGCTGGCGGGGGCTTCCGGCCTTGATCCGGCCGTGCTGGCGCGGCTTTTCATCTACAAGGAGAAGCGGCAACGTTCGGCGATCGGGCGCGGGGTGGCGATTGTTGACCTACAGTCTATCCGCGTGGTCCGTCCGCTGCTGGCGCTGGCCGTCCTCGATCATTCCGTGGATTTCCGGGCGCCGGACGGGCGGGGGGTCGATCTGGTCGCCGCCCTTTTGTCACCGCTCAAGGACGGGCCGGTGCATCTGCAGAAAATTTCCGGCGTCTCGCGCCTGCTGCGCGATGACATTCTTTGCGAATCGTTGCGTATGGCGAAAGACCCGGACGCGGTGCGGCTGTTGCTGATGCGGCCGGAGCAGAGGCTTTCGGCTGCGTGACGTCCCGTCTTCAGTGAACGGTCACGGGTTCCAGTTTGTTGGAGAGGGAGACCATCACCGCCTCCTCGAATGATTTCATCACCGAGAGGCGTCGGCCATCGGCGGCGCACACGGCATAGAGGGTGCCCTGCTGCTCCTCGAATGGCCGGATATAGGCGATGTGCTGGAGGCCGAGGTCGCGGAAATCCTGCGATGACATATTCTTCAGCATTGTGGCGACCGGATTGTCCGTGGTGTTGTCGATCATTTGCTTTCTCCCGCTTTCCTTATTCTTCCATATCTGTGGCGTCGAGGTCTATGGCTTTCACCTTTCGGCCAGACTTTTTTGCGCCCTTGATGGGAACTTTCTGCGCGGTCGGTTCGGGCTGGATTCGTACCAGATTGATGTGGAGCAGGCCGTTATCGAGATCGGCGTCGTGGACCTCTATGCCGTCGGCGAGGACGAAGCTGCGCTGGAAGCGGCGGGCGGCGATGCCGCGATAGAGGTAAACCCTTGATTCGTCTTCGGGTTTCTGGCCGCGAATCGTCAGCTGGTTGTTTTCGATCTCGACATCGAGGTCGTCGATGGAGAATCCGGCGACCGCGAGGGTAATCCGCAGGCCGTTTTCACCGATTTGTTCAATGTTATAAGGGGGATAGCCGTCGGCTCCGGCCTTTCTCAGGCGATCGACGGTCTTTTCGAACTGGTCGAAGCCGAGGAAGAGGGGGCTGTCGAAGAGGGTCAGGCGTGTCATGGTTCTTTTCTCCTCCAATGAGCGAGTTTTATGCAGACCCGCGTATGCAGCATCTGCTGGCGTAATCATACCGCAAAGGGGGGACGACATACAAGGAAATGCATTTGGTAAGGAAATGCATTTGGAGATTTATGGATCTCCGCGTTCGCGGGGATGCTAAACGATGAGCGGCCGTATTCAGGCAGATTTGCGGATGAAGAGGCGGTCGCAGTAGCCGCATTCGGCCTCGCTGCCCTGTTCAAAGGTGTACCAGACTTTCGGGTGGCCGAGGGGTCCGCCGCCGCCATCGCAGGAGATTCCATCGGTATCGGACGGGACGAAGATGGTTTCGGGGGGCGGGGCTTTGGGCTGTCTGGTCATGTTTTTTGTTCTCCTTTTCTATCTTATGCGGCGCTGCGGGTTTTTCAACTGCAAAAACAGCTATATTTTTTTCCAGACGGTGCCGGAGGGCGTATCCTCGATGGCGATGCCCATTTCCGTCAGCTCCCCGCGGATTTCGTCGGCGCGGGTAAAGTTTTTCGTTTTGCGCGCGTCTTGTCTTTGCTGCAGCAAATCTTCGATTTTTGCGGCGTCGATGCCTGATGATTTCTGACCGTAGCCGAGCCAGACGTCCGCGTCCTTTTGCAGAATTCCCAGAAGGTTTGCCGCGAAGACCAAGGCGGATTTATCGAAGGGCGCCTTGGTTTGTGCGGCCTTGCGGGCGAGGTGATTGAGGCTGGCGATGGCCTTGGGAGTGTTGAGATCGTCGCAGAGGGCTTCGAGGACGGGGTTATCGTGCTGGTCAGAGTCTTTTTCGGGCGTTATATCGAGGAGTTCGCGCAGGGACTGGTAGAGGCGGGTGAGAACGGCCTGTGTTTGCTGCAGCAAATTTTCTGTCCAGTCGAGGGGCTGGCTGTATTGAGCCGAGAGCAGGGCGAGGCGCAGGGTTTCGCCGTCGTACTGCTGCAGCAAATCGTTGACGAGGCGTGTGTTGCCCTCGGATTTGGCCATTTTTTGGGTGTTCACGGTTACGAATCCGTTGTGCACCCAAAATTTGGCAAAGGCTGAGAGGTCGGTTAATTGGCCCTCCGCGCAGCAGCTCTGGGCGATTTCGTTTTCGTGGTGGGGAAACTTAAGGTCCGCGCCACCGCCATGGATGTCGAAGGGCAGGCCGAGATGCTCCTGCGCCATCGCGGAGCATTCGATATGCCAGCCGGGGCGGCCCCTGCCCCACGGCGAGTCCCAGCCGGGCTGGTCGGGGGTGCTGGGCTTCCAGAGCACGAAGTCGGCGGGGTCTTTTTTGTAGGGGGCGATTTCCACCCGCGCTCCGGCGATCTGGTCGTCACGGCTGCGACCCGAGAGGCCGCCATAAGCGGGGAAGGAGGGGACGTTGAACAGCACATGGCCCTGCCCCTCGTAGGCGTGGCCCTTGGCGATCAAGGTTTCGATCAGGGCGATCATCTGCGGGATGTGTTGCGTGGCGCGGGGCTGAATATCCGGGGCTTTTACGCCCAAAGCAGCCATGTCGCGGTTGTAGATATCGGCGTATTTGCAGGTGATTTCCTCGCAGGGTTGGCCGGACTCTTTCGCGGCGGCGATGATTTTGTCGTCGATATCGGTGATATTGGAGGCGTAGGTGACCTTCGGGTAGAGGGTGCGGAGCAGGTTTGTGAGCAGGTCGAAGACCACGGCCATGCGAGCATTGCCGATATGGGCGAAGTTGTAGACCGTGGGGCCGCAGGCATAGAGCCGCACATGGGCGGGGTTCAGGGGCTTGAAATCCTGTTTTTCGCGGGTCAGGGAATTGTAAAGCTTTAAAGCGGGCATGAAAATCGCGGTCCTTCGTTCTTTTTTAGTGGAAAATACGCCAAAGACACTGTAAGACCAACCTAATTTTTTAGAAGGCCCGAAAATGAGCGTCGAGAATATCAGCCGGAAGCGAAAAATGGCGCAGGATAAGAAGCCAACCAAAGACGAAGCGATGCGCGCTGTCGAGACCCTGATCCGCTGGGCGGGGGACGATCCGGCCCGGGAAGGGCTGCGCGAGACGCCGCTGCGCGTGGTCGAGGCCTATCAGGAGTTTTTCTGCGGTTATGCCAAGGACGCGGCGGCGGAGCTTTCCAAGACTTTCGAGGATATTCAGGGGTTTGACGATCTCGTGATCGTTCGGGATATCAATTTCACCTCTCATTGCGAGCATCATATGGTGCCGATCATCGGGGAGGCGCATGTCGCCTACTGGCCGACCGAGAAGGTGGTGGGGATCAGCAAGCTGGCGCGGATTGTGGATGTTTATGCCAAACGGCTGATCTCGCAGGAAAACATGACACGGAATATTGTCGAGGTTATCGACCGGACGCTCAAGCCCAAGGGGGCAGCGGTCATGATCCGGGCGAACCATCAATGCATGTCGATCCGGGGGGTCAACAAGGCCCATTCGACGACGGTGACGACGATGTTTTCGGGTATCTTCAAGACGGATGAGCTGGTGCAGCGGCGATTCCTTGACTTGCTCAAAGATTAAATTTTCCGGCCCTTTTCTTATTTTCCAGCCGGATCGTATTGATTTATCGCTTTCTCCGAAGGAGCCGGAATCATGACCGAACACGCCGATCTTCTGCTCATCAATGGCACTGTCGTTCTTCCCGAGGGCACGCATCCGGCCGATGTGCTGATCCGGGATGGAAAAATCGCCGATATCGGGACATTTACTCCTTCGTCAGCGGATAAAATCATCGATTGTGGGGGGTTGCATATTCTGCCCGGGGTGATTGACACCCAGGTGCATTTCCGCGAACCAGGGGCCGAGCATAAGGAAAATCTGGAAACGGGCATGAAGGCGGCGGCGATGGGGGGTGTGACCTCCATCTTCGAGATGCCGAATACGAATCCGCTGACGACCACGCCGGAGGCGCTGGCGGGTAAGATGGAGAGCGCCGGGCGGACGCCGTGGACAAATTACGCGTTTTATTTCGGCGGGACGGCGGCGAATTCACAAAATCTGCCGGAATGGGAGAATTTGCCGGGGGTGTGCGGGGTTAAAATCTTCATGGGGTCGTCCACGGGCGACCTTCTGGCCGCTACGGACGAAGAGGTCGAGGCCGTTCTGCGGAACGGGCGGCGGGTCGTGGCCGTCCATGCCGAGGATGAGGCGATGATGATCGAGAACAAGAAAAATATCCTCGGGAACAGCACTGATCCGGCGATGCATCATATCTGGCGCTCGGTTGAGTCCTGTGTTTCGGCGACGACGCGGTTGTTGCGGCTGGCGCGGAAGACGGGGCGGCGGGTGCATATCCTGCATGTCAGTACTGCGGAGGAGATGGCGATTCTGGCGCAGCACCGGGATATCGCCACCGTTGAAGTTTTGCCTAATCATCTCACGTTCGCCGCGCCGGACTGCTATCTGCAGCTTGGCAGCAAGGCGCAGCAAAACCCGCCGATCCGGGAGGCTCATCACCGCCGCGCCCTGTGGCAGGGAATCCGAGACGGGACTGTGGATATTCTGGGCTCCGACCATGCACCGCATACGCTGGAGGAGAAAGGCAAGGTTTATCCGGCCAGCCCGAGCGGGACGCCGGGGGTGCAGACGCTGGTGCCGATCATGCTCGATCACGTCAATAAGGGCAGTCTTTCGCTGGAGCGGTTCGTCGATCTGGTCTGTTCCGGGCCGCAGAGGGTGCACCAGATTGCCGGAAAGGGGCGGATTGCCAAGGGATACGATGCGGATTTCACGATCGTCGATCTCAAGAAAAAAATGGTGATTACGAACGCGCAGCAGCAGACGCGGTGCGGCTGGACCCCCTATGACGGGATGAAGGTCACGGGCTGGCCGATCCTGACCATCATTCACGGGCAGGTGGTGATGTGCGAGGATGAGCTTATACAGACCGCCGGGCGGCCCGTGCGGTTCCGTGAAACGCTGACCTTTGCAGGGTGATATGGGCGGCTGGCGGGCGCTGCTGGAGCCGGAGGTCCGGGATTTTATTGTTTCCCATCAGCAGGATGACGTCACGGCCTTGGCTCTCAAGAAACCACCCCGGGCCGACTGGCCGATGCGGCTCATTCTCGATCAAATCAAGGCGCGGCAGAAGGCGGCGCGGAAAATCCCGCAGTGGCTGGCGATCGAGGGGATCGTTTTCCCGTCCGCCGACCTGATGGAGCAGGCGTCTTCCTGGCCGTGTGCGCTTTATAAGGCTTCGCTGACCTGTGGGGAGCGGATGGTTGACCTGACGGCCGGGGCGGGAATCGATGCTTTCGCCTTTTCGTCGTTTTTTCAGAAGGTTGTTTGCGTCGAGAACGACCCGCAGACGGCTGAAATCCTTGCTCACAATTTCGCTCTTTTGAAGGAGCAAGGGCTTTTGCGGGCCGATTTCCGGGTTATTTGCGCCGATGCGGCGGATCATGCGCGGGAGATGCGCTCTTTTGACGCGGTTTTCCTCGATCCGCAGCGGCGGGCGGGGGGAAAAAAGGGGCTTTACCGGTTCGAGGATTGTTCGCCGGATGTTTTGAGGCTGCTACCTTTGCTCGAAGGCAAGGTTTCCCAGGTGCTTCTGAAGAGTTCCCCGGTTCTTGATGCCGGGCGGGCGGTTCAGGACTTGCGATGCGTTGCCGCCGTGCATATCGTGGAGTCGGACGGCGAGTGCAAGGAGGTGCTTTATCTATTGGAGACAGAGCGGGGCGGGGTTAACCCGCAGATTCATGCGGTTGAGATCGGCGATGCGGGGCAAGTTGTCAGGGATTTTTCATTTCTTGCCGCGGAGGAGCGAGAGGCTGCGCCCTCTTTCGGGGTGCCGGAGCGTTTTCTTTACGAGCCGGGGCCAGCTTTCCTGAAGAGTGGGGCTTTTAACCTGCTGGCGGTTCGATACGACCTGAGAAAACTTCATCCGCATACGCATCTTTATATGTCCGATACGCTGAGAGCGGATTTTCCGGGGCGGGTCTATGAGATTCTTGAAATCAGGGGTGTGGGGGAAGGTACGGGAACCATACGCAAGGCCGAACTCACCCTGCGGAATTTTCCGGGGACAGTGGAGGCGCTTCGAAAAAAGCTCAAGCTTGCCGAGGGGCAAGAGCACCGGATTTTTGCCTGCACGATTATCGACGGGACAAAAAAGCTGATCCTCACGAAAAAAATCCCTGAAATTTAAGGGTTTCCAACATCCTGTTTCCGTAAAACCGTTTCATTTCCTGACTTTTTTATCAGCAGGCGCAGAAATTTTGGCTTTTTTCAACCTCTTCTTAAGTATTGGGCGGATACAATACGCTGTACATCAGGGGTTCTGCGTTTTAGCCCTTTTTTTGTGAGGGTTTTGCTGAATATTTCAACTTACTGGACAGGGTATGCCTTCCATCGCTGAGACACTTGCCAAACGCGCTTTGAAACGGGAGCAAATGATTGCTTCCGATCGGCCTGTTTCTGTGCATCCGGGTGCGGGTCTGCGGTCGTTTTCGTCGGCTAAAATCTGGAGCAGCCGGGTGAGCTGGCGGATTGCGGCGACCGTGTTCATGGCGATCCTGTTCGTGCAGACCACCGTTCTCAATCTCGGGGTTATTGGCTCTTATGAAAAAGAAAGGCTGGATGTCCTCTCCCGCCAAGTCCAGACGGCGGTAGCCTCGATTATCAATTCCGAACACCGCGATACCGCCAGCGCTCCCTTTGAAGCCAAGCACGTCGAGCGGCTGCTGAAAACCTCTCCCGTCCTTGGGCTGGATGTTTATTCCTATAGTTATGAGTTTATCGCCTCGTACGGAAGCAAACCGAGCATGGTGGCGACTTTCGGCGATCTGGATAAAGTCTACAGAAGCCCCGACGGGGTGATCTACGAGATGATCTTCAAGGGCACCGACCTGCAGAGCGCCTATATTATCGTGGCGAAGCTTGATGCTTCGCTGGTCAAAGAAGAAGTTCTTTATTTTATCATGCAGAATATCGGGTTTATGGTTCTGTTGTCGCTTCTGGTGACAGTGATCCTGATGGTAGCTTTGGGGAAGTGGCTGATCGAGCCGATCCTGTTCATGCGGGCCAATCTGGTTGCGGCGTTTAAGAATCCCGAGTCGCCCGATATCCAACAATCGCCCTATGGCACCGTTGACGAGATCGGTGCAACGATCGAACTGACGCAGAAGCTGATTCACCAGAACGCCGAAAATATCGTTCATATCAAGAGCACGGCCGAGGATAAAATCCATAAGCTGGCTTATTATGACAGTCTGACGGGGCTGCCCAACCGGGCGCTGTTCATCCAGAAGCTGGCGGAACACGCCCGAGTCACCTATGACGATGAGGTGGAGCGGTTCGCGGTCATCACAGTCGATTTGGACCATTTCAAGGATATCAACGATTCGATGGGGCATAATGTCGGCGATGCGATCCTGCGGTCCGTGGGCAAAAGACTGCGATCCTCTTTGCCGGAATCGGCGATGGTTTCACGGACCGGAGAGGATGAGTTCGCGCTGATGCTGCCCTTGCGTCAGGGTTCGGCTACATCCAAAGAGATGGCGGAGCGGATCATCGGCGTCATCCGCAGTGAGCCGTTCAAGGTTTTCAATGAGGAGTTCCAGGTGCGCGCCTCGGTCGGTGTGGCGACCTATCCCGATGACGGGGTCGAGCCGGATGTCGTCCTGAAGAACGCGGATATTGCGCTCAACCGTTCCAAGGAGGAGGGGCGCGACCGGGCCAAAGAATATTCCGAGGATTTCGACAAGGCGGTGCAGGAGCGGTTCCAGTTGTTGCGCGATTTACGCGATGCTTTGGAGCACGATCAGTTGCAGCTTTATTATCAGCCGCAGCTTGACCTGAAGACCGGAAAGATCATTGGAGCCGAAGCCTTGCTGCGCTGGTGGAAGCCGGATGGCAGCAAAGAGGGCGGTGCGTTCATTTCCCCCGCCAGCTTTATTCCTGTGGCCGAGCAGTCCGGCCTTATCGTCCCGATCGGCGAGTGGGTGATGCGGCATACGATCGATGTGGCCAAGAGTCTTAAGAAGGATCACGGGATCGAGATCCGGTTCGCGGTTAACGTTTCAGGGAACCAGTTTACGCAGTCTGATCTGGTCGGGTTTGTGAGCCGTTTGCTGGAGGAGTCGGCGTTCAGCCCGCAGAATCTGGAGCTTGAGGTCACGGAAAGCGTGTTCATGCACGATATAAGGCACACCGTTCAGGTGTTGCAGAGCCTGCACGCGCTGGGTGTCGAGCTGGCTATTGACGATTTCGGCACGGGGTATTCCTCGCTGTCCTATCTTTCGCAGTTCCCGATCGACCGCCTGAAGATCGACCAGTCGTTCATCCGCAATGCGCTGAACGATGCTGAGAATGCCTCTATCACCCGCACGATCATCAATCTGGGGCATTCGCTGAACCTGAAAGTGATTGCGGAAGGGGTTGAGACGAAGTCGCACGAGGAGTTCCTGATCAAGCAGGGGTGCGACGAGGTGCAGGGTTACCGCTACTGCCGCCCCGTTCCCAAGGACAAGCTGGTCGATTTCATTAAAGCCTATAACGGCAAGATCGAGAGTTTCGGCGAATAGAGATTGCCCCTGCGCTTGTAACGCGCTATTTTTTCCGCATCTTTTCAAGACGGACGCGTTTCATGGCCAAAACCGAATTTCCCCGCAGCTGCTCCTCCCAAATCTCCGGCCCCCTTCGCGGGGCGGCTCGGGTTCCGGGTGACAAGTCGATTTCCCACCGTTCGCTGATATTCGGAGCGATGGCCAAGGGCGAGACGCTGATCAGCGGATTGCTGGAGGGGGAGGACGTTCTCAATACCGCCGAAGCCCTGCAGCATATGGGCGTGAAGATCGTCAACGGTACGGACGGGCTGTGGCGGGTTTACGGCGTCGGGCCGGGGAATTTGTCCGAGCCTTCCGCCGTTCTGGATATGGGCAATAGCGGAACGTCTACGCGGTTGCTGATGGGTGTGGTGGCCGGACATAATTTTGCTGCGACGTTTACGGGCGATGCCTCTCTGGTCAAGCGGCCGATGCGAAGGGTTATGGCGCCGCTGGAGGAGATCGGCGCGAAATTCCTGGCGCGGACGGGGGACCGTTTGCCTTTGACCGTTCGGGGTGCAGCGAGTCCTGCGGCGATCAGCTATATGCTGCCGGTGCCTTCGGCGCAGGTCAAGTCGGCGATCCTGCTGGCGGGACTCAACGCTCTGGGGCGGACGACAGTGATTGAGAAGGAGCCGACACGGGATCATACGGAGAATATGCTGCGGCATTTCGGGGTTCCGGTGAAGGTCGAGATTCTGGAGGGAGGAAGTCAGGCGATTCATGTGGACGGGATTGCGATGCTCAAGCCCTGCGCGGTCGATGTTCCGGGCGATCCGAGTTCGGCGGCGTTTCCGGTCGTGGCCGCGGTGATTACCGAGGGATCGGAGATCAGTCTTTCAAACGTTCTGGTGAATCCCCGGCGCACAGGGCTTTATGAGACGTTGCGGGAGATGGGCGCGGATATAAGGTTTGAGCATGTGCGGACCGCGTCGGGGGAGAGTGTTGCCACCATCGTCGCCACAGGGAAAAACAGGCTGAAGGGCGTGAGCGTTCCGGCGGCGCGGGTGCCCTCCATGATCGATGAGTTTCCGGTTCTGGCGGTTGCTGCGGCGTGTGCCGAGGGAACAACAACGATGACCGGGCTTGCGGAATTAAGAGTCAAGGAGAGCGACCGCTTGCTGATGATCGCCAAAGGTTTGGACGCTTGCGGGGTCAAGCTGGAGATGGGCGAAGACAGCCTGACCATTCACGGCACGGGGAAACCGCCGCAGGGGGGCGCGACGGTCGAGACGGCGCTGGATCACCGGATCGCGATGAGTTTTCTTGTTCTTGGGTGTGTTACGCCCGACCCTGTCGCCATTGACGACGGTGCGCCGATCCGCACCAGTTTTCCGAATTTTATTGATCTGATGAACGATCTGGGCGCCCAGATCTCTTCGGACTCCAGTTATTGATCCATGTTTCCAGAGGGATGACGTGAGCCGGTTCACCGGTCGCGTTATAGTAACTGTCGATGACGTATTTCTGTCCCGTGGCTTTGTCCTTAACAGCACCGCTGTTGTGCGGCCACATGGCATCGACAAAATAGCCGCGGTGCACGGGGTCCACGACCTGATTCCATTGCAGCAGGCCCGTGCTTTCAATGAATTTCAGATAGCGGGTGGTGTTCACGGCCTCGTCGATGCAGTCCATCTGGTCCTGATCGCGCTCGAAGGTCGTGGCCTCCGGCCCGTCGGCGTTCATTCCGGTTTTATGCTGTACCATTTTTTCCATGCGGCCGATGGTTTGCGCGATTTTTTCGCGCTCCTCCTGCGCGTTTGCTGCGCGGACAGAAAAGGGTTGCAGCACGACGTTCCATTCCGGGGCCGTGAGGGTGACGTTGGTGCGTTCCGTGCAGCCAAAGCCGTGGCAGACCTGAAATTGCTGCGGTGTGCCGAAGGTTTCCTCATAAGGTTTGAGGCTGATGCCCTGTCCGCGTTCGCAGGCACAGAGGAGGAGAAGCGGCAGAAGGGCGGAGATTTTTTTCATACCCTATCCTTTCGCAAGTGTTGCGGCTTGGCAATTGTAAAAATAGGGGAGGCTGGTAATCTGTCACACCATGAAACAGGGCCGGAAAAATATCGTGATTGCCATCGACGGTCCTGCGGCCAGCGGGAAGGGGACGCTGGCCCGCGCTTTGGCCGAGCGTCTGGACTTTGCCTATATGGATACGGGGGCGCTCTACCGGGCTGTCGCCTTCGCGGTTTTGCGGGCGGGTGGGGATTGCGCTCTGGAATCGGAGGCTCTGATCGGTTGCGAGCGGTTGCAGGAAGAGTTGCGCGGGCCGCAGGGGCTTGGTGTTCTTAGCAATCCCCTGTTGCGGAGCGAGGCGGTGGCCGAGGGGGCTTCGGTTGTGGCGGCGTTTCCTTCGGTGCGGGAGGCGCTGGTTTCGATACAGCGCGGGTTCGCGGAAAAGCCCGGAAAGGGCTTTCGTGGCTCGGTTCTGGACGGGCGGGATATCGGCACGGTGATCTGTCCGCAGGCGGATGTGAAGCTGTTCGTTACGGCCCAAACCGAAATCCGGGCCGAAAGGCGCAGGAAAGAGTTGCAATCCAAGGGCATAGAGGCTAAATATGAAGCCGTTTTAGCGGATATGCGTAACCGCGACGAGCGTGATTCCGGGCGCAAGGCTGCCCCTCTCCGCCCTGCCGACGATGCCGTGGTGCTTGATACGACGGGACTTTCGGCGGCGGCGGTTCTGGAAACAGCCCTGCAGGTTGTCGAGGAAACTCTCAACCGTTCCTGTCTTTGATCCCGGAACGCTTTTCCCCGTTACAGCGATAATATTGCGCTAGAATCTCCCGTTCACGAGCCGCTGGCATAGATTCAGGGCCGAAGGGCGGGGACTTTACATCTGAAAGGACTAAAACTATGGCGCATAAAGCCGCAAATCTTAAAGACAATGAAGAATCCATGGAGTTCGCAGCGCTTCTGACTGAATCGCTGAAGGGACAGACTAAATTCGAAGGATGCGTCGTCAACGGGACGATCGTCGCCGTCGAGGATGGGGTTGCCGTCATCGACGTCGGCCTGAAATCCGAAGGACGGGTCAGCCTGCGGGAATTTGCCCGTCCGGGTGAAGACCCCGAGATCAAGGTCGGGGACACCGTCGAGGTGTTCGTCGAGCGTATCGAAGGGCATGAGGGCCAGACCAGCCTGTCGCGTGAAAAAGCACGGCGCGAGGAAGTCTGGATCGAGCTGGAGAAGGCCTGCGAGAAGGCCGAGCGCGTTACCGGCGTTATCAATGGCCGCGTTAAAGGCGGGTTTATCGTCGATCTGGGCGGCGCGGTTGCGTTCCTGCCCGGTTCGCAAGTGGATATCCGCCCTGTGCGTGATGTCGGTCCGCTGATGAACACCCCGCAGCCCTTCCGTATTCTGAAAATGGACCGCGCCCGCGGGAATATCGTGGTTTCGCGCCGCGCCATTCTTGAGGAGTCCCGCGAATCGGCCCGCAGCGATCTGCTGGAGAGCCTGAGCGAAGGGCAAATTCTGGAAGGCGTGGTCAAGAATATCACCGATTACGGGGCGTTCGTCGATCTGGGCGGTGTGGACGGGCTTCTGCACGTCACCGATATTTCCTGGAAGCGCGTGAACCACCCGTCGGAGGTTCTGCAACTCGGTCAAACCGTCAAGGTGCAGGTCATCCGCTACAATCAGGAAACGCAGCGGATTTCCCTGGGGATCAAGCAGCTCGAATCTGATCCCTGGCAAGGCGTCAAGGACAAGTACGCCGTCGGTGCTCGGTTCAAGGGACGGATCAGCAACATCACCGATTACGGCGCGTTCGTCGAGCTGGAAGAGGGGATCGAAGGGCTTGTTCACGTCTCGGAAATGTCGTGGACGAAGAAAAACATCCATCCCGGAAAAATCGTCGCGACCTCTCAGGAAGTCGAAGTGGCGGTTCTGGACGTCGATCCCGAGAAGCGCCGGATTTCGCTTGGCCTCAAGCAATGCCAGGAGAATCCATGGACGAAGTATGCCGCCGAAAGCAAGGTTGGTGACATTATCGAGGGCGAAATCCGCAATACAACGGAATTCGGCCTGTTTGTCGGCCTGACCAGTGAAATCGACGGCATGGTCCATCTTTCCGACGTTTCGTGGGAAGACAACACTGCCGAGGCGCTCAAGGCGTACAAGAAGGGCGATATGGTCAAGGCGAAGATCCTTGAGTTGGAACCCGACCGGGAACGCGTGGCTCTTGGCATCAAGCAGCTGACCGCCGATCCTTACGAGGGGACCGTTACAGGTCTGGCGAAGGGGTCCGTTGTCACCTGTACGGTTTCCGAGATCAACGACAAGGGGATCGAGGTTACGCTGGGCAACGGTATGTCGGGAACGATCAAGAAATCCGATCTGTCCCGCGAGCGTTCCGAGCAGCGTCCCGACCGTTTCGCCGTCGGCGAGAAGGTTGACGCCAAGGTCATCAGCATCGAAGGCAAGGCCCGCAAGGTCACGCTGTCCATCAAGGCCCGCGAGATCGACGAAGACAAGCAGGCGATGAAGGATTACGGTTCGACCGAAAGCGGTGCTTCTCTGGGCGATATTCTGGGCGCGGCTCTTCAGGAGAAGGACAGCAAGGCCTCGAAAAAAGCCGCCAAGGACAAAGATGGCGAGGACAAGCCGAAGAAGACGCGGACGTCTGCCAAGAAATTTTCCGATACCCCTGAGGAAGAGTGAGCCACTTCGGGTCTTTGAGGAATCCAAGAAAAGCCGCAGCTCTGCGGCTTTTTTTTATTTTGCTTATCCCTGCGTTTTTCACTTAGCGCCAAGGAATGAATAAAAATCTCTTTTCTATCAATGGGTTTTGCTTGACGCCCCCCCGATTCTTGGGGCAATCTATCGGTGATTGAAGAAAGAATAGTCTCAGCTTTTTTTCGGCTGGCGACAGAGGTTTTTGATTATGACTAAATCTGAACTCATTCAGCGTCTGGCGGATATGAACCCCCATCTGTATCTGCGCGATATCGAGAAGATCGTGGATACGGTTTTTAACGAGATCACTGACGCGCTGGCCCGCGGCGACCGTGTGGAACTGCGCGGTTTCGGGGCGTTTTCGGTCAAGGAACGCGCCTCGCGCACCGGGCGCAATCCGCGCACCGGGGAGACGGTCGAGGTGGACGCCAAGCGCCTGCCGTTCTTCAAGACGGGGAAAGCCCTGCGCGAAAAGCTCAACGGGAGCTGATATGTTTATCGTCCGCTGGATCCTTGGGTTTGCTGTGACCTTTACGGCGGCGGTTTTCGCCGTTCTGAACCGTCATGACCTTACGGTGTATTGGAATCCTATCGGAGATGATTCGGTTACGCTTCCGGTTTATCTCGTCGCTTTGGGGTTTATGGCTGCGGGATTTGTTGTCGGCGGGTTCGTAGTGTGGCTCAATATGGGGCGCTTGCGGTCCGAGCGGCGAAAGCAGAGGAAGGAACTCAAAACCCTGAAAAAGAAGGTGGAGGTGTCCGAGGCAAGGACCGCTTCTGCACCTGTTTCGCCCACACATGAGCTTTTGCCGGTTTTATCCACCCGAGCGACCTAGCGCTTTTCACCTTAATTATGGAGATTTTCATGGCCCGCACCCCGGACCTTCGCAAACCAGAGATTTTTTGTGCGCTCGATACCGCCGATCTGCCTCATGCCATCGTGCTTTCGCGCATGGTTGGCCCTGTCACCGGGGGAGTCAAGCTGGGCCTTGAGTTTTTCAACGCGAACGGGCTGGAGGGGGTTTTGCGCGTTATGCAGGAATCCGGCGGGGCGCAGTTGTTCCTCGATCTCAAGTATCATGATATTCCGAATACCGTTGCGGGTGCGGTGCGGGCGGCGTGTCTGCGGGTGCGGCCCGCTTATCTCAATGTCCATGCCAGCGGCGGGATCGAGATGATGCGGGCGGCGAAGGCGGTTTGTGCGCCGGAGACCAAGCTTCTGGGCGTGACAGTGCTCACCAGCCTTGAGGAGGATAATATCGCCCAGATCGGTTTGAAGCCGGGGCTGAGCGACCGGGTGGAGCAGCTGGCGCTTCTGGCGCGGGAGGCGGGGCTGGACGGGGTTGTTTGCTCGGCACACGAGATCAAGAGGCTGCGTTCCCTTTGCGGGCCGGATTTTATCCTGATGGTGCCGGGTATACGGCCGGAAGGCGCGGCGGCGGGGGATCAGAAACGGGTCATGACTCCCGATCAAGCCGTCAAGGCCGGGGCGAGTCACCTTGCGATCGGAAGGCCGATCACGGGCGCAGCCCAGCCCGATCAGGCGGCCCGCGATATCCTTAACAGCTTGCGATGAGTTCTGCACCTCTCGTCAAGATTTGCGGGCTACGTGAGGAGGAGACGCTGTCTGCGGCTTTGGAGGCTGGAGCAGATTTTATCGGGCTGGTGTTTTATCCGCCTTCGCCACGGTCTGTCGATTCCGGTGCGGCGAAAAATTTAGCTGAAATCGTTAAAGGTTATTGCGTATCGAAAAAGGTTTCGACGGTCGGGCTGTTCGTCGATCCTTCCGATCAGACTCTTGAGGAGGTTTTGGGGGGTGTTGCGCTCGATATGATCCAACTGCACGGTTCCGAGACGCCGGAGCGGGTGCGGGTTGTGGACGAAATCTACAATCTTCCTGTTATCAAGGCTTTACCTGTGACACCTGCGCTCGATTTTAACCTTGTTGCCGCTTATGAGGCGGTGTCGGACTGGCTGTTGTTCGATGCGAAACCCGTTGATTCGAATTTGCCGGGCGGGACAGGGAAAACATTCGATTGGGGATTGCTTGAGGGGCGGCGTTTTTCCAAGCCGTGGATGCTTTCGGGCGGGCTTAACGTCGATAATATTGCGGAGGCGCTTGGCGTTCTGCGTCCCGATGCGGTGGATGTTTCGTCGGGCGTCGAGTCGGTGCGCGGGGTGAAGGATTCTGCAAAAATCAGGGAATTTATCAATAAAATCAAATCATTGTCTTAGCCTATGAGTCTTTGTTTCCCTTTTCGAAACAGAGCGTCTTTCTGAAAAATAGATTTTCTTTGCTCCTTAAAACAGGCTATAACCGCCGTCATGACCAGCGAACTCAAACGCCCCGCCTCCTTCCGCCGCGCTCCTGATGAGCGGGGGCATTTCGGGCCTTATGGCGGGCGGTTTGTCGCCGAGACGCTGATGCCGCTGATCCTTGAGGTCGAGAAGGCCTATCTGGAGGCGCGGGACGATATCAAGTTCTGGGTCGAGTTCGATAAATACGCCAAGCATTATATCGGGCGGCCCTCGCCGCTCTATCATGCGGAAAAGGCCACGCAGCATTTCGGCGGGGCGCAGATTTATTTCAAGCGCGACGAGTTGAATCACACCGGCGCGCACAAGATCAATCATTGCGTCGGGCAGATTTTGCTGGCGCAGCGCATGGGCAAGAAGCGCATTATCGCCGAGACCGGGGCGGGGCAGCACGGGGTGGCGACGGCCACGGTCTGTGCTCTGTTCGATCTTCCCTGCACGATTTTCATGGGCGAGACGGATATTCAGCGTCAGGCGCCGAATGTGTTCCGTATGAAGCTGCTGGGCGCGGAGGTGCGTTCGGTTTCGTCGGGTACGGGGACGCTCAAGGATGCGATGAACGAGGCGCTGCGTGACTGGGTCTCGAATGTGCAGGACACTTATTACCTGATCGGTACGGTGGCCGGGCCGCATCCTTATCCCATGATGGTGCGGGATTTCCAGTCGATCATCGGCAAGGAGGTGCGTGAGCAATTCCAGGACCGCTATGGCGGATTGCCGGATATTCTGGTGGCGTGTATCGGCGGAGGTTCGAACGCGCTGGGGCTTTTCTATCCGTTCCTTGACGATTCCGGCGTGAAGATGATCGGCGTCGAGGCGGGCGGACACGGGATTGAGAGCGGCGAACACGCGGCGAGCCTGAGCGGCGGACTGCCCGGCATCCTGCACGGGATGAGCAGTTATTTCCTGCAGGATACGGACGGGCAGATCACGGATGCGCACTCGATTTCGGCGGGCCTTGATTATCCGGGGATCGGGCCGGAGCACGCCTGGCTTTTCGATCATAAGCGTGTTGAATATGTTTCGGTGACCGATCAGGAGGCCTTGGAGGCGTTCCAACTGTGCGCGAAGCTGGAGGGGATTATTCCTGCTCTTGAGCCTGCCCACGCGTTCGCGCACGTTGCGAAAATCGCCGGAACACTTCCGAGCGACCAGCATATCATCATGAATCTGTGCGGGCGGGGCGATAAGGATATTTTTACGGTTGCCGAAAAACTCGGGGTGAAATTATGAGCTCCGAGAAGGCGATGAGTTATGATCTTAAGGCCGGACTGGAACATCTTCCGGCCTTTACGGTGCGCGGAATCAGCGCCGTCATCAGCAACGCGCAGGGGCGGGCCGCAGATGATATCAATGCGCTGTGGCAGGATTTCTTCACCGGGCAGCTGGGGCAGCGCATTCCCGAGCGGGCCAGCGATGTGATTTACGCGGTTTATTCGGATTATGTGGGGGACCATACGCAACCCTACCGCCTGACGCTTGGTTATGCGGTCGATGCTGCTGCGGGTTCCGCGCCTGGCGGGCTTTACACAGTGCAGGTGGAGCGCGGGGATTATGCCTCTTTGTGTTCGCGGGGCGCGCAGCCGCAGAATCTTATCGAGACATGGAAGGCGGTATGGGCCAGCGATCTGGAACGGGCGTTCCGCACCGATTTCGAGCTTTACGGGCCGCGGTTTTTCGAGGATGGAATCCATGAGGTTCTGGTTTATATCGGATTGAACGGGCAGGATTCATGAGGCGTCTGGCGCAAACATTCGACACACTGAAGGCTGAAAAGCGCAAGGGGTTGATTACCTTTGTTATGGGCGGTGATCCCGACCCGGACACCAGCCTTGCGATCCTTAAGGCGCTGCCCGGATGCGGGGCGGACATACTCGAAATCGGGATGCCGTTCTCGGACCCGATGGCCGATGGGCCTGTGATTCAAAAAGCGGGGCAACGCGCTCTGGCCGCCGGAACCACGTTGCTGAAAATTTTTGAACTGGTCCGTTCGTTTCGAAAAGAGAATGCAAAAACTCCGCTGGTGCTGATGGGATATGCAAACCCTATTTACCGATACGGCGTCGATAAGTTTGCTCTGGACTGCGCGGATTCCGGCGTTGATGGCGTGATCGTCGTGGACTTGCCCCCGGAGGAAGATCAACAGGTTCGCGAAGCCGTGGGGAACCAGTTCGTCGATATGATCCGTTTGATCGCTCCGACAAGCGATTCTCAGCGTCTTGAAAAAATCACGGACGGCGCGAGCGGATTTCTTTATTACGTCTCGATTACCGGAATTACCGGAGCGGCGAAAGCCAATCTGGAGGCCGTGCGCGGGCATCTGGAGAGCGTGCGTTCCAAGACCAATCTGCCGTTGGTGATCGGGTTCGGGATCAAGACGCCACAGGACGCGCAGGAAATGGCGGCGCTGGGCGATGCGGTGGTCGTGGGTTCCTCTATTGTTGAAAAAGTTGCACTCCTGAGCGAAAAATCAGGTAAAATCCCATCTGATGGTCCGGAGATAAAGGCGGTTCTGGATCATGTCCGCGCTCTTTCCGCTGCTCTTAAGTCCCCTGCGTGAGTTTGACGATGATGTGGAATTGCGTAAATCCGATCCTGTGCGCGTGTCTTTCATCCGCTTTGAAGGTTTGAGATCCAATGAACTGGCTGACCAACATTATTCCCCCGCGAATCCGCTCCATCGTCGGTGAGCAAAAGGAAGTGCCGGATAATTTCTGGGCGAAGTGCCCTTCGTGCGAGAAGATGCTGTTTCATACGGATCTCGGCGCGAATTATAACGTCTGCCATTACTGCAACCACCATCTGCGGTTGCCGGTCAAGGACCGGCTGGCGATGCTGTACGACGAGGGAAAGTACGCGGTGATCGAAACGCCGAAAGTGGAGCTTGACCCCCTGAAGTTTAAGGATAAGGAACGCTATATTGACCGGATGAAGCGTTCACAGGCCAAGACGGGTCTGCGTGACGCTATTACGCTCTCCAAGGGAACTGTGGGCGGGCTTGACGTTGTGATCGCGGCGTTCAATTTCAGCTTTATGGGCGGTTCGATGGGCATGGCGGTGGGCGAGGCGATCGTCAAGGCTGCGGAAGAGGCGGTGCGCTCGAAGTGTGCGTTCATCGTGATCCCCGCGTCCGGCGGGGCGCGGATGCAGGAGGGGATGCTGTCCCTGATCCAGATGCCGCGCACGATGGTTGCTGTGGAGATGGTCAAGGAGGCCAGGCTTCCGTATATCGTGATCCTCACCGATCCGACGACCGGGGGGGTCAGCGCGTCTTTTGCGATGGTGGGGGATATTCATATCGCCGAACCGGGAGCGCAGATCGGGTTCGCGGGGCCGAACGTCATCAAGGAGACGGTGCGGGAGAAGCTGCCCGAAGGGTTCCAGACCGCCGAATATCTTCTGGCACATGGGATGGTCGATATGATCGTGCCGCGCAAGGACATGAGGAATACGCTGGCGACGTTGATCGGCATTCTGATGCAGAAGTCGTATACAAAAGACCCGAAGAAAAACGGCAAGAAGGACGATGGTGAAACAGACGCCAAGGGCGGAGGCAGTCTTGGTGAAAAGGGAGCATCCAAGGATCAAGTGACCAAGGCGCGGGCGAACGATAATGAAGGCGTTACGGCTTCGCAGGCCTTGCAGCAGGTGCGGGCGGCCAGTGCCGCCGTCAAGAAGCTCGGGCGTTCGGTCACGGAAAAGGTACAGGGGACCGTTCAAGGGCAGGCTGCTGCCTCGCCTCCTGCGCCCGAGAGTGAAAAGAAAGCTGTGGAACAGAAGTAACCACTTTTTTTGCGTTTTTGTGCCATGCATCAAGCGGATCTCCGGCATCCCCGGCCCAGCCTTCAGAAAAAACTTCAGGCTCTTTATCAGCTCCGCACGGGGTCGAAGGTCAACTGGGATGCTTTGGCTTACCGCATTTTGCTGCGCGAGATGGGGGAGCCGCACAAAAAACTTCCGCCCGTTATCCATGTCGCCGGAACCAACGGGAAAGGCTCCATCGTCGCTTTTCTGCGGGCCATGCTGGAGGCGCAGGGGTATAAGGTCCATGCCTATACCTCGCCACATCTGCTGCGGGTGAATGAGCGAATCCGGCTGGCGGGGGAGGTGATTTCCGATGATCTGCTCGAGCGGATGATCGATGAGGTTTACGCGCAGCATACCCTTGCGGGGCTTTCCTTTTTTGAAGTAACGACCGCTCTGGCGTTTCGCGCCTTTTCGCAAGTCCCGGCCGACGTTTTACTGCTGGAAGTCGGGATGGGGGGGCGGCTGGATTGCACAAATGTCATCGAAGATCCGCTGGTCAGTGTGATCAGCCGCATTTCATACGACCATACCGAGTTTCTGGGAAGCACTTTGGCGGATATCGCCGCCGAGAAGGGCGGAATCCTCAAAGCGGGGCGGCCGTGCGTGGTTGGGGCGCAGGGCGCGGGGGGCGATGCGAGAGGTGTTCTGGACGTTCTGGAGACGATCGCGGGAGAAAAGTCTTCGACGCTTTTCGTTTATGGGCGCGACTGGCGCAGTTTTGAGTCCGGCGGACAGATGGTGTTCGAGGTCGGCGGTGAGCGAAATGTTTATCCGCTGCCGGGGCTGGCGGGGGCGCATCAGATTCTGAATGCGGGAGCTGCGCTTATGGCTTTGCGGGTTGCCGGTGATGCACTTCCGGTTCAGGAGGAGGCTAAAGCCCAGGGTTTGTGTCGCGTTGATTGGCCGGGGCGGATGCAGAGGCTTTCCTCCGCGGTTTTTGGGTTGCCCGAGGAGTGTGAAGTCTGGCTGGATTGCGGTCATAATGATAGCGCCGGCGAGGTTCTGGCCCAGCAGATTCGTAAATGGGCCGCCGATGACCCGAAGCCGCTGCATCTGGTTCTGGGGATGCTGGGGCATAAGGATGTACGCGGTTTTCTGGCGCCCTTTGCCGATCAGATTGAGAGTCTTACGCTGGTAAAGATTGCCGGAGAGAAAAATATCCTGACCCTGCAGGTTTTTCAGAATAAGGCGGGTGACCTTGTTTCCTTCGTGCCGGTGCGTTCGTTCGATGATCTTTCCGCGGCGTTTTGTGCCCTTCGTACAGAGATCGACGGGAGGAGCCGTGTGCTGATTGCCGGGTCGGTCTATCTGGCCGGGAGCGTTCTTGATCTCGTACAAGAGACCCCCAAGTCCACAAGCGGGGTTTAAAAGGACGATCAAACCATGCTACACTTGAGTTCTTAACGTGTGGGAACGTTTATGGTCCATAAAGTTACGCTGATCGACGATGATCTGAATATCACCGCCTCCGTTGCCATGGTGCTGGAGTCCGAGGGGTTTAACGTCGAGAGTTACAGCGATGGGGAATCCGGTCTTGACGCGGTGACGCGCAAGGGGACCGATCTTGTCGTTCTGGATATCAAGATGCCGCGCATGGACGGCATGGAAGTCCTCAAGAAAATCCGCGAATTTTCAGAGGTTCCGGTGATTTTCCTGACCTCCAAGGATGATGAGATCGACCAGTTGCTGGGTTTACGAATGGGGGCGGATGACTACATCACCAAACCGTTTTCGCAGCGGCTTCTCCTTGAGAGAATCCGTGTTTTGCTGCGGCGGCAGGATCTGAAAAAATCCGACGGGAGTGAGAACAATCATATTGTCTATGGGGACATAGAACTGGATGAGGCACGGCATCTGTGCACCTGGAAGAAAAGGCCTGTCAACCTTACAGTCACAGAGTTTCTTCTGGTCAAGTCGCTTGTGACGCGGCCAGGGCATGTGCGGACGAGAGACCAGTTGATTGATATGGCATATGGTGAGAATATCTATGTCGATGACCGGACGGTCGATTCCCATATCAAACGTATCCGGAACAAATTCAAAAAAGTAGACGACAGCTTTGACCAAATCGAAACCCTCTACGGAGTCGGATACCGAATCAAAGAAGCCTAGCCGGTGGGTCAGGATCGGCCAGCGAGACGGTGAAATTGAGCAGCTTCTGGATTTTTACTGGGGCGGGACGGAAGGCCGGATTACCGGACTGACCCTTCGAATTATCGCAGTCAATGCGATTGCTTTGCTTAGTCTGATGCTAGGTGTTCTTTATCTTGGCGAATATCAAAACCGCCTGATTCAATCCAAGCTGGAAATTTTCGAGACCGAGATTTTTCTTATTACGGCGGCGGTTTCCGAGGGGAGCTTACAAAGAGAGGGACTTTCCGAGCCAGTTGTTCTTAAGGACAATGTCAAGAGAATTGTGGCTGTTTTCGGAGCGACTCTTGGTAAGCGTATCCGGGTGTTTGATGCTGCCGGAGAACTTATCGCCGATTCCAAAATTCTTCTTGCCGAGGGGGGCGTGGAGCCGATTATCAAAGTTGAGAGGGAGGAGGAGGAAGTATGGCAAAGTATTGAAATGCTCAAAAGAGTTGGAGCGTTTCTTGTCTCGCTTTTACCGGAATACAATCCTCTTCCGCTCTATCGTGACGACGAGTCCAATAGCGCAGAAAATTACGAAAATGTCATGGAGTCTTTCCACAGTAAAATGAGCCTTTCCGCTTGGCGAAATGCGGAGGGCTCCATTCTCCTGTCCGCCGCGATGCCCATCAAGTTAAACAATAAGGTTGTCGGCGCCGTATATCTGGTGAGTGAGGGCAGGGATATCCGCAAGGCTCTGGGCGATGCCTGGTTCGATATTCTCAAGGTTTTTCTTGCGACCCTGGTTTTTACCGTTTTGCTTTCGATCTATCTTTCCGGCGTTATCGCCCGGCCTTTGAGGCGGTTGGCGGATGCTGCGGATAAGGTCCGCAAAGGGAAAATCAGGGGCGACCAGATTCCCGATATGAGCGGGCGCAAGGATGAAATCGGCGAGCTTTCCATTGCCCTTGGCGATATGACCCATGCGCTTATCGAACGGATGGATGCTATGGAGAGCTTTGCTTCGGATGTCGCGCATGAGATCAAAAACCCGCTTTCTTCGCTTAGAAGCGCGGTTGAGTCCGCGGCGATTGTGAAGAAGAAGGAGGATCAGGACAAGCTTCTGGCCATCATCCTGCACGACATCGAGCGGCTGGACCGTTTGATTTCCGATATCTCCGCCGCTTCGCGGCTTGAGGCGGAACTTTCCCGAGAGTCTTTCGAGAAGGTTGAAATCCGCACTTTGTTGCGGCGGTTGCTGGATCTTTACAAGAATCCGCTCGACCGCAGCAAAAACCGCGCCGATCCCGATACGGCGATCAAAGACGGGGTCATGATCATGCTGGATTACCCCTATGAGGAGGATACGTTCGTTTCGGGCAGCGAGGGGCGGCTGGGGCAGGTTTTCAGCAACATCATTTCCAATGCGCTGACTTTTACTCCGGTCAAGAGCATCCTCAAGATCAAGGTGGAGAAGAAAAAGAACCGGGTGAGCATCGCTTTTGAAGATGAGGGGCCGGGGATTCCCGATAACAAGCTCAAGACGGTTTTCGACCGTTTTTATTCTGAACGGCCGCGGGAGCAGTACGGGAAACATTCCGGACTCGGGCTTTCGATCTGCAAGCAGATCATCGAGGCGCATAACGGGTTAATTTTTGCCGAGAATATCAAGAACAGGCAGGGAAAAATCTCAGGAGCGCGGTTCACCGTGGTTCTTAATGTTGCGGAGGGCGAATGAGCGCGAATCCCCTGATCGTAACCGGATTTTCCGGGGCAGGCATGAGTTCGGTTCTTAAGGCTCTGGAGGATTTTCATTTCGAGGTGTTCGATAATTTTCCGCTGGCTCTTGTTGACTCTCTTCTGGAGCAGGCGGGGCATAATAACCGCCCGCCCTTGCGGATTGCTATCGGGATCGATACGCGGACATGGGGGTTTTCGGCTTCGGCGGTTCTGGATCTTGTCAAGCGTTCGCAGGGGCGGCTTTTGTTTGTGACCTGCGATGAGGCGGTTCTGCAGAAGCGGTTCAACGAGACACGGCGGCGGCATCCGCTGGCCAAGGACCGGCCGGTGAAATACGGGATCGAACTTGAGAAGAAGCTTTTGGCCGGGTTGAAGAAAAACGCCGACATCCTGATCGATTCGAGCGAGTTGTCGGTCCATGATCTGCGGCATTTGCTGGAGGGGCATTTCCGCGATCATAGCGCTGAAAAGATGACCGTCACCCTGATGTCCTTCGGGTTCCGGCACGGGGTGCCGCGGGAGGCGGATATTGTCATGGATGTGCGTTTTCTTAAAAATCCGCACTGGGATGAAGAGCTTAAACCCCTGAGCGGGCTGGACGCGGCGGTGGGGGACTATATCCGCATGGACACGGACTATGAGGAATTTGTCAGTAAATTCAAAGGATTGCTGGAAACGCTTTTGCCCCGGTATGCGCGGGAGGGGAAGAATTACCTTACGGTGGCCGTGGGTTGCACCGGGGGGCGGCATCGGTCCGTTTTTGTGGTTCAGGAACTGGCGGCGTGGCTTAAGGCGCAAAAAATGCAGATTTTTATCGAAAACAGGGATTTAACAGAGGGTTAGCGGTTTTCGGATATTGTAAGATTGGGGAAGAATTGACTTTTCTTTTCTCCCTAAGTTGTGCTATTTTGCTTATGAAAAAGCTATAATTCTTTATTTCGCGGGTGATTCCATGACCGAACAAGATGGCCATATCAAGGGGAAGTTTGCCGCGAGCAATGATTCGTCTTTGTTTGTTCCTGCGAAAGTTAACATTAATAGTGTTTCGCTCGGAAAAATCTATGTTTATGAGAATGACCCCATCCCTCCGACGGATGCTGATAAGGTTTTCGGGTATGATCCCGTTGATTTTGTAAATCTTAGCCCCGATTTGATTGAGCCTATAAAACAGGCATTCATTCGAGAACACTCCAAGCGTTATGAGGAGGCGAGGAAGCTTCTGATCTCAACGTATGAAAAATATGCAGATAGCGTCGCCAGTAACCTTGCTGTGGAGATGGAAGGCGATGCCGATGAAAATATTTTCGTAGAAGTTGCTATGGCTCAAGATAGCGGAATTTCCAAGGAAATTTTAGCGGAGATTGAGAAGGGACGATCTGCTGAGGCTGCGGTTGCCTCTATGTACCAAAAGCGCGTCAATATTTTTAAGAGTAACCAAATGAACGGGCATATTGCGGAACAAATAGAGCATCAAATGACGGTGTTGCAACACCATTTGCATACTGATCGCGTATTTTCGTCTTTAAGAGATGCACCCGCTGGCGCAATAATATTTTGCAAGAATCTTCCCCCTGCAGAAGTTATGGGTTTTATTGATAGGGATACTGGCCAATCCCGATTTGCGGGTTTGGTCTGCACTGATTCTAGCCTTAGGGGCCATGCTGCGATTATTGCCAAGTCTCTGGGTATCCCTTTTGCTGTCGTTGATCCTGCTCATCTCCCTACAGTTAAAACAGGTTATGACTGTATTATCGACGGCGGTTCTGGGACTGGGGGGGTTGTTTTGCATCCTAGTACCCTGCTTATGCGGGAGGCTGTCAGACAAAAGACAGCTCTTGATGAGGTCTGCGAAGCTCTTCGTCAAAAGTCTGAGTCTGGCAGGTCTGTTACGACGCTTGACGGTCAGTCTTATACCATATCGGCAAATTTTGGTTCTTCTTTTGAGGTTCCGTCCTTTAAAAATGCGAATCTTGAGGCCATAGGACTGTATCGGACCGAGATGGCCGAAAATATGAGAACCAAATCTATATCCGAGGATCATTGGTACAAGATTTTTGAACAAAATCTTAGGGAATGTGCTGGAAGCGAAGGCTATGTTACAGCTATCATCCGAACTCTCGATCTTGCGGGTGATAAAGGTGGTCGATTTGCGGGAAAGTCAGATGAGGAAAAGGCTGAGTATCAAAAGCAAGTCACGCGTGCTCAAATGGCTGCTCTGGCCCGTCTTAATCACGATCTGGAACAAAAGGGGCATAAAGGGAAAGTTAAAGTGATGATCCCAATGATCGCTAATCCAGGTGATATGGAAGATTTTCAGAAAGAAATGGATGCGATAGCGGCGGAGCGCAATGTGCCATCTGTCAAGCTCGGCTGCATGGGAGAAGTACCCGCGCTTTTCGATAATTTGGATAAGCTGGATGTTGCTTTTATGTCTATCGGTTCGAATGATCTTATCCATTTCGTCCTTGATGAACCTCGTTATAAATCTGGTTCCAATTCCAAGTATGATCCGACAAACCGTGCGGTGCTAGTGAAGCTTGAGCAAGCTGTGGTGTTTGGAAGGGAAAAAGACATTTCTATCAGCCTCTGCGGTGATATGGCTTCTGATCCCCGTCATATTGCACTGCTAGTCGGGGTGGGGATTACGAATCTCTCGTGTGCCATTAACAGCGCTCCCGTGACAAGGGAAATTATCAGCCGGATTGATGCTAAGGAAGCTCGGCACCTTGTTGAGCTGCTCAAGGACAGTACCCGTCCTGCGGATCGGGAGAGAATTTTAAATGATTTTAATGCCAATCGCTTAGGGGTTTTTGCTGACGGTCGCCTTGACATGGACTGGTCGGAACATACAAGGCGGGATTTTGCGCCTAGTTCCGCATTGCCGGATCGTGAGCCGGGTGCGCCTGCGTGAGGGTTGCGTCCTCGCGTTTTTTTGAAGGATCAGACATAAAAAAGGAGCCTTTGAGGCTCCTTTTTGTATTCTTTATGCAAAGATTTACATGTCTTTGTGCATGCCGATATCGGCGGTCATGTTCAGACCTGCATCGAGGTTTGCGCCTGTGCTTGCAGATGCTGCGAAGCGGCCACCGATTCCTTGTGCGGTCAGGGGCTCTGCTGCTTGTCCGAAAAGTCCTGTTATCATGTTTGACACCCTTTCTGGTTTAAAACGTACGTTGTTTGTTGGAAACAGGCTAAACGTGCGATCCTTAGCGGATCAACTGTTTCTGGTCGCCCAGCCTTATTTCTACACTCAGAGTAATTGAAAAGGGGCGGGCTTGTCAAATATTCTTTCCTCCCTAAGGGTAAAATTTTTCTTTCAGGAGGTCAGGTTATGGTAAGAAAATTGCCTTTAGACGCAACTATTTAGGGAATCAGCGTCTTTTGGGGGGCGATCAGATAAACTTGCGCTTGTCGTGGAGGACGCCGCGGCGAATCGTGAAGACGGCGTTATCGACGGAAACGCCCTTGCCCTTATAGTCCTTGAAGATGATCTTGGTCTGGTCGGCGGACTGATCCTCCGGCATGACGGTGAAGAGGACGCGGGTGCTGCTCATCTTCGAGAGATCCTTGACGTCCTTCTTGCCGTTGAGGAGGAGGACGAGGTTGCCCATCTTGAGTTCGGTCAGTTCGGGGTCTTCCTCATGGTTCAGGAGGATGTATTCGCCGACGGGGACGTAGGCGTTGTTCTTGGGCATCAGCTCAAAGATCTGGTAGGCCCGTTTCATCATCGGGTTGGGCTTATAGATGAAGCGCGGGCGCTCAAGCTGCTTGTTAAAATCAATTTCCATGGGGTGCATATTAACACTGGTTTTTCTTTAAAAAAACGCTTATTTTCCTGTGATTCTAAAGAAACCGCTTGGCCGCCCAAAAATCCTGCGGCCCTTATAAGGAGAACCCTCGTTATGGCTACACAGCCCAAGACCGTTCAAAATGACTATAAAGTCGCCGATATCAAGCTGGCCGAATGGGGCCGCAAGGAGATCAATATTGCCGAGAGCGAGATGCCCGGCCTTATGGCGACCCGCGAGGAATTCGGCAAGAAACAGCCCCTGAAGGGTGCGCGAATCGCCGGATGCCTGCATATGACGATCCAGACGGCGGTTCTGATCGAGACTTTGACCGCTCTGGGCGCGGAAGTGCGTTGGAGTTCGTGCAATATTTTCTCGACGCAGGATCATGCGGCGTCGGCGATTGCCGCCACAGGCGTTCCGGTCTTTGCCTGGAAGGGGATGAACGAGGAAGAATTCTGGTGGGCGATCGACAAGACGATCGAAGGGCCGGGTGGATGGGTTCCGAACATGATTCTGGACGATGGCGGCGATCTGACGCTGCGGATCATCGAGAAATTTCCGAATCTGATGAAGGACATCAAGGGTATTTCTGAAGAAACAACCACGGGCGTCCTGCGTCTTTACGAGATGGAGAAGAAGGGCAAGCTGACCGTTCCGGCGATCAACGTCAACGATTCGGTCACGAAGTCCAAGTTCGATAATAAATATGGCTGCCGCGAGAGTCTCGTGGATGCGATTCGCCGCGCCACCGACGTCATGATGGCTGGAAAGGTCGCCATGGTGTGCGGATTTGGCGATGTGGGCAAAGGCTCGGCCGAATCCCTGCGTCAGGCCGGCGCCCGGGTCATGGTTTCCGAAATCGATCCTATCTGCGCTCTGCAGGCGGCGATGGAAGGTTATGAAGTCACCACGATGGAAGATGCCGTCAAGCGCGCCGATATCTTTGTCACCACTACGGGTAACAAAGATATTATTACGGTCGATCATATGAGGGACATGAAGGACCGCGCGATCGTGTGCAATATCGGGCATTTCGACAATGAGATTCAGGTCGAGGGTCTGCGGAACATGAAGTGGAACAACATCAAGCCGCAGGTGGATGAGATCGAGTTTCCGAGCGGGAACCGGATTATCCTGCTGGCCGAAGGGCGGCTCGTGAATCTCGGATGCGCCACGGGCCATCCGTCGTTCGTCATGTCCGCGTCGTTTACGAACCAGACACTGGCGCAGATCGAGCTGTGGACAAACGGTGACAAGTACGAGAACAAGGTCTATGTCCTGCCCAAGCATCTGGACGAGAAAGTGGCCATGCTGCATCTTGAGAAAGTCGGCGCGAAGCTGACGAAACTGACGAAGGCGCAGGCCGATTATATCGGCGTCGATGTGAAGGGGCCGTTCAAGAAGGACGAGTACCGTTACTGATCGGTCTGGCGTTTCAAAAGATTTGGCGGGCGCCCTTGCGGGGCGTCCGTTTTTTTCTGGGGGACGGAATAACCCACAGGCGCGGTCAGGGCTTTTAGGCTTTTCGCTTGTCAGGGCCGTGTCCGGCTCCATAAAATCCGCGTATCGTGAGCACACAGACCGATCCTAAATCCACGGCTTTTCAAGGCCTGTTCGGCGCGCTGAGCGGCAGCAAGAAGCTGCAGGCCGAGAAAGCGCGGCTGGAGGCGTTTCTGGCCGCCGTGCCGGGCGAGTATTGCGGCATCTCGCGGGACGGGAGCATCGTTTACAGCAAGGGATTCTGCGTCCTTCTGGGGCTGGAGCGGGTCATGAACCTCACGGATATCCAGAACCAGCTCACGCCCAGCGATGCGGCGGCGCTGGAGGGGCTTTACACGCGGCTGGCGGAGGATGCGATTTCCTTTACGCTGAACGTGCAGGACCATCCCGGCAAGCGGACGCTCAAGATTACGGGTGTGCGGGGCGTGGATACCGAGGATCAGGATTATTTCAATATCCTGTGGCTTGAGGATGTCACCGAGCAGTACGAGGCGAGCGTGACGTTCGCTGAAGAGCAAAAGGCGCAGTTCGAGGAAATCGAACGGTTGCAGGACTCTCTCGACGGGTTGCCGTTTCCGGTGTGGATCCGGAATGCTCTGCAGGAGATCTTGTGGGTCAACGTGGCTTATGCCAAGAAGACCGGGGCACGGCCGAGTGAAATTCTCTCGCAGCAAAAGGAAATCGCACAGCAGCCGCGCAAGAAGAAGCCTGGAGCCAAGGAAGGATTGCTCGGGTCTGAGCTTGCGAAGAAGGCGCTTGAGTGCGGCGTTACGCAGGCGACCAAAGCACACGTTGTTATCGGTGGGAATCGGCTTCTGGTGCGGGTGACGGAGACGCCGCTTAAAGCGCAGAAGCTGACGATGGGCGTGCTTGAGGATCTCTCGCCGGAGGAGGCGCTGGAGACGGAGCTGAAAAATTTTCAGGAGGCGCAGAGGGGGCTGCTCGGCCAGTTGCGATCGGCGGTGGCGTTTTACGGGCCGGAGCAGACTCTGGAATTTTATAACACGCCGTTCGCCCAGCTCTGGACGCTGGAAGAAGGGTGGCTGAACACCAAGCCGAAGCTGGGTGATATTCTTGAGAAGCTACGCGAAATGCGGAGGCTGCCGGAGCAGGCTGATTTCAGGAAATACAAGAAATCATGGCTGGATAAATTCACAGACCTGATCGAGCCTTATGAGGATATGCTTTACCTGCCGAACGGCAACGCGATTCGTATGCTCATGGTGCCGCAGAAGGCGGGCGGGCTGATGATGAATTTCGAGGACGTCACGAGTCGGCTGGAACTGGAATCGTCTTATAACACTCTGATCGCGGTGCAGAAGGAGACGCTGGATAATCTGGCCGAGGGTGTGGCGGTGTTTGGTGGTGACGGACGGCTGAAACTGTGGAACCCATCTTTCGCGCGGCTGTGGGGGTTGCATCCCGAGGATCTGGAAGGTGAGCCGCATATCACGCGGATCGTGGAGAAGATGAAGGGATTCTTCGATGCCTCGCAATGGGAATCGACGCGGGATGCGCTGATCGGGCTTGCGCTGGAGCGCACGATGCACGAGGGGCGGCAGAAGCGGGCGGATGATTCGCTGCTGGATTTTATTACTGTGCCCTTGCCGGATGGCGGCGTGCTGGTGACGTTTACGGATGTGACCGATTCCGTTCGGGTGGAGAACGCGCTGCGGGAGAAAAATGCTGCGCTGGAGGCGGCGGAAAAGCTGAAGCTGGATTTTCTGGCCAACGTATCTTACCAGCTTCGTACGCCACTGAATGCCATCATGGGGTTTAACGAGATTCTGGATCAGGAGTTTTTCGGGGCGCTCAACCCCAAGCAGAAGGAATATACGCGGGATATCCGCGAATCGAGCGAGCGGCTGCTGGCGCTGGTCAACGATATTCTCGATCTTTCCTCTTTCGAGGCGGGATATATGGAGTTGCAGATCAGCCGGGTCGATATCCGCGGGATGCTGCAGGCCATCGTCGATCTTGTTGAGGATTGGGCGCGCAAGCAGGAGATCGCGCTTGTCCTTAAATGCCCGGAGGGGATCGGAAGCGCGGAAATTGATGAAACGCGCATGAAGCAGGCGGTTCTCAATGTCGTGCAGAACGCTCTGGCGCATACGCGCAGCGGTGGGCATATCACTATCAACGCGCAAGCGGATCAAAAGACTCTTATCCTCACCGTTCAGGATAACGGTGTGGGGATTCCGGCGGCGGAGCAGTCGCGTATCCTGCAGCCGTTCGAGCGGATCGAGAGCCAGCAGGCGGGGCGGGGAGTCGGGCTTGGGCTGACGCTGGTGCAGAATATCGTGACGCTGCATGGCGGGGATTTCAGACTCGAGAGTGCGCCGGAGAAGGGAACGACCGTGACGTTGCGGGTTCCTTTGTCTCAGAGTCCCTGAGGCTTTTTCATTCGAAACATTCGGCCCAGATTTTATTGCCGCTGTCGTCGGGCAGGCGTTCGCTCTTGATCAGGATTTCGCCTTTTTCGACACTGGTCTTGCAGGAGAAGACGGGGATCAGGGTACGGATCACCAGTTCGAGTTTACGTTCGGGGAAGAAGGGACCGTAGGAGCAGAATTCCGCGGCATCGAGAGGGAAGCCCTTTTCGGGATCCTTCGCTCCTGCCTCGTCGAGGCGGAAGTTGGAACGGTGGCGGGCCTGTGTTCCGTCTTCGGCGGTGTAATAGTCGGTCACGAAATTCCCATAGACTTTATGGGGGGCCGTGTTGCGGACGGTGAAGCAGATTGGTTCGTTGAGGATTTCCTGCGCTTGCGCTTCCTGTCCGAAGGTGCAGCATAGAAGCACAAGCAAAAAGTAATGCTGGATTTTCATACTCCATTTTAGCATTGTTGGAGGCCTGCAACCAAGCGTGAAGTTCATGATTCCCGCGGCTTTAGAACAAATTTCGACGAACGAGGCGGAAACCGAGGCCTTTGCCCGCGACTTCGCCCGGGGGGGCGGTGCGGCTGACGTCGTCTGTCTTCGCGGAGGGCTGGGGGCGGGCAAGAGTGTGTTTTGCCGCGCCCTGATCCGCTGCCTTTGCGGACTTCCCGATCTTGAAGTTCCCAGTCCGACCTTTACACTGGCACAGGTCTATGAGGGGCATCCCGGGCAGAGGTTTCCGATCTGGCACTTCGATCTTTACCGCCTGACTTCCCCGGAAGAGATTTATGAAATCGGCTGGGAGGAGGCGCTGGGGCAGGCGCTCGTGCTGATCGAGTGGCCGGAGCGGCTGGGCGCGTTGTTGCCATCGCGCCGGACGGATGTCACACTGACCTCTGTTCCCGGACAGGCGAATCACAGGCAGATCAGGATTGAGCGTCATGAGTAAAATCATCTTCCGCCCCAGCAAGGCTTTCATTCTCGCCGCCGGACGCGGTGAACGGCTGCGGCCCTATACGGATCATTGCCCTAAGCCGATGGTTACTGTGGATGGGCGGAGCTTGATCTGGCGGATTCTGGACAAGCTGGCGGCGGATTACGTGAACGATATTGTCGTCAATCTGCATTACAAGGCGGATATGCTGCGCGAGCATCTGGAGGATTATTGCCTTAACCAGCCGGGGGGGCGCGGGCTGCATCTTTATTTTTCGCATGAGGAGACGTTGCTGGATACGGGCGGCGGGATCAAAAAAATGCTGCCCGTGTTCGGGGACGATCCTTTCTATGTGATTGCGGGGGATGCGTTGTGGACCGATCCGCCGCTTGAGAGCGCCCTGGCGCGGCTGGCGCGGCTGTGGGACGGGCAGTCCATGGATATCCTGACGCTGATGCAGCCTTTGTCGCGCATGGTTCTGACGGAAGGCGCCGGGGATTACGATTTACTGCCCAACGGGCGGGTCCGGCGCAGCAAAAACAAGAGCGGTTCCTTTATGTGGACGAATATCCGGCTCAATCATCCGCGGATTTTTCAAGATGCTCCGGAGGGCGCGTTTTCGTTTCTCGACCTTATGGACCGTACGGAGGCGCAGGGGCGTTTTTTTGCGCTTGAACATGAAGGCGACTGGCATCATGTCAGCCGACCTGCTGATCTGGAGAGTGTGCGGCGGGCGTTCGAAGCTTCCGATTCGAAAAAGACCAAGGCATGAGCGGGGATACGGACAGAAAACGCTCCGTTTTTACCTTTGCGCCGGGTGCGCCCTTCGCAAAAAGTCTAGCGCAGCTTTTGCTCGACGAGACGGCGGGCGATCCTGAAACACTGGCGCGGTATAAAGTCCTGTTGCCGACCCGGCGGGCCTGCCGGACGGTGCGGGAGAGTTTTTTGCGGCTTTCCGGCGGAGCGCCGACCTTTCTTCCTGCGCTGTTTCCCATCGGCGATGTGGATGAGGGCGATCTCTCCTTGCAGATGTTCGGTGCGGACGGGCGGTTTCTCGATATTCCTCCGGCCATGCCTGCGTTGCGGCGGCAACTTCTATTGTCGAAAATGCTGCAGGCGGGGGGAGGCGTTTTTTCGGAAGGACGTGAGCAGGCGTTGCGGCTGGCCGATTCCCTCGGCACCTTTCTTGACGAAATGATTATCGGCGGGCAGGATTTTAATGCGCTCTCCCGTCTCGTTCCCGAGGAATTTTCTGCACATTGGCAGATTTCCCTGCGGTTTCTTGAAATCCTCAGTGTTCATTGGCCAAGGATTCTTGAGGAAAGCGGCTTGATCGATGCCGCCCATCGGCGGAATCTTTTGCTGAGGGCTCTGGCCGATTACTGGCAGGCGTTTCCGCCGGACGGACCCGTCATCGCCGCCGGAACGACCGGATCGATTCCTGCGACCTCGCAGCTTTTGCGGGTGATTTCCGAATCGCCGCAGGGGCGACTGATTTTGCCGGGACTTGATCTTGACCTTGATGCGGAGAGCTGGGCCTGTCTGGACGAGTTGCACCCGCAATATCTCATGAAGGCTTTGCTTGTGTCTTTGGACGTTTTAAGGGAGGCGGTCGGCGTCATCGGTCAAATTCCTGAAACGGGGGGCAGCGGGCGAAACGATCTGATTAGGGAAATCATGCGTCCGGCCGCGACCAGCGGGGAGTGGATTCGCTTCGGGAAAACCATCCGTGAGCGCGGACTGGCCGTAACCCTTCTTGAAGGACTAGGTTTTTATACCTGCGATACGCCGCAGGAGGAGGCGCAAGTTATTGCCCTGCTCATGCGTGAGGCTCTTGAGGCGGACGGGAAGACCGCGTGCCTGATCACTCCTGACCGCGGGCTTGCGCGGCGCGTGGCGGCGCATTGTCTTCGCTGGGGAATCGTGGTCAACGATTCTGCGGGGGAGAGCCTGAGCGCAACGAGTGTAGGAATTTTTTTATTTCTCGTGCTTGAAGCGGCGCACAGGCGGCTTGATCCGGCGGCGCTCCTTGCGATGCTCAAACATCCTCTTTGCGGTCTGGGAACTGAGCGGGCGGAGATGGAAAGGGCGGTCGCGTCTCTGGATCGGTTCTTTCTGCGAGATGAAAAGCATCGGCCGCGCACACTTCATGATCTGGCGTATATATCCGCCAAGTCTTCGTCGAAGGATGTTGCGCGGATCGCGCAGATTCTGAGCGATATTATTGCGCCGTTAACAGTGTTCAGTGATGGCCAATCTTATGATTTCGCAAAAATTTATGAGGCACATATTCGAGCGGCGGAACGACTCTCCGATCTTCCTGATCTGCCCGGAGCCTTGCGTCTCTGGGCCGGGGAGGCGGGGGAGGCAGCGGCCCATTTTCTGGCTGAATTGCTAGGGGAATCTGAACAAATAGAACCCTTAACTTTTGCGGATTATGTTTCTTTGCTATTGGTTCTGGCGCAGCGGGTTACCGTGCGGCCCCGTTACGGCCTTCATCCGCGCCTGTCGATCCTCGGGCAACTCGAAGCGCGGCTGGTCGATGCCGATCTCGTGATACTGGGCGGGCTGAACGAGGGAACCTGGCCGACGGCTTTACGCCACGACCCCTGGCTTTCCCTGCCGATGCGCAAGAGTCTCGGGTTGCCGGGGCCGGAGCGGTTCGCCGGGCAGGCCGCGCATGATTTCGCACAGGCTTTCTGCGGAACCGAACTTGTTCTGACCCGGTCACGCAAAGTGGACGGGGCGCCGACCGTTCCCTCGCGCTGGCTTCAGAAGATGGGGGCTGTGCTTCAGGCCTGCGGGACGGATATTTCTGTGCTTTCCGGTGGGCCGCACCTGCGCTGGGCGCGGATGGTCGATGATGCGGTGGACGTCCGTCCTGTTTCCCGGCCTTGCCCGAGACCTCCAGTCTTTTTACGTCCCTCGCGGGTTTCGGTTACGCGTGTGGACGGATGGCTGAGCGATCCGTACGGGTATTACGCACGGTACGGGCTGGGTCTCAAAAAACTACCGCCTTTAAGGATTGAGAGCGATCACGCCCTGCGCGGGCAAATTCTGCACAGGGCTTTTGAGACTTTTCTTGCTGTTCATCCCGAGATATTGCCGCCGGACGCCGATGGTCAATTTCTTTGCCATCTTCAGAAGGCTGCTACTGCCCTGCTTCATGAAACTGAAACGCTTCAATTCTGGATCACACGAATGGATGGCCCCGTTCGCCGCATTATGGCCCATGAGCGGATATGGCGAGAAACCTCAAAGTTTCTGGCGACGGAGGCCTTTGGGTCTTTGATTTTGGATGTCGGCGGTCAGCCGTTCACACTTTATGGGCGTGCCGACCGGATCGACCGCAGATCTGAAGGTTATGCGCTGATCGATTACAAATCCGGGGGAAGTTTCAGCTCGCATAAACTTCAAAACGGCGATCTTCCGCAACTTCCCCTTGAAGCGCTAATTCTTGAGCGGGGCGGCTTCAGACGTTCTGACCCAGACGTACAGGGTTTAGAAGACTTCCGCGGACGGGCGTCCTATCTCGGTTACTGGATGGTCAATGCGGGACGCAAGGAGGAGTTTACCGCCGCTGTTGAGGGCGATTTGACGGCGCTGATTACGCTTGTTGAAGACGGACTCAAGGGGCTTATTGTTCATTACCGTAACGAGAAAACGGCCTATATCAATCTCCCCGATCCAAGGCGGATGCCACGCTATAACGATTACCTGCATCTAGCCCGCGTCAGGGAATGGTCGGTTGCGGATTCGGATGCCGAGGAGGTTATTTTATGAAATCCGCTGCGGATCGTAATAAAATAGATGTGAACTCTGAAGCTTCTTCCGAGGCCTTGCCTGATGATCCAAGTGCTGTGCAGAGAATCTCTTCAAATCCCAAGGAATCCGTATGGGTTAGCGCCTCAGCCGGGACAGGAAAAACGAAGGTTCTGACCGATCGGCTTCTTCGTCTGATGCTGCCCCGGCCGGACGGAGCACCCGGAACGGAACCCCATAAGATTTTGTGTCTGACTTTTACCAAAGCTGCAGCAAATGAGATGACACTTCGCCTTTTTGATACGCTTTCTCGGTGGGCTGTTATGCCTGAGCGAGCCTTATCAGACCCGGCGAAAGAGAATTTGACGGACGTTCTGGAGCGACTGACCGGGGAACCGCCCACGCAGGATCAAGTGCGGTCGGCCCGACGGCTTTTTGCCAAAATCCTGGATGCGGCTCTTGGCATCAAGATCATGACCATCCATGGATTCTGTCAGTCTGTTCTCTCGCGTTTTCCTCTTGAAGCCGATCTTCGCCCGAATTTTGACGTTCTTGAACCCGAGCAGTCACTTGAGTTAATCGCCAAGGCTCAAACAGATATCTTTCAGCTTGCCACGAGCAGAGATTATGCCGGATCGCCCATACAGAACGCCATGATCGCCCTGAGCGCTGAACTCAGTGAGGACCAGTTTATTTCGTTGGTCAGCGCGGTCAGTGCGGAGCGGTTCCAGCTTTCGAAAACTCTTGGTGGGCGACAGGATGCCGAAGCTGTGTATGCTGAAATCTGCCGTTTTTATGGCGTGGTACACGGGGAGAACGCACAAGATTATCTTTCGCAGTCCCTGGTTTTTAGCGCCGATCGCGAAGTGCAACTGAAGAGAGTAGCGGAGGTGCTTGTCAAAGGGAAAGACACGGAGCGCCAGAAGGGCCAGCAGCTTTTATCCTGGTTATCAAAACGTCAGAATGAGAGGATGGAATCGTCCCAGGACTACTTCAGCGTGTTTTTGACTCAGAAGGGAACGATCGCTACTGGCGGCTTTCCTTCCATCGATACAAAAAAGCGACTTCCCGAAGCTGAGGACATTTTGAGGGGTGAGGCTGAGCGGGCTCTCATATTTTTTGAGTCACTCAAAAAAATTAAATGCGCGGCACTTTCGCGTGATTTGTTTACGCTCGGGCAAGCCATCGTGGATCGTTATGAAGCACTTAAACAGGCCCGCGGGTCTCTCGATTATGACGACCTGATCCTTAAAACCTGCGATCTTTTAAGCGGACAAACCTTACAGTTCAAAGATTTGCGCGAAGAAAATCCTCAAGAGGCTATCGAGGTTACACCCTGGATCATGTACAAGCTCGATCAGGGGATCGACCATATTCTGGTCGATGAGGCGCAGGATACGAATCCCGAGCAATGGCAGGTCATTTCAGCTCTCAGCGATGATTTTTTTTCTGGTAAAGGCGCACAGGATATCAGCCGTACGTCTTTTACAGTTGGCGATATGAAACAATCGATCTATTCATTTCAAAGGGCCGCGCCGGAGGCTTTTAGCGGTATGCGGGATATTTTTCGTCAGAAAATTCATGATTTCGGCCAAACAATGCTGGAACTGCCCCTGCAATTTTCTTTCCGGTCCACGCAGCCTATTCTCGATGCCGTCGATGCCGTTTTTGCCCGTCAAGATCTTTGCGAGGCGCTCGGTGGAGATACGGTTCATCACGTCTCTACTCGCACGGGACAGGCTGGACTTGTTGAGTTGTGGCCTATTCTTGAGCAGGAGAAGAACAAAAAGCTGAATTTCTGGGATCCTCCCGAGGATGTTTATCCGGGTGAGCGGGCGTCCACCCGCCTTGCCCAGAAAGTCGCCGATCACATTCATGGATGGCTCACACATGGAGAGGTTCTAAAGTCTTATGGCCGAGCCGTACAGCCCGGGGATATCCTCATCTTGTTCCGTACGCGTATTGCTTTGGCCGATGAGATGATCCGCGCCCTGAAACAGCACGGGATTCCGGTCAGCGGCGCGGACCGAATGGATCTGGGGGCGCAGGTGGTCGTGCAGGATTTGCTGGCCGTTGCCAAATTTTGTCTTCTGCCCTCCGATGATCTTAATCTTGCCTGTCTTCTCAAATCGCCACTGATCGGATGGGGTGATGAGGAGCTGTTTAGTTTAGCTGCTGACCGCACAGGAGATTTATGGTCAGAATTGGTTCATTTCGGATCGCGTACATATCACAGGCTTCTTGACGACCCGAAGGGCATTACGTTGGAGAACGCCGAATGCGTCCGCCAATATTTATCGCAGCTGCGATACGATTCCATGAACGGCGGCGTCTACCGCCTTTTCATGCGAGTTCTAACTTCTGTCTGTCCGGCGCATAAAACAAGCGGGATGATGGCCATTCTGTCGCGTCTGGGGGAGGATGCCCGCGATCCGATTGAGGAGTTTTTAAACGCCGCGATCAATTTCGGGAAAAACCATATGGATTCCCTTGAGCTCTTTGTGGCCCATTTCGAATCCCTTCATAAAGAAATCAAACGCGAGATGGAGGAAGCAGGGAGGCAGGTTCGAATCATGACCGTACACGGCGCGAAAGGCCTACAAGCTCCGATTGTCATTTTACCCGATACGGTGCCGACGCCCAACAGCCAGAAAGTCCCTATGCTGCTCTGGCCGGACAAAACCGGATTGAATTTTCCGCTTTGGGCGCCCCGCGACGACGATGCTCCGCAACAATATAAAGAGAAGCGCCAGATTCTGGAGAGCGCACTGGATGCTGAAAACAACCGATTGCTTTATGTCGCCATGACGCGGGCTGCAGATCGGTTGTACGTCTGTGGTTTTAAGGGAAGCCGGACCGCAAAGCGTGAATCCTGGCACGATAAAGTGAGGATGGGGCTTCAACGACTTGAGGGCGTTGAAATTCTTGAGGATGGTGGTCTTCGTTATGCGCGTGATCAGACCGCAAAAACGGGGGATAAGATTAAAGGTGAGATGATCGGTTCAATGGATCGTAGCGACCCGCCGACATGGGTTTATCAAGCGGCTCCGGGAGAACCCGATCCCCCGCGGCCGCTGGTGCCGTCGCGGGCGACGCAGGAGGAAGACAACTTTCCTGTGCTTTCTCCGCTGGAGGCCGGGCAGGGTCTGCGTTTCCTGCGGGGTAATCTTACGCATAAGCTGTTGCAGTTTTTGCCAACGTTTGCGCTGGAGCGGCGGGCACAGGGTGCGCGCATTTATGTTGAGACGTACGGGGTGGATTTAACCGAGGAGCAGCGCGAGAGTATCGTGTGTGAGGTTCTGGCGTTGATGACCGATCCGGTTACGGCGCCGTTTTTCGAGGCGGGTGGGTTGGCGGAAGTGCCGCTGACGGCGCTTCTGGAGGGCAACCGTATTCTCAGCGGGCAGATTGACCGGCTTGTCGTGCGCGAGGACGGCGTGTGGATTCTGGATTACAAGACGAACCGGCCGCCGCCGCCGGAGGTTTCCGGGGTACCGCGGATTTATCTCAAGCAGATGCGGGCGTACAGGGATGCGGTGAAGGCCATTTATCCGGCAAAAACGGTTATCTCGGCCTTGCTGTGGACGGATGGGCCGCGGCTGATGATTCTGCCTGACCCGGAATTGGACAAGGTCATTTAGGCCGATTTAAGGTTCATTGTTGGCCGATAAAGGCTTTTATCCACAGAAGGTTAATGAGTAATCGGCTGACTCAGACGTGATTTTCCAGCCAGGCGACGAGCTGGGATTTCGGCATTCCGCTCATGCGGGTATCGACCAGTTTGCCGCCCTTGAAGAGCATGATGGTTGGGATGCCCTTGACGCCGTATTTGGTGGGTGTTTCAGGCGATTCTTCAATGTTCATCTTGACGATTTTCACCTTTCCGGCCATTTCGCCGGCGACCTCCTCGACGATGGGCAAGAAGCGCTGGCACGGGGCGCACCATTCCGCCCAGAAATCGACCAGAACGGGCTGTTCGGATTCCACGACTTCTTTTGCGAAGTCCTTGTCGGTGACGGATTGCAGGCTCATAGTGATTCTCCTTAACTCTACGCAATATCCTCTCACTATGGCTCAAACGGGCTTTCGGTCAAGGCATCCTGCGGGTTTATCCTCTTTATTCTGTTAAATGTTCGAAATTTTAAGGGGAAAAGTTACGGCCTCTCTTTCTGCAACAGGAAAGACTTTTCATCTTCCTTGAATTATGTATAAAGAAATATGGCTGTCTTCCGTTCCATCGAACAAACTTTTCGTGCCGCGACTCTCGCGCTTATTACGCTGTGGGGCGTGGAAAGCGCGGAGGCGCAGTGCGTTGCCGAACGTGAATCGTATTTCGTGATGGACGCTCTAAGCGGGCAGGTTCTGCTGGAGAAGGATGCGGGGGTGCGGGTGCAGCCTGCTTCCATGACAAAATTGATGACGTTGCTTTTGGCGCAGGAGGCGGTCGATCAGGGGTTGATGTCTGTCGATGACCGACTGGTGATCGCCAGCAATACGAGCTTGCGGGCCGATATGGAGCGGCTTTCGGGCTGGCGGGGTTCGGTGCGGCTGGGCGATGCGATGAAGGGCGCGGCGATCAGTTCCTATAACGATCTGGCGGCGACGATTGCGGAATATACGGCCAAGGCCTACAAGGCCGGGCGGACGGAAATTGAGTTCGTCACGTTGATGAACCGGCGGGCGCAGGAACTGGGGATGGGGGATACGCAGTTTTACAATGCCAGCGGGTTGCCCAAGCGGCTTGTCCGTGTGCAGGCGGGCGGATCGACGACCCGCGATCTGGCTTTGCTTTTGAAATACATCTCCGACCATCATCCGGCTTTGGCGGCGTTGCTCGGGACGAAAGAGGACAAGGTGCGGGGGCAAAGCCTCAAGAACACCAACACGCTTTTGCACAATGTCTCCCTTGCTTACCAGAATATCTTCGGGAAGACGGGCTATACGTGCGATGCGGGCTATGCGCTGACCGCGCATGTCCAGCAGGGGGAGCGGCGGGTGATTGCGTCGTATGTCGGCGGGAAAAACGCGCAGGAGCGGGAGAAGGCGTTTGTGGCGATTCTGGATCAGGCGTTCGCCGTTCCGGTTCCGAAAAAGCCGGAGGGGGAGGCGCGGATTCATCAGGCGGATCTCCGGGAACCGGAAGAGATCGTTTGTCCCGCCGAGGCGCCGGACGGGCTGGAGTGTGTGCGATAGTGTATCTTTCCCTCAGGCGGCGTGGCCGCTTTTGAGGGCGGTGTGCTTGATCCGGTTTTTTTCATCGAGCAGAAGAATCGAGGGGTGGAAGTTCCGGGCTTCCTGTGCGTCCATCTGCGCGTAGGCGCAGATTATCACCAGATCACCGGGTTTCACGAGATGCGCGGCGGCGCCGTTGATGCCGATCTCGCCGGAGTTGCGCGGACCGGGAATGGCGTAGGTGGTCAGGCGAGCGCCGTTCGTTATGTCCAGCACGTCAACCTGCTCGTGAGGGAGGATGCCGGATTTTTCAAGAAGATTCGCGTCGATGGTGATCGACCCCTCGTAATCCAGATCGGCGCGGGTGATTGTGGCGCGGTGCAGCTTGGCCTTGAGCAGGGTCAGGATCATGGTCTTTACTTTCCTTGCAAACGCTGTGTAATCTGGTCTTCCTGACCTAAAAAAGCAAGGAAAAACGCCATGAGCAGCTATGATTCGAATAACATCTTCGCCAAAATCCTGCGCGGGGAGATTCCCTGCGGCAAAGTCTATGAGGACGACCATGTTCTTGCCTTTAAAGATATCAACCCGCAGGCGCCGGTGCATATCCTCGTGATCCCGAAAGGTGCCTATGTTTCGATTTCCGATTTCGGGGCGAAGGCGAGCGCGGCGGAGATCAAGGCGTTTTTCGATGCGGTCGCCAAGATTGCGGCGGAGCAGGGGCTGGCGGCGGACGGTTTTCGCACGATTACGAATACGGGGATGAATAGCGGGCAGGAAGTGCCGCATTTCCACCTGCATATTCTCGGCGGGAGGCGGCTGGGGCCGATGCTGACGAAGATCGCAGCTTAGTTTCACCGCTTTTCTAAAGACCTGCAAACACGGGTTTTGACTCGCGCCGCTTTACGGCGCTCGCCCTTCGGGCGCCTTCGGCGTCCAACGCCCTTTCGGGCCGTTGTCTCCGCTTCCGCTTCTCAAATATGTTTAAGTATTCTGCGATGCGGTTCTCGAAAACCCGTGTTTTCGCTGACTTTATAAAAGCGGTGGGTTATGAGCCTAGGTCTGTTTATTCTGCCGCCAGTGCAGATCGAATTTAACGCCTTCCTTGTATCCGGTTGGAAGGGCCGGGCCCTTTTCGATAAAGGGGGCGTATTCGTACATATGGTAAATAAGTTGTTTGTTGGATGTAAATCGGCCGCAACACGCTAAATTTATATGAGTGAAATTTTCATCCGCTTTGAATACATGTAAGTCGATCCATTCAGGGACCAGACCGTCGCGCCAGAGAAGGTTAACGATATCTTCCTGATTATCGAAGTACCTGACCGGATTTTCCAAATCTTCGGGGAAGGTTTTTTCCCCTTCCTGCAGGTTTTTGTCATAGGAGCAATTCAAGGATACAATGTAGGTCATCGCGTCCGGCAGCGTGTTCGTGACAAATTTGCGGGTGAAATCCCGTGCGAGGCAGGCAGAAATATCAAGGTTTTTTGCAAACCCCTCTCTTGAAATATCGACGTGCGCCCAGAAAGAGGAGTCCAGTATTTGCCCTGTGTATACCGTCATTTTGCCGAAGCCATTTACATCGACTTGTTCAGTCTTTGCGTCTTTCATTCTTTTTCTAAATCTTTCGAAATTTTCAGCGTGCCAAGGCATGGGGCATGGTAGCATTTTTTTACAAAAAAATCCCCGGCTTTAGGGGCCGGGGAAGTTCACTCAAACAAAGTTCTGAGGAGTCATAAACCTTTTATCCTTTGGGGCGGAAGGGGATGATGTTGGTTTCCCGTCTCTCTTCCTGAATTCCGGCGATGGCGGGCAGCATATTTTCGTCCTCCACGGCGGTATCCTCATACAGGAGGGCTTCGGTCCGCAGTTCGATCAACTGGTCCACGATCAGGAACTGGCCCTGCAGCTGGATCAAGAGGATGTCGAGAATATCGGCGGCGTTGGCGTCATAGATTTCCAGCGCAACTTTCGTTAAGGCGAGGTTGTCCATGAGCTTTTCCATGCGCTCGGAGAGGCGGGGCAGCAGAGCCTGCAGCTTGGCATCACGGGCGGCGGGGTTGGTTTCGGCCAGTTTGCAGACCGGGCGGAACTCCTTAATGATCTTGTCGCTCAGGACACCCAGCAGGGCAAGGTCCAGTTCGCGGTTTTTTTCATAAATGTAAATCTCACGGGCGATGTTCGCACAGCAGAGCAGGGCGATATCGGGCTCCATCTCGCTGATGACCGTGTGGAGGGAGCTTTCGGCTTCGGGGTTGAGGGGAATGTGTTTGGTCAAGATGCCTTTCATAATCGTGGGAAGAAGGTACTCAGCGCGGAAGAGAGCGGGGTATTTGTTGCTTCTGCTTCTACTGCCATCGTCGTTCATATTTAAAGTCTCCTATGTGTAGTCTCTTATCCTCTCATTTAAGGGGTAATGGTTAAGAAGTGCTTAAGATCGGTTAAAATCTTATAAGTTATTGATATTGTTGTTATTATTTTTATGGATTTTTGTGCCTGCGTATGGGTAAAGGCGTAAAATCTTAAAAATTTATGCATTGATTCGGGGGGTTATTTTTAGGCGCGGGTGAGAGGTTGTGTTAAATTGGTGCGGTTTTTGAGGCTTTGACGTCTATGGGTGTAAAAAGTTTTTTTGGCGGAATGCTGGCTTTCTGCGGGTTTGCGATAGCGGTTTTGTCCGGCGGCTGTATTTTGCTTTTTTCCATCGGGAGCGGGGGCGGTATGGCCCCGATGGCCCTTATGGTCGGCGGGATACCTTTTCTTTTGGGTCTGGTGCTGTTTTCTCTTGGCCGCTGGCGGGGGGGCAGGGATGACGGGCCGGGTTCAACGTATGGCGAAATGACCTATGAATTTGCGGAGAGGGAACCGGAGGTCTTGCCGGAAAGCCTGTCTGTGAAGCTCCGGATCGAATCCATGCCCGATATCGTGTTTGAGGTTATCGCGCATGACGGGCCGATGTACCGGGAGGCTGTGCGGCTGCGGGAGGCGGTGTTGCGGGTGCCGCTGGGCTTAAGCTTTTCGGCGGAGGAGCTGGCGGCGGAGGCGGATCATCTTCATATTGTCGGGCTGGAGGGGGAGACGGTGTGCGCGACCGCCGTTCTGGTGCCCGAGGGAAAATCCATGAAAATGCAGCGCGTGGCGGTGGCGCCGGAGCTGCAGGGGCGCGGGATCGGGCGAGCGCTGATGATCTATTGCGAGCGGGTGGCGCGGGAGCATGAGGCGAAAACAATTTACGTCCATGCGCGGGAGAGCGCCGTACCGTTTTACGAGAAAAACTGGTATGTCGGGGACGGAGAGCTGTTTGATGAGGACGGGATTCCGCATCTGAAGATGTGGAAGTTGCTGGTCTGATCCTCTTACCGTAAGATTTTAAAGCGTTTTGGTTTCATTTTTTTAAGGGATATTTTTTATGGAACACGATTCGAATAAGGCACAACATTTGACATCGCTTTGGGTTGCCGGGGGTTATTGCACGTTTTTGTGCCTCGGCATTCTGGGCGGCACCTTGTCGGCTTCGGGGGAGCTTTACGATGTGGGTAATGCGGTGGAAATGCCGGTTGCCTCCGTTCTAATCGCCCTGCTTCTCGGCGGGGTGGCGGTAGGGCTTTTCCTGCAGATGAGTATTGGGCGGTACGCGTTTTTTGTTGCTGCGCCGTGGGGGGCGCTGGGGCTGGCGGCTTCGTGGCCGTTCAGTTTGTGGCAAGAGGATATTCCCTATACGGTCCTGCTGGCTCCTGTCTACGCGCTGCTGGTGTTTTTCGTCAGCCGGGGCGGGGTTCTCGCCACGCTGGGCGCAGCCGATGCCGGATGGGTGAGGCGGGGCGGCGCTGTTCTGCTGGCTTGTGCTGTGGTCATGGGTGTGGTGCGGCTGATCGTCGGTGCCTCGCCGCCTTCGGGCGGGGGCGGTCTATTCGGGCTGGGGGCGGGGATGAACGAATATGTGCAGCGTATGGTGATGTGCGATGTGCCGCTGTGGCATTATGCGGCGGGATTGCTGGCGGTTTCCATCCCGACGCGGTTTAGGGGGGCGGCGGCTGGTGGTGAGGGTGGAGGGTAAAGGCAGGGGCGGGTTTTCATTTCCGCTGGCGCGTGTCATAACTTAATCTGGTACAAACAGGGAATTTTTATGGTCGCGCGGGTGCACACGGTGTCGTTTCAGGGGATTGAGGTCAAGCCCGTGGACGTGCAGGTGCAGATTTCCAACGGGCTGCCGGCCTTTACCATCGTCGGGCTTCCCGACAAGGCCGTGGCGGAATCGCGGGAGCGGGTGCGTGCAGCACTCCATGCCTTGGGTTTGTCCCTGCCGCCGAAACGCCTGACCGTCAATCTTGCGCCTGCGGACCTGATGAAGGAAGGGAGTCATTTCGACCTGCCGATTGCGCTTGGCCTGCTTGCCGCCATGGGGGTTATTCCGAAGGACGAGCTTGAGGGTTATGTCGTGCTGGGCGAGTTGTCGCTGGATGCCGGAATCCGACGTGTATCGGGCGTTCTGCCCGCCGCGATGCACGCGAACGAGAACGACCGGAACCTGATCTGTCCGCAGGAATGCGGCGGGGAGGCGGCGTGGGCGGGGACGATTGACATCCTTGCGCCTGCAAATTTGCTGCAGCTGGTGAATCATATCAAGGGCACGCAGGTCATGAGCAAGCCGGAGGCGAAGCTGCGGGATGAGGCCGCTTTCCGCGCGCCGGACCTGTCGGAGGTGCGGGGGCAGGAGACGGCCAAGCGGGCGGTGGAAATTGCTGCAGCCGGGGGGCATAATCTCTTGATGATCGGGCCGCCGGGATCTGGCAAATCCATGCTGGCGAGCTGTCTTCCGGGGATATTGCCGAAGCTGTCGCCGCGGGAGGCGCTGGAGGTTTCGATGATCCATTCCCTTGCTGGGGCGCTGCCCGCCGGGGGATTGCTGCAGCATCGGCCCTTCCGCAACCCGCATCATTCGGCCTCTCAGCCCGCTTTGATCGGCGGGGGGCATAAGGTGAAGCCGGGGGAAATCTCGCTGGCGCATCACGGGGTTCTGTTTCTGGACGAATTGCCCGAGTTTGCGCGGGGGACGCTGGAGGCGCTGCGGCAGCCTATGGAAACGGGGGATGCGCTGGTGGTGCGGGCGAACGCGCATATCCGCTATCCGGCGCGGTTTCAGCTTATCGGCGCGATGAATCCGTGCCGCTGCGGGTATCTGGGCGACCCCTCCCAGGAATGCACGAAGGCGCCGCGCTGCGGGTCGGATTACCAAGGCCGCCTTTCCGGGCCGCTTTTGGACAGAATCGATCTGCACGTCGATGTGGCCGCGGTCAGTGCGCTGGATCTGCAGGCGCCGGGGAGCGGGGAGGAATCGGCGGTTGTCGCGGCGCGGGTTTTGGCGGCGCGGGCGATCCAGAAGGCGCGGTATGAGGGTTTTTCTGCGGAGATCCCGGGGGAGATCAATGCGGTTGCGAGCGGAAAGGTGCTGGAAAGCGTTGCGCCTCTGGCCGAGGATGCAAAAAATCTTATGAATCAGGCGGTTGAGCGGGGAAAACTCTCGGCGCGGGCTTATTACCGGATTTTAAGAGTTGCACGGACGATTGCCGATTTGGCGGGCGGCGGGGATATTTTGGGGCGGGCGGCGGTGGCCGAGGCGCTGAGCTACCGGCGTATCTTCCTGAATTCACTATAGAATCCAAGGGGTTTGCGGATTAAGGCGAAAATAAGGTCTTTTCGAAGAAAATTGTTTGTATTCTTCCGGGCGGGCGGCATATAATTCATATGTATAATCTTGCCTGTCCTGCGGGTGCCTGTTTTTTATGGGTGGGGTGGGGCAATAGAAAAGTCGGTGAAAGAATGACAATCGCTGGTGTGAATTTCGATATAGATGAAGTCGGTTACGGACGCAGCCCTGACGGGGTTTCGAGTCATCCGCGTGATATCATGGACCGCGCCGGGTATGAAGCGGCCTATAGTTCCGATGATCCTGTCTACTGGCAACAGTTCCGCGTCCAGATGGGCGGGATGCAGCACAATCAGCAGATGACCTTTACCGAATCGCTGATCAAGGGGAATGTGCGTGAGCAGACTTTTATGGAGATGCTCCGTCCTGAGGATTCTGCCGCCGGAAAATACCGCGCCGACAAGATCGATACCAAGAGTTTGCAGCGCGATGTGACCAAGCCTATTACGGATGCGGCGCAGATTTCCCAGAAGGCCCATGAAGGGCTTGCCGACGTGAAAGAGAAAATCGGCAATTTCATGAATGACTGGAATCAGGCCAAGACCGAGGCGCTGGATGTGATCAAGGCGACCGCTATCGATCAGGGGCTTGATCCTGTCGTTGCAATGGATACTTTGATCCCTGACAATGCCGCGACCAAGGGTACGGCTATGGCTTATGTCGCAGGAGAGGCGGCTTTCGGGGCTGGAACCTTGGCGACGATGGGCAAGGCTTCGTTTGTCGCCAATGAAATGGGCGATGAGCGTAAAAAACTCAGCCGTGCCGAGCAGGAAGCATTACTTGAAGAGTCGCTTAGACGTTTGCAATCGAACGCGCCGCAGGATACTCGTGCCAGTGCTTCGGCTAGCGGTGGGTCGGCTCCGGCGGTCAGCGCCGACGACCAAAGTGAGAATCACTGGAATAATTTCGAGATGGACGATCTGGCGGAGTTTATCGCTGCCGATCCTCATCAGGAAGATGATTTTAAAGCCCTCGTGGATCTCGAATACGATCTGGAGGAGAATGTTATTAACGGCAACCATGCCGATATTCGTGAGCATTACGGGAAGTGCGGCGACTTGGTTGCTAAGGCCCAGGTTGAGATTGATGCCGGCAACGTTGCAGTTCAGAAGCTCGTAGATGAAGCCACTGTCGTTGAAGATGTCCGCACGGCGGCACGTTACGATGCCGCGCATGTCAAGCTCGTCGGTGATAATCTGACAGGATTTTCCCGCGTGGCCACCGATCTGGGTATGGACTCTCAGTCGGTCAACACCGTTCTGGATCACGAGAAGCTCAATACAAGCGCCTTGGAAGTTCAGTTGACCCTTGCCATCAACAAGAAGATGGATCATGGGATGTCGCTGGCGATGTAGGTTATGTTCTCATGCCGTGGCTTTTTCAAGGGCGCTTTTGCGCCCTTTTTATTTTTCAGGGGAACAAGATATTAACTCTTTCTGCGGCCATTTATCTTACAATCATGATTCGATAGACTGAAATCACGAATGTTCTATAATTTCTCAACATTTTTGTACGGCCCATGTCTTGAGTTATTTTTATCCTGTCGATAAAGCCAAGGATTTTTCCAGTCAGGCTCTGCGGAGAATTGCGGAGGGCGATTTGCTGCCTTCGCCTGAAATCTACGAGTTGTGGTTTGTCTACAGTTCCGGGGCCAATCCCGCGATGAACAAGGCGCTGGACGAGATACTGGCCAAGGGAGAAAAGCCCACAAACGAGTTGTGCCTTTCGATTTACCAGCAACATCTGCGGGAAAACCGCGAGGATGAGCGGGTGCGGACAGCGGGCGACCAGATCAAGAAAACGATCAAGCAGGTCAACACCGCGGTCGGGGCGGTGCGCGAATTCACCAGCGATTACAACCATTCTCTGGAAGAGGTTCACGACAAGCTGAGCGAGGACAAAACCAAGGAGGAAATCAGCGAGATTCTGGGCGAGGTTCTTGAGGACACCAAGGTGATGATGGACCAGAATAACCATCTTGAGGAACTTCTTCAGGAGTCGGCGACGACGATGGAAAAGCTTCACCGTGATCTTGAAATCGCGCGGCGGGAGGCTTTGACCGATGCTCTGACCGGCCTTTCGAACCGCAAGGCCTTCGATCAGGAAATTCAACGAATCGCGCAGGAGGCTGCTGCCAAGGGGCATGAAACCTTTGCTTTGCTTATGATGGATATCGACCATTTCAAGAGTTTTAACGATACGTTCGGGCATCAGGTCGGGGATCAGGTTTTGAGGCTCGTGGCCCGAACCCTTAAAGAGGGAATCAAGGGCCGTGACCTTGCCGCCCGTTACGGGGGGGAGGAGTTCGTCATCGTTCTGCCGGATACCAAGATTCAGTCGGCTCTCAAGGTTGCGGAATATCTGCGGGTGAACGTCGCCAAGAAGGAAGTGATCAACCGTCAGAGCGGGGAGCGGCTGGCGCGGATCACGATTTCTGTGGGTGTGGCAGAATATGTGAAATCAGAGCCGATCGAGAATCTGATTTCCCGCGCCGATTCGGCGCTTTATGCCGCCAAGCATAACGGACGAAATCAGGTTGCGGTCGCTCCTGTTGCGATGAGTGTTCAAGCGGCGAAGGTTTGAGCGCCTTTCCTGTTCCCTTAAATTTCTTTTTTTTCTTCTTTTTCGCTGGAATCCTTGAGTAAGGCGTACCAGTATGGGGACCGTCATGGCTGATTCTCTTGCTCAATCTTTCGTTCCCCTTGGTTCCCGCGAGGAGGATCCTCTTGCCGCGCTGAATACCGCTCAAAGGGAGGCGGTCGAGACTCTGGACGGGGCATTGCTGGTTCTTGCCGGGGCGGGGACGGGCAAGACGCGAGTGCTGACCACACGGCTGGCGCATCTGCTGAATACGGGTCGGGCGTATCCATCGCAGATACTGGCGGTGACCTTTACGAACAAAGCGGCGCAAGAAATGAAGGAGCGGGTGAGCGCGGCTGCGGGCGGGCAGCCGGTTGAGGGTTGGTGGCTGGGGACGTTTCATTCCCTTGCTGCGCGGATGCTGCGGCGTCATGCGGAGCGCATCGGTCTGAGCAGCAATTTCACCATCCTTGATCCGGACGATCAGGCGCGGCTTTTGAAGCCCCTGATGGAAGAAAAAGGGATCGACACCAAGAAATGGCCGCCGAAAGTGGTTATGGGTTTTATCGAGCGGTGGAAGGATCGCGCTCTTAAGTCCGATCAGGTGGAGGACAACGAGTTTCGGGAGGTTGCCGATGGTAAACTGAGCGAATTGTATCGAAATTATCAGGTGCGTTTGAAGGCTGTGAATGCCTGCGATTTCGGGGATTTGCTTTTGCATATTATCACGATTCTCAAGGATCCGGCCAATGCCGACATTCTTGCTGATTATCACCGCCGGTTTCGCTATATCCTTGTGGACGAGTATCAGGACACGAACGTCGCGCAGTATTTGTGGCTGCGGCTTTTGGCACAGGGAACGGGGAATATCTGCTGCGTGGGGGATGACGACCAGTCGATCTATGCGTGGCGCGGGGCTGAAGTGGGTAATATCCTGCGTTTCGAGAAAGATTTTCCGGGGGCGCGAGTGGTTCGGCTGGAGCAGAATTACCGCTCCTCGAATGCTATCCTAAAGGCTGCGGGTGCGGTGATCGGTCATAATGCCGGACGGTTGGGCAAGACCTTGTGGTCGGATAAGGGCGAGGGCGAAAAAATAACCGTGGGCGGGCTGTGGGATAGCGAGGCTGAAGCGCGATGGGTCGGTGAGCAGATCGAGCAGTTGCAGCATCCCCGCGGCGGGCAGGCGGGATTTTCCCTCGGGCAGATCGCGGTTCTAGTGCGGACGGGATTCCAGACCCGCGAATTCGAGGAGCGATTCATCAAGCTCGGCCTTCCCTACCGTGTGGTCGGCGGTCCGCGGTTTTATGAGCGGATGGAAATTCGAGACGCTCTGGCCTATTTCCGGGTGACGGTGCAGCCTGCCGACGATCTTGCTCTGGAGCGCATCATTAACACGCCCAAGCGTGGGCTGGGTGACAGTACTGTCAATACGCTTTACGGCCATGCACGGCGGCACGGAATTTGTTTGACTCAGGCGATCAGAGATTTGACACAAACCGATGAAATCAAACCAAAAGTGCGCGAGACACTCGGCAAGCTGATGGATGATTTCGAGCGCTGGCGTTCGCTAATCCCAAATATGCCTCATGCCGAACTGGCGGCGCAGATATTGGATGAATCCGGCTATATGGCGATGTGGAAGACGGACAAGACCCCCGAAGCGCCGGGGCGTATCGAAAACCTCAAGGAGTTGATCGGCGGGATGCAGGAATACGGCTCTTTGTCCGAGTTTCTGGAGCACGTCTCGCTGGTGATGGAGAACCGCGAGGCGGGCGCCGGGGACGGGGTGACGCTGATGACCTTGCACGGGGCGAAAGGGCTGGAGTTCGATTGCGTGTTTCTGGCCGGGTGGGAGGAAGGGCTTTTCCCCTCGCAGCGCACGATGGATGAAAGCGGGATGAAGGGGCTGGAGGAGGAACGGCGGCTGGCCTATGTCGGGCTGACACGGGCGCGCAAGCGTGTTTTCATTTCCCATGCCGCCAACCGCAGGATTTACGGGAACTGGGTTTCGGCGATTCCCTCGCGCTTTATCGACGAGTTGCCGCCGGAGCTGACGCAGACGCTGAGCGAGACGGGCAGTTATCAGGTGGCGGGACGGTCGCGCCACTGGGATTCAAGCGGGGTCAATCCTGCGGCGGTTCAGTCCGGTGTCTCCGGGCGCGGCGTTCTTTCGAGCAGCGGGACCGTTTTCATCCGCGGTGACCGTGTGTTTCACGACAAATTCGGGTATGGGCGCGTGGTGCATATCGATGGGCACAAGCTGGATATCCTGTTCGATAGCGGGGGTCAGAAACGGGTCATGGACAGTTTTCTGACGAAGGTCTAAATTCTATAAAGCTTAAAATTCGATTTTTCCCGCTGCGACAATGCGCCCGTATCCGCCGGCCTGCGCGAAGATGACTACGCCATCGACGTCTTCCTGCGGGACGATGGCGGCGCTGGTGATCGGGTCGCCTTCCCAAGGCCCGAGATTGTCATAGGTTACCGCGGCGTTGACGTAGTGGACCTTCAGGCCACCATTTTCTCCGGCTTTGATGTCTTCGCTCACGGATTTTTTATAGCCGTACATCCAGAGCCGAAAGCCTTTCGGAGTTTTTATCGCGGCTTCGGGTAATTCATAGCGCAGGATTTTTTCGTTTCGGGTGATCGCTATTGGCTGAACTTCCTGATTTCTGGCGGCGCTTATCGCGCTTTTGATGTCGTCGGGCCGTGAGCCGATAAACGGGTTCATGCCATTCATGATCATCTGGGGCGTGTAGATTTTCGGCGGGTTGTCGAGGCTGGCGAGGCCGTGCTGGCGGATATCGCAGAAATCCTGAGAGAGGGTGTCTGTCCAGCTCCCAAGATTCCAATAGGAGACGTGACAGCTTAGGGCTATGACGTTTTCCTGTCCGGCCAACTGCTCAAAAAACTTGTCTGCGGCGGGGCAAGAGGAGCAGCCCTGGGAGGTGAAGAGTTCGATCACGACAGGGGTTTTTGCCTTCACCTCAAAGGTTTCTTCGGCGCGTACGCCAAAAGGGTAAAGAATAGCCGCCGCCAAAGACAGGAGCGCGAGAAGGTGTGAGTATTGTCCGATGCGGCGATTTTCCTGTCTTCTCATGTTCCTTCTCCGTTGATCCTTATAGACCTAATACAAAATGGCGATGTCTGCACGTTGTTTTTGTTGGTAAAATACGTCATATTCGCCCGATGAAATGAGGTTCATCCATGAGTCATCCCTATTCGATTGCGACAGTCTTCGGCGGCACAGGATTTGTCGGGCGGCAGGTCGTGCGGGCGCTGGCGGCACGGGGAATCGTGGTCAAGGTCGCTACACGTGCGCCGGAGCGGGCGAATTTTCTTAAGCCCTGCGGCGCGGTCGGGCAGGTCGTGCCGTTCGCCTGCCGCTACAGCGATCCCGAGAGTGTGGCGCGGGCGGTCCGCGGTTCTGATTTCGTAGTGAACTGCATCGGGATTCTTTATGAGCGCGGGAAGAGAGCCACTTTCCAGAGAGCCCATGTGGATATTCCTTCGCTCATTGCGCGGTCTTGCGCGGCGGAGGGGGTTGAACGGTTCGTTCATGTTTCGTCACTGAGTTGCGATAGGGCGTCCTCGAAGTACGCGCAAAGCAAGCTGGCGGGGGAAAAGGAGGTTTTGCAGCATTTTTCGCGGGCGACCATTTTGCGACCCAGCGTGATCTTCGGGCCGGATGATTCGTTCTTTAATATGTTCGCCGAGCTTTCGCGGTATTTGCCCTTTCTGCCGCTGATCGGGGGCGGGCAGACGAAGCTGCAGCCTGTCTATGTGGGGGATGTGGCGGATGCGGTGGAGGCGTGTCTGTTCACGCCGCGGGTGCGGGAGAAGCATAATCCCGAGGGGAAGATCTATGAACTTGGCGGGCCGGAAGTCTATTCCTTCCGGGAGATTTATGAAAAAATGTTTGTTTTTACGGGGCGCAAACGGATGCTTGTGAACCTTCCGTGGGGCGTTGCGAAGGTTCAGGCGACGTTCTTGAGTCTTCTGCCCAAGCCGTTGCTGACACGCGATCAGGTGGAGACGCTGAAATCGGATAATGTGGTTTCGCCCGGTGCTTATAATTTCGGGACTCTCGGGATTACTCCGAAGGCCTTGGACCTTATTCTTCCGGGATATCTTGAAACCTTCAGGGCCGGAGGGAAGTTCTCCCTGGCGGCGTATGATGCATAAGGTCAGCGGTGGCTTTGACACTCCGCATGGGGCGGTATATCCTCTGGCCACAAACATTTAATGGATCGGCAGTTAGGGAATCGGTTATGGTCTTGAATCAGGCAAGAGTTGTCTTCCTCTTTTTTGTTGCGGCTTTTTTTGTTGTAGCGCCGCGTGTTTCGTTCGCGGACCAGCAGATCGCGGCGGTGGTCAATGAGGATGCGATTTCGCAGAAAGATCTTAACGACCGAATCCGGCTGATCATGGCCTCTTCGGGGATGCCGAACAAACCGGAATTGCGCAAGAAACTGGCGCCGCAGATTCTCAATTCGCTGATTGAGGAGCGGCTGATGGTGCAGGAAGCTTCGAGGATGGAACTCGGTGTGACCGCTGACGATGTCGCCCGCGGGTTTGAAACTCTCGCTCAACAGAACAACATGAAGGCTGATGCGTTCAAGGGGATGATGCGTAAGGCCGGTCTGAATCTCGGGACGGTTGAGGACCAGATCAAGTCGCATCTGTCGTGGGGTCTTGTGGTGCAGAAAAAGCTGCGTCCGCGTGTGACGATCACGGAGCGTGACGTGGATGACGTTCTGGAGCGGCTCAAGAAAGGCGCGGGGCAGCCGGAGTATCTGCTGGCCGAAATTTTCCTTCCCGCCGATAACGCGCAGGTCGAAGGCAAGGTCAAGCAACTGGCCGCCAGTATGGTCACGGAAATCCGCGCTGGACGGGCGAGTTTTTTCAAACTGGCGCAGCAATTTTCCAAATCCGCGGGATCCTCCAATGGCGGTGATCTGGGCTGGGTGGCCGAGAACCAGTTGCAGCAAGAGTTGCGCGAAGGGGTGAAGGGGCTTGCCATCAAAGAGGTGTCGGCGCCGATCCGTACGCCGCACGGCTATCATATCCTGCTGGTGCGCGAGAAGCGCCAGCTTTCCGGCGATAAACTGCCGTCCCGCGACGATGTTTACCAGATGCTGGGGCAGGAGCGGCTGGATCGGCTGCAGCGCGGCTATCTGCTGGATCTCAAAGCCTCCGCATTTATCGATAACCGTGTCGAGTCGTGATCTTTCCGGCTTGCCGCCGCTTCGCGATGTGATCGCCGCGCACGGGTTGCAAGCGAAGAAGTCGCTAGGGCAGAATTTTTTACTCGATCAGAATATCACCGATAAAATTGTGCGGTTGTGCGGTGGCCTCAACGGGCTGAATGTCATCGAGATCGGGCCGGGACCGGGGGGGCTTACGCGGAGTTTGCTGCGCTCGGAGGCTGCGAAGGTCATCGCCATCGAGGCTGATCCCCGCGCTGTTGCCGCGCTTGAAGGCTTGCAGGATGCTGCGGCTGGTGATTTGAGCATCCTGCGGGGTGATGCGCTTGAAGCCGATCTTCCCCGTTTGTGCGAAGCGCCGCGCGCGATTATCGCCAATCTACCGTATAATATCGCCACGCCGCTTTTGCTGCGGTGGCTGAGGGATTTAAGGGCCAACCGCGAGATCTATTCCTTTCTGGCGCTGATGTTCCAGAAGGAGGTGGCGCAGCGGATTTGCGCGGGGCCAGGGGGCAAGGATTACGGGCGGCTCGGCATCATCAGCCAGTGGCTGTGCGATGTCAAAGTTCTGGTTGAGCTGCCGCCCAGCGTGTTTACGCCCCCGCCGAAGGTGCGGTCGGCTGTGGTGCGTCTTGTTCCCAAAAATCTTCAGGGGCGGCAGCCGGATTTTTCCGCGATGGAGCGGGTGACGGCTCTGGCGTTTCAGGGGCGGCGGAAAATGCTGCGCGGCAGCCTTAAGGATTACGCGCAGCATTTTGAAAGGCTCGGAATCGATCCGCATAGCCGGGCGGAGGAACTGGCCGTCGATGATTATGTCAGGCTTGCGCTGGGTTAGAGGCATGGGTTATTCTTTGCGACGAATGTTTATGTAAAAAATTAGGAGCAGGCCTTGGAGCGGGCGGGAGATCAGAAATTACCCTATCGGCCTTACTGGGTTTATCAGAATCCGGACGTGCTTTTTGTCCGGCGAGCCAAGCTTCTGCGCGAATCGTGGGACGAAGCGATGCAGATGGTGCGCGGGGAGAACAAAATTCTCGCGCTGATGGATGGGCGGGTTGAGATGCCGGGGGCGGTCATTCCGCCGGAGTATGTCTATGAAATGCATCATGCCTTTCCGCATCTTAAACATCTGGACCCGATTCATCATATTTCGCGGCGGGAACTGGCGGAGGATTTTGAGACGATCAAGAAGGAGCGGCTCTGGAATCACCAGCATCTTCTAGTGGTCGGGGATGAAGGGCATCCCGAGTTCGCCGTTGCGCATTGGGGGCTTGTGGCCTGTGACCTTGAGGCGGACAAGGAGGGGCATTTGCGGTTCAAGGATGCGTTTGCACAGTACGCATTCAGCGGGCAGGTTTTCCAGTATGTCCCCAATCCCGAGGCCGAGGCGCAGTTCAAGCGTGAGTTCGGGGATTTCAAGTTCCCCGACCCGCCGGCGATGAGTGAGAAGGACGCAGCGATTGTGGAGGCTATGGTCGCCCGTCTTGAGCTTAGCGCGCCGGGGCGGGAGAATTATGCCGCGGCGGTGCGGGAGGCGACGATTGAATTGTAATCATAACCCATCCCGCAGGCCGCGCACAAAGTCGGAGAGGCCAACCATGCGGCTGCGTTTCAGGCGTTCGGATTCGAGAATCACCTGCGCCCTAGTGATGGCGTAGTCGATGTCGTCGTTAATAATGACATAATCATATTCGGAATAATGGGAGATTTCATCGGCGGCCTTTGACATCCGGCCCCGGATTTCCACATCCGTCTCGCGGGTATCGCGGGAGCGGTTGCGGAGGCGCTTTTCCAGCTCGGTGCGGCTGGGCGGGAGGATGAAGACGGTGACGAGGTCTTCGCGGGCGATTTCGGCGAGTTGCTGCGTGCCCTGCCAGTCGATGTCGAAGACGATATCCTTTCCGGCGGTCAGAGCGTCCTCTACGGGCCTTCGCGGCGTGCCGTAGTAATTATCAAAGACTTTGGCGTGTTCGAGCATCTCGCCATTTTCGACCATGTCGCGGAAATCGTCATGATCGACAAAAAAGTAATCCTTGCCGTGGGTTTCCCCGGCGCGGCGCTTGCGGGTGGTCATGGAGACGGACATGGTCAGGTTGCTGTTTTTTGCCAGCAGAGCGCGGGAGATCGTCGTCTTTCCGGCCCCGGAGGGGGAGGAGAGCACATACATGAGACCTCTGCGCTGGATTTGGGGCACCGTTGCTCCTGAACAAGTTTTGCTTGGCTTTTGATGGAATTCAAACTAACGCTAGATTTCTGGAAACGCAATTCCCACGCAGCGGTTTTTTTATGGGTATCCGGGCCAAAGAGTTGAAACATATCGTGATTACCGGCGCTTCGGGAGGGATCGGGGCGGCCTTGGCCGTTTATTATGCCGCGCCGGGTATGACGCTGGGGCTGACGGGGCGCGATCGGGGGCGGCTGGAGGCGGTGAAAAAAGTTTGCGAGGGGAAAGGCGCGGCGGTGCGTCTGGGCGTTCTGGACGTTACGGACCGGGAGGGGATGGCTGATTGGCTGCGGACGTTCGATCAAGAATTTCCTCTTGACCTTCTGGTTGCCAATGCGGGGATTTCGGCGGGGCCGGGGCCGCTGGTGCTTGAAGACCCGCAGCGGGTGCGGGAGGTTTTCGGAGTCAACCTGTATGGAGTTTTGAATACGGTCGAGCCGATTCTGCCGTTAATGGTCGCACGCGGGCGGGGGCATATCGCCCTGATGAGTTCGCTGGCCGGGTTTCGCGGCTTTCCGGGGGCGCCGGCCTATACGGCCTCGAAGGCGGCGGTGCGGGTTTACGGAGAAGGGCTGGTGAGCCCGCTGCGAAAACAGGGGGTTGGCGTTCATGTCATTTGTCCGGGATTTGTGGAATCGGCGATGACGGAGCGTAATCCCTTTCCGATGCCGTTTTTGATGTCCGCCGAAGCAGCGGCGCAGGCTATCGTCCGGGGGATCGAGCGAGGGAAAACGCGTATCGCCTTTCCATGGCCGGTTGTGCTGGCGGTGCGGATTCTGGCGTGTTTGCCCGACCGTGCGGCCCATCTGCTGACCCGAAAAACTCCTTCTAAACCCCGTTCTTAGCAGTGTTTTCCTCAGCACTCTTGATTTTTTCCCTAAATCCCTATAATTAAGAGGATAGGGATATTGTTTTACATATATTATTTTCATTCAAGTTTATTGGTAATTTTATTTCAATCACTTTTCATTTTTATCGCAGTTTATTTTGAATTGAATAGGGTGGCTTAAGGGTAAAAAAATGATGGATGTCCAAGATATTGAAGAAAATGTTGATCTTGCGGTCAGTCTTCTGAAAGCGTTATCAAACGAGAAGCGGCTGACGATCGTCTGCGAACTCTACAAGGGTGAGAAAAGCGTCGGTGAGCTGGAGCGTATCGTGGGCTTGAGCCAGTCCGCCTTGTCGCAGCATCTGGCACGGTTGCGTAAAGACAGGCTGGTGCGGACGCGCCGCGAAGCGCAGACCATTTACTATTCTCTTCAGAACGAAGCGACCAAGGAATTGCTCAAGTGCCTGTGCGATATCTACACGCCGCAGGAACGCGAGCAGAAGTTCGCTCCGGCTTTCGAGCCGCGCAAGGCCGCGAACGCTTAATCTCTTACCCTGATTTCTTCTCGGGCTTCAACTCTTTTGTTTTGAAGAGGTTTTCTGCTGTGGCGCGGACGGTTTTTATGTCCAGGTCCGATAATTTTTCTTCCTGAAGGATCACGACATTTTTTCCCTGCGGGGCGTGTTTGATCTTGTGGCTTGAGCCGGAGAACAAGGCCAGCGTGGGGCAGCTCGTGGCCGCGATCAAATGGATTGGCCCCGTATCGTTTCCAATCGCTCCACATGCGTTTCTGGCCATCGCCGCGATCTGGAACAGGGTGGTTTTCCCGGTGAGGTCTATGGCCGATGGGCAGAGCGATTTTATTTTACCCGTCACTTCGCTTTCCGCCGCCGTGCCGAGAAGCACGGGATGGATTTGCCGTTCGGACAAGAGAGAGGCGAGGGCGGCGTAATTTTCAGGAGGCCAGCGTTTGTGCGGGTGCTGAGGTGAGCTACCCGGAACCATGAGAATATAGGTGGGAGGAAGATTAAAAACTGTCAGGTCTTCCTTGATCCATGCGAGATCGTCGATGGCGATATCGTTGATGCCGGCCAGAGCGAGGGTTTGAATATGTCCGTCGATGGCGTGGCCCTTCGAGCGGTCGGAGGAGGCGTTGCGGTGCGAGGCGCCGCGGGCCGCGCCGACCCATTCCGGTCTGTGCTTTTTTCCGAAGAGTTTCAGGTAGAGCGACGTGCGGTCGTTATTCTGCAAATCGTAGACGCGTTTAAAATGGCCGCCGCGCAGTTTTTTTCGCAAGGACAGCCAGCCCGGGAGATTGAGCGCGGAGGGTTTTTCATCCTTCCAGATTTCATCAAAATAGCTGCAGCGGCGGGCGAATTCTTCAAAGGGTTTCGTGGTCAGGAGGGTGATGCGGGCGCGTGGATGGGTGCGGCGGATGGCGGCCATGGGGCCGAGCGCCTGGATGAAATCGCCAAGTGCACCCAGTTTGATGACCAGAATCTTCTCGCCTTTGTCGGTCGGAGTCATATTATCCGAACGCTCTGGCGCGCTGGCTTTCGGTATAGTGTTCGAAGGGTTCGATCCGCATGGGGCTGCGGAGGCGGCCCTGCAGCAATTCGGCGTAAACGCCCAGAGTGGACTCGGCCATTCTTTCGCGGGTGAAGTGCGCCGCGACGTGAGACATGGAGCGGGTGGCGAGCACGGCGCGTTGCATGGGGTTCAGGGACAGCGCTTCTTCGATGGCCTTGGCTAATGCGGGAGCATCGTTGGGCGGGACGAGCCAGCCGGTCTGGCCGCGGACGATGGTTTCCTGCGCGCCGCCGTGATCGGTGGCGACAATCGGGCGGCCCATGGCCTGCGCCTCGACGGGGACGCGACCGAAGCCTTCGGGGTCGGTCGAGGCGGAGACGACCACGGTGCTGAGCATATAGGCGGCGGGCATATCGTTGCAGTGATCGACGATGCGGATTTTGCTGCCGAGGTCTTTTTTTGTGATGGCTTCTTCCAGTTCCTTGCGGTATTCGCTGCGGCCCTGATCGGAGCCGATCATGACGCAGAAGATATCCTGGCGGTCGAGTTTTTCAATCGCGTCGATCAGGACGTGGTGGCCCTTCCAGCGCGTGAGGCGGCCGGGCATCATGATGATGTTCGATCCTTCGGGAATCCGCAGTTCGCGGGAGAGGGTAATCAGGCGCTCGGGTGTGACGGCGGTGGGGTGGAACCGTTCGATCGGGATGCCGCGGGGGATGACGCGGATTTTTCCGGTGTCGAGATCGTAGTTTTTCCGTAAATAGTCCGCCACATAATCGGAGATGGCGATGACGAGTTCACCCTGCGCGATGGAGCGGTTATAGAGGCGCTTGGCCTCGCCGCTGATATTATAGGGCGCGTGGCAGGTGGTGATGAAATGCGCCTCGGTATTCTTGCAGGCCTTATAGGCGCTCCAGGCGGGGGCGCGGCTGCGGGCGTGGACGATATTGACCTTGTGCTGACGGATCAGTTTTTGCAGGCGGGCGATGTTGCGCCACATGATGACCGGATTTTTGCTGTGGACCGGAAGGTTGATATGCAGCGCCCCGGTGCGCAGCAGTTCGGGGATGCGAAAGCCGCCGTTGGAGACCACGATGGATTTGGCGCCCGCTCTTACGAGTTCCGCGGCAATATCTATGCAGCCCTGTTCAGCGCCGCCAGCGCCAAGTTCCGGGACGATCTGCATGATCACGGGTTCGAAGGGCGTGGCGCTCATTGTCCTCTACACAATTCCGGTTTGGGGGGTGGAAAGCCCCCGGCGTCTGGTCTATGTATAAAGCGAACGCCGCCCGGACGCAAGGTTCGCCCTTGCGGAAGGCGGTTTCTGTGCACGATTAACCCTGAGGACGGATCATGAGTCCCCGCCATCTTCACCGTCCCGGACGGGATACGCTGGCTTATCATTACTCTCCTGCGGCGGAGGGATGCCGACTGCCCTGCGTGATGTTTCTGGGCGGGTTCCGGTCGGATATGAGCGGGAGCAAGGCGCTGGCGCTCGAGGCGCATTGCCGTGCGCGGGGGCAGGGGTTCGTGCGGTTCGATTATTCCGGGCACGGGGTTTCCGAAGGACGGTTCGCCGAGGGCTGCATCGGGCAGTGGTTTGAGGATGCGCGGGATATTCTGGATCAGGTCGTGCCGGGGGATGTCGTTCTGGTCGGGTCTTCGATGGGCGGGTGGATTTCTTTGCTGCTGCTGCTTGAGCGGTCGGAGCGGGTGAAGGGGTTGGTCGGGATTGCCGCGGCTCCCGATTTTACAGTGGCCATTGAGCGGGAACTTTCGGACGCGCAACGGCAGGAGGTCGAGGAGCAAGGGTTTGTGGAGGTTCCGAGTGCTTATGGGCCGCCCTATGTCATTACGAAAAAGCTGATTGTGGACGGGCGGGAACGCTGCGTTTTGAGCCGGGTGCATCCGATCGCCGTTCCCGTGACTTTGCTGCATGGACGGCTGGATCAGGATGTGCCGTGGCAGACGGCGGAGGATATCGCCCGCCAGTTTCAAGGGCCGCAGACGCGGATTGTTTATGTCGAGGACGGGGAACACCGGCTTTCGCGGCCCGAAGACCTTGAGCGGATTTGCGCGGAGGTTGCGGCGATGGGCGATTGCGTTCAGTAGACCGTTATTTGCGGCTATATTTGTAATTGCCGCCCTTTTTGCGGTTCGACAGCAGGTCGTCATCCATATCCTTTTTGCGGCCGAGCTTCACTGACCCGCAAATCCACATCAGGAGCATCATGAGGGCGGCGAAGCCGCCGGCTACGACTACGGCCTTTTGCTGCATCAGGAAGGCGGCAAAGCCCGCTGCTCCGCCCAGAACTTCGGTGGTTTTCGGCAGGGCGTCCTTTTTCTTTATGATGACCCTGACTTTTCCAGTCTCATCGTCAAGGGCTTCAGGCGTTTGCGGGGCCGGGGCGGGGGTTTGTGTGGCTCCCGGCTCAGCAGGGGGCTGGTTTTCCTTTGTTTGCGGCGGCAGATCGGGGGTCAGCGGGGCCGGTGCGGGGGGTACGGGTTCTTCGATGGGTTCGGCGGTCATCTCCGGCTCGCGGTTTTCCTCGGCCTGTTCCATGAGGGTGTTCAGCTCCTGCCGGACCTGCTGGTGGCTTTGCGGGTCGTATTTTTCCCAGAGCCAGCCGACATCGGAGAAGCGGAAGCCCTTTTCCTTATTCTGGATAAACTGATAGACATCGTGGCCAACGGCGGCGACGAGCGGCAGGAAAGCGATCAGGATCAGGAGTTTGCGCATAATTCAACCATCTTGGCATGAAAAGTTAACGAACATCTTAACAATCGCGAGGGCAGACGAAAAGGCGGGTTGAATTTTTACTCACATAAAGGTAGTGTCCGGTTTCTGAAATGGAATAATCGGGAAAAACTCCTGTTTTCCCTTACGGAGAAGTGGCCGAGCGGTTGAAGGCGCACGCCTGGAAAGCGTGTAGGGGGCAACTCCTCGCAGGTTCGAATCCTGTCTTCTCCGCCATTTTATTCTGTCCGCGATGCTATTCTTTTGCCTCCAAATTCGATAAATATGAGAGACAGAAAGAGGGAGGGTCCGCCGTATGTCCGCCGTTACGGGAAACCGGCTGCTTGGTATGGCGTGTTGGCTTCTATTCGGCCTCGTTCTGTTTCTCTTAATTGTTTTTGCTGCGTTCGCGTCACGATCATTTCCAAATTCTGATCCGTCCGGTTTAAATCTTTCCCAGAGTTATAAAGACAATATCCCCATCGTTTACGGCGACTCCTACAACATCACGTTCTGGGGGTTTGAAGAGGCGCATCCGTTCGACAGCAAGAAATACGGCCGCATTTTTTCTCTTTTAAAGGAAAAGGCGGGAGCGGGCACCGACAAATTCATCAAGCCCGTGAAGCCGAGCCGTGAGATGTTGGAGGTTGCTCACAGCAAAGCCTATCTGGATTCTCTGCAATCCTCCGTAACTCTTGCGCGGATTACGGAGCTTGATTTTCTGAGGTTTTTTCCGGATCAAACGAGCCGGAACGTGATTCTTGAGCCGATGCTTTATCAGGCCGGGGGCAGTGTTGCCGCGGCCTTTGCCGCGCTGGAGCATGGGTGGGCGATCAATCTTGGCGGCGGATTTCATCATGCCTCCTCTGATCAGGGGGAAGGGTTTTGTGCCATAGCGGATATCGGAATGGTCGTCAAAGTTCTCAGGAGGGAGAAAAAGCTCAATAAGGTTATGATCATCGACCTCGATGCTCATCAGGGGAATGGGCATGAGCGCGATTTTCTTAATGATCCCGACACTTATATCGTCGACTTCTATAATCACCAGATTTATCCCAATGACATTGAGGCCAAGACGGGGATCGACCTTAAGGTCGGGCTGGATGCCTTTACCGAAGATTCGTATTATTTTGAACAGATAGATGCGAAGCTTCCTGACGCCTTTCAGGCGTTCAAGCCGGAATTAGTGATTTATATTGCCGGCACGGATGTCTTGGCCGGCGATCCGCTTGGGCTGCTCTCCATTTCCGAGGACGGAATCGTCACCCGTGATGAAAAGGTTTTCGAGATGGCGATGGGCCATAAAATTCCGATCGTCATGCTTTTGGGCGGCGGGTATCAGAAATCCAATGCTGCGGTGATTGCCAAAAGCATTCTGAATTTGCGCGAAAAATTCAAACTCTTCTAATCCTTTGCTTTTTTGCAGAAATCCTATAGAGATTTAAAACAGAAAAACAGGGAGGGTTCACTATTGAGAGAAAATCTTGATGACCTTGTTGTGTTTACCTCACCTATCGCAGAAAAGCTTCCGAAAGATGAAAACGATGAAGGCTTTGGTTTTACAGGTTTTACATTAACGCAACTGCCTGATACCCTTGAATCACGTAGTATTGTAATTAAGAGGGGACTTATTAATTACAACGGATCATGGCGCACAGACTCTCTGCAGGTATACGCGACAAAGGACGAATATGAAGCCCTGGGGATTATTGCGGCGTGCGTTCTCTTAAGCCCTAAAAATGATCGACTGGAGATTCGGCTTACACATCCGCAGTCGGATATCAGATCACTGGTGATTGAGTTCCCTCATGTGAAAGTGGATGAAGGATATCCTCACGGCCTATATTTGACACCAACCTTATTTGAATATTATGCCATGTCTGTAAAAAGGTATCCTTGGCTGGATGATCGAGTCTTTGATCCAAGAGGTTTTCCTCTCTTTGAACTTTCTAATCAAGAGCGATGTCCTATTACGGACGACGATTGGCGCAATCGTGATGTCATTTACGGTTTTGGGTCAGCCGATGGAACGGCACGACTGGTTCAACTTTTTCTCGACATGAGTCGGCCCGGGTGCAATGTTTCTGAGTTCGCGCTCGAATCGGATGCGGGTTTTCGAGGCGTAGCTCCCTCAAGCTCCGAAATTCGATTTTGGCTGCCCGGCGGTGATGGTTGGATGGATTTTTGACCTCCTTTCTTAAAGTAAGCGCTTAGAAAACCTTATCACTCTTTCTTGCTTTTTGGGGCAAACGGCACCACAATATCTAGCTTACCAAGGGAGGGTCCGCCGTATGTCCGCCGTTCAGAAAGCCGCCGGGTATGGTCTTTATCTGCTGGGGTTTATCGCCATCCTTTTCGTGATCGTGGCGATCAACGCCTATATGCAGGCGGAGGGAATTTCCAAGGATTATATCGAGAAGACGGCCTCTAAAACTCTCGGGGTTGCTGTCAGCATCGGCGAGATGAAAATCGACGTCGAGAAGAAGCAGGTCAAGATCAAGGATGTCAAAATCGCCAATCCCGCCGGGTACAAGGGGCCGTTTGCGGCAACGGCGCAGAGCGTTCTGGCGACCGTCGATACATTTGAGAAGGAGCGGATGATTTTCAATATGCTGGAGGTCGAGGGGCTGAAGGTGTTTCTGGAGGTGAACCCCGCGACCACGAATTTGAACGACCTGAAGATGCAGGCGGAGCAGAATGTGCGGAACTGGAAGACCGACGAAAAACACGGCGAGATCAAGGTGATGATCCGCAACGTCCTCTATAAGGCGCCGCAGATTACCCCTGCCGTGACCATACAACCTACGAAAATCGCCGTTCTGGCGGCCAATGACTGGCCGTTGCGGGGGATCGGCACGGCGGAGAACGGAATCAGCTTTCACCGAGCGGTGGCGGACGTCACCGCCGCCACGGTCCAGAATGTGCATGTTGTGGGTAATCAGGCTGAGCTGTTCAAGGGGATGACGCTGGAGACCATGAACTCCATCGGGGTCAGCACCTATCAGGTCTTCACCAAGAACGTGAACAAGAAGATCAATAAGGATCTCAATGCTGCCGGGGAATTGCTAGACGGGTTTATCAAGGACACCACGAAGATGCTGGATGAGAGCCTTGCGCCTGCCGAAGAGGTGCCTGCGCCTGCGGTGGAGCCTGAAAAAACCGAATAGAGGCTTAAGGGTTGGCGGCGGCGGCGCGATGGGCCTGATCGGTGTGGGTGAAGACCCGCCAACTCCAGAGGTGCATGGCCAGTCCGGCGGCGGTGTTCACGGCCGCAATCGCAATAAAGACTCCCTTCACGCCCCAAAAAAGGCTTCCCAGCCAGACGCAGGGGAGGGTCAGGACGATCATTTTCAGGACAATCATGGTAAAGGAGCGCTGCGGCTTGCCGATGGCGTTGAAGGCCGAGCCCCAGCCGTTGATCAGGTTGCTGAAAATATAGGAGATGGGTACGATCCAGAAGAAGAGGACCGTGTACCCGATGATCTTCTGATCCTGCGAGAAGAGGGCGGCCAGAGGTTCGGCAAAAAGCATCAGGATGAGGGCCACGGCCAGCGACCAGAGGATATTGAAGGAAATGGTCAGTTTAAGGGTCTCCACGGTGCGGTGCAGGCGGCCCGCGCCCCAGTTCTGACCGATGATCGGGGCCATGCCGACGGACAGCGCCATCAGGATGATGAAGGCGAAAGCCTCGATCCGGGAGGCGACGCCGAAGGCGGCCACGGCCTCCTCTCCGTATTTCGAGAGTAAACCAACGATGATGAAGTTCACCGCCGGGGTAATACTGTTGGCAATGCCGACAGGCAGGGCGATGACGAGCAGGCGGCGCATGGAATCCTTGAAGCGGTCCAGTTGGAGGTCATCAAAAGACAGGAGCAGATTTTTCTTGCGTTTCATGACGTAAAGGCCGACAAGCATGGCCCCGGCGTTGCCGAAAATGGTGGATATGGCCGCGCCCTTTATGCCCATCGCGGGGACGCCGAACCAGCCGAAGATCAGGATCGGGTCAAGAATGACGTTCGTGATCGCGGCGATGCCCATTATGACCGCCGGAGTAAAAGTATCGCCGGTGGCGCGGATCGCGGCATTGCCGACCAGCGGGAGGGTCAGGCACAGGTTTCCGGCAAACCAGATCAGCATAAATTGGCGAATCAGGGCGATGGATTCGGGGGAGGCGCCCTGGAGCCTGAAAATCGTGTCGTGGAACGTCACGCCGATGGCTGTGATGATTCCAGCCACAATCAGAGAGAGAATCAGGCCGTGGGTGGCAATGCGGCGGACGTCCGCGTGTTTTCCCTCCCCGATCAGGCGGGAGGCGACGGAGGACATGGCGATGCCAAAGCCCATGGTGAAGCTGAAGATAAAATAGGTCAGGGGGAAGGTAAAGCTGATGGCCGCCAGCTCCTTCGTGCCCAGCAGGGAAATAAAGTAGGTGTCCACAAGCTGGAAGCTGATGATCGCGGCGATGCCCCAGATCATGGGCACGGTCAGGCGGATCAGGTGCTTATGCACCGGGCCTTCGGTCAGGTTTCCCTTATGGCTATGGAACTGCGGTTTGTCTTTCATCTGGGGTGATTTATTAGAGCAAAGCGGGCGGCTCCACCAGTGGCTTGTTGTTTTTGCTGCGGGAAACCCCTAAGCTTGTCTGCGGATGCTTTTATTTTATGGTTTTATGGGGTCGGTGCATTTTGAGCGGCCTGTTTTTTGACAAGAATTTTGCGCTTTCGATCGGGCCGCAGCGCGCGGGGGCGCGTTGGATCGACCGCTATCTGCGCGGGCGGGGGGATGTGTGCCTGCCGACTCATGTTAAGGAAATCTTTTATTTCGATCGGCATTTTGAGCGCGGGCCGGAGTTTTATTTCGGGCATTTCCGCTATCTGCCGCAGCATAAGATCGGGGTCGAGGTTACGACTACGGCTTTCGATCATCCCGAGGCTCCGGCGCGGGTGCATCAGATGTTCCGGGAGGGGGTGAAGCTGATCTGCCCTTTACGCCATCCGGTCGAGCGGTCCTATTCGCTTTACCAGCATTTGCTGCGGTATGGGATCGTGCAGGGAAATTTGTCTGAGGCTGTAGAGCAGGCGCCGCAAATCCTGCAGGGCAGCCGATACGCGCAGCACCTTGAGCGGTGGACGCGGTTTTTCCCGCTTTCGAGCATAAGTTTTTTGTATCAGGAGGCGCTGGAAGCTGATCCCGCTGAGTATGTTCATCGGCTCTGTGATGCCCTAGGGCTGCCCTATAAGCCGCACCAGCAGGAGAATGAGGGATATAACGCTCTGGGGGTTTCCCGCTTTCCTGCCTTTGCCCACCGGATGGAACGGGTTGCCGGGTTCATGACGCGGAACGGGCTGGACCGGAGTCTGGGGCTGGCGCGGTCGCTGGGGCTTTGGCGGCTGGTGTTCGGGCTGGAGCCGTTCGATGTCCGCCGCCTGAGCATCCCCCGCGAGGATCATGAATGGCTGTCCTCCCGCCTCATTCCCGAAGTCGAGAAGTTGGAAGCCCTTGTCGGCGGTCCTATCATGCCGTGGCGGTCGGCCTGAGTCTTTTCCGTAATATATCTATCCAAAAGTTAAAAACATCCGGTTTTTTAACAAAATAATAACCAATTTCGTGCCAAAATTATTATGTAAACGATAATTTGGGATTGTCGGCATTTTCCAGGCGTTTTGCAGGATTTTGCTTAAGAAAAGAAGCTTCTAGAGTTGTGTGGGATCCATGGCGTTTTTTGTCTTTAACGGTGCTCTTAGCCCGCTTTCCGTAACGCTTGTCAATCCGTATAGCGGGGATATCGTGGTGGTTAATGATGTTTATAACCAGACGCTGTCCTCTTACTTTGGCACACCTGATAGCGATACGCTTGTGTTTACGGTCTCTAATACCGCCTTATTTATTGAAGATTCGGCCGGAAACCAGCAATTCGCGGATATCGAGATCGTCGCGGCCTCGAACGGGAACGACATAATTTTCCTGGCCAGCAATACCCATGTACTTGGAAACATGCAGCTTTTCGGGTCGAACGGGAACGATATCATCTGGGCAAACGCTGGAAATGACATCATCATGGGGAATGCGGGTGATGATATTCTCGATGGCGGGCCGGGGCACGACAATATCAACGGCGGACTGGGCAATGATATCGTCAAAGGCGGCGCTGGGGATGACGTGCTGGACGGCGCCGAGGATAACGATACGCTTGTGGGCGGAACGGGCTCCGATACCTATTTGGCCAGCGCGGGAACGGATACGATCACCGAGGACGATACGACGGAAACCAATGTCGTTCGTATTCCTGCCGGGATCGCTTTTGCCGATCTGGTCTTTACGGTTGTGGGGAATGATCTGACCGTGACGATGGGCACTCTGGGCAGTTTTACCATCCTCGGGCAGTTCGTTTCAGCCAATAGCGGGATCGATACGCTTGTTTTCAGCGATAATTCAACCTTCGACCTGCGGACCATTGTGGTCGATCCCCCCGGTGGTGCTACGGAAGGGGACGATCTTCTTGAGGGGACGCCGGATGCGGACGTCATCGACGCGCTGGGCGGGAACGACACGGTTTACGGCTATGGCGGGGCGGATCATCTTCTGGGCGGCGCTGGACACGATCTGGTTTACGGCGGGTCGGGTGACGATGTCCTTGAGGGTGGAACCGGGGATGATGTGCTGCGCGGCGGGCACGGCAACGATTTGCTGCATGGGGGAGACGGGAACGACGAATTGCGCGGCGGGAAGGGTGATGACGTCCTGAACGGCGATGCGGGCGATGATGTGCTCTGGGGGCGTTCGGGCGATGATGCGCTTAATGGTGGGGACGGCGAGGATACTCTGCATGGCGGGAAGGGCGATGATGTTCTTAACGGCGATGCCGGGAACGATGTGCTGTGGGGCGGCCAAGGTGCCGATTGGCTGAATGGCGGTGATGGTGATGATGTTCTCTATGCCGAGCGGGACGATGTCTGGTGCGGCGGTTATGCTGCACACAATGTCGGCTCCGTGGGTGTTGCGGGAACGAACGAATATATTGGCATCCGCGGCCATCAGCGCATTTTCGACCAGTTCGAGGGCGGGGACGGGGTGGATCGGCTCTTGCTGGGGAACGGTAATGATGCGCTGTTTCTGGACGACCGCTTTTCCGATCGGCCGGACGGGACGAGCGGGGCGCGGATTGCGGGAATCGAGATCATCGACGGCGGGAAGGGGAACGATATTATCGACCTGACCAGCACGCTCTATGATTACGGTGATGTTATGCTGATCGGCGGGAAGGGGAACGATGTTCTCTGGTCTTCGGCCGGGGACGATATCCTTGTCATCGGCAGCGGGCGGGACAAGGCGTTCGGCGGTGCGGGCAGCGATGTTTTCGCGTTCGATACGTTCGACAAGCATATCGATGTGATCCAGGATTTCGAGACGGGAATGGGCGGGGATATCCTGAACCTCACCGATATTCTCGAGGGTTACGATGCGCTGACCGATTGTCTGGCCGATTTTGTGCGGTTGGTCGAGCGGCGCGGTTCCACGGAGTTGCTGGTCAATGCCGATGGCGATCACGGCGGGCGGTTTACCAAGATTGCGGTGTTTGAAGGCGGGCTTGACGCCACGCTGGAGCAGATGATTAATAACGGCAATCTGGTTGCCGATCACAGTGTGCTGGTGTAGAAGCGCTTATTATATAAATGATGGAGGCGGAGTGGGGGCTATAGCTGGTCTTTGCCCTTGACCTTTTCTCCGATCTTTTCTCCGACCTTTTCCTCGAGCTTTTTCTCCACTTTCTCTTCAAGTTTTTTCTCAATTTTTGCTGTCAGTTCGGCGAGTTTCTGCTCGGTGCTGATGTTTCCGGTTTTATCCTGTTGTGCCTTGAGGGAGAGGTTGAGAAGCTCCTTATCCTTGGCTGCCTCTTTTTCGACCTGCCTTTGATAGGCCTGATCCATCTCGACGTTTTTGAGTTTTGCTGCGGGGTCGTAGGGGCCGGTGTCCTTGTCGGCTTCGTCGGCTTCTCTTACCCCTTCGATGATATCGACGCGTTTGTAGATTTCCTCAAGCTTCTTATCATCGTGCAGGGCGTTTTTGTTCAGTTTCGTTTCGCGACCCACCATATGATAGATCGATTCCACCGACAACTCCGTTCCTATCCCATGTTCGCGGACGTGGAAAGCCATCGCGGAATCCATGGTGATGATGGATTTGTCAGGCTGGTTTCTTTTACGCATATGTTCGTCGGTGAGACGTACGATCAGCATCAGAAGGTAATTGGAAACCGTGACTTTGTGATGTTTTTCGTGCGATGGACGTAATCCCTTCATGATTTGGTATGTTTCGTCCGTGGATGGAATCTTCAGGAAGACCTTCTGGAAACGACGGTCGAGCGCCGGGTCGTGTTCGACGTGAAGCCTGTATTCATCGAGCGTGGTTGCGCCCATGACCAGCAAATCCCCTGCAGTCAGGTAGGGTTTCATCGTGTCCGACATCCCGGCGTAGGAGCTCCCCACGCAGCTTGGCATAATCTGGTGAATCTCGTCGAGAAACAGGATGTAGCGCGGGTGATCCGGATCATGGTAGCGTTCGGCCACGCCCTTACAAAAAGGCATGAGACGGGCCTGAAACTCGGCGCGGCTGGAGGTGCCGGAGGCCATACGCGCCAAATCGACTTCGAGAACGCGGGCGTTTTTCAGATAGTTGGGAACCGTTTCCGCTACAACACGCTGCGCCAATCCTACTACGGCGGCGGTTTTACCCACCCCGGCGGGGGCCAGCAGACAGCAGTTCTTGCGCCCACGCTGCAGCAGGATCAGGATGCAATCGTCGATTTCGTTATCGCGGCCCGTGATCGGGGGATAGCGGCCCTGACGCTCCAGTGCCGTGAAGTCGTTACAATATTCACGGATCAGCCCTTCGAGTGCTTCATCCGATACGAGATAGTCCCATTTATGTGTCATAACGACCTGTAAAACTTGCTTTTCCGGTGTCCTTCAGCCACGTCGGCCTTCATACCTTAATCTTTTCAGATTAACGACACTTTAACAAAACGGGGATTAAAGGAAAACCGCCTTTTCAGAGCGTCCTGAAATATTTTGCCGAATAGCCCTGTGCGTAGAGGGCGGTGGTCAGGTCGCCATAAAGAATCGCGTTGTCCACTTCATCCAGAACGGCCTGTTTCGGGCGGTAACCGATGCCCAGCCCTGCTTTTTTCAGCATCGGGATGTCGTTGGCGCCGTCGCCGATGGTCAGGCAATCCTCCGGCTTCAGATTCTTTTCCTTCATGTATCGCTCCAGAAAGGAGACTTTCGCGAATTTATCGAGGATCGGTTCACGGACTTGTCCGGTCAGTTTATCGTTTTCTATTTCCAGAATGTTTCCGTGATTGAATTCGAAGCCACTACGCTTCGCGATGGCTTCTGTGAAGAAGGTAAAGCCGCCGGAAACAAGCACGCAGGTGGCGCCTTGTGCGCGCATGGTCGGTGCAAAAATTTCTGCGCCGGGGTTCAGGGCCGTTTCATCCAAAGTCTCTTTCATGGCGGAAATAGGCAAATCCTTCAGTAAACCGACGCGTTCCTTCAGGGCGGCTTTAAAATCCAGCTTGCCTTCCATGGCCAGAGCGGTGATGGCGGCGATCTTGTCCTTTATTCCGGCGAAAGCGGCGAGTTCGTCGAGGGTCTCGGTGGCGGCGATGGTCGAGTCCATGTCGGCGAGCAGGAGTTTTTTCTGGCGGTTGCTTGCAGGGGTTATGAAAAAATCAATTTTGTCCTTTGCAAAAAAATCGCGGAGGTGAGAGATGACGGCGCTTTGCGGGTTGCCGTAGATGCTTATTTCACCAGCCTTATTCTTATCCAGCCAGCGGCGCTTTCCGTCTGGCTCAATATTATAATGGCTCAGAACACCCGCCGCTTCCTTGAAATGGCGGTCGGTGAGCGGCGTATTGCCTTCGGAGGCGACGAGGATGAGGACGTTGGACATTTTTCGTTATCTTTCGGAGGCAGTGCGTTTTGCTGTCGTGCGAAAAAGACTTGCCAGCCTTTCAGAAATTCCTTAACCCTTGAGCGGGAAATTGTCCACATTCAAAACCCATTTTTAGTATTTAAGCCCGCAAGCGGGTCATACACACCTGAAAGACATGATCATGGAAAAACCGCAACGCAAACCGAACAATCCCTGTTTTTCTTCCGGCCCGTGCGCCAAGCGGCCCGGCTGGAGTTTCGATGCGCTTAAGGGCGCGATGCTGGGGCGTTCGCATCGGGCGGGGCCGCTGAAGGCTCAGTTAAAAGAGGTTATCGACCTGCATAAGGACATTCTTAGTATTCCCGCCGATTACCGCGTCGGGATCGTTCCGGCTTCCGATACGGGCGCGTTTGAAATGGCGCTGTGGTCGATGCTGGGCGCGCGGGGCGTCGATGTTTTCGCATGGGAGGCGTTTTCTTCTGATTGGCTCAAAGATATTACCGGGCAGCTCAAGATTTCCGATACGCGGACGTTCGAAGCTCATTACGGTGGAATTCCCGATCTTTCGCAAGCAGATTCCAAACGGGATACGGTTTTCGTCTGGAATGGCACGACTTCGGGCGTTCGGGTTCCCAACGGCGACTGGATCAGCGCGAAGCGCGAGGGCTTGACGTTCTGCGATGCGACGTCGGCGGTGTTCGCCTACGATTTGCCTTGGGAGAAGCTGGATGTTGTGACGTGGAGCTGGCAGAAGGTGCTGGGCGGGGAGGCCGCGCACGGAATGCTGGTGCTTTCACCCCGCGCCGTCGAGCGGCTGGAGAGCTACAAGCCGGATCGCGCTCTGCCGAAAATTTTCCGCATGACCGCGAAGGACAAGCTGAACGAAGCGCTGTTCGAAGGCGCGACGATCAATACGCCGTCCATGCTGGCGGTCGAGGATTGTCTGGATGCGCTGCGCTGGGTCAAGAGCATCGGCGGGCTTAAGGGTACCATCAAGCGGACGGCGGAGAATTTCGCTGTTATCGAGAAGTGGGTCAGCAAAACGGACTGGATCGAATTTCTGGCTGAAACAAGCGAAACGGTTTCCAAAACCTCGGTTTGCCTAAAGATTTCGGATGCGTGGTTCAAGGGGCTGGCGGCTGCCGATCAGGAAAATTTTATCAAGGCGATGACCAAGCTTCTGGAGAAAGAAGGCGCGGGTTACGATATCGCCGGTTACCGCGACGCGCCCGCCGGACTTCGCATCTGGTGCGGGGCGACGGTCGAGGCGGCGGATGTCGAGGCGCTCGTTCCGTGGATCGAATGGTCTTACGCCAAGGCCAAATCCGAGACACAGGGCCAGAAGGCCGCCTGATCCATGTTGTCCTCGCTTGAGAAGAAATACGAGATCGAGCGGGCGACCATGATGACCATCCTGGTGGCGACACTGGGGTATTTCGTCGATATCTTCGATCTTCTGCTGTTTAATATCGTGCGCGTGCAGAGTCTCAAGGATCTGCAGGTGCCCGAGGAGCAGCTGCTTGAAACGGGGATTTTTCTTTTGAACACCCAGATGGCGGGTCTGCTGGTCGGCGGGCTGATCTGGGGGGTGTGGGGTGACCGCATGGGGCGGGTATCGGTTTTGTTCGGCTCCATCCTGATGTATTCGATCGCCAATATCCTCAACGGGTTTGTCTGGTCCGTCGAGCAATATGCCGTGCTGCGGTTTATCTCCGGGATCGGGTTGGCCGGGGAACTGGGCGCGGGTGTGACGCTGGCTTCCGAGCTTTTGCCCAGAGCTTTGCGCGGCCTCGGGACCACTTTTATCGCGTCCATCGGGGTGGCGGGGGCGGTTTTTGCTGCGGTGGTGGCGGATATCTTCGACTGGCGGACGGCTTATGTGATCGGCGGGATCATGGGGCTGGGATTGCTCGTGCTGCGCTTTCAGGTGCGGGAGTCCTCGATGTTCGAAATGATGAGCCAGCAGGGCAAGGAAGGGAAGAAGCTTTTGAAGCCCGGGAATCCCCTTATATTGCTGCGGCCGGCTTCGCTGCGGAAATATATCGCGGTGATCGTGGTGGGGATGCCGCTATGGGCTGTTGTCGGGCTGTTTATCACCTTTACGCCGGAGTTCGCCAAGGATTTCGGGATGCAAGGCGAATTGCCTACAGCGGGGAGGGCTGTGCTGTTCTGCTATGTCGGGCTGGTGATCGGGGATATGTTCAGCGGATTGCTCAGCCAGTTGCTGCGGAGCCGGAAGAAGGCGGTCGCGGTTTTCCTGACCCTGACGGGTATATTTTCCTGCGTTTATGTCTGGGGGCCGCATCATTCGCTGGAGGCGTATTACGGGCTTTGTCTTTTGCTCGGGATCGGGACGGGCTACTGGGCGATGTTTGTGCAGATGGGGGCTGAGCAGTTTGGGACTAATATCCGCGCTACGGCGGCGACCAGTATTCCCAATATGGTGCGCGGGTCGGTCATTCTCAGTACCTCGATTTTTCAGGGACTCAAGGGGAGTCTTGGAGTCACGATGGCGGGTTTGAGCGTTGTGGGGCTAATGCTTGTGCTGGCGTTCATCGCGCTGGCCAGTCTGAAGGAGACCTTCGGGACCGATCTGGATTATCTGGAAGAATAATTCTTTACATCTTCTCTAATCTCGCATAGTTCTGATCGCCTGTTTTCCTAACAAGACAAAATAGGAGTCATAGGATGCCTAAAGTTCTCATCAGCGACAAGCTGGACCCCCTTGCCATCGAAATCTTCAAGAAAGCCGGAGTTGAGGTTGACTTCAAAGCGGGCCTTAGCCCTGCGGAGCAGCTTGCCATCATCGACCAGTATGACGGTCTGGCGATCCGCAGCGAAACCAAGGTCAATGCGGCCATGATTGCGGCGGCCAAGAATCTGAAAGTCATCGGACGGGCCGGAATCGGGGTCGATAACGTCGATATCCCCGCTGCGACCAATGCCGGGATCGTGGTGATGAACACGCCGTTCGGGAATTCGATCACGACAGCGGAGCACGCGATTGCCATGATGTTTTCCCTTGCCCGCCAAATTCCGCAGGCGAATGCCAGTACCCATGCCGGGAAGTGGGAAAAAAGCAAGTTTATGGGTACAGAGCTTTATAACAAGACTCTCGGTGTCATCGGGTGCGGCAATATCGGTTCGATCGTCGCGGACCGGGCGCTGGGCCTCAAGATGAAGGTTATTGCGTATGATCCGTTCCTGACCGCCGAGCGGGCGCAGGATATCGGGGTCGAAAAGGTTGAGCTTGAAGAGATTTATGCGCGGTCGGATTTCATCACGATCCATGTGCCGAAGAACGACAAGACCAGCAATATGATCAATGCCGAGACGATCGCACAAATGAAGGACGGCGTTTATATCATTAACTGTGCGCGCGGCGGGCTGATTGTTGAAGCCGATCTCAAGGCGGCGCTCGATTCCGGCAAGGTCGCCGGAGCGGGGCTGGATGTGTTCGAGGTTGAGCCGGCGAAGGAGAATATTCTCTTTAATCATCCGAGGCTGATCTGCACCCCGCATCTGGGCGCATCGACGACCGAGGCGCAGGTCAATGTGGCGCTGCAGGTTGCCGAGCAGATGGCGGATTACCTGATGAACGGGGCGGTGACGAATGCTTTGAATATGCCTTCGATTTCTGCCGAAGATGCGCCGCGCCTGAAACCTTATCTGGCTCTGGGGGCGCAGTTGGGTGAGTTCGCCGGGCAAATCACGGATCATGCGATTCAGGGAATCGAAATTGAGTACGAGGGAACCGTCACCGATATCAACACCGACCCGATCACGTCCGTGATTATCGCGCATCTGCTGGGGGCGCAGACGGAGAGCATCAATATGGTCAATGCTTTGAAAGTGGCTGAGGCCCGTGGGATCAAGATCAAACAGAGCTATGATAAAAACGGGCGGAACTGGCGGTCGATGATCAACCTGATCGTCAAGACCACCAAGCGGACCCGTAACGTTACGGGAACGCTGTTTACCGGCAAGGAGCCGCGGGTCGTGAATATCGAGGGTGTGCCTGTCGAGGCGGCGCTGACCCGGGATATGCTGTTCATCCGCAACAAGGACAAGCTGGGACTGATTGGAGGCCTTGGCATGATTCTGGCGGATGGCGGGCAGAATATCGCCGATTTCCGTCTGGGCCGCGTGAAAGCGGGCGAGACGGCGGTGTGTCTGGTCTCCCTTGATGCGCCGCTGCCGGATGATCTGTTCGAGAAGGTCGAAGCCCTGCCGCAGATCGAAAGCGTCAAGCGCCTGAGATTCTAGGCGCCGTTATCCTGTGTTGCGCTTGTAGCGCTCGCAGGCGCGGATCAGTTCCTGCTGGAGTTCCTGACCGTGCTGGCCGCCGTCGCCCTTCATTTGCTTGGCGATAATCGCGTTCAGGGTCTTGTGGTGGGCATCGACGATTTCCAGCGCGTTGTCGTCGATATGGGTCAGGCTTTCGAGAAAGCCCAGCATGACCTGCGCCAGATTGCCGACCAGCCGATAATGGAAAACGGCGGCGTTGGCCTTGAGCTGCATGACGCAGCCGGCCATTCTTTCGACTGCTTGCTGTTCCGAGATTTCGCGGGCGCGGGTCAGGCGAATGGTTTGCGCCAGAGAATCGAGAAACTCGCGGGCGAGCGGGGAGAAGTCGATGTCGTTTTCCTCAATGACCTTCTGGCATTCCTGAATGACTTCCGGGGAGATTTTTCCGGTTCCGATTTTCGAGCGCAGGAGATTGGTGGCACGGATGATCCTGACATTGTTTTCCGGCTGTCTGATTTTCTTCATGGTCCACCGCCCTCCATTTCAGGGTTTTTCCCCGGCGTGTCGGCGGCGCGGCGGAACGGGCCGAGATAAGCCGCGCTTTTTTTGCGGCGGCGGTCGGGTCCGAAATAGCTGCCGTTAAGGACAAAATCCCGGGGCGCGTTGATGACGTGAAGGATCTTGCGGATCAGGTTGTGGGCGTCGAACGGCTTGGTCAGATATTCCGTAATGCCCTGATCCCGCGAGGAGGTGATGCGTGCCGCGGCGCTATAACCCGTCAGCATGATGACGGGGACCAGGCGGTTGGGGGAGGCGCTGGAGCGGCGGACATGATTCACAAGGTCAATGCCGCTCATGGGCGTCATGTGCCAGTCAGTGATGATGATGTCGGGGTTAAAGCGGCAAAAGGCGGCGAAGGCTTCCTCGCCGTCATTGGCCGGAATGATCGTGCCGACTCCGAGTTTTTTGAGGACCGCCGTGATGAGGTCGCGCATCGGCTGTGTATCCTCCGCGATCAAAGTGCTCAGCTTTTCCAGTTTCAGTGCGGTCATCCGTTCAGGGCAGCGGAAGAGGGTGTCGGACAGGGTTTATTCAGGGACGCTAAGATACAGACTTGCGAATATTAGCACGGGTCAAGAAGGCCAGACAGGGGGCCGGCGCGTTTTTGTGTTCTTTATCCAAGGCTTAAGTGCGGATGTGTTTAAGCTTTTTGCCTTTTCGACCAGTAGCGTTCGCAGGCCTTGCGGAATTCGGCAGGGATTTTCGCCGAGCGCGTGTCGCTTTTGCCGCGGATTTGCCTGTGCAGCAATTTTGTGGTCGTATCCTCGAAGGCGGTGATAATTTCAAGAGCGGGGGCGTCCAACTCTTCAATGTTTTCAATCAGATCGAGGACGATTTGGGCGATATCCGTCAAGAGCGGATAATGGAAGGTTGCAGCGTTTCCCTTGAACTGCATGATCCGGTTACGTAAATCGCTCAAAGCCTCCTGGCCTGAAAGCCGTTCCGCTTGGAATTTTTCGATTGTCTGTCTCATTCCCCTCAATAGATCGCTGGCCAGGCTCTGAAAGTCGAAGGCGTTGGATTCCATGAGTTGTGTGCAGGCCAGGATGGCCGACGGGGGGATTTTCCCGCGGCCGATTTTTGTCCGCAGCGCGAAATTCGCCTTGATGATGATTGCCCTGTGATTTGATTCGGCCCGTGTCATGGTTTCCTATCCCGCCAGTGTTTCGAGCGCATCGGACATTCGGCGCAGGGGTCCGGAATAGGCCCGGTTTTCCTTGCGCCGCCGATCCGGCCCGAAATAATCTCTTGCTAGTATGAAATCTCTTGGATTTTCAATGACATATGTTATGCGTTTGACGAGGCCTTCGGCCGTAAAAGGTTTGGCGAGGTATTCCGTGGCGCCTGCGTCCCTTGAGCGCTGAATGCGGTTTGCGGCGCTGTAGCCGGTCAGCATGATGATCGGAACGGTTTTATTGGGCGAGGTTGAATCGTTGCGGATCCTGCGGGTCAGTTCAATGCCGTCCATGGGTTCCATGTGCCAGTCGGTAATGACAATATCGGGTTTTTCTCTACAAAAAACCTCGTAACCTTCATCTCCGTCATTGGCGGCCAGAACGGTTCCGATGCCGAGGGTTTTAAGGATCACCATCAGAAGCTGGCGCATCGGCGCGACGTCTTCAACAACTAAAATGCTCAATTTATCAAGGCTTAACGCCATAATTTAATCACCCAAAATAATTTTATATTTGTAGAATTCTAATATTCAAGAAATGCCATATTTATGACATAAAGTACCATAAAAGGGTTGTTTTTGAAATACATCTTTAGGATAGGGAGTAATTAACATTTACGGAAAAATCGTTTGCTCATTTAATGTCGAGGAGCGTTCTAACCCTAAAGACCCCTGGGCGACAAGACTGTTTTTTCAATCGCCTGATATTTTCAACGGGGATGAAAACGGGGGGGATAAAAACTGGGCGTGGCAAAAAATGGGATGAAAAAAGGCCAAGCCCCCCAAAGCGCCTCGGTGCCTCAATTTCCGCTTAACCGAAGCCAGCCAGAAATCAGACACCGAGGACTTTTGGGAAGCATAACCCTGTTGAATTTACCGGAGTAAAGACAAGCAGGTCTCGCTAGATCAGGTCAGAGGACGATGTCCGGCAGCTTACCGAAGCTTTTTCCCCATTCCAGCGGACGAACCCCTCGTCCGCGTTATTTATCGTGGTGATCAGACCACTCATCGGTGCTTATCGCGAAACCACCGATCCTGCGAAGAAGTATTCAAGCACACGACGGACTGCAGCAAAACAAACCTACTGACGTTTTAATGTGCGCGACCACAGGTTTAATCTGTCAAGCTGGCCGAAGTATTTATACCTCCTCTTAAGCCCCCAGCATCACCTTCAGCACAGGGCAAAAGGCAAAGCAGCTCCGGGAACCCTGGGTGATGACCATTCACCCATCTTCAGAGGGGGGAGACAATTTCTTGTAACCTTGTCCGTCTGGAGATGTTTGGATCATGACTCGGGTATGCACCCGAGTCGAGTCTTTTTTTGCGATTTTTGCAGCATTATTTCGCTACAGGCCGTCCTGTTGAAATAATATTCCACATTTTGAATCTTTGGCGGGCGGGTGCTGTGGATAAAATTCCTGCTTTTATCCACAGGTTATTCACAGATAAAAAAAGTTTTTTTTGGGGTCTGTTTTTCTGCAAAAATTTTGTTTTATGAAAAACGCCTTTGGTTTTTTTTCGTGTCTTTATTTTCTAGCGATTCGCCTAAACTCTCTTAACCTATTGCAATATAACATTTTTTCTGTCGAATCAGCGCGGCGTCTATTTTTTTCCACAGAAAATTTGTAGCTAAAGTTCTGAATAAAAAGAGCTTTCGCTGTTTTTTTCTCAACTTCCGGCTCTTTTTACGCTAGAGATTTAATTGTCGTCTCTAAAAATTTGGCAAACGAAAGGTAAATATTTACATAATCACATCAGTCAACTCCCTGATCCAGAAGAAATTTTGTCATAATCGTTGACAAAGTCCCTGTTTTTTCAGTAAAAGAGGCCATTCCAAGCGTTAAGGAAAAATTAAGAATATGAGCCTTTTTGGCCGGCGGTGATTCCCTGTTGAAATTTATTGCGTACCGAGGAGTAAGCAAACTATGACCAGCCCACAGATCGTATCCAATCCTTCGAGCGCCAGCGTTCCGGCACAGCCTTCCGCTTCCGCTCTGGAGTCTGCTGGTTCACCTGTGCCGAGCGATCATTGCGCTCCTGTCGGCGGCGCTCAGGGGCTGGGTGGTCCCGCGCTTCTTGAAAAACCAGCAGTGGGCAAGGACTACACCGTCGATATGGAGGCGGGCCGGAAATACGTCTTTGATTTTTCCGAGGCCGACGTGAAAGAATTTGCGCGTTCCGGGGAGGATGTGACCCTTAAGTTTGCTGATGGTTCGGCGATTATTCTCAAAAATTTCAACGAGGCGACCCAGGCTGAATCGCCGGCGATCCTGAAGTTTACGCAGGCTCTGGCCCAGGGCGAACTTGCCGGACTGATTCCGGTTTCCGCTCCGGTGCCTACCAAGGACGGTGTTATTGTCACGGAGGAGCCTGTTAAGGCCAAAGCTGCGCCGAAGACGGTGGATGCGGCGGCTGTTCCTGCTGATTCCTCCGGGCAGCACGTGGCTCAGGCGGAACCTGCGGCTGGAGGTGAGCACGGTGAGTCATCCGGCGCGTCAGTCCTTAACTGGGCGGAAGTCGTGACCGAGGGCGAGCCGATTCCCCAGACAAATCCGGCGAATATCGAGCCTGCGGCGGGCGATGAAGCCGCTCAAGGCCCGCGAACCGGCACTCCTGATAATACCGCTGAAAAACTTGCCGGTATTGAGCCTGCTGCGGGGTCTTCCGGTTCGATCGGCGGACGTTCCGCCAATTCGGGTTACGGGTTCCAGAGCAGCTTCGATCCGCAGGGCGTGCTGTCTTTGAACGATGTCGGGCCGATCAATCCGACGGCGCTGGTTTACGATTTGCCGCAGATTCGCGAGGATCTCGGTTTGGGGCGCCCCGGTGTTTCCGATTCGACGCCTTCGCCGACGCCTCCGGTTCCGGTCATCGAGATCGGCGATCAGCAGGTTTCGGAAGACGGCAGTGTGGTGACAACGCTTTTTGCCTCACCGGGCAGTGCGAATGGCATTCTGGAAGTCGTGATCTCCGGGATTCCTGCCGGATGGACGGTTACCGGATCCGGCGTTTTCGATCCTGTGGCCGGGACGTATACTTTTACCACTTCTCCCGGCGCGGAATTCGGCGCGGGCGACAATCCCACGTTCATTCCTCCGGCGGACAGCGATGCCGATGCGCTTGATCTCGTCTTTACGGTCACCGAAACCGATCCCGATACAGGATTGACGGGAACGGATAGCGGCGTTTTTGATATTATCGTCGATGCGGTTGCCGACCAACCCGACATTCAGGCGGATGACCAGAGCGGCGATGAAGGGGCGACTCTGCCCGTCGATCTTCATGCTCTGACCGGGGAAGAGGTCAATAACGGTGCAGGGTCCGACGATGGGTCCGAGGTTATTACGGGCTACCAGATTTGCGATGTGCCGGACGGGTTCACGCTTTCGGCCGGGACGCTGATCGCGCCGGGGGTTTATTTCCTGACCCCTGACGAGATTATCGGGCTGACGATCACCCCGAACGATCCGCATTTCTTCGGCAGCCTCAATTTGGTTGCGACAGTCTTCACAAGCGATAATCCCGCGGACGGGGAGTTCGATCTGACGAATAACACGGCATCGGATTCCGATCCGTTCACGCTGACATGGGCTCCGGTCATCCATCCGCCGACGATCACGGTCAATAACGGCATCGACGATGCGGTTGTCAGCGAAGACGGATGTGTTGAAGTTCCCGTGACGGCGCAACTGGGCGCCAATCCCGGCCCGAACGAGTTTCTGACCGTTACGATTACGGGTATCGACCCGAGCTGGGGCGAGCTGATCTTTACGGTCGGCACTTATGATTCCACTACAGGCACTTGGACGGTTGTTCTGGCGCCGGGTGAGAACCTCGATACGGTTCTGAAATTCAAACCGGCGGCGGACAGCGATATCGATCTGTCCGGTCTTGTCGCCACTGCGACAGCGACGGATCCCGATGCCGGAATTTCAGCATCCGACGATGACGGGTTCAATGTCCTCGTCGATGCGGTGGCCGATGTTCCGAATGTGGACGGGCAGGATGTGTGCATGGAGGAGGGAACCTGCGTTCCGTTCCCGATCACAACGTCCGTTAACGATACGGACGGTTCTGAAGTTATCGAAATGGTGATCGTGCGCGGCCTTCCCGACGGCGTGACGTTGACTTCGGGCGCGTTTGATTCGACTCTTGGCGGGTGGGTGTTGACGCCCGATCAGCTTGCCGGGCTGGGTGTCAATGTTCCCAACGGGATAACGGGCAATTTTAACATTTCGATTGAATCGATTGCGTTCGAACAAAACACGCAAGGGGCTGAATTCAACCCCGACGATAACCGCGCCAGCGCGTTCGATAATGTCGTTCTTTGCATCAAACCGGATGAGATTCCCGTTCTCGTGCAGCCGGAAGAGGTTTTGATCGACGAGAGCGATCTTTCGCCGACCACATCGATCTCCGGGCAGGTTGAGGCCGATTTCGGCAGTGACGGGCCGGGGACATTTTCAGGAAACGGAACGTCCTTTATCGGAACAGTTACCTCCGGCGGTGTTCCCGTTAATGTCGTTTTCGATGCCGCGACCAACACCTATACCGGTCTGGCCGGAAGTACGACGGTCTTTACGCTGGTTATAGCGACCAATGGCTCCTATACGTTTAACCTGCTCGGCACGCTTGATCATCCCGACGGGTCCGATCCGAATGATTCGCTGCCGCTGGAATTTGGTGTAACCGCGACGGACAGCGAGGGGGATGGTGCGGACGGCGTGATTACCGTTCATGTGCATGATGATGCGCCCATCGCTGAAGACGACTCCGTCCAATTCGATCATACGGAGGGCGGCGCGGCCGGCGATGTTCTGCCGAACGACTCTTTAAGCGAAGATACCCCAAACACCGTGACAAAAGTGGCCTTCGGCGGCGTTGAAGTCGATGTCGATCCCTTGACGGGGGCGACGATTGAGGGCGACTTCGGTACGCTGCAAATTTTTGCCGATGGTACCTATACCTATACGCTGCATCCCTGTTCGCCGACAGGCGGTTCGGGTGGTTCGTCTTCTCTCGATCCGACGGTGGACGATGTCGCGGGGATTCAGGAATCGATCACCAAGAACGGGATCACGGTTACGATTCTCAATGACGGAAATTACGACATCAGCTGGGTGAATTCTCCCGATGGGAACGGTCTGGGCATCGATAATCTTGATACCAGTGATTCCAAGAAAATCCTGCCCCGGGGCGAGACGTTCGGGATCAGTTTTGCCGAGGACGCGCAGAGCGTTTCGATCACGATTGCCGAGATCGGCGATAATAACGACGATGGGCTGCATGGCGCGGAGTATGTCATTCATTTCGCTGATGGAAGCACCTATTGCGGTGAGCAGCAATTCGCGCCGGGCGGAATCGTGGACGGGCACTTTACCTTTACGCTGAATGCCGCGGATTTCGGTGGCAAGCTGATTCAGAGCGTCGATATCAATTCGCTGGACAGTGGCGATTATCTGGGCGCATCCATGCTGCTGGGTAATGTGCACGTCACGTATCCGGGCGGCGATGATTGCGGCTGTCAGGAAGATGTTTTCACCTATACTCTGACCGACTCCGACGGCGACAGCGACACGGCGACCCTGACCTTGCAATGTGTCGAGGGGCAACTTATTGTCGGCGAGAATGTCAGCGACCGTGATGGGTCCACGACTCCGCACCATGTCGGCACGGATGCCGGAGCGATTATCGGCGGGGCCGGGGCGGATATTTTGGTCGGCGATGCCGGAGGATCGTTCCTTGAAACGAAGACGCAAGACTACAACATGGTTTTCATGCTGGATGTCAGCGGTTCCATGGGCTATCCGAAGGATGATCCGCGTCTGGCCCTCCTCGTTCAGGCGATGGAAAGCCTGATGAACGATATTGGCAGCTATAATGACGGGGTCATCAAGGTGCATATGGTTGCGTTCAGCACCACTGTACGTTCCGAGGGAACGTTCATCGTGACGGATGCTTCGGGACTGGCCGATGCGATCACGTATCTGCACGGGCTGACGGCCAACGGCCTTACGAACTACGAAGACCCGCTGCAACACGCGATTTCTTGGCTGGAAAGCGGCGAGGCTCTGGGCGGCGATGCGATCACGACGAGCTATTTTATCTCGGACGGCCAGCCGAACCGCTTTAACAATGCTTCTGGCGGCGTTTCGCAGGGCAGCGCCTCAACGGTTATCGGCGAAATCACGGGAACCGATGGAACCGACGAGGTCGGCATCCTGCAAGGCCTGAGTGACGAGGTCATCGGCGTTGGCATTGATATCGGCAGCGATATTTCCCGTCTGGATGTGATTGATTCCGACGGGGATGCGATCAATGTTGTCGATCCGCACGATCTGACCGCAGTGCTGGCCGACCTGAATCCGGTCCTTAATCTGGACTCGCTCGGGGATGACGTCCTCGACGGCGGGGCCGGACGGGATATTATCTTCGGGGATGTGCTTTATACCGACGAGCTGGCGTTCATGCATGGTCTGCTGAGCGACGATGGTTCGGGCTGGGAAGTGTTCGAGCGTCTTGAGGCCGGGGAAAGCACCCTTGACCCGAGTTGGAGCCGCGAGGATACGATTGCCTTCATCCGTGGCCATGCCGAAGATCTGGCGCAGGAATCCGTTGATACCAACGGGGACGGGCGTCTGGGCGGTCATGACTCGATCCATGGCGGTTCAGGCGACGATCTGATCTTCGGGCAGGAAGGCAACGATCATATTCACGGCGATGCCGGGAACGATGTTCTTTATGGCGGCTCGGGTGCGGATCATTTTGTCTTTGGCTCGATTCTTGAAGGGGTTGACCAGATTATGGACTTTAGTGTCTCCGAGGGCGATCTGATCGATCTTTCGGCGATTCTGTCCTCCTACGATCCGCTGTCCGACGATATCCATGACTTCGTTATCGTTACGGAAAGTGCCGGAAATACGCTGCTGTCGGTTGATGTGTCCGGGGCGGCGGGGGCCGGAGGGGTTGTCGATCTGGCGGTTCTGGCCGGTATTACAGGCCTTGACCTTGATGCGGCGATCCGGGCCACGGTCTAGGGTATAGAGTTTTGGGTTGGCTTTTTTGCTTCATATGGGGTACAAAAGGGCCGACCCTTAAGTGAGAAGCTTTTGCTAAGCCTTTGAAAAAGTTGTAAAGACGCACTTGATAAGTGTCTTGAAACAGGGCATAAACGTAGGGACGCGCAGGATGTGCGGATTTCGGCTGGTCCAAAGGCTCAATTTATAAGTATGAGGTAATGACCGTGACTTCGAGTAAAACATTCCGCAAGTTTCTTCTGGCGTCTGCCGTGTCTGCCGTTCTGGTTTTCGGCGCCGGACCGTCCTATTCCGAAGAGCAAACCGCGCAAAAGGTCATGAACCTGCGCGATGCGGTCGCCGTAGGTCTTGCGACCAATCCTGAATATGGCGTCGTGGCCGCGAGCAAGCGGGCGACCGATGAAGAGTTGAATCAGGGACAGGCGCTGTTTTTACCGTCCATCGACGTGAATGCCGATGCCGGGTATGAGTACAGCGACGATGTCGGCACACGGGCCGGGCCGGGCGATGATACCGAGGAATTGTTTCGCCGACAGGCGGGAGTGACACTCACCCAGATGCTGTTCGATGGCATGGAGGCGCATTACGAAGTCAAGCGTCAGGAAGCACGGGTTAATTCTTCGGCTCATAGAGTGAAGGAAACTTCCGAGCTGATCGGGCTTGCGATTGTTGAATCCTATCTTGAAGTGATGCGGCAGCGGCAGCTTTTGTTGATTGCCCGCGATAACGTGGCCGATCACGTCGCCATCATGGATCAAATTCAGGACGGTGTCACGGCCGGACGCTCCACGCAGGCCGATCTTGAGCAGGCGAAGGCCCGTCTGGCCTCTGCGCGCACTGTTGAGTCCAGTACGCGCCAGGCCCTGCGGAACGCTGAATCGCGTTACCGTCAGGAAGTGGGCGATCCGCCTGTCGATCTTGAATTTCCGGTCATTCCGTTCGACCAGCTTTCGCAAGATGTGGAAGAGGAAGTGGTTCAGGCGATGGCCAACAGCCCGACGCTGAGCATTTTCGAGTCGGATATCGAAGTGGCTTATGCCGAAGCGCAGGGTACGAAATCGACGTTCTACCCGCAGGTCGATCTGCAGCTCAATGCTCGTACCGGAAACGATCTGGGCGGGGTTGAAGCCGAGGATACCAGCGCGTCGGCTCTGGTGGTCATGAACTGGAACCTGTACCGCGGCGGCGCGGATGTGGCGCGTTCCCGCGAGTTCGTCCACCGCCATCAGCAGACCAAGGAAGAGCGTGCGGAAGCCGCCCGCGGCGTTGAAAATGATGTGCGCCAGACCTGGGCCGGAATGGTTTCCGCCGGGGAGCGTGCGACGCAGTTCTCTGCTCAGGCCGAGGCCAATGCCGAAGTCGTGAAGGCTTACAAGGACCAGTTCAATCTGGATCGCCGGACGCTTCTGGACGTGCTTGATGCCCAGAACGAACTGTTCGTTTCCCGCAGCAATACGGTCAACTCCGAGTTTCTTGAGATGTTTGCGGTTTACCGTCTGCTGGCCCTGAAAGGCAAGCTGCTTCCTGTGATCGGCGTTGACTATCCGCGGGAAAGCGCGCTTGCTTCCGGCGAACAATGGTCTTACAAAGAGACAATGAAGGCGCGTTAAGACCCTATTTGTCTGCGTTCCTCATTCTCTTTATATCATGGACCTGTTCACGTGAGCGACAGACACGACAAAGGCAAGGCTGCCCCCTCAAAACCCCGTCGAGATAATGAGGACGATCCGCTGCAGATGAATGAGCAGGCGGGTTCTTCTGCAGGCGGCGATCCGAAGCAGAGGGACAAGACCCCAGACGGGTGGCCTCTGCAGGCCGACCGCATTGCTATTTCCGATCCGCTTGTCGATTGCCTTTGTCTGATGGCCGGACATTACGGGCGGCGCACCAGTCCCGCTTCGCTCACGGCCGGGTTGCCTGTGCCCCCGGCGGGAATCACGCCGGCGCTTTTTATTCGGGCGGCGGAGCGGGCCGACCTGCAGGCGACTTTGGCTGAGCGGTCGCTTGAATCACTGGCGATTGCGCCGAATCTTCCGTGTATTCTGACCCTTGAGCATGGCCAAGCCTGCATCCTCAAAGAGGTGCGGTTTCCGCCCAAGCATCCGCCGAAGAAAAATGACGAGCAGGCGCTCGACATTCATCCCTCCACACGCTTTTTTGTTCAGTTCGCAGAAACCCAGGACGAGAAAAGTTATATCAGTCTGGAAGAGCTCAAACGGCTCTATACCGGATACGCGTTTTTCGTGCGGCCGGTGGCGCGTTCGGACGACCGGGCCGGGCCGGCGGAGATCGATACGGGGCGCGACTGGTTCTGGGCCACGCTCAAGAAAAACAAAACGATCTACACCGAGGTCATTATTGCGGCGCTGATCGTCAATTTCATCGGGCTGGCCAGTTCGATCTTCGTGATGAACGTTTATGACCGAGTGGTGCCGAACAGCGCGTTCGAGACGCTGTGGGCGCTGTCGGGCGGGATTATCGTGGCCTATATCTTCGATTTTATTTTGCGGAACTTGCGGGCGCATTTCCTCGATTATGCGGGCAAGAAGGCGGATGTGAAAATCTCGGCGGAGCTGTTCGAGCAGATTCTCGGCATGACGATGGCGGCGCGGCCCAAGAGCGCGGGAATTCTAGCCAGCAATATGAAGGAATTCGAGACGCTGCGCGATTTCTTCACGTCCGCGACCATGACCGCGCTGATCGATCTTCCTTTTGTGCTGATTTTTATCGGATTTATCGCCCTGATCGGGGGGCCGATTGCTTTGGTTCCTATCGCGGCGATTCCGCTGGTCATCGGCATGGGCTTCTATCTTCAGGGGCCATTACAGAGGGTCACCAAGGATTCGATGCATGAGAGCGCTCTCAAGAATGCGCTGTTGTTCGAGACGATTATCGGGCTGGAGACGATCAAGGTGCAGGCGGCTGAGGGGCATATCCAGCGGCAATGGGAAGAGCTGAGCGAGAAGGCTTCGCGCACGGCGGTCAAATCGCGGCAGCTTTCAGCGTTCGCGCAGAACTGGGCGCTTTTTATCCAGCAGCTGGTGAGTGTCGGGATCGTCATCGTGGGTGTTTATCTCATCAGCTATGGCCATATTACGCAGGGCGCTTTGATCGCCTGCGTGATTCTCTCGGGCCGTGCGATGGCGCCGCTGGGGCAGATTGCCGGACTCATGACGCGGCTGAACCAATCGCGGCACGGGCTGAAGCAGCTGGACGATCTGATGCGGAAACCCGTTGAGCGGCCCTATGGCAAGCATTTCGTTTCCATGCCTGAAACACGCGGGCGTGTCGAATTCCGTGACGTTTCGTTCCGCTATCCCGAGGCGCGGGTGCAAACGCTTAACCACCTGAATTTCGTCATCGAGCCGGGGGAGCGCGTCGGGATTATCGGCGCCGTGGGTTCGGGGAAGACGACCATCGAGCGGCTGCTTTTGAATCTGTACGAGCCGGAAACCGGATCGGTGCAGCTGGACGGAACTGACGTGCGGCATATCCATCCCGGCGATTTGCGGCGGAATATCGGCGCCGTGCAGCAAAGTCCGCAGCTTTTTTATGGCTCCGTGCGGTCGAACATCACGATGGGGCACGAAACTGCGCCGGACCGGGCAGTCTTTAAGGCTGCGGAAATGTCCGGCGTTCTTGAATTTTTGAAAGATTCTCCCACAGGGCTTGATACGCAGGTCGGTGAGCGCGGCGATGCGCTCTCGGGCGGGCAGAGGCAGGCGGTGGCGATTGCACGGGCGCTGCTCTACGATCCGCCGGTTCTGATTCTCGACGAGCCGACGGCCTCGATGGATCCGGCGTCCGAAACCCGTTTGCGGGCGCGATTGACGAAGCTCTGTCAGGGCAAGACGACGATCCTGATTACGCACAAGGGCGCGATGCTGACGCTGGTCGATAAGCTCATCCTGATTGACCGCGGGCGGCTGATCGCCTACGGCCCGAAGGATGAGGTCATCCGCAAGCTGCAGGCGCGGCAATATGGAACGGCGGCGGAGAATACGAATGTCTAAAGCCAACACTTCTGCCGCCAGTCCTTCCGCCAAGGCCAAGAACTCCGGCGCTCCTCCCAGCGGCTCCCAAGAGGCGATCAACGATTCTGCCGAATGGACGGCGATTCGCCAGAACTGGGCGAAGGAGCAGGCCGCGATGCTGCGCGCTCGCGCTGAAACGCTTTTTGAGGTGGACGAGCAGGTTCCGTTGTCCAAGCATCTGCTGCTGGTGATTATCACGGCGTTTTTTATCTTTTTCCTCATCTGGGCGAATTTTGCGCCGCTGGATGAGGTTACGCGCGGGGAAGGCAAGATCATTCCCTCCAGCGAGGTGCAGGCCTTGCAAACCCTCGATGCCGGGATCGTCGAGGAGATTCTGGTGAAAGAGGGCGATACGGTCGAGGCGGGGCAGGTTCTGGCGCGGCTCAGCGATATCGAGGCGTCGTCCGATCTTGGCGCGAACCGGGCGCGTTATCTGGGGCTGCTGGCGGCGATCACGCGCCTGCAGGCCGAGGCGGAAGGCAAGAGTGAGGTTGTTTTTCCCAAAGAGGTTGAAACGGAAGCGGCCGAAAGCGTGACTGAAGAGCTTAACGCTTTCCGCGCCAACCAGAAGCAGCGCGAAGGGCAGCAGAAAGTCCTTCAGGAGCAAATGACCCAGAGAGAGCAGGAAGTCGATGAGTTGAATAGCCGGATCGGCGATCTCAAGGGCGTGATACGCCTGCAGCGCGATGAGAAGAATATGATTGCCCCGCTGGTGGCCAGAGGGTCTGCGCCGAAGCTGGAATTGCTGCAGCTCGAACGCGCCATCAAGGAAAAGGTGGCCGAGCTGAACGGGCTGGAATCCAGCGTGCCGCGGGCGAAAAGCGCCATTGACGAGGCCAAGGCGCGTCTGGCGGATATCGACAGTACGATGAAGGCCGAGGCACAAAAGGAGCTGGCCGCGAAATTGACCGAGATGAACGAGATCCGCGAACGTCTGGCGGCGCTTAAAGAACGGAAGACGCGCAAGGAAATCCGTTCGCCGGTGAGCGGAACAATTCAGGATATCCGCGTTCAGACGATCGGCGGGGTGGTGAAGCCCGGCGAGGATTTCATTAAAGTCGTGCCCAAGGACGACCAGTTGATTGTCGAGGCGCGGGTCAAGCCCTCGGACCGGGCGTTCATTTATCCGGGGCAGCCGGCGATGATCAAGCTGACCGCCTATGATTTTTCGATCTATGGCGGGCTCAAGGGCGAGTTGCTGGATATCTCCGCCGATACGTTCGAGGATGAGAAGGGCAACAGCTATTACCGGGTGCGGCTGCGGACTTTCGAGACGCAGCTTAAGCGGGCCGGAGAGATCCTGCCCATCATTCCGGGCATGGTGGCCAGCGCGGATATCCTGACGGGCAAGAAAACCGTTATGCAGTACCTGATGAAGCCGCTGATTAAAACCATCGACGATGCGATGAACGAGCGCTAGGATTGGGCGCACGGCTTTTCTAAAGACCTGCAAACACGGTCTTTCTGCGCTTCCGCTTCTCAAATACCTCTAAGTATTCTGCGATGCGGTTCTCAAAAGCCCGTGTTTTCACTGACTTTATAAAAGCCGTGCGGCTGCGGTCCTTAAGTCCGGACTAAGTCCCCGGCGTTTTGTCTTTTTGCAGCTCTTGGATTCTTGTTTGTGTGTTCAATCAAGATTTTAGGTGAACGGTGATTTCCTGTTTGCCGCCGTTTTTGCTGAAGCGGACTAAGTCCGATTAGTCCGGTGTGGGGGAGATTTTCGCTGCTGCGGCTTTCATTATAGGAATTTAATCATTTTTTGTCCAATTTGTTTTCCACTTACAGGATTCCTGCTTTCGCAGGAATGACAGGGGGCAGAAACAAGCAGAGAGTCCAAGTTCTGTGAATCGGCTTGCAAAATCCGGCGGAATGGGGTTTTTCTAATAGTCTTGATTCATGTTCGCCATTTGAAAATTTTAAGAGACCGCCATGCAAGAAGGGCAGGCCGCCGCGGCCAAAGGACCGTCCATCGCCATCACACTCCCTGACGGGGCGGTGCGGAGCTATGGCGCAGGGGTCACAGGGATGGAGATTGCCGAGAGCATTTCCAAATCGCTGGCCAAGGCCGTGATTGCGGTGCGAATCGACGGGGAGATTTGTGATCTTTCCCTGCCGATTCTTCAGGATGCCAAAATCTCGCTCATCAAACGCGAGGACGAGGCGGCGCTGGAACTCATCCGGCATGACGCAGCGCACGTGATGGCGGAAGCGGTGCAACGACTCTTTCCCGGCACGCAGGTGACGATCGGCCCGTCCATCGAGAACGGGTTTTATTACGACTTCGCCCGCAACGAGCCGTTTTCCAGTGAAGACCTCGCGGTCATCGAAAAGGAAATGCGTAAGGTCGTGGAGCGCGGCGCGCCGTTCACCCGCGAAGTCTGGAGCCGGGAGGAGGCGATCAAATATTTCGCCGACAAGGGCGAGATGTTCAAGGCGGAGTTGATCCGCGATCTGCCCGAAAGCGAGGCGATCAAGATTTACCGGCAGGGGGAGTGGCTGGATCTGTGCCGCGGGCCGCATATGCCGACGACCAAGCATGTCGGTACGGCATTTAAACTGCTCAAGGTGGCCGGGGCTTACTGGCGCGGGGATTCGAACCGGGCGATGCTGACACGCATTTACGGTACGGCGTGGCGCACGGACAAGGAGTTGCAGGATTATCTGACGCAGATCGAGGAGGCGGAAAAGCGCGATCACAGGAAGCTCGGGCGCGAGATGGATCTGTTTCATATGCAGGACGAGGCGCAGGGTTCCGTTTTCTGGCATGAGAAGGGCTATACGATCTGGCTGGCGCTTGAGGCGTATGTGCGCCGCCGTTTGCGGGATGCCGGCTATATTGAGGTCAAGACGCCGCAGCTTATGGACTCACGTTTTTGGGAGCAATCGGGGCATTGGGGCAAGTACCGCGAGAATATGTTCGTGGTGCCTGACGTGGTGCCGAATACCGAGGAGGGCGGGAAGGTTTTCAAGGACGAGCCGAAGCATTTCCTGGCGCTCAAGCCCATGAACTGCCCCGCGCACGTGCAGATTTTCAAGCAGGGGATCAAGTCGTACCGCGATCTGCCGATCCGTATGGCGGAATTCGGGTGCTGTCACCGGAACGAGGCGCACGGGGCGCTGCACGGTTTGATGCGCGTGCGTCAGTTTACCCAGGACGACGCGCATATTTTCTGCCGCGAGAGTCAGATCAAATCGGAGAGCATTGCGTTCTGTGACCTGCTGAGTAAAATTTACCGCGATCTGGGATTTAACGATCTTAAGGTCAAGCTGGCGACGCGGCCCGAAAAGCGGGTCGGCACGGAAGAAAGCTGGGATTATGCGGAAAACGCGCTTAAGGAGGCTCTGGAGGCGGCGGGGTTGCCGTATGAGCTTGCCCCCGGAGACGGGGCGTTTTACGGCCCGAAGCTGGAGTTTCATATCCGCGATGCCATCGGGCGGAGCTGGACGTGCGGGACGTTGCAGCTTGATCCCAATTTGCCGGAGCGGCTTGACGCCAGTTATATCGCGGAAGACGGGCAGCGGCACCGGCCTCTGATGCTGCACCGGGCGATTCTCGGGTCGATCGAGCGGTTTATCGGTATCCTGATCGAGAATTATGCGGGGAGGCTGCCGCTTTGGCTGGCGCCCGTGCAATGCGTGGTGGCGACGATCACGGGCAGCGCGGATGACTACGCGCAGGAGGTCTATGAGAATCTTCGGAAAGCCGGATTGCGGGCCGAGCTTGACCTGCGGAACGAAAAGATCAATTACAAGGTGCGGGAGCATTCCGTGGCCAAGGTTCCGGCGATTTTTGTGGTCGGGGAGCGGGAAGGCAAGGAGAAGACGGTGGCCATCCGGCGGCTGGGTTCCCCGGATCAGTCGGTCGTAGCCTGTGCACAGGCGATTCAATCGCTTGCAGAAGAGGCCAAACCGCCCTATTAATGTTCTTTCTAATGAAATTATATGATTTTTTCATGAACTACAGACGAGGAGACTTTTGAACAATACACGTAAACCCAATCGACCTTCCCCCGCCCAGTCCGGCGGTCCCAGGGTCAACGATATGATCTCGGCCAAAGAAGTCCGGGTCATCGATCAAAACGGAGAGATGAAAGGCGTTTTCAGCGTTCAGGAGGCCCAGAGGATGGCCGATGCCGCGGGCCTTGATCTGGTAGAGATTTCGCCCAATACCGATCCTCCTGTGTGCAAAATCCTCGATTTCGGCAAGTATAAATACGAGCAGCAGAAAAAGGCCGCCGAAGCCCGCAAGAAGCAAAAAATCATCGATATCAAGGAAATCAAGATCAGTCCGCGGATCGACAAGCATGACTATGAGGTCAAGATGCGTAATGCGCGCCGTTTTCTGGAAGAGGGCGACAAGGTGAAGGTCACCATGCGGTTCCGGGGGCGCGAGATGTCGCACATCGATATCGGACTTAACCTGCTCAAGAAGATGAAAGAAGAACTGGCCGACGTCTCCACCGTAGAACTCGAACCGAAATTCGAGGGGCGGCAGATGATTATGGTGCTGGCGGCAAAAGGTTAGGGCGTGTCCTCAAGCTTTGTCTTTTGGCCTGCAAATGGCGTTTTTTTGCGCTTCCGCTTCTCAAATACGTTTAAGTATTCTGCGATGCGGTTCTCAAAAAACGCCATTTTCGGCTCAAAATACTGCCCTTGAGAACACCCCCCAAGGTCGAAAGGCGCGGCTTTTGCGAAGACCTGCAAACAGGGGTTTCCCCCGTTGCTTCTTGCTTGCTTTTCGGGTTCGCTTGGCCTATCAATCTAGTTCCGTTGATCCGTTGAACAGAAAGACAGCGCGGTTCACATATGATCATAGACGTCATTGTTCTTCTTGTCCTTATTGCCTCGGTTCTCATCGCTTTCCTGCGCGGGTTCATCCGTGAAATCCTGACTATCATCGGGATTATCGGCGGGATGGCGGCGGCGTATTTTACAGGGCCGATGCTTGCGCCGATGATGCGCGGATGGCTGGGGGTCAAGGAGGCCGTCGAGGGTGAGGAACAGGCCAAGCTGTTCGATCTGATTCCTTATATCTATGTTGCCGATGCGCTGGCTTATGGCGCCATTTTCATCGTTTTCGTGGTGATCCTGTCCTTCCTCAGCCATTTTCTGGCGGAGTTTGTCAGCAAGATCGGTCTTGGTGCGCTGGACCGGACGCTGGGCGTGATTTTCGGGATTGTGCGCGGGGTGCTGCTGGTCGGGATTATCTATCTGCCGGTCTATGCCAATGTGACGACCGAGAGCAAGCAGAAATGGATGGAGGGCAGCAAGACCGCGCCCTATCTTGAGGTCGTGGCGGGATGGCTTTACGCGCTTGTGCCCGAGGATATGCGGACCGAAGTCGAGAAGCTTTCGGGCGAGGGCAATCCGGCGCAGAAGCTGCTGGAGGCGCAGGGGCTGACTGGCGGAGATCCTGCCAAGGAGGGGGAAACTTCGGGGGATGCTCCTGCCGATCCGGCGACCGGGGACGCGAAGCCGGAGGATGCCAAGCCCAAGGATACGCAGGGTTATACGGATAAAGACCGCAAGGCGATGGACAAGCTGATTGAAGAAAAAACCGGAGACAAGCCCGGGCTTAACGAGTGAGGTTCTATTCATGACAACGCCGTTCGACGACGACAAACTGCATGAGGAATGCGGCGTTTTCGGCGTTTACGGGCATGAGGAAGCGGCCACGCTGACGGCGCTGGGTCTTCATGCGCTTCAGCACCGGGGGCAGGAGGCGTGCGGTATTGTTACGTACGATGGGGAGCACTTTTACGCCAAGCACGCGTTCGGGCTGGTCGATGACACGTTCAGTCAGGCTGAGGTCATAAGGGGGCTTCCGGGTCATGTTGCGTTGGGGCATAACCGTTATTCGACGACCGGGGAGCCGATGTTCCGCAATATCCAGCCGCTTTATGCGGATATGGATCACGGCGGGTTCGCGGTGGCGCATAACGGCAATCTGACCAACGCCCATGCGCTGCGCGGCCAGTTGGTCAAGCGCGGTTCGATCTTTCAATCCACCAGCGATACGGAAGTCATCAACCACTTGGTCGCGGTTTCCCGCGAGGAAGTTGTTGAAAACAAACTCGTCGAGGCGTTGAACCAGATCAAGGGCGCTTATTCGGTTCTGGCGCTTTCGGGTGACAAGCTGATCGGGGTGCGCGATCCGTTCGGAATCCGGCCTCTGGTGATGGGCAAGATCGGGGATGCCTATGTTCTGACCTCGGAAAGCTGCGCGCTGGATATCATCGGGGCCGAACTGGTGCGGGAGGTCGAGCCGGGGGAAGTTGTGGTCATCGATCATGACGGGGTTCGCACGTTCAAGCCCTTCGAGACGAAGGCGCACCGTTTTTGCATTTTCGAATATGTTTATTTCGCGCGGCCGGACTCGTATGTCGAGAACCGCTCCGTTTATGAGATGCGGAAGCGGATCGGGATGGAACTGGCCAAGGAAGCGCCTTGCCCCGAGGCGGATATTGTCGTTCCGGTGCCCGATAGCGGCGTGCCTTCGGCCATCGGTTTCGCGCAGCAAAGCCGCAAGCCGTTCGAGCTTGGCATCATCCGGAATCATTACGTGGGGCGGACGTTTATCGAGCCTTCGGACAAAATCCGGCATCTGGGGGTCAAGCTCAAGCATAACGCCAACAAGGCGTATATCGAGGGCAAGATTGTCGTTCTGATCGACGATTCCATCGTACGGGGTACGACGTCGCGCAAGATCGTCGAGATGATCCGCGAGGCGGGGGCGAAAGAGGTTCATATGCGGATTTCCTCGCCGCCGACAAGCCATAGCTGTTTTTACGGGATCGACACGCCTTCGACCGAGGAGTTGCTGGCGCATAATATGTCCGTCGAGCAGATCCGCGATTTTATCCGGGCGGACACGCTGGCCTATGTTTCTATCGACGGGCTTTACCGCGCCATGGGCGAGGAGCGGCGAATCAACAAAAACCCGCAATTCTGCGATGCGTGTTTTACGGGAGAGTATCCCGTTGAATTGACGGATCATAACGACAACCGCACGGGCGCCCGGGTCACGGGTTTGCGTTCGGCGATGATCAAGGCCGAGGGCTGACGGATGCTTGCTTTTTTCTCATCCGCGGATGACTCCGATGTTGTGTCTTACAAACGTCTGGCGCTTTCCCTCGGGGTGGGGCTTTTGGCGGCGTGTCTGGCGGTTTGTGTTTATCTCGTGTTTTTTTACGATCCGGCCCGCAGTCCGGGGGTTGCCCTAGTTGTTTCTATTGCCGGGGTTTTGTCGGCTCTTTTTACAGGGCCGTGGGCGGTGGTGCAGATTCTTCTCGGGGTGCGCGGGTCTTATTATGCCTTTGTCACCGTGACCGGGCTTCTTCTTTATGTTGCCTTCGTGTATTCACAGATTAAATATATGCCCCGCCGTTTTCTGGTTTTTCTTGCCGGGGCGGACGTTTTCATTCTCGTCTTTTTGCTCTGGTGGGCTCGGTTGATCGCCTGGTAGGGTCTTGTCGCATTTATAAAAAAACCGCCCTTGGTTTTCGGGCGGTTTTTCTTTTTTTCAGATCAAATGCTGCGTCTATTTACGCCGCCTTTTTCGAGGATGATTTTTTTGCTGCGCCTTCATGCATTTCAATCGTGCGGGTCGGGAAGGGGATGGTGATTCCGGCACCATCGAAGCTTTCCTTCACCGCTTTCGTCAGATCGACTTTCAGCGGTCCGGAGTCCGCGTTCGTGGACCAGAAGCGGGCGGTGAGCTGCACGGCGAAATCGCCGAGATTCGAGACCATGACTTCCGGTTGTTTGCCCTCGGCGGCGATGACTCGGCTGTCGGCCTTGATTGTGTTTTCCAGAGTCTTCAGAGCCTTGGCGATATCGTCGGCGTAGCTGATGCCGATGGTGATGTCCTGCCGGCGTTCCTCGTTGCGGGAGAAGTTCTGGATGTTGGTGTTCCAGAGGTTGCTGTTGGGCACGAAGATGTAGACGTTGTCGCCCGTGGCCAGTTCGGTTGCAAAGAGGCCGAGGGTTTTGACGGTGCCCGAAACCCCGCCGCAGGTGATGGTGTCGCCAACATTGAAGGGGCGCAGGAAGAGCAGCATGACGCCGGAGGCGACGTTGCTCAGGGTGCCCTGCAACGCCAGACCGATGGCGAGGCCGGCCGCACCGAGTATTGCCAGAAGACTTGCGGTCTGAATGCCGAATTGCTGCAGCACCGTTATGATGGCGATGGCGAAGATCAGATATTTTGCGCCGACAGCGAAGAAGGATTTGAGGGTTTCATCAACTTTCTTGATCTTGCGGATTTGTTTGCTGGTCCAGTTGCCGCCGATCCAACCAGCGATCAGAATTGCGATTGCGATTACAACATTCGTAGCCAATATCATCATGGGACTCATCCCGGACCTCCTCGTTTTTTGCGTGTTTCCGAGTCATAAAGACTTTTTTGCTGTCTGGCAAGTTTGGCTCTGATTCAAGTATTTTCAGCTTTTGCGTGAATTATTGGCAAAAAAAATGCGGTTAGTGCTAAAATGTAGGCAGGTAATGATTAACCCCATTTTTACATAAGGATGCCCCCTATGTTCACACGCGAAGAGATCAAAAACAATCTGATCGGCTGTGCCGAGATCGTTTTGTTCATGCCGCACGGGGTTGAGCGATATGATCCCAGCAAAAGCGCTGCAATTCGCTCGTTTTTAGTTAGTTTGTTTCTGCTGCCCGTTGTGGTGGCTGTCTGGTCATTCCGCGCAGGGACGGTTCCGGTCCCGCTGGTCGTTGGTCTGCATTTTGCGCATTTTGTCCTGACCGCTGTTTTGTTTCTTACAACCGTTTATTTTTTGAGCAAGCAGTATAACAGGGAGCAGCATTTCTTTCGTTTTATTACGGCTGCAAATTGGCAGGGCGTTTCGGGGGTTTTGCTTTCCCTGCCTATATTGATTGCTGTTTTTGCCGGTTTCGATATTGAGCCGTGGCAGAATTACAGTGTTTTTGTCACTCTTCTGATGTATGTTTACACTGGATTTATCGCTACCTACGTTTTTAAATTTCCCTGGGAGCTGGGAGGATTTATAGCCGTGGTTGCTCTTGCTTTCGACCAGAATCTTCTTGAGGTTGTTAAGATTCTGAAAGATTACTTCGCGTAGCTGTCTAATTTTTGAATGGGTTTTTGCTGGCCCGGAGCAGCAGGCGCACGGGAACACCCGGGATGCCGTAGTCTTTTCTCAAGCCATTGATGATGTAACGCCTGTAGGTGTCGGGCAGATCCTGCGGCTTTGAAACCCAGAGGGCGAAGGTCGGCGGGCGCGTTTTGATCTGCGTGATGTATTTGAGGCGATTGGGTCGTCCGCCCACCAAGGGGGGAGGGTTCTGGCTTTCCATGCGTCCAAGCCAGCGGTTGAGGCCGCTGGTCGCTATGCGTTTGTTCCAGATTTCGTAGGTTTCAAGGGCTACATCCAGCAGGCGTTCTATGTTGCGGCCGTTCAGTGCCGAGAGAGTCACGACGGGGATCTCGCGGGTCTGGGCCAGAGAGGTTTCCAGCTTGTCGCGGATTTCCTCCAGCCTTTCCGTGCGGTTTTCCACGGTGTCCCATTTGTTGACGGCAACGATGATGGCGCGGCCCTCTCCGATGACGTGGTCGGCGAGCTGGAGATCCTGCTTTTCGAGGGCGGCGTTGGCGTCGAGCACAAGGATTACGAGATGGGCGAGGCGGACGGCGCGCAGGCTGTCCTCGACGGAAAGCTTTTCGATGACGTTCTGGATTTTTGATTTTTTCCGCATTCCTGCCGTGTCTACGAGGCGGAAATTGCGATCCGCGTAAGTCCAATCCACCGATACGGCATCGCGGGTCGTTCCGGCCTCGGGACCGGTCATGACCCGCTCCTGCTTCACGATGGCGTTGAGGAGGGTCGATTTGCCGACGTTCGGGCGGCCGATAATGGCGATTTTGAGGGATTTTTCGGTTTCTTCTTCCTCCTCTTCGGATTGCACGAAGTCAAAATCCTCCTGACCCTCCAGTGAGTCGATATCGCCGAAGTCGTCCGATTGCGCGATTTCCGAATTTTCGCTTGTATTATCCTCTCCCAGATAGGGTTCGAGGGCATGGAAAATATCCTCAAAGCCGATGCTATGCGCGGCGGAGAGGGCCAGAGGTTCGCCGAATCCCAAGGCGTAAGCCTCTCCGATTGCGCTCTGGGTGGTTTTGGCGTTTTCACATTTGTTGACGGCGAGGATGACGGGCTTCTTCTGTTTTCTGATGAAGGCGGCGAAATGCTCATCAGCGGGGGTGACCCCGGAGTGGCCATCGATGACGAAGAGGATGCAGTCTGCCTGCGCGAGGGCGGCTTCGGTCTGCTTACGCATCCGGCCCTGAATGGACTCATCGAAGCTTTCCTCAAGACCTGCCGTGTCGATCAGGATCAGGGGGCGGCCGAAAAGGGTGCCCTGCGCCTCGCGCCAGTCGCGGGTGACGCCGGGCGTATCGTCCACGATGGCGAGATGTTTGCCCACGAGCTTGTTGAACAGGGTGGACTTGCCGACATTGGGCCGGCCGATGATGGCGAGTCTGAGCATCGTTCGTCCTTTAAGGAGTCTATCTGTACGCCGTTAATGTCCCGTCCGTTGAGAGCAAGAGCAGCGTCTTTGAGGCAATAATCGGCGAAGCGGCCGGGGAGCGGTCCGAATCCCAGGCGCGCAGAATCTTGCCGTTCGTGGCGTTGACCTCCAGCATTTCGCCGTCCGTTCCGTGCAGGATGAGGCGTCCGCCACCCATGACCGGGCCTTTCCAGGTTATCGGCCCGCTTTTCTTTTCCTCGTTCTTATAGCGGGGCAGGGGCGTGACCCAGACGATGCGACCGTCTTCAAGATTGAGGGCGATGAGTTGATGGTCCACGGAGAGGACGAAGAGGAAGTTGCCGGCGGTCCACGGTGTTTCGGCGCCGCCGATTTCACGCTGCCAGACGCGGGCGCCGGAGGCTTGGTCGAACGCGACCAGCTTGCCGCCGAAACTGAGGACGATGACGAGGCCGCGGTCAAGGACCGGGAGCGCCTTGATGTCTGACAGGCTTTCGAGGCCGCCGCCGTATTGACGTACGCTGGAGATGTTATCGGACCAGGCCACCGACCCGTTTTCGACCCGCAGGGCGGTCACTTCGCCGGAGGAAAAGACCGCCACGACGATATCTGCGTTGGCGGCGGGGCTGGCTGCGCCGAGAAGGCCCGCGGTTTCAGCGATGCCGACATAAATCCAGAGCGTGTCGCCGGAGCCCTCATCCAGAGCCACCACGCGGTTGTCGAGCGTTGTTACGAAGACACGGCCGTCGATGACGGTCGGCGCGGCGCGGGACGGGGCGGGCAGGCGCTTGCGCCAGACGGTACTGCCGTCCGATGCCTTTACTTTCAGAATTTCCGCGTAACCGTTGGTCACGAACAGATGGGCGTTGGCGTAGCTGACGCCGCCACTGATGACGTCCTCGTCCTCGTCCTCATTCTCTACGCTGGTTTTCCAGACGTCTTTGCCGGACGCGAGATCGAAGGCCCGCAGGTTGAAATTCGTATCGAGCGTATAGGCGCGGCCCTCGGCTATGACGGGCTGGGCGGTTATGGGCAGACCGTCAGAGCTGCCCGCACCGATAGAGGTTTTCCAGGCTTTGCCCGCCTCTTTTGCGAGGGCGGGATTCTGCATGGAATGGTTGGGGTAGCCGCCGGCCTGCGGCCAGAACGCATTGCTCCATGGATCAGGGGCGATGAGTTCGCGTTTTTCGCTGTCCGGTTCGAGGGTCTTCTGGAGTTCAAGAACCGACATCCGTTCGCCCTCCAGTTTCGTTTCATCGCCGCCAGAGTCGAAAACGCTTGTAACCTTTGAGCAAGCGCCGAGCATCAATGTCATCGAAACGAAAAGCAGCGTATTTCTGAAAGTTGCCATGTTGCGATCCTCAAAAAATTATTTCTTTTCAGGTTTTTGTTCTTGTTCTCCACCCGCCGGGGCGATGTCTTCCTGAGTCTGCGGTTCCTGCAATCCGTAAAGCATATCGAGTGAACGCGCCTTGCGTTCCAACGATTGCGGCAGGCTTTCCGATTTCAGGATTGTCGCGAGATGTTCGCGGGCCAGCTTGAAGTTCTTTTTGTGGTGGGCTTGCAGTACCGCGACTTCGAGACGGGCGAGGTTGTTCCAGGGGTTAGATACATCATTTGCAACCTTTTCGAGCAGGGACAGGCCCGTTTCCGGGTCACTCTGGGCGATTAGACGCGCCATCTGAAAGCTTGCGAGATGCCTGAAATCAGGAGGGGAGGCGGGGTCTTTATTGATCTGGGCGTAGAGTTCCAGCGCCTTTGCCTTATCGTCCTTTTTGACCAACTCACCTGCGGCCTGCCAAAGCGCCAGCGTTTTCAGGCCGGGGCGCAGGTCTTTGGACAGGGCGATCAATTCGGAGGCCGGGTCTTCGGCGGACAGGGCGTTGAGGAGTTTTTCCGTCTGGGCGCTCTTGATGCCGCTATCCCAGACCCGATAGCCCGAAAGGGCCGCCGTTCCAAGGATGATCATCAGGGCGGTGCCCAGAACGAAGCCACCGTAACTGTTCCAGAATCTTGCGACCCTTTCCTGCTTCAGGGCTTCATCGACTTCCGCCAAAAAATTTGCCATAGGCTTTCTCTTCCGAATACCGGGTCAGTGATACGTACAGGAGTAGAGTATTATAACTCCGCGGCTGTGAAGACAAGAGCGTTCCGTTCCCGGAGGCTTGCTTCTATGAGTCTTTCCATTTGATCGAGCAGCCCATGGAGGGGTGTTGCGGCGCGGTGGATATACCCGTCCGCCCGGTTTCGCGCATCGCCTTCAGCAGTTCGGGTACGGTGGAGGCGTCCGCGGGTTTCGCGGAGGCGCTGTCGAGCCGCCCGCGGTACTGCAGGGTCAAATTGCGGTCAAAGCCGAAAAAGTCCGGCGTGCAGACGGCGCCGTAGGCTTTTGCTGTCTGCTGGGTTTCGTCGATGAGGTAGGGGAAGGTCAAGCCGTGTTCCCTTGCGAAAAGCTTCATATTCTCGAACGAATCGGCGGGGTAGTTTTCCGTATCGTTGGGCATGATGGCGACGCAGCCGAACCCCTCGGTCTGCAGTGTTTTACAGGTTTCGGCGAGGCGGGTCACTACGGCTTTGACGTAGGGGCAGTGGTTGCAGATGAACATGACCAGAAGTCCTTCCGGCCCGCGGCATTCCGCCAAAGTCAGGGTGCGGCCGTCGATGTTTTTCAGAGCGAAGTCCGGGGCGGGAAATCCGGCTTGTTTTTCAGGGGTTTGCAGCAAGGCCATGGCGGTTCTCCTTGATTCTTCCTTTTTGTCGCATATTTTGTTACTCTTTATATATGAGTTTGTATGTCCTTAACACCCCGGCCTCAGAGCAGTCCACCGGGTTCACCCGCAGCCAGTTCCAGAAACTCGACCAGCTTTATATGTACGCGGCGTCGAAAAAGGCGTTAACTTACAGGACCGTAGACTGCGATTTCAATGAGGGGCTGGCGACCTATACCTATTTTCAGGCGGCTTCGCATACGCCTAGTCTGCAGTTCGCTATCCGCAAGGTCGGGCCGCGGACGACCCTGTTTGAGCTGTATTGTCAGGGTAAGGGGCGCGTTATGAAAAGCTCTGTTTTCGAGCGGGTTTTTGAGAGTCTAGCTGCTGAGGTGGAGCGGCTGGTGTCTGGCGGGCACTGACACGCTTCTTTCATAAGGAAAATTGCGGGTTTTTTTGAGTCTGCCCTTGAGTCGGGCTTGAAAAAAGATTATGTCTAGGGGTCTGTTTTCCGAGACCGGGTTTACGGGGGAGTTTTTATGAGCCGATTCTCGCATATCGTTGCGACCGCTGCGTTATTTGCTGTAAGCCTTACGGGGTTTTCGGGCCAGGTTTTTGCCGAGTACAAGGGCAATTCCATCGGCACTCTGATCGAGTACAGGGCCAAGTACGAAGACACGTTCATTCATCTGGCGCGGCGCAACGCTCTGGGGTTTGTCGAGATGCGCGCCGCCAATCCGGGGATCGACCCGTGGATTCCGGGCGAGGGGACGGAGCTTATGATTCCCGCCCAGCATTTGCTGCCCGATGCGCCGCACCGGGATGTGGTGATCAATCTGCCGGAGATGCGGATTTATGCTTATGTTAACGGCGACAAGCCGCCGCTGAGCTATCCGATCGGGATCGGGCGCGAGGGGCTGTCCACACCTGTCGGGCATACGACCATCGTCCGCAAAGCGGTCAATCCGATCTGGCGCCCTACGGACCGGATGCGGAAGGAGAAGCCCGAGCTTCCTGTCGAAGTATTGCCGGGGCCGGAAAACCCGATGGGGACGCGGGCGCTTTATCTCGGCTGGTCGCAGTATGCCATTCATGGAACCAACAAACCCTATGGGATCGGGCGGCGGAGCAGCAGCGGTTGCATCCGGATGTATCCCGAGAGCGTTCTGGAGTTTTTCGAGCGGATTCCCGTCGGCACCAAGGTGACCGTGGTCAATCAACCGCTTAAGCTGGCGTGGATCGGTGAAGAGCTGTTGCTTGAAGCCCATCCTGACCTTGATCAGGCGATCAAGATGGAAGAGTCGGGTGTGATCGAGCACCAGAAGCTTACGGATGCCGATATGGCCCGTATCATGAAGGTCGCGGGGCCATTCCAAGATTACCTGAACTGGCCGAAAATCCGCGCCGCGATCCGAGAGAGACGGGGGTATCCGATCGTGATTGCCCGCGTACCCGCGCAAGGCGAATCCCGCAAGAGCGAGGTGCAGGAGGTCAGCAACGATTTCCCACGGGACGCCATCGTGCCCAAGAAGAAGCCTGAGAATATCAAGGCGATCAAGGTGGGCAATGCCAGCATTCCTTATCCGCCGCAGCTGCCTCAGAAGAAGGCCCGGATCATCGCCCGCGTGGATTGATCAGGCGCACAACCGCCGATATATCAAGTGATTTGAGGCCGGGATGATCTCCCGGCCTTTACTATACAATGGTCCTGTCAGGCCGGGTGATTGATGAGAAAAAACAAGCCATAGCTGGCAGGGACGACCAGAGGGGCCATCAAAAATACATAGCGCCAGTAGTTTTTGAGAAAGAAGAAGCTGAAGCTGAACAGGCAGCAGATAAAAAGAGTGACGTAGGTCTGGAGTAAATAGGACTGGAACAGCGCGGCCTCATCGAATCCCTCGGCGAAGACATCGACCACGTTCAGCATCCGCGTACCTGCTACGTATGCGAAGGTTATGGCCCAAGTACCGCCGTAGTTGGCCAGCAGGAACGCCAGGACGTTGATGAGGGTGTTCATGTTCAAAGCTTTATATCCAAAAAATTTTCTCTCTGAGAATATAATAAAAAGACTGCCCCGAGGGACAGTCTTTTTTAAAATTTATATAGAATGCCCAATTACTTGGTCTGGGCTTTCTGGAAGACTTTGTCGCCATCCTGAGCCGGAACTTCAACAACAGAGTTGTCAGCGCCGTCATGGGTCGCGGTGCGCTCGAGAGCGTAGGGGGTCGCCAGCTCGGTGCTGTCAGCGGATTCGCTGCTTGCGCAAGCGGCCAGAGCCAAGGTGGAGCCAATCAGGCAGATTGTAGCAACAGTTTTTTTCATTTTAGTCCTCATTCGAATTAAACCTGTTTGAAAACGACGTAAGATCCGGATCACCTAAATTCATAAGCGAGTGTTCCTACTTTAATGAAGAGTTTTCGGGCATTGGCCCCTGTTTTTCAAGAGGCTTTCGGTCTTTTATCAACAAAACTTTGGGGGGGTGTGCAAATTTGCAACAGTCGTGGCCGATTTAAAAGCAGTCAGAGGGGATAGTTTTTTATTATGAAAAATAAAGTATCCGTTTAGTTCGTTTTTCAGCTTTTTTCGTTGGCTTCAAGATGTTCGAAAAAGGCATCTATTCCTACTCTGATCGACCGGGCGATTTTTTTGCGGTGTTCGGGTTTGCTCAGGCGGTCCACTTCCTTTTTGTTGGACATGAAACCCGCTTCAATCAGGATGGACGGGATATCCGGTGCCTTGAGGACCGCGAAGCCCGCATAACGGTGCGGATTGGGAAGGAGCTTTAAGCCGCTACCCTGCATTTTCTCGACGAGGGTGTTTGCAAAAAACTTGGATTCGTTCATGGTTTCGGTTCGGGCGAAGTCAAAGAGGATGTTGGCCACCTGCTCATCCTCTACGCTCAGATCAATGCCCGCGATCAAATCCGCCTTGTTTTCCTTTTCGGCGAGGGCTGCGGTCTGTTTGTCCGAGGCCTGTTTGGAGAGGGTGTAGATCGAGGATCCCTGAACGTCATCCTTATGGATCGTGTCCGCATGGATGGAGACGAACAGATCGGCTTCGCGGTCGCGGGCGAATTTCACGCGGTCGGCCAGCTTGACGAAGGTATCCTTGTCGCGGGTCATGATAACCTTATAGCGTTGCGTGGCTTCCAGTTCCTTTTTCAATTCCTTAGCCAACGCTAGTACTATGTTTTTTTCATAAACGTTGCCGATGCCGACCGCGCCGGGGTCAACGCCGCCGTGGCCGGGGTCAATGACGATGAGCGGTTTTGCGCCGGAGGTTTTTTCTTTCGCTGGTTTGGATTTGGGTACGGGGGTTCCTTCTTCGTCGGGCCTGTTCAAAGACGCGATTTGATTTATATCGGAGGCCGTGAGGGTTCCGTGAATTGTTTCCTTATGCCGGGCAAATTCCTCGCGCCCGACGGGCTGGTAGTCGATCACCAGACGATCGGGTTTTTCGTCCTGGCGGGGGAGCATGAAGGCGGAGGTGATGCTCATGGGCCGGTCCATATCGAAAACGATGCGGGATATCCCCTTTTGCAGCGGGCCTTCGCGGATATCCTTGATTCCGGAGCCGGCGGGCTTCATGACCTTTCCGGCCCGCCATTCGAAATCCCCGATATCCACCACGAGGCGGTAGGGATTGTCGAGCGCGAAGACGCGGTAGTCCGTCACCTGGCTGAGTTCCACGACCATGCGGATTTTATCGGGGTGAACGCCGAAGCGGACCTGATCGACACTCAGGGCATAGGTCTTCGCAACCGAAAGCATGAGCAAAGCGGCCAGAACGAGCGCAAAAAAGGACAGAGGGATTTTGAAGTTCATGGAGGCAGCGCAACTCAAATTTGTTCCGGGGGCAAAGCTATCATAAGGCGGTCCGCCGCCGGAAGAAATCTTTATGGCCAGCGGATGGTTTCAAAGATCGGGATAAGTCAGCCATTTTTTTACGAATTCGGGGACGGTTTCCGCCGCGCGGCCATAAATATGTTCATGAAAGGCGCTGGCGATGTGGCTTTCTTCGAGGTTGATCTCGATTGTCCGTGCGCCGCTGTGCCGTGCGTGGGCGACAAAGCCTGCAGCGGGGTAGACATGGCCCGAGGTGCCAATCGACAGGAACAGGGCACATTCCGAGAGGGCGTCATAAATTTCATCCATTCGGTAGGGCATTTCGCCGAACCAGACGATGTCGGGCCTGACCGTTCCGGTCTTCTGGCATTTATGGCAGAGGTGGGTGACCGCTATGTCTGTGCGGCAGGTGGATTTTTCCCCACATGAATAGCAGAAGACGCTCAGTAATTCGCCGTGCATATGGATCAGATTTTTCGTTCCGGCGCGTTCGTGCAGGTCGTCGATATTCTGGGTGATGACGGTGACCTTTCCGGGCCAGTTTTTTTCAAGGTCCGATAAGGCAAAGTGGGCCGCGTTGGGCTGTATGGACGGTTCGAGCAACTGCCGACGCCGAGTGTTATAGAAATCCTGCACAAGGGCGGGGTTTTTTGCATAGGCCTGAGGCGTGGCGACGTCCTCCACACGGTGGCCGCACCAGAGGCCGTCACTGCCGCGGAAGGTCTGGATACCGCTGTCTGCGGAAATTCCGGCGCCGGTCAGGATGACGATGTTCGTTGTTTTGTCCTGTTTCACCAAGAGCTTCCGGTTTGTTGTCTTGCGGCGCATCATCGCATCTTTTTTGTCCGTGATGAAGATTTTACTGCGTTGTATGTTATTCTTTCGGGGCTTGTAAGCTTTTCTCGCTGGATGGATTGTTGATTGAACCTGTTTCTTAAAAACCTTGCCGTTGCCGCGCTTTATTATATCTCCGGACGGGCTGGACTTTATCTGGCGTCGGATCCGGCGATGGCGACGATTTTCTGGCCGGGGGCGGGGATTGCGCTGGCCGCCGTTTATTCCTACGGATATGCGATGGTGCCGGGGGTTTATATCGGCGCGGTGCTGGTCAATTTTACGGCTGTCTATCCGTCTTCAATCCCCGAACTGGATTATACTTTCCTGCGGATGTTTCTGATGGGCGGTCCGCCCGCCCTGCAGGCTTTTACGGGTGCGTTTTTGATCCGGCGTGTTTTGGGGCCGGGCAGCCGCCTTGAGACGTTCCGGTCGGTCTTGCTGTTCAGTCTTGTGGGCGGTCCGGTGAGCTGTCTTCTTTCGGCAAGCCTCTCAGAAGTCATTCTTTATTCCTTCGGGTTGACGCCCTTAAGCTCCATACCGCTGTCGTGGACGACCTGGTATGTGGGGGATATGCTCGGCGTTCTCGTTTTTGCGCCGGCGGGCGTGATGCTGGTCCATGAATCGGTGTCGCGTTTCCGCAAGCAGGTCGTGATTTTTCCGCTTCTGCTGCTTTTTACGGCTGTGATCTCAGTTTTTCAGTATGCCATCCGCAATGAAAAACTGAACAGGCAGGAGGCGTTGAAGGCCGACTCTGCCTTGATCGTTAATACGCTGAACAATCAAGTCAGCGCGTATATCCAGCAGATTGAGTCGCTGCGCCGTCTTTTTGAGGCTTCGGATTTAGTGTCCGAGGACGAATTCCGGGTTTTTCTGAAAAATATTTTTGTCGATTATCCTGCTATCGCCGGGGTTTTTTGGGTTCCAAAAGTCACAGGATCGGATGCACAGGATTTTGAACGGCGCGTCCAGAAGCTCAAGGGCAATGGTTTTAAACTTTTGGACATCCGTCCAGATGGGCAGGCTGCGCCCGTTCAGGCCCGGGATTATCATTTCCCCTTTTTCTATGCCGTGCAACGTTTCGGGCTTGGCTCGCTCGAAGGGCTGGATTTGGGGAGCGATGGTGTTTTCCGGGAGAAGCTCCTTCTCTCGGCCAAGACGGGGCAGCCGGGTTCGCAAAAAGTATCGGGAGTCCTGGCCCTTAATGAAGAGTCCGCACTGGCTCTGTATTATCCTCTTTATTCGCCGGGTGCGGGGGACAATTATTCTGTGGCCACGCTGCGCGGTTTTGTGGTGGGTATTTTCCATCCTTCCGATATGTTGCAAGAGACTCTGACGGGGTGGGATCAGAGAGGGATCAGCTTGTCTTATGCAGATTCCAATGACGATTCCCAGACTCCAGCGCTGAACGGTCCTTCTTCCGCGCAAGTGGTTTTCCGTATGCCCGAATCCGGTATCCGTCATACGGAATATTTCCAGATGATCGACGAGAAATGGCTCCTGACCTTCTCTCTCAGTAAGGATTTTCTGGAAAGCCATGTGAACTGGGGACTCTGGTATGTTCTGGCCGGGTGTTTCCTTTTTACCTTTCTGCTCTCCGGTTTTCTGCTTGTCGTGACCGGGCACGGGGCGGTGACGGAGAGTGTCGTGGAGGAGCGCACGCGGCAGCTCAAGGACCAGACCAACTTCCTGAAAATCATTATGGATCATGTCCCCGATCTGGTTTTCGTCAAGAACGAGCAGCACGAAATTATCGCCGCCAACCAGGCTTTTCTGGGTCTTTACGCTCCCGAGGACCGGGCCAACGTCCTCGGACGCACGGGGCTGGAGGTTTTTACCGAGGAGCAGCAAGAGCTTTACAAGGCACAGGACCGGATGGCCTTTGATAAGGGATATACCGAAATTTTCGAGAGTAACACGGCCTTTGACGGGGTCACGCGGACGTTTTTCACACGGAAAATCCGTTTCGAGGATGCTGCCGGGCTTCGGTATATGCTCGGCCTTTCCCGTGACATGAGTGACCTTCTTACCGCGCAGTCGCATCTGGAGTCTATCCTGATGACGACCGCCGACGGGCTGATGGTCATTGAGCAGGACGGACGGATCGCTTCGTTTAACCAAGCCTGTGAGCGGATTTTCGGTTATGCGCCGAAGGATATTATCGGCAAAACCATTGATGTTCTCGAACCTCCGATCCAGACGGAGGACAAGCAGCAGAATTTTCTGCATTTTATCCGGCAATCGGGCAACGCCGAAGGGCAGAGGCGACATGAGCTGTTGGCGAGGCGCAAAGAGGGCAGCGTGTTTCCGATTTATCTGGCTGCATCGGAGGTTAAAGTGGGGGAGACACGCTTTTACAGTGCGATCGTGCGCGATATTTCCGTCGAGAAAAAGGCTCAGGAGGATCTCCGGCGTTCCAATCAGGAGCTTGAAGATTTCGCCTATGTTGCTTCGCATGATCTCAAGGCTCCCCTGCGGCATTTGAGTTTGAGCGCCAATTTCCTGATCCGCAATTATGCCGGACAGCTTGATGAGAAAGCGCAGGAGTTGCTGGGGATCATCCGCAAGAGTTCGGAGCGGATGTTCGAGATGATTGACAGTTTGCTGGCTTATTCGAGTGTCGGGCGCAAGGATGTGCCGATGACTTCCGTTGCCCTTAATGAAGTGCTTGAAGACGTTCTCGATAATCTCTCGGAGGTCATAGAGGCTTCCGGCGCGAAGATATCCGCCGGACCGCTGCCGGAGATTCAGGGGAACCGCAATCTGATGATCCAGCTTTTTCAAAATCTGATCGAGAACGGTATGAAATACAGGAAGGCGGATACCGCGCCGGTCATCAAGATCGGATCGGGAAGCAGCGGGCGGTACCATTTGATCGCGGTCACGGATAACGGGATCGGGATTGATCCGCAATACAAGGATAAAATCTTCAAAATCTTTCAGCGGCTGCACAGCGAGTCTGAATACCATGGTACGGGCATCGGTTTGGCAATTTGCCAGCGGATTGCGGAGTTTCATGGGGGAAGCATCGAGTTGGACACCCAGTATTCCGAGGGGAGCCGTTTTGTTATTAAATTACCCGCGGTTTGAGTTATAATGTCAGGGATGTAAAAAACTATGCAGGTTTGCGTGCCCGATCAGCCCCTTAACATTCTTCTGGCCGAAGACGAAGATACGGACGCGCTTTTTCTGATTCAGGCGCTGGAGGGGGCTGCCGTTTCCAAGACCGTTCATCATGTGCGCGACGGAGAGCAGGCGCTGCATTTTTTACGGAATACGGGGGAGCATCAGAGGGCGCCGCGGCCGCATCTGATCCTGCTGGACATCAATATGCCGAAAAAGAACGGCTATGAGGTTCTTGACGAAATCAAGGCGGATGAAAGGCTAAAGGTCATTCCCGTCATCGTCATTTCCGGTTCGAGCGATCCTGAGGATGTGCGGAAGAGCTATCGGCATCAGGCGGCGGCTTATGTCACGAAGTCAAAATGCCTGGAGGGGATGAGCAGCCTTGTCTCCGCCGTCGATTCTTTCTGGTTCAAACAGGCGCTTTTACCTGAAGCTTGAGCTTCATGCTGGATCTGGGAGAATAATGAATTCCTTCAGGCAGATGAAGCCGTCACTGGCGGCGACGATCAACTCATAGGGGAGGATGCAGGCAATCGTTCCGGGGTCGAGGCCGTGTTTTTCCTCCCAGCCGTTACAGTTCGTTACGATCAGTTTCTTGCCATCGACGAAGGCGAGGCAGCCGTAGTGGCCGAACGCGCGGTTGGTTCTCAGAAGTTCCTTTACCGGCTTCTTCCAATCGAAGGTTCGGAGGTCGTTGCCCGGTTCGGCGTATTCAGAGGCCAGTTTTTCGTTTTGCGGCTTGGCCTGTTTCCAGTAGCGCGGAAAATCCTTGAGGATCGCGGAGAGAATTTCCGCTCCGGCTAGAGCACAGCGGCTGGAGAGCACCTCGATGTCGGTTGAGTCATCGACGGGGAAGGGTTCCTGATAGAGGATGTCCCCGGCGTCGTATTTCTGGGTCATTTTGTGGACGGTGATGCCCGCGGCCTTCGGTTCCTTCAGGAGGATGAAGGGCATGGGCATGATCCCGCGCACGCGGGGCAGCAGGGCCGGGTGGACGTTGATCGCGTATGCCTTTTTCGGATCGACGGGCGGGATTTTGTATTTATAACCGAAGGCGATGAAGGCTTGCGCGCCCTGGGCGATCAGGCTGTCGATCTGCTGCGAGGTGATCTTGCCCTCGATCGGCACGATGTTCAGGCTTTCGGCAAACATTTTAATTTGCGTGTTGTGCGAAAAGACCCCGTCACAGGGAAAGGTATAGAGGGCGATCAGCTCGTGGCCGTCCATGACGAGGCGCATCAGGGCGTTGAGGGAAAAATCATATCCGAAAAAGACAAACTTCATGGCGTGATTGTTCAGCAAAAGCGGAGGGTGGGCAAGGGGAAAAAAGTGCGTTGGGGTAGGGGGGCGGTCAGACCTCGTCGTCGAAGATGCTGAGCAGTTCCTTGCTCATGTCTTCGGAGGCTTTTATCGTGGCTATATTGGCCTTGTAGGTGATTTCGGAGAGCTTGAGGTTCACGATTTCCTCTTCCAGACTGATGTTCGGCAGGCCGATGATGCCCTGATCATCCGCGAAGGGGGAGTCGGGATCGTAGGCCGGGACGAAGGGCGGGTTTTTGGGAACCACGTCCGTTCTGACGCCGCCCGTGGGTTCACCCAAAGACTTGGAAACCGTCGTCAGGGGGGTGTAGGGCGCCTGTCTGCCTTCTTCCAATGACCCAGCGGTGGTCAGGTTGGCGATGTTGGAGGCGCTGGCGTTCAGCCGCTGGGTGGCTGCATTCAGTCCGTTTAATGCTATTCCGATAGCTTTTATCATGGTTTTATTATACCATAGGGGGCGTTAATTTGTTCTTTCTAATAATTGTGAGTAATTTCAAAAGGTTAGACTCATGCGTTTCCTTGCTGTTCCCCTCCTCCTTTTTGGAACCCTCCTCGTTTTTGCCCAAAATCCGGTTCATGCCGAGCCCAAGCCGTGGGTGTGGGGCTGGTGGCCGAGCCACTGGAAAAATCTGGATTTCAAACCGTATCTGGGCAACCAGCAGATTTCGCAGCGTTCGCTGTGGGACGATGACCAGTGGACGCCGGAAGCCTGGATCAAGGATGCCGGTGACGCCAAGCGGATCATGCGCGATTTCTATGCTTATGACATTGTCTCCGACCAGTATATCGGCGATGAGAATATCCCTGTACTTGAAGTCGGGCAGACTTTCATGCGGCTTTCGGGGCTGGACCGCCGCCGGGTTCTGCAGTTCGTGGATCATGTGTTCGGTATCACCAAGGGTGAAGAGGACGGTATGTTCTATGTCTATTACCGGGAACTTGATGACGACCCTCTGGGCGTTTATAACAAGTACGGACTTCAGCAATATTAATTTTCCTGTGCGGCTTTCTTATCCTTAGAACCGGGCAGGTTCCGAGGAACGTATTCTATGCGCGAAATGGGTTCACACCTGACTGCCGGATCGGCGCAGCAGGCCTGCACAAAAGGATGGGACTGCACTAAAAACGGGCGCTTCGACGAGGCGGAGACGTTTTTCAGAACGTCCCTTACCCTTCATGAAAGTCCTGAGGCTTGTTACGGGCTGGGCGTTGTTCTGAATCTTCAAGGAGAAACCGGGGAGGCTGTGGCTTGTCTTAAGAGAGCGATCGCGCTTAACCCTTATTATGTCCCTGCTTATGGGGTTCTGGGGGATATTTATCTGGCGCTCGGTCACGGGATGCAGGCGATCGAGCAATTTGCGCAAGGGGTGGCCGCCGATCCGACTTCGGAGGTTTACAAGCACCGCCTGATCCAGATCATGCGGACGCTGACGTTCAAGAAGATCAACGAGAATCTCAAGGGCGTCTTATTGGCGTGTTTTGAGACGCCGGGGCTCGATCTTGTGGATATGGGGCGGTGCTGGCTGAGCATCATTGAATCCGACGAGAATTTTTCGACGGCGTACAAGCTTTCCCGGCACAAGGATTATGCGGCCTTTCGGGCGGCGTTCGACCGGATGGGATCCACTGAGGTTTTTCAGGATGCGTTCTTTCTGACCGGGCTGGGGCAGTTCATCGTTCCCGATGCCGGGTTCGAGCGCTGGGCGACACATCTGCGGCGCGTGTTGCTGGAGAGCGTGACCGGGCGCCATCCGTTCGATGAGCAGACGCGGGAGTTTCTGGCCTGTGCGCTGTCGCGCTATTGTTTTCTCACGGATTATATTTTCGAGGAGACAGAGGAGGAGCAGACCTTGGTCGCCGCGTTGAAAAAGACAATAGAGAAGCAGGCGGCTGAGGAGATTGAATTGGCGGAGCTTGCGATACTCGGGTGCTATGCGCCCCTGTATCACCTTAAAAAGGCCCGGAAGTTTGCCGAGATTTTACCCGGCGGGGATTATGTCTCGCAGATTCCCAAAGGGCAGATAGACGATTTTTTTACCATGGAGAAAATCCGCAAGGATATTTTTGAACTGACACTCATAGAGAATCATACGTCCAGGGCGGTTCAAGTGCAGTATGAAGAGTTTCCCTATCCGCGAAGGAGCTATTTGTTCAAGGTCATCCGCGACGAAAGCGTGGAAGGGGTTTTTACAGGCAAGTCGGCGAAGATTCTGGTGGCCGGTTGCGGGACGGGACGCGAGGCGCTGGAGTTGGCCTGCGTGTTTCCCGATGCCGAGGTTCTGGCTGTCGATCTCAGCAAGGCCAGTCTGGCCTATGGGATTATGCAGGCGGAGGCGTTCGGGATTAGCAACGTTACCTTCCAGCACGGCGATATCCTTGAGCTTGGACCGCTTGAGGAGCGGTTCGATTACATCGCCTGTTCGGGCGTGCTGCATCATCTTAAGGAGCCCCTGGATGGGTGGCGGGTTTTGACGGGTCTTCTGAAGCCGGACGGACTCATGCGGATTGCGCTTTACAGCCGATTGGCGCGCAAGGCGGTCAATGAGGCGCGGGCGCAGATTTTGGCTAAAGGAATCGGGAATGACGCCGTCTCGATCCGCGAGTTCCGGCGCGACGCCAATAAGCACCTGAAATTTTCCACTCTTAAAACGCTTGCGGAGATTCCCGATTATTACACGATGCCGGAGTGCCGCGACCTGTTGTTCCATGTGCAGGAGCATCAGTTCGATCTGGATCAGGTGCATGATTGTCTTGAGACGCTTGGGCTGGCGTTCATCAAATTCTATATCCAGCAGAGCGTTATTGACAACTATGTGAAGGCCTTTCCCGACGATCCGCAGGCTGTGAACCTCAAAAACTGGGCGAAGTGGGAAGTGCGGAAGCCCGATACTTTTGTCGGGATGTACAGATTCTGGTGCCGGAAGTCTGATTAGTCTTCCTCGCAGCTTATCTTTGTGACGGTTCGTCGTTGTTGCCTATATCTATTTGGTTTTGCTGCGGGGTTCCCATGTTCAGGATTGCTCTTTTCAGCGCGTTTATAGCATTAGAGGTTCCTGCCCATGCTGCGCCCGCGATGCCTGATGGATTGTCGATGAGCGATCTTTAGGGTTCTTTTATTTGCCGCCTTTTGTGTTCGCGGTAGAGGATGAAGATGTTGCTGGCGATGATGATGGAAGCGCCGAGATAGACGTGAGGTTTGGGGATTTTGTCCCAGAACAGGTAATCGAAAATCATTGCCCAGATAATCATGGTGTAGGAGATGGGGGAGACGAGCGCGGCCTCGCCGAGCCGGAAGCTCTGGGATTTGGCGAGAAGGGAGAGAAGGCCCGTGGCGCCGAGACCAATGATGAGCAGGGCGCTATCGGTGGAGAAGCCGCCGTTCTTTACTTCGGCGAAGGGCCAGTGCATTCCGCAGGCAATCGTGCCGAACAGCACAAAGTAGAAGGTCGTCGTCGTCGATCCTTCCGTCCGGCCGATCCAGCGCAGGCAGATATCAACCATGCCCGAGGACAGACCCCAGCCGAGGCCGATCAGAATTCCGAGAAGGGGCAACTGGTCGGCGGGTTCGGAGGGGTTGGCCATGATCAGGACGCCGGTAAAGCCGATGGCGACGGCGCTGAGGCGGTAGATTCCCACCCGTTCGCCCAGAACAGGATAGGAGAGCAGGACCACAAAGAGCGGGGAGGTGAAGAGCAGGATCGTGGTTTCGGCCAGCGGCATCATGCCCAGTGCCTGCGCGCCCAGAATGATTCCTATTGTGCCGATGAAGCTGCGTATCAGGTGGGCCCATGGACGTTCTGTTTCCAAAACGTAAAGCTTTCTTGCGAAGAAGAGCCAGAGCATCAGGGCGATGAGCGAGAACACATTGCGGAAGAAGGTGACCTCGAACGGGCCGAAATATTCGCGCAGCATTTTCGCGAAGAGGCTCATGGCCGAGAGCATCAGCGCGTTGAAGAGCGCGTAGGCGATGGCCGCCATCAGGTGATCTTTTTTTGCTGCGGCCACTTTACGGGATCTCGCTCTTGAGATGGGAGGTTTTCTGGCGGTTCACGTGTTCGCGGTAGAGGATGTAAAGCTGGGCGGCGATGATGATGGACGCGCCTGTAAAGATCGAGCCACCCGGTGGATTGTTCCAGATCATACTGTCCATCAGCGTGCTCCAGAGCAGGGAGGTGTAGGCGAAGGGCGTGATAACGGCGGCGGGGGCGTATTTATAGGCGTTGGTCAGGCAGAGCTGGGCGAAGCCGCCCGAGGCGCCGACGAGGAAGAATAGCCACGCCTCGTCCCATGCGATTCCCTTGGCGAACCATGGCATACACAGACCGGGCAGGATCATTCCGGCCAGCACAAAATAGAAAGTCACGGTGATGGCGGATTCGGCCTTGAGGTGGCGGAGCATCGTATACATCGAGGCGTGGAGGGTTGCCGCGAAGAGGGCGAGAAGGAGTCCGATGGCGCTGATCTGGCTGCTGGGCGCGGCGATCACAAGGACTCCGCTCATTCCCACAATGATCGCGGCCCAGCGGTGGGCGCCGACGCGTTCCTTGAGGAAAATATACGCGAAGGCCGGGGTCAGCAGCGTGGACATATAAAGGAGAACGGTGGCGTTCGAGAGCGGGAGCAGGGATTGTGCGCCGAAGGTCACGATGAGGCTTAATGAGCCAACGATGGCGCGGATTGCGATGGTTTTCGGCCTTTTGGTTTTGAGAAGATCCAAGCGTTTGCTCAGAACCAGAATGGCAAAGAAGGGGATCACGACAAACAGATTGCGGAAGAAGGCGACTTCGACGACGTGGTGAGTCTGGGAAAGATATTTCGCCGTTGCGCCCATGACCACAAAGAGGAAGTGCGCGCCAAGGGCATAGAGAACGGCCGGAAGGAGCCGGTCGTTGACGATTTCTTTCTGGGCGAGGGTGGCCATTTTATAAACGCTTTCGCGAAGCCTGAGGCTTCATTCGGATTTCCGAATTTAAGGTTTTGCAGGCGGTTGTAAAGAGGGAGGTTGTGCTGCAGGTGCGTTCAGTTCGGGTGGCGTCTGGTTCATTCGCGCTATTATGCCGTCAAAGTTGGAGGCTACAGAATAACGGTCATCATTCAGGTTGTCCGGGTTGACCCGATTGACGGTCACTACATCCCGTAAGGGAATGCCCTTGGCCAAAGCCTGAACCAGATCGGGGCGGGTTTCGAAGAGTTGGGTCATGATGCGGTAACGGTCAAAGCCTTCGAATTTGCCGTGGTCTCCGGAATTCTGGTAAGCGTGTTCCTCGGCCAGTTCGGCTGAGCTTGCGAAGTCATTCGCGGCGTCACGATAAAAGGGATCCCCCGTTTCCTTGAAACGCAGCCAGTTTCTGGCCATCAGCGTGTCGTTGGTCAGTTCCTGAGGAGAGGGGGCGGCGGTTGAGATATGCGTTTGGCTATAACCGAGATGATAGCGCGTTGCCGAGGCGACGCGGGCGGCGTCGGGGAACAGGTCGTGGTTGTTTTCCATCCAGGCGCAGAGTTCGATTTTGGCGTCGTATGTGGCGGACAGGGCTGTTCTAAATTCGGGCGTGAGTTTGTCGCGGTTTATGGAGCCGTCATGCCAGCCCCGGAAGTTCATTTGGTCGAAATAATGTTCGGAAAATTCGCGCAGGGTTTTAAAGCCCGACTGTTCCAGAAGTTTGTCCTTAACCGGTTCCAACCTTGTCTCCAGTTCCCCGATTTTTGTCCTGTATATGGACTGGAAGGAGAGCGTCTGCGCGTAGTTGCGGATCATCCCGTCAATCGATATTTCCGGACTGGCCTCGCGCATACGGCTGATCTTATCGACGGTTTCCCGCCAGCCTTCGAGCCGGAAACTTTCCATGCCGGGCCCATCCGGGTAGTCTTTCAGAAGTTGCTGCATGAAGGGACCGTTGTCGTAGCGGGTCATGACTCCGCCGAAAAGGTCTTCTGAATAGGGTGCGCCGAAGGCGGCGATGGCGTCATAATTGGCCATCGTATTGAAAGTGCTTTGGGTTGTGTCGCCATTGCGAAGCATCAAGTTTTGTGCGCCCACGTCGGCGAACATTTCCAAGGAGCGCGTGTTGGCCATCATGCCTATCACCCAGCCGTTCGGGCCTAATTCCTGGCTGTTTCTTACACGCGGATCAAGGCCGTGAAGCGTTTCGTGAACGATGATGCGGGCATATCTTTTTATGTCCGGAAAGGTGAGATCATCCGCACCGCCTGGTGCATCGTCCGGATCCCAAGCCGCGGCAATGGACACATGGCGCCCATCGGGCAGCGTTGCGCTCATGTTTTTGCCATTCAAGGCTTTCTTAAAGTCTTCATACTTGCCGTAGCCCATTTCCTGCTGAAGGCGTTCAACAGTCAGATCAAAGGTTCGGGCGATGCGGTCGATTTCGCGGTCGGGGTCGGCGAGATGATCGAAAATTTCGACCGAGCCGCGGGCTTCGGGGATTTGTGTGTAGAGGGATTCGCGGATTTCGGAGAGCATCCGGTCATAGCCCTGTCGTCCGCGGTAGATGTCCCACGGATTCCGAGCGTCTGTTTCCGATTTTCCGGCTTGAGCCACGATTCACCCCTCAGCTCTTTTTTGCATTATTATACAGACAAAGATTCATTGCGGCCAATGCTTTGTTTATGAAAAAACCCTCCGCGGAGGAGGGGTTTTTTATGATTTCTTGTGTTTAAACAATCGCTTAGTCTTTAACCAGCTTGTTCTTGCCGATCCAGGGCATCATGTCGCGGAGTTCCTTGCCGACCTTTTCGATGTCGTGCTTGGCCTCGGAAGCGCGGAGTTCCTTGAGGCGGTTGATGCCTTCCTTGTTGCCGCCCATGAATTCCTCGACAAATTTGCCGGACTGGATTTCCTGAAGGATTTTTTTCATTTCCTTTTTGGTTTCCGCCGTGATGATGCGCGGGCCGCGGGTGTAATCGCCAAATTCGGCGGTGTTGGAGATGGAATAGCGCATATTGGCCAAGCCGGCTTCGTAGATCAGGTCCACGATCAGTTTGGTTTCATGCAGACATTCAAAATAAGCCATCTCGGGCGGATATCCGGCCTCGACCAGTGTTTCGTATCCGGCCTTGATGAGGGCGGAGATCCCACCGCAAAGAACCGCCTGCTCCCCGAAGAGATCAGTTTCGCATTCATCCTTGAAGGTGGTTTCGATAATGCCGGAACGTCCGCCGCCGACCGCCGAAGCGTAGGAGAGGGCGAGGTCTTTCGCCTTGCCGGAGGCGTTCTGCGCGATGGCAATGAGGCAGGGGACGCCGCCGCCCTTCTGGTATTCACCGCGCACAGTGTGGCCCGGACCCTTGGGCGCGACCATGAAGACGTCGAGGTCGGCGCGGGGTTTGATGAGGCCGAAATGGATGTTGAGGCCGTGGGCGAAAGCCAGAGCCGCGCCCTTTTTGATGTTGGGTTCGATTTCTTCGCGGTAGAGGTCGGCCTGCAGTTCGTCGGGGACGAGGATCATGACGATATCCGCATCCTTGACCGCTTCGGCAGGAGTCTGGACCGTGAATCCGGCCTTTTTAACCTTTTCGGCTGTGGCGGAGCCTTCGCGCAGCGCGATGGTGATATTCTTGACGCCGCTGTCCTTCATGTTCTGGGCGTGGGCGTGGCCCTGTGAGCCGTAGCCGACGACGACCACATTCTTGCCCTTGACCAGTTCCTGATCGCAGTCCTTGTCGTAATAGACTTTCAGTTTGTTCTGGGCGCCTTGCGCCGTGCTTTGTGCGAGGTTGCTTTGTGCCATGACGAATCCTTTTTCGCTCGATTTATTTCTTGTGCTGCAAGAACAGGCATAAAACAGGTTTTTGGGGCAAGAATCAAGAGAAACAAGCGTTTTTTGGGGTTTTGCGCTGCGCCATTTTTCCCGCAGGCGCAAGAATCTTTCCTTCTTTCCGGCCTCATTCCGCCGCAATTTTTCCGTAGACTGTGACTTGGCGGAGTGTTTTTTTGGGTTCCGCCGTTGGTGAGCAGGCGAGTCTCTTTTATTAATCTTGCAAAAAGAAAGAGCACCGCTATGAGATTTTTTTCCAAAGACGAATGGGGAAACGGCCTTCTGGGCTGTTTCGAGATTTTCCTGTTCATGTCGCAAGGGTTGCAGAGGTTTGACCGTTCTGCATCTGCCGCCGTTAAATCGTTCCTGATTCCGCTGGTGTTATCGCCGGTCCTGCTGGCCTTGCTGGCGGCGTTTTCAAGCGGGTTTTCGTTCACGTATCTTATGACGCTGCATTCCGTGCGGGTGCTTATCACCTCGCTTTTGTTTCTCGGGGTGGTTTACCTGATGATCCGGCAATACGGGCGGGAAGAGCATTTCATGCGTTTCGTCACGGTGAATAACTGGATGACGATTCCCTCCACGATCCTGCTGCTGCCTGTGGTGGGGTGTCTTATGTTGGGTATGGACCGCACGGCCTATGAGAATTATGCGCTGTTCATCACGCTGGCCGGGTATGTCTATACCGGGTTTATCATTTCCAAGAGTTTCAAGCTGCCGTGGGAGATGGGGGCATTTATCGCCATCATGGGGCTGGCCATCGATCAGCACGCGCTGGATCTGACCCGCAACTTACAGCAATTTATGGGTTAAATCAGGCGCCGATGACGTCATTGCCGCGGGAGATGGCGGCGACGCCGGTGCGGCTTACGTCGGCCAGACCCAGGGGGCGCATCAGTTCGATGAAGGCGTTGATCTTGTCGGCCGCCCCGGTGAGTTCGAAGACGAAGGATTCGAGGGTGCTGTCCACGGCTCTTGCGCGGAAGATGTCACCGATCCGCAACGCTTCGATGCGTTTTTCTCCCTTGCAGACGACCTTGACCAGCGCGAGTTCGCGGGAGACGAAAGGTGTTTCGATCGTGAGGTCGGAGACTTTGAGAACCGGAACGAGTCGTCCCAGTTGGGATTTGATCTGTTCAATGACGTGGGGCGTTCCCTTGCAGACAATCGTGATACGGGAGAGATGCGCCGCGTGATCCGTTTCCGCGACGGTGAGGCTTTCGATATTATAGCCGCGGCCGGAAAACAGGCCGATGACACGGGCGAGGACACCGGGTTCGTTATTCACCAGAATCGAAAGCGTGTGCGATTCTACGGCTGCTTCCTTTGGGCCTGGTCCGTAGACGCTCTTGCTGCTCTTATCTTTGCGCTGGGTGCTGTTTTTTGCCATGGGTCAGATTTAGCAGAATCAGGCCGTCATTGAAAGGGCCAATTCGGGCTTAAGGCTTGTTTTTCCTACGTTTCGAGGGGCGATTTGCAATGGCCATATTTTTGACGTAAAGTGCGCCCTCTGGATTTTCACGGAGCGTTCTGTTTGCAAAGTGTAGAGACTAATGCTGCTGAGGAAGCGGGGCAAGATCCCGCTGCTGTGGCCAAAGAAAAAAGGGAGTTCAGGCTCCTTGTGCTGGGGTGTATCGGGGTCGTTTACGGCGATATCGGGACCAGCCCGCTTTATGCTTTCCGCGAGGCGTCCAAGCTGGCGGTTGTCGATGGGCATCTGAATCCCACCGATATTTACGGGCTGCTCTCGCTCATCATCTGGGCGCTCATCCTTATTGTCACGGTCAAGTATGTCATCACCCTGTTGAAAGTGGATAACCACGGGGAGGGGGGAATCCTCTCTCTCATGGCTCTGGCCAAGAAATCCGAGGGGATCTGGCGTTCGCTGATTTTCAGCGCGGGGTTGATCGGGGCGGGGCTGTTCTTCGGCGATGCCTGTATTACGCCGGCGATTTCGGTCATGTCGGCCGTGGAGGGGTTGAAGGTGATCAACCCGCATTTCGAGTCCTATGTTCTGCCCATCGTCGTCGTGATCCTGCTGGGGTTGTGTTACGCGCAGAAATATGGGACGGAGGCGGTTTCCAAATATTTCGGGCCGATTACGGCGGTCTGGTTCGCCACGATGGCGCTGATGGGGCTTTACTGGATTTTCCATGCGCCTTCGGTGCTGTTGTCCTTCATTCCCTTTTACGGGATCGAGTTTCTTCTCACGCATCTTGATATCGGGTTTCTGGTGTTGGGCGCCGTGTTTCTAGCGGTGACCGGGGCGGAGGCGCTTTATACGGACCTTGGGCATTTCGGGCGCAAGCCTATTGCGTTCGCGTGGCTGCGGTTCGTTTTTCCCTGTCTTATCATGAACTACCTCGGGCAGGGGGCGATGGTGCTCTCCGAGGACCGGGTTCCCGAAAGCCCGTTTTTCGAGATGTTTCCCGCGTTTTTGTTGTTTCCGGTCGTTATCCTGGCGACCATGGCCACGATCATCGCCAGTCAGGCGGTGATTACCGGCGCCTTTTCCATCGCCCGGCAGGCCGTTCAGATGGGATTGCTGCCGTGGCTTGAAATCCGGCATACATCGGCGGACCACCGTGGGCAGATTTATATGCCGCAGATCAACCGCTGGCTGTTTTATATCATCATCCTGCTGTGCTTTATTTTCGGGAGTTCCGAGAAGATGGCCGCGGCTTACGGGATTGCGGTGACCGGCGATATGCTTATTACGACGATGCTTTCGTCTTATGTGTTGTGGAAGGTTCTGGGCAAGTCGGGCAAGAAGGTTCTGCCGTATCTTTGTTTCTTTCTGTTTATCGAGGGGATGTTCTGGCTTTCGAATGTTACCAAGCTGTTTCAGGGTGGCTTCCTGCCGCTGTTGATTGCCGGGTATGTCGTTCTGTCCATGGCGACGTGGGTGCGGGGGACGCGCTATCTGCGTAAGCGGGTGCGGCGGATGTCTTTCCAACTCACGGATTTGCTTGAGAATCTTGAACGCAATCCGCCGATTACCGTGGAGGGGACGGCGGTGTTTTTGACCCGTGAACCCTCGTATGCGCCGCTGGCGCTGATTAAGAACCTCAAGCACAACAAGGTTTTTCATAAACATAATGTCATTGTGGCCGTTATGTTTTCTCAGTTCCCGAAGGTGCCGGACGAGCAGCGGGTTACCGTGGTCCATGTGACTTCTTCGGTTACGAAAGTCTATGTGCATTATGGTTTTATGGAGAGTCCGGATATTCCGCGGGCGCTGGTTCTGGCGGTCAGCAAGGGCGCAATTATCGATTTCGAGAATTTGTCCTATTTCGTCGGGCATCGTTCTTTGATCGCCGATCCGCGCCGGGGCTTGCCCGTCTGGCAGGAGCAGATATTCATCAATATGGCCAAAGCCGCGGCGACGCCGACGGATTTTTACCGTCTGCCGTCTAATCGCGTTGTGGAAATCGGCATCCAGATGCCCATCTGATTCTGTCTTGAGCTAAAGTTATTTTTTCAGGCGGCCTGATCGTCTTCAGCGGATGCCGCCGGAATGTCCCACTGGGGCATTTTGATGTCGCCGGATTTGATTCCTTCAAGGAATTCATGCGGATCCTTGCGGTGGTTAATGGCCGCGTAGCGGAAAACACTGGGGGGAAGTTCGGCGTATTTTTCGTCGGATTGCAGGGTTGCCGTTGTCTCCATGACTTCATTGACGAAGCCGAGGGGGTTGCTGGGGTATTTGGCGGCGGCGAGGTTGATGAGGCCGATTCCGGCTTCTACGCGCAAGGATTCGAATTCCGGGCCTTCCTTGACGTCTGCAAACGTGCTGCCCTGATAGAGGGTGAGGGGCGCGACATCCTTGTCGGTGCCGAAGGCCTTCATGTTTCTCTGGAGTTCGATGAGAAGCTGCCGGGCAATGTGGGGGTAGGCGCCCTTGGGGATTTCGATCTTGTTGCGGTCGCACATCAACTGAAAACGGACCATAAGGCCCGCGAGAGCCTCTTGCAGGGAGGCCCGGTTAAATCCGCCGGATAAGGTTTTTTCGCCCCGGCCCATCCTTTAACCCTGATTTATTGTTCGAACTGGAGGCCGACGGCGGCACTGATCTGATCTCTGGCTTCCGGCGCAATGCGGGCTTCGCCGCGCAGAAGGACACCGCGTTGCTGCTGAGCGTCGCGGACGCTTTGCATGAAGGCTGCGACATCGAAATTTTCGTCTGGTTTAGTCATTTTATCCGCATTTTGCCTTAGTTTACGCTTAGGGAGTAATCATAACCTTAAAAAACGGGTTTGTCCAATATTTATCACCGGCTAGCACACAAAAAGGCCGGGCAGACTGGTTTGCGCTGGGATTTTTGTGTTTTTTCCCATTAAACCAGCGTCTTATCGAATTTTTCGGCGTCGGGCGAGAGGATCATCTCGTTATGCGCCTTGCCGGAGGGGATCATCGGGAAGCAGTTTTCCCGCTGGTCCACGCGGACATCGACGATGGTGACCTTATCGGTCTTCAGCATTTCCTTAATCACGTCGTCCAGTTCGTCGGGCGTGTCGGCGCGCAGGCCAATGCCACCGTAGGCTTCGGCCAGTTTAACGAAGTCGGGAAGGGAGTCGGTGTAGCTTTCGGAATAACGCTCGCCGTGCAGCAGCTCCTGCCACTGGCGGACCATGCCCATCCACTGGTTGTTGAGGATGAAGATTTTAACGGGCAGGCGGTATTGGACGGCGGTGCTCATTTCCTGAATGTTCATCAGGATGGAGGCTTCGCCGGCGACGTCGATGCATAAGCCCTTCGGGTGGGCGATCTGGGCGCCGATGGCGGCGGGCAGGCCGTAGCCCATCGTGCCGAGGCCGCCGGAGGTCATCCAGCGGTTGGGTTCATCGAAGGGCAGGAACTGGGCGGCCCACATCTGATGCTGGCCGACCTCGGTGGAGATGAATTGCTGACGCTTGTCCTGTGCGAGGAAGTGGCGCAGGCGCTCTAGCGCGTATTGGGGCTTAATGATCTTGCTATCGTTCTTGTAGGACAGGCAGTTGACGGCGCGCCAGTGGCCAATCTGTTCCCACCAGGCGTCCAAGGCCTTGTGGTCGGCCTTATAACCCTTTTTCTTCCAGACCTTGATCATGGCTTCGAGCGCCTTGGCGCAGTCGGCGACGATGCCGAGTTCGACATGGATGTTCTTGTTGATCGAGCTGGGGTCGATATCGACATGGATCTTGCGGGAGTCGGGGGAGAATTTATCGGTGCGGCCCGTGACGCGGTCATCGAAGCGTGCGCCGATATTGATCATGACGTCGCAATCGTGCATCGCCCAGTTGGCCTCGAAGGTGCCGTGCATCCCGAGCATTCCGAGCCATTGCTGATCGGAAGCGGGATAGGCGCCGAGGCCCATCAGGGTGCTGGTGACCGGGTATCCGGTGAGGCGGACGAGTTCGCGCAAAGCCTTGGAGGCTGCGGGTCCGGAATTGATTACGCCTCCGCCCGTATAGAAAACGGGGCGCTTGGCGGAGGCCATCATTTCGACCGCCTGTTCGATCAGGTCCATGTCCGGTTCGGTTTGCGGCGCGTAGCGGTGGGTCATTTTCGAGTTCTTCGGCGTGTAATAGGGGCCGGGGGCGAACTGGATATCCTTCGGAATGTCGATAACGACCGGGCCGGGGCGGCCTGTCCGCGCAACATGGAAGCCCTCGTGCATGACATTGGCAAGGTCGTTCACATCCTTGACGAGGAAGTTGTGTTTCGTGCAGGCGCGGGTAATGCCCGTGGTATCGGCCTCCTGGAAGGCGTCGGTGCCGATGAGGAAGGTCGGAACTTGACCGGTTATACAAACGACGGGGATGGAATCCATCAGCGCGTCGGTCAGGCCCGTGACGGCGTTGGTGGCGCCGGGGCCGGAGGTGACAAGGGCGCAGCCGACCTTTCCGGTCGAGCGGGCGTAACCTTCGGCGGCGTGGAGGGCGCCGCCCTCCTGCCGGACCAGAATATGTTTGATCTTTTTTTGCTGGAAGAGGGCGTCGTAGATGGGCAGGACCGCGCCGCCGGGGTAACCAAAGATGGTGTCCACGCCCTGATCGATCAGCGCCTGGATGACGATTTCCGCGCCCGTCATTTCTTTAGCGGGTTTTGCCTTCGTTTCCGGCTGCTCCGGTTTGATTGCTGTTACCGTCATGTTCCTTCGCCTTTTCTGTTTCCGGCCTTTAAACCGGGGGTAAACTACCTTATTTTTCCGAGTATGTTGAGTGTTTTACGCAAGAACAGGCATAAAAAAACGCCCCTTCGGGTTTTCCGGGGGGCGCTGCGTTTATGCTTGTTTTCCAATGCCTAAGCGCGCAGCTCCCCTTTTCCGAGGACCACGAGGACAAGCACCACCACAGCGTTAATCAGTGTATTGTTCATGGATTAGAAGTACCTTATGATTTGGTGCGGTGCAAGGAAATTGTGTTTAGGCGCTTATCTTTGCCAGAATATATTGCGACATTTCTTTTGCATACACAATCTGGTTCTTTTCGTGTTTAAGTGACTTATACAGCTCCTCTTTTTTGATATTTTCATTATCTCTCCATAATGTTGTGCAATCAACGATGTAGTTTTGCCCTCCATCTGAAATTTGCGAGAGCATCACATTCCACCTATGCATGTCTTCAGGATGAAAATATTTTAATAGTAATCCACTATTGTAAAAGGCTTTTGCAAAAGTTGTAGCAACAAAAGCATAATCTAAATGTAAATATATATTTCTTTGATCGTTTGATAATGCTTCAATACAGTCTTGTATTTCTTTTTCGAATTTATCGTACAAATTAATATTATATGTAATTTCTAGCTTTAGATTTTCTATAGTTGTTTTTTTATTTTTACGACTTTCCCAACATTCTTTGATAAAAAAAACTGCAATTGCGCTTAGAAAGCCCAAAAAAGCGGAGAGATACGTATTCCATTCAATCATTCTTATACCTCTGTAATAGTGTTGAAGTTATATTATTTCTGCTTTTAGGCAAACGTGGGAAATTCATTGTCTTATGTATTTTGGGGATATTTTTATATTTTATTTGAAAGCTGATGCCTAAACCACGTCACCTGCTGTTTGGCGTACTGGCGGATTTTGGCCGTTGGTCACAGACGCGGAGAGCAGATCGAGATTCCTAGAAATCTAAACCCGTATCCGTATCATAATAATCCAATTTTCTGATTTTCCCGATTTCGGCTTGTGTCAGGCTGTCCAAACGTTCCCGGACATCCGATGCGTCAATTGTAGCGTAGATTGCGCCGTTTTTAAGGAAAAGTGGGTCAGACGATCCTTCTGCCTTGCGTTCGTAGAGTTCCGTGCAGGCTTTGGCCAGAATATCCTGCGGGTCATTGCCGTCAGATCGCCATACCGCCATGACTATTATGTCGTCTATAAATCTTTGGCGTTGTTGTTCAAAATAGTGCGCCTTGCCCTCGTCGTCGAGGTTTGTAAAGCCTTTATATTTTTCACGAAAATCGGCAATGTCTTGGTCGAATGCCGCCCCTATCGCAAATAAAGACCTCATTCCAAGCAATTTCCAGCGATTTTCTGCTGCCCAGCGGTTCCAATCGCCGAGAATTTTCCAGCCATTTTCGTTGAATTCCTGTCTCATCATTTTATCACCCTTAGATCGTTTGTTGTTTTGATGCCCGTTTTTCAGATCGAGCATCTATTTAGGGAGTATATAACATTATGTATTAATATTGTCAAATAATATTTTGTGCGTTTAGTGGTCAAAGCTGATGCCTAAACCATGTCACCTGCTGTTTGGCGTACTGGCGGGTTTTGGCCTGCGCCTGCGCGATGGCGTCTTCTTTTGAGCGTTCGCCGTTGATATAGGCCAGAAGCTGTTTGTAACCCAGCGCCTTGAGCAGGGGGGTATCGGAGCGGATTTCGCCGCTGTCCACCCGTTTTGCAAATTCCTCGATTTCCTCCAGCACACCGTTGTCGATCATCCAGAGGAGGCGGTCGTTGCAGCGTTGATGCTGCACGGGGCGTTCGGGGATCATGATTTCGATTTCAAAGTTCCAGTCGTCGGGCGGGGCGAGCCTATCCTCCTTCTGCCATTCGGCCAGCGATTTTCCGGTGGCGTCCAATACTTCCCACGCCCTTATGAGCCTTGCGGTGTGCGAGGGGTGAAAGCGGGTGGCCATGACGGGGTCGCGTTTTTCGAGTTCAGCGTGGAAGGCGGGGTTGCCGAGGAGTTTTTGTCTGGCCACGGCGGCGGCGCGGATATCGTCCGGCACGGGGGGGATGGGGGAGAGACCCTCGGTCAGCGCCTTGATATAGAGGCCTGTTCCGCCAACGATGATGGGGGTTTTGCCCTGCGCCAGCGTTTCGCGGATGACGGGGTCTGCTCTCCGGCGCCACTCTCCGGCGGAGCAGGGGTCGTTGGGGTGCAGGGCGCTGTAGAGTTTATGTTCGGCCTTTTCGAGGTCTGCGGGCGGGGGCTGGGCGGTGAGGATCGGCAGGCCGTCATAGATTTGCATGGAATCGCAGTTGATGATGACGCCGTTCTCTTGCTGCGCGATTTCTATGGCCCGTGCGGATTTGCCGCTGGCGGTCGGGCCGGCGATGATGCGGATCGTATGGCCGTCCTTTTCGTTTTTCTGCGTCATCCTCTTGCGTCCCTTCGCGGGCGATTATAGTGTGAGTTTTCCTTTCATCAAACCCAGAAGGCTGAAATCCCATGTTCAAGGGATGGAACGATACGGAAAAGGCCATTGCCTTGTCGATGGTGGCGTTTGCGGCGTTTTCGCTCAGCGATGCGCTGCGGAAATATACGTCCGTCGATTATCCGGTGGTGGCGATCCTGTTCTGGCAGGCGGTGTTCGGACTGATTATTCTTGCCGCCGTGATTCCGTATTTCGGGGGGCGGGGGGCGCTGTTTACCCGGCGGAACCTTAAATGGCATCTGTTGCGCGGGCTTTTGATGGCGGTGAATACCAGTATGTCGCTGACGGCGCTTTCGATGGTGCCGATCATGGATGCGTATACGATTTTCTTCCTGACGCCGTTTATCACGACGGTGCTTTCGATTTTTTTCTTCAAGGAGCAGGTGGGGCGGTACCGGATGGCGGCGATTTTATGCGGGTTTCTGGGCGGGGTGGTGGCGTTCCGGCCCGGGTTCGAGGAGATTCACCCGGCCTATGGGCTGGCGCTGGCGTGCTGTTTCACGTTCGGGCTGGCGAACCTTGTTGCGCGGCGGATCGGGGGGAGCGGCAACGCGCTGCCCTTCGCGTTCTGGCCGTTTATTCTTGTGCTGATCGGGACGTATCTCTGGATGGGCGGGGCGGTGCCGTTTTACGATCAGCGGTTCATGGGGCTGTGCCTTGTGATCGGGTTCTGTTACGGGCTGGCGGTCATCTGCGTGGCCACCAGCTATACGCTGGCGCCCACGTCGGTTGTGGCGCCGTATCAGTATGTGCAGATGCTGTTCGGGCTGTTGCTCGGGTATCTGCTGTTCGGGCATCTGCCGGACGCGTACAAGATTGCGGGCGGGCTGATTATCACCGCGTCCGGCCTGTTCCTGTTTTGGCGGGAGCGGAGAAGGAAGGATATAGGCCTGTGATCCCGGTGTTCCGTGCGTTTATGGCTGCTTCGTTGGCAGCTTGAGGGCCACGAAGCGGACCTCGCCGCCGGTATTCACCAGAAGCAGGACGGAGGAGCGCATCGCGCCCTTCGCCTTTTCGATGACGTCGATCAGGTGCTGCGGCTGGGAAACCGGCTGCTGGTTGATTTCCACGATCACGTCGCCGGGGGCGATGCCCTTCTGGGCGGATTCGGACATTTCGCTGACGCTTGTGACCACGAGGCCGCGCACGGCGGGCTGGATGTTGTAGGTGGCGCGGAGTTCATCGGTCAGAGGGCTGACCTCCAGACCCACGGTCTCAATGGCGGTGCCGGCAGAGGAGGGAGTCTTGCCCTCGCCCTCGTCGATCATGCCGCTTTCCTCAGCCTGTTCGAGATGGCCGACTTTGACCTGGGATTTGTGGATCTGGCCATCGCGCCAGTATTCAATATCGACCATGGCGTCGATGTCCGTTTCGGCGACGAAGCGGGGGAGCAGGCGCATTTCCTTGATCTCCTGACCGCCGAAGGAGAGGACGATGTCGCCGTCCTTCATGCCGGCCTTGTCGGCGGGGCCGTCCTTATTCACGATCACGACGAGGGCTCCCCTTGGCTTATCGAGGCCGAGGCTTTCGGCGATTTCGGGGGTCACAGTCTGGATCTTCACGCCCAGCCAGCCACGGCGGGTTTCGCCGAATTTGATGAGTTGAGCGATCACAGGCTTGGCGCGGGCGCTGGGGATCGAAAAGCCGATGCCGATGGAGCCGCCGGTGGGGCTGAAGATTGCCGTGTTGATGCCGATGACCTCGCCCTTCATGTTGAACATCGGGCCGCCGGAGTTGCCGCGGTTGATGGCGGCGTCGGACTGGATATAGTCGTCGTATTTGCCGGAGTTGATGTCCCGCGCCAGCGCGGAGACGATCCCCGCCGTGACGGAGCCGCCGAGGCCGTAGGGATTACCGATGGCGAGAATCCAGTCGCCGACGCGTATTTCATCGCTGTTGCCGAAAGTGGCTGCGACGAGGTTGAGACCCTTCGGGTCTACTTTCAGCACGGCGATGTCGGTTTCGGGATCCTTGCCGATGAGTTCGGCGGTCACGCTCTGGTTGTCCTGCAGGATCACGCGGACCTCGTCGGCGTCCTGAATGACGTGGTTGTTGGTGACGATGTAGCCGTTCTGGGCGTCAATGACGAAGCCCGAGCCCATCATGCTGGGCGGGGCGAAGGGGACGCCGTGGCCACGGCGGTTCATGAATTCCTCAAAGAAATCCTGGAACGGTGAGCCGGGGGGGAATTGCGGGATTTCTGGGTAGTCTTGCGCTTCCTCAATTTTCTGGGTCGAGGAGATGTTGACGACTGTGGGCGACAGGCGGGATGCGAGATCGGCGAAGCTTTCGGGCGCTCCGGTGACAGGTACAACCGGATCGCGGGCGTAAGCGGGTTTACCCGCGGATAATGCCATCGGGGCGCAGAGAAGCGTCGATGCAAGAACGGCCAGAGTTATTTTTCTGTTCATCATAGGACTGTCTCCATCATGTGGGGGTTAAGTCTTTTATTCCGAGCGGCTTTTGTAGGCTTCGAAGTAGCGGAAAAATTCGCTGTTCGGGGAGAGGATCAGGCGCGTTTCCGGTGAGGCGAGGGTGTTGCGGTAGGCTTCCATCGAGCGCAGGAAGGAGTAGAATTCCTTATCGACGTTGAAAGCCTCGGCATAAATCTTGATGGCTTGCTGATCGCCCTCGCCCTTGATGACCTGAGCCTTGCGTTCGGCTTCGGCGATGAGCACGGTCTTTTCCTTATCGGCGGTGGAGACGATTTCCAGCGCCTTTTCCTCGCCCTTGGCGCGGCGTTCGGTGGCGCGTTCCTTGAGCTGGGAGATCATCTGACGTACCGTCGATTCGCGCAGTTCGGGGGTCAGGTCGGCGCGGACGATGCGGACATCGACGATTTCAATGCCCAACTGGTCTTTGGAGATTTTTTCGTTTACGCGCTTTTTAATATCGGTCATTACATGGGCGCGTTCCGGGGAGAGAAGCTGGGTCAGAGAGGAGCGGCCCAATACGCTACGTGACGAGTCGTTTAAAATGCTTTCGAGACGAGCATTCGCGCTTTCAATCGTCCGCAAGGTCTTGAGAAACTGGAGTGGATCCGTGATTTTATAACGGGCGAAGGTGTCCACAATTATCGGTTCTCCGCTGACGTTTTCGATGGTCGGTCCGGGTGCTTTCTCGTCTGCACCGTTTTGATCCGGCGCAGCCTGATCCGTGTTTTTGTCGGTTGTTTTTTCGGCTTGCGCCGTGCTGGAGATGACGACCTGTTCGGCGGGAGGATCGACCGAAAGGATGCGGCGGTCAAAGAATTGTACGTTCTGGATAAAGGGGGTCTTCCAGTGCAGGCCCGGTCCACGCGGTTCACCCAGCGGTTGACCGAGCTGGAGGACGATGGCCTGCTGGGTCTGATCGACGATAAAGAGCGATTGCGTGAGAACCAGAGTCCCGACGGCCAAGACTGCCAAAAGAATAAACGACCTCATGTTTTTTCCTTTTCTAATTCGGCGTTACGGGGGTTGGCGGCATGGGCGCCGGGGCTTTTGGAGCCATCCCATCTCCGAGGGGGAGGTAGGGAACAACGCCGCTCTTTGTCGTGCCTCCATCAAGAATCGTCTTGTTGGCATTCTTGAAGACCTCTTCCATCGTTTCGATGAAAATGCGTTCCTTCGTGACGTCCTTCCCGGTCAGATAGGCGGAATATATGGATTTAAAACGCTCCGCGTCCCCTTGCGCCCGTGAGATTTTCGATTGCTTGTAGGCTTCGGCCTCCTGAATGAGCTTGATCGCCTGACCGCGGGCTCTGGGCAGGATGTCCTGTTTCTGCGCTTCGGCCTTGTTTTCGGTATCCTCGGCGTCCTGCTTGGCGGACTGAACGTCCTGGAAGGCGTTTTGCACCTCGGGGTGAACCTCGGCCTTCTGGATCAGCACCTGCGTGATGTTGACGCCGGATTTGTATTCATCAAGGTTTTTCTGGAGAATGTCTTTGGCCTTGGTCGCCAAAAGGGCGCGTTCCGTCGTGATGATCGGGAACATACTGGTCTGCCCCACGACTTCGCGGATCGCGCTTTCGGCGACTTTCTTGATCGTCTGGTCCGGGTCGTTGATGTTAAAGCTGTAATCTTCGGCCGATTTGATGTTCCACTGGAGCGACATTTGCAGATTGACGATGTTGCGGTCAGCGGTGAGCATCAGGCTTTCGTCGGTCTTATCAACTTTGCCACCCGTTCCGGTCATGCCTTCGGTAAAACCGACGGCCATGCGGCGCAGTTCAGTGACGTTGACCTTGGTCAGCGTTTCGATGGGGTAGGGCATATGGTAGCCCAGACCTTCGGTCGTTTTCGTGTGGTTCCAGGCACCGAAGCGCTGGATCACGGCGTGTTCACCGGGGTTGAGGATGTAGAGACCGCTGGCCATCCAGATCATCGCCGCGATCAGAACCACGAGGCCCACAGTCGCGCCGGGACCGAGATCGAACGGCATGATGTTGCGTAAATTATCCTGCGCCTTGCGGATCAGGTCATCCAGATCGGGCGGTTCGTTGGAGCCGCCCCCCTGACCGCCGCCGCCCCATGGGCCACGCGGGCCATCGTTACGGCCGCCGGGATTGTCATTGCTCCAAGGGTTTTTTCTTTTGCGGCCGGGGCCGAAAGGATCGGACATGTGCGTAATGTCTTTATATCGTTGTTTGCAGGAGCTATAAGATATAGCTCTTTTTCGTCGGAAAGCAAGCACAGAGACTTTAACGAATCATGGTTCAGAAAGAAACGATTTTACAGGCATTGCGCGGGGTTCGGGATATGGAAACCGGAGCCGATATCGTTTCAGGCGGGATGGTGAGCGGGGTCACTGTGCAGGCGGACGGAACGGTTGTTTTCATGCTTGAGGTTGATCCCGCGCGCGGGCCTAAGCTGGAGGGGTTGCGGCAGGAGGCGGAGCGGGTTGTTGCCAAGATTCCGGGCGTGACGAAAGTTACCGCGGTGTTGACGGCGGAGAAAAAGCCGCAGAAAGAACATTTCGATCCGCACGGGATGGCTAAAAATCCGAAGCTTGTCCTGCCCGCGAAGGCGATTATCGCCGTGGGGTCGGGAAAGGGCGGCGTGGGGAAATCGACGGTTGCGGTCAATCTGGCGGCGGCGCTGGCGAATCCTGCTGGCGGCGAGGGGTTGAGGGTCGGGTTGCTGGATGCGGATATTTATGGGCCGTCGGTGCCGACGATGACGGGGGCGAAGGATTATAAACCCGCGCTGGACGCGCAGCGCAAGCTTGTGCCGCTTACTAAATTCAATATGAAAGTCATGTCGATCGGGTTCATTGTCGAGGCGGGGAACGCGCTGGTGTGGCGCGGGCCGATGATCCAGACGGCGCTTTATCAGCTTTTGCGCGATGTGGATTGGGCGATGAGGGATGACAGGGGTGTGCCGCAGGATCTCGATGTTCTTGTTCTTGATCTGCCGCCGGGGACGGGGGATGTGCAGCTGACGCTGGCGCAGAAGGTTCCGGTCACGGGGGCGGTGATTGTTTCCACGCCGCAGGATATTGCTCTTATTGATGCGCGGCGGGCGGCGGCGATGTTCGGGAAGACGAACGTGCCGGTTCTGGGGATCGTCGAGAATATGAGCCGTTATGTTTGCTCCAACTGTGGACACGAAGAACATATTTTTGGGCATGGCGGGGCGGAGGATGAGGCGCAGGCGCTGGGTGTGCCGTTTCTTGGGGCCATACCGCTGGAGCGGGAGATTAGAGTCAGAGCCGATGAGGGGGTGCCGATTGTGCTGGCTCAACCCGAGAGCCGCGCTGCGGCGGCTTACCGGGGAATTGCGGACAGGCTTAAGGGCGCTCTAAAACCACGAAGCTGATCGGCGGGTCGGTGTCGTTGCGTTCCTCGCGGGAGATTTCCCGCCATTCCGGGCCGATTTTGGGGAAGAAGGCGTCGCCGTCATAGTCTTCGTGAACTTCGGTGAGGTAAATCCGGTCGGCGACGCGCAAGGCCTGTTCGTAAATCTGGCGTCCGCCGATGACGAGCATTTCCTCGAACCCGCCGTCTTTGGCGAGTTTCTTGGCCTCGTGGATGGCCTTGTCGAAATTATTGATGACGGTGGTGTTTCCGGCCTTGAAACCTGACTCGCTGACCACGATGTTGGTGCGTCCGGGGAGGGGCTTGCCGAGCTGATCGACGATGGATTCGAAGGTCTTGCGGCCCATCACGAGGGGTTTGCCCATGGTGATTTTCTTGAAATAAGCCAAATCCTCAGGAATGTTCCACGGCAGTTTGTTGTTGATGCCGATGGTCCGGTTTTCTGCCATGGCTGCGATTATGCTGATTTTTGTCCTCATCTTTACTCAAACCCTCAAGTCTATTTACACCGCTATCGGCGCCTTAATATGCGGATGAGATTCGTATCCGACAAGCTCAAAATCCTCGAATTTGAAATCAAAGAGGTTTTTGACGTGCGGGTTGAGGTGCATTTCCGGGAGTTTATGGGGTGTGCGGCTGAGTTGCAACTGCGCCTGCTCAATGTGGTTCAAGTAGAGGTGGGCGTCGCCGAAGGTATGCACGAAATCGCCGGGTTTCAGGCCCGAGACCTGCGCGACCATCAGGGTCAGGAGGGCGTAGGAGGCGATATTGAAGGGGACGCCGAGGAATATATCCGCGCTGCGCTGGTAGAGCTGGCAGGAGAGCTTTCCATTCGCCACATAAAACTGGAACAGGCAGTGGCAGGGGGGCAGGGCCATTTTGCCGATTTCACCCACGTTCCATGCGCTGACGATCAGGCGGCGGTCGTCGGGGTTTTTCTGAATTCTTTCAAGGACGTTGCTGATCTGGTCGATCGTGCGGCCGTCGGACGTGGGCCAGCTGCGCCACTGATGGCCGTAGACGGGGCCGAGATCGCCGTTTTCATCGGCCCATTCGTCCCAGATGGAGACCTTGTTTTCGTTGAGGTATTTGATGTTCGTATCGCCCCGCAGGAACCAGAGAAGTTCAATAATAATTGAGCGCAAGTGGCATTTTTTGGTGGTGACGAGCGGGAAGCCCTCGGACAGGTCAAAGCGCATCTGGTGGCCGAAGACGGAGCGGGTGCCCGTTCCGGTCCGGTCGTCCTTAACCGCACCGTTTTCAAGGACATGACGCAAGAGGTCGAGATATTGTTTCATGGTTATTCCTGATTTTCTGGAATTATAGGGGGATTCGCGCTAGATTCCATCTGTAAAGGGGGAAAAAGGTTAAAATTTCCCCGGAAGAGTTGTCGGGGTTGATGAGTCATAATGAATGACGATTTCAGAAAAATAAGGGATCAGCCGACGCAGTCTTTGCGGAATATTCCTGCTCTCGGGCGTGTCCTGATGGTCGGGGCTGTGCCCGATGCTGACGGTCGTCTTTCCATGACTGATTCCTCCCTTCTGCGTTATGGGTTGGAGCCTCTGCGCGATAAGGGATTGCCCATATTGCCGGACGAGCAGCTGGATGTGACCATCATGAACAAGGCGGCCGTTTTCGGGGGCCGTGATTTTCTGACCGAAGAGGGGGTTGAGGCGGATATCGTCATCCTTTGCAATATCGCTCATAAATTCGATCAGGAGGAATATGCCTCCACCCAAATCTCGCTTATACGGTCTTATCTCATGAGCCTGCCTCAACTCGGTCATCACGAATTGAGTCAAAAGCATTGGGAGCCGGGGATATGGGCGCAAAAAATCAAGGAGACCCGGGCGAAAATTGTGATGTCCTATGGCGTCGATTCCATGCCCCTTGAGGAGGTTACACCCGATGGGTATTTTCAGGCGCGGCAGGTCAGCCGGTCGGATGTGGCGCCGAAGTATCTGCTCAACCAACAATTTGTGATTGAGCTACCTTTCAGCCAGTGGCCACACCTTCATCCGGCCTTGAACCGTTTTCTCATCGATACGCAGTTTAACGATATGCCTGTCGAGGTTGATACAGAGCCGGGGCCGGGGTGATTTCCGTTTTGTAACAGCTATAAAAAACCGCGATCGGCTGTGTCTGCCTCTCGCGGTTTGATCTGTTATTTGCCGCTCTCAGGTCACGAGCAGTTTGCCGCCGGTGAGCAGGGCGGCTTCGTCGGTCAGACCTGTGACGCCCTCTATCGTTGCGATCTGTATGAAGGAGGCGCCGCCGACCGCGCCGTTGATATCGACGGAGAGGGTGCTGTTGACCCCGCTGTTTGCGATCATCACGAAATCGGTGATGGCCGAGGTTGCGGCATCGTAACCTTCCAAAATCTGGGAGAGGTCTATCTTGTCTCCCTCGGAGAGCTTGAAGCTGCGGACCAGGTCCACTTCTCCGGCGGTGACGTTTGTGAATCTGTAGATGTCGGCTCCGCCTTCGCCCTTCAACTCGTCAATGCCCCGGCCGCCGACGAGTGTGTCGTTGCCTGTGCCGCCGACGATCTTGTCGTTGCCTGCTCCACCGAACAACTGGTCGTTTCCAGCATCGCCGAAGAGTTTGTCGGCCCCGTCATCGCCGTAGAGGAAGTCGCTGGCGCCGCCGCCGGTGATGCTGTCATCTCCGCCCATGCCGAAAATCCGGTCAGAGAGCGTAGTTCCGTACAGATCCTGCTTGGCGCTGGTGCCGATGATGCTTCCCGTGGCCGCCGAGAAGTTCAGGGTTGCTATGGCTGTGTCCAGCCCGCCCTTTCCGTCCTTCAAGGTGTAGGTGAAGCTGTCCTGTCCTACTCCGGTGTAGCCGTCCAGTGCCTTGTAGGTAAAGTCGCCGTTCGTAAATATCCTCACGGAGGCTCCCTTCGCTGTTACGAAACTGGTCCCGTTGACGGATAAAGCATCGCCATCAATGTCATAATCCGCGCCGGAGCCGTTGCTGACCAGAAGGTTGCCCGTCGTCTTGTGGATGACGGCGCGGCTGAAATAGTCGTTCTTCGCATCCGGGGCGTCATTGACCGAGGTAACGGCAATGAGGGCTGTCGCCGTGTCTGTGCCGCCGTGTCCGTCCGAGACGGAATAGGTGAAGCTATCCTGTCCGTGATAGTTGGCCTTGGGCGTATAGGTGAAGTTGCCGTTCGCGAGAATGACAACCGTTCCGCCCGCTGCCGTGGGTTTGGTCACCGCCTGAACCACCAGAGCGTCGCCGTTGCCGTCACTGTCCGCGCCGTTGCCGTTATCGGCCAGCAGGTAGCCGCTCACGAGCGTGTCCTCATTGGTGGCAAACAGATCGTCTTTCGCGTCCGGGGCAATGTTTCCTGCGATATTGACTGTCACTGTTCCGGGCGTTGCGCCGCCCAACCCGTCCAAAGCGGTGTAGGTGAAGGTGTCGGCCCCGGTGAAACCTGCCGCGGGCTGGTAGGTGAAATTGCCGTCGGCCAGCAGGGTGACCGTGCCGCCGTTGGCGGTGGTCAGCGTCGCGGCTGTGAGCGAGAGGTTGTCCCCGTCCGGGTCGCTGTCCGCGCCGTTGCCGTTATCGGCGAAGACGTTGCCCTGAATGGAATCACCCTCAACGATGTCAAAGATGTCGTCCTGAGTTACGGGGGCGTGGTTCGTCAAGGTCGCCAGATCAATGCTAGTTCCGTCCGCGAATTGCAGTTTTTCAACGCGCCCGCCGTTTCCGGCGCTTTGACCAATAATCGTGATACTGGCTTCGGGATGGCCGACAAAAGAAATCTTCAGATCGGTGCCGATATTTTCAAGAACGACATCGGCTGCGACGATTGACGGTCCCAGAAGAATCGTGTCGAGAAGGCCGGATTCATCCGTAATCACGTCATGACCGTCGGCTACGCTGTCGTAGAGATACAGGTCGCTGTCCGTGCCGCCGAAGAGGCCATCGTTTCCGCCCATGCCGTGCAGGGAGTCTGCGCCGCCGTATGCGTAAATGGTGTCGTCGCCGCTGCCGCCGTGGGTTTCGTCGTCATCGGTTCCCGCAGCATCGTCGGCGTAGATCGTATCATCGCCCGTGCCGCCGGTGATGAAGTCGCGACCCGCAGCGCCGTAGATCGTGTCGCTTCCGTCGCGGCCATCGATCACGTTGGCGGCGGCGGTGCCGTTCAGGGAGTCATCACCGTCCGTTCCGTTCCTGATGAAGGACAGGGCCGCGTGCTGCACCTTGAGGTCTATGGTGGCGACGGTCCCGCCAGGGATGTACATGGTCGCATAATCGACGCCGGCCAGAAGGTTGCCTTCGGAGTCCACGCCGTAATTGTCGATCAGGCGGATGGAGTAGGCTATGGTCAGATCATCCCCGTCAAATGTCACATTCCCGCCGCCGAACATACCGTTGGCTGTGGCGTCCACGCGGTCGGCGGTGTCGGTTTCCGAGGGGGTTTCATAGATGTTGGCGAAGCTTAAATTCGTAATCCAGATAATCGGGGTGGAGTAGATGAACCATGTAATTGGCTCGGAGATTATGTAGGTGTCATTGCCCGTGCCGCCGTAGAGCTGGTTCACTCCTGCGGTAAAGTCGTCGAAATAAAGATCCGTGTCGCTGTGGATCACATCATCGCCGCCCAGGCCGTAAACCGTATCGAATGAGGATAACGCCCTCAGAACGGTGTTGGTGATTCCATCATCATTCTGCTCGGTTCCGTAAATGACTGCCATTGTCTGTACACCTTTTGCTGTTTTAGGAAAGGATAATATTAGGGGCAGACTTTAGGGAGAGAATCGGGGAGGTGCAATATAAAACAAAAACGGTCCTAGATTTTTTTGTTGTCATAATTTTTTTAAAGACACCCTTGTTTGAGAGATTTCAATTTTTCGGTATAAAATATTAGGGTAAATAATTTGTGGATTTTTATGTTTGCTCAGGCTTGTGTTTAGAAACTTTTTCTTCAAGGATTAAAAGAAGCTTTTTCAGAAGCTTCCTTTCCTCCGTCTTCATTTGTTTTTTGGTGTAGTGGCCTTCGGGTATTTCGCCATATACTTCAATTCCTGTCGGGATGTGTTTTACGTTGTAGCGCCGACTTCGTTTATTGACGGCGCGTGATTGTCTGTTGACTCTTTTTCTGAGTCCGCTTGTTGATCCATAAAACCCGATTGCCAATTCTTCCAGAGGCAGAGTCTTTAGTTTTTTTACTTTCGGCTTTTTCATCTTCAGTGCGTTTGTTTCTTTCCTTAAGCCTTTAAGATCGTCCTTCACCTGGGCCACTTCAAACAATAATATTGTAAAACATTGAAAAAATCCTGCGTTCTGCTATAATCAAAGGTGCCGGTTTTCCGGCTATGACGCTAGACGTTGGTGCGGAATAGACGCAGTGGACCCGGGGGCAGTACCCGGCGGCTCCACCCCTTGAGAGAGGTGCTTTTTTCAGGCGCTCTCAGGCGGCGGGGCCGACATAGGATCGACACGCGCAATAAAGGCATTTGACGGCGTCCGGTATAGTATCCGCCGTTATCGGGCTAAATTCATAAATGCAAACGATAACTTTGCGTTCGTAGCCGCCAACGACAACTCTGTTGTCTCTGGCGAAGGTCGTATGGCTGCCTAATTGGGCAGTAGCGATGCTACACCTGAATTCCTGACCGTCTAACCACGGGCAGGTGGGGCTTTGGGGTCTGCGCCTCGCAACAGAAGCAGACCCCTTTTTTATTCCTGAAATCGCGGTAAAGTAGGGCATGGACACGCCCGTACGAGAGCCGTTTTTTCTGCCGCCGTTTTTCACGGTTTTCTGCATTCTGGCGGCGATGACGATGGTGGTCGCGCCGATCGTGTGGATTCGGAAGTGTTATTCGGAGGCGCCGCCCGCGCACGATCTGGGGCGGGAGGTCTTGATCCGGCAGTTCCGGACTCTGGCCATTGTTCTGGTTCTGTCGTTTCTGATTAATCTGTGGCGGCTGGCGGCGGGGGCGTCCAAAGCCAGCTTTACCGGCCTGCTGCCTGAGCTTTTGCTGCTGGCGTTCATGGCGTGGCGGTATCTTTCGCATACGAAGGGTACAGGATTGCCGAAAGGGCAGAGGCTTGGCGCGGAGGCGCGGCGGGTTTTGCGGCAGTTCGGGCTGTGCCTTGCGGGATGGGCGGCGACGTTCGGCGTGGGGGCGGGTGTCTATTGGGCCTTTCTGCTGGTGACGAAAAACGATGAGGTTTCCGTTACGGCGGCGGGTTTTGCCGCCGGAATTTTCTGGATCGTTGCGGTCACGGTTGCCTATTTCTTTAAAAGGCCACCCGTTGATAGGCTTCCTGAACCCCTGCGGCGGGTTAAATCGTATGATTTGCTCTGGCCGGTTATGCTGGCTTATATCCTTTTGCTGGCGCCGATGACGATGCAGGAAATCGGCAATTCCGAGAAGTTTCATGAGATGATGCATTCGAAGCGGCCACCTCGAAAGATTTAAGCTCTCCGTTTTTTTTTCCACAGGGCAATCGGCCGATTGCTTTCGGGCGCTGGATTTAGGCTTTTCGATATGCGATGGATAGGGTGTGAAGTTCGACTTGATTTCCACCCCCTTAATCTGCAACACATAGCATATGACCGACGACGATAATTTTCTTCGTTATGACAAGATGGTTGAATCCGCGTTGCGCGGCGTCGTCCGGCAATCGCTGGAGGAGGTCGTCCAGCAGGGTTTGAAGGGGGAGCATCATTTCTACATCACCTTCATGACCGAATATCCCGGCGTGCGAATCCCCGAATATCTGCGCGACCGATATCCGGGCGAAATGACCATCGTTCTGCAGTATCAGTTTACCGATCTGCGGGTTGACCGTGAGAAGATGGAAGTCACCCTTTCGTTCAACAACGTTCCGGAGCGGCTTGTCGTGCCCTTGTCGGCGATCAGCATCTTCGCGGACCCTTCGGTCAATTTCGCGCTGCAGTTCCAGCCGCTCAGCGAAAGCATAGACGAGGATGAGTTGCTCAAGGAGTTGGCGGAAACTGAGGATCCAGACGGGTCGGGCGGCGGCAAGAAGGCCAAGGCCGAGAAAAAGGGCGAAGTTGTTTCGCTTGACCAGTTCCGCAAGAAGTAGCATTTTCCCCCGATGACATGGGAGTCCACGATTTCCCCGCAGGAAGGGCCATACAAGGTTCTGATGAAGCGGGGTGTTTTCAGCGATCCGGCGCGGGAGGGGCGCGAGGTTCCGTTCAAGTTTTATGCACCCTCCGAGCATGATCTTTCCTCCTATCCGCTGGTGGTCTGGTCGCACGGGTTCGGCGGAAACGCCGACGGGGCCGGGTTTATCTCCCGCTATCTGGCGTCTTATGGGTATGCGGTCGCGCATCTGACCCACCGAGGGACGGACAGCAGCCTTTGGGAGGGGAAGCCGGGGCATCCGTGGGATATTCTGCGCGAAGTGCGGGTGCGGCGGGAGACGACGTTCGACCGGATGCGCGATGTGCCCTTTTTTCTGGATCGTTTGCAGGAATGGGCCGCGGAGCAGCCGGAGATTTCCCCGTTTATCGATTTTTCGCGGATCGGGATGTCCGGGCATTCGTTCGGAGCGATGACGACGCAGGCGATGGCGGGAATGAAGCTGCCCGAGCGGGACGGGACACTGATCGATTTCAGCGACAAGCGTTTCAAGGCCGGGATTCTCTATAGCCCCGTGCCAATCGCTCATCTTTCGGATTTGCCGCCGGAGGAGCTTTACGGGCCGATAAATCTGCCGCTGTTTCACATGACGGGGACGGACGATGCCTCACCGCTGGAGCCGATCGGGTACGAGCACAGGCTTGTGGTTCACGATTATGCGGGGCATCCCGAACAGTATCTTAAAATCCTTCAGGACGGGGACCATATGGTCTATAACGGGACGCGGGGCAAGCTTACGATCAATCCGAAACGCGAAGAACATGAGCGGATCATAAAAGTCGCGTCGCTGGCGTTCTGGGAGGCTTATCTCAAGGATGATGCGATGGCGCGGAAATGGCTTGAAGAACTTTATGCGGTGCGGGCGCCATAATGGATTATGCCGTTGAACTTCAGAATTTGAACAAAACCTACAAGGCGTCGGGGCGGCGGCCGGAGACTCTGGCGCTGCGCGATGTGAGTTTGCAGATTCCCCGCGGGTCGATCTTCGGGCTGTTGGGCCCGAACGGGGCGGGGAAATCCACGATCATTAACATCATGGCGGGGCTGGTGCTGAAGACCTCTGGTTCGGTTAAAATCTGGGGTTTCGATATCGACGTGAACGAGCGGAACGCGAAGGTTTCTATCGGCGTGGTGCCGCAGGAAATCAATTACGATGCGTTCTTCACGCCGCTGGAGACTCTGGAATTGCAGGGCGGACTTTACGGCGTGCCCAAATCGCAGCGGCGGTCGATGGAGATTCTTGAGACCGTCGGGCTGGCGGACAAGGCGAATGCGTTCGTGCGTTCGCTGTCGGGCGGGATGAAGCGGCGGCTTTTGATGGCGAAGGCGATGGTGCATTCGCCGCCGATCCTTGTGCTGGACGAGCCGACGGCGGGAGTGGATATCGAACTGCGGCAGCAGCTGTGGGCGACGGTCAAAAAGCTGAACCAAGAAGGCGTGACGATCCTTCTGACCACGCATTACCTTGAGGAGGCGCAGCAGCTTTGCGACCGGATTGCGATTATCAATCACGGGCAGGTCGTTGCTTGCGAGGATACGCCGAAGCTGCTGGCGCATATCGATAATAAAGAGATTCTCTTCCGGCTGGACCGTGATCTGAGCGAGGTTCCGGCCTCTCTTTCCGGGTATGCGGCGGAGATCAGAAACAACAGGGTTCTGGCGATCCGTTACAGCCCCGTTGAGGAAAAAGTCGGCGCGATGATCGAGAAGATTTCTCAGGCGGGATACCGAATCGAGGATATCTCGACTGAAGAGAGCGATCTTGAGGATGTGTTCCTGCAGCTTACCGCCTCTAAGTAAAGAATAATCCCGATCCGTTTGATCTTTTTACCTGTTTGTGGTTGACTGTTTGCTAACCCCAGCGAGATTTTGAAGGAGAGGATATCATGCCGAAGATCAAGGATATTATGACGAAGGGCTGCGAGTGGATCGCGCCCGGTGAGTCTATCAGCAAGGCTGCCAAGATTATGAAAGAAAAAGATATCGGTTTCCTGCCTGTGGGCGAGAATGACCGGATGATCGGGATGATCACCGACCGGGATATCGTCATCCGCGCCGTCGCCGCCGGGAAAGACCCCGCGAAGGCGCAGGTGCGGGATGTGATGACCGAAAAGACGTTTTATTGCTTCGAGGATCAGGGTGTCGAGGAGATTTGCAATAATCTCGGCGAAATCAAGGTCCGGCGTCTTCCGGTGGTGAACCGGGACAAGCGCCTTGTCGGTGTTATTTCGGTGGGCGATCTGGCGCAGGCGGCGAGCCGCGCCAATATCGGCCAGACGGAGCAGCAGATTACGGCCTGTGTTCTTGATCGGAAGAAGAAAAAGGCCGCTTAACGCACGGCTTTCCTAGGGACGTGCAAAAAAGAGGCGTCCGGCAAGTTTCTTGCCGGATGCTTTTTTTGTTTCTTGCGTTATATTGCGAGTGATTCAACAAACATACTTACAGACAGAGGGGGTTTTTATGAGAGCGGCAGGGTTTTTTCTCGCGGTTTTGGTTCTTTCCGGGTGCACCACGACGGAGGGTGGGCAACAGGCGGGCTTCGGCCAGAAGATGCAATCGTCTCTCAATAATTTCGGCAAGGGGATCGAGACCAGCGTCAATGCGAATTTCACGGGCGAGGATATCGTGCGCGGGCGAATCCTGATCCGCAGCCCGATTTACGGTTATTACACCTGCTTCAAGGATATCGAGAACGGTTATGTCAGCCGTTACCCGATCGATAATCCGGCGCAGGCGGAGGGGACGCCCGGCATGATCATGACCCGTGAAGGCGATGTGGGCAGCGGGCGGTGCAGCGAGTGGGAGAAGAAAGGGCTTCTGGTCATGAACACGTCCCAGGGTCAGGCGCGGCAGGATCAGGCGGCTTATGGCGATGATTGCGGGGGGATCTTCGACGGGCTGAAGCCGGGGGACCGGGCTATTGCCTGCGATGCCCATAAGACCAATCAGGTTCTCGGGGATGTCTATTTCCCCAAACAGCAGAGCAACGCCGCGCAGGTACAACAGATCAACGCCAATGCCTCGGCGGGGTTTGCCGATATTCAGGCGCAGGTGGAGAGGGACAAGCAAGCCGCGCAGGCGCAGCTTAAGGCGGCTCAGTCCAAGGGGAATTAACTACATTCTTCTGGTTTTTCTGGGGGTTTTCCCTTATAAAAACGCCATGTGCGCTCGTAGCTCAGTGGATAGAGCGTTGCCCTCCGGAGGCAAAGGTCGCAGGTTCGAATCCTGCCGAGCGCGCCATTTCACTTTTCCCGCCTGAGATTGCAGCTAGTGCGTTGACAGGGCTGGCATAAATCGGGGTTCGAACGCCGATTTTCTTTTTGTATCCCGGACGAGCGGCAAAAAGCATCTTCATCACCGCTTGCTTGCGGGCGAGATCATCCGAACGCCACAGATTCATTGGGTTTTTGAGAAAGCCGAGCGCGGGTTCGAACTCTTGCGACGGCTTTTGACGGGGCTTGGCATTCGCGCCGAGTTTTTCGTTCAGCAGCAGCTTTTCTCGTTCGAGCTTTTCGACACGCCGCTCATAGCTGGCGACAAGGGTTTCGCTCTTGCCCTCCATGATGCGATCCAGAAGGTTTTCGATTTGCGCGCCGATCTCGGTCAGGCGGTTTTTGATCTCCGCCCGTGTGCCTTCACTATCGGTAGCAGCGCCTTTCGCGAAGGCGTCCAATTCCTCGACGAAGCGTTCGAAGGTTTGAGGGTCTGGCGCTATCCCGGCAATGAGAGCGTCGAAGTCCCCTTCAAGATCGGTGCGGCGAACGGATTTGCGATAGCTGGCGCAGCCTTTCTTCGGGCAGAGGTAATAGGGATGCTTGTCACCCGTTTTGCTCGTGGACCAGCAGGCCGTCAGCGGCGATTCGCAGTCAGAACAGACCACAAGGCCGCGAAGAGGGAAGTCCGAGCGAATATCCTTTCGGGCGGGTGCTTTCGCCCCGGTGCGCAAAAGCTCTTGGATTTTCTCGAAGGTGGCGAGTGCGATCAGTCCTTCATGCTGAGCCTTGCGGAAGGTAACGCCCCAGCGCGGCAATTCGAGATATCCGGCATAGAGCGGCTGCGTCAGTAATTCCGCCACGCGCTGATTGCGGATTTCACCGTTCGGCAGGTCCTTCGGATAGTCCGGCTGACGTTCGAGAAAGCGCTTAACTTCGACCTGAGAGCCGAACCGCCCCGAGGCGAAGCCTTCAAGGGCTTCCGTGATGACCGAGGCGAGTGGCTCATCCCTGACCAAGATTTTGCCTTGGCCGGGCTTGTGCAGGTAGGCGAAACCACGCGGAGCGCCGAATACCCAATAGCCGTTCATGGCGCGGGCGCGCATCCGGTTTTTGGTTTGCTCCGCGTTCTTCTGGCGTTGATGCTGGCTCACGCTGGCGAGCAGGTTTTCAACGAGGATAGAGTCGCTGTCCTCGCCGAACTCGATAGACGGGCTTTCAAGGCGTGCGCCAACCGAGGCGATAGCATCCCGCAATTCCAGATGGGCTTTGATATCCCGCGCAAGGCGGCTGATATCGTCGATGATGACAACGAAGCTTTGCTTGCGAGCTTGAAGGCTCAGATACCCGAGCATGGCCTGCATACCGGGGCGTGTCGTTATCCCGCCCGAGACGGCTTCATCTGCGAAGACGCGATCAACCTCATAGCCTTTCATGCGGGCGAACTCGCGGCAGCGGGTTTCCTGCGATCCCAGCCCTTGGCCTTTGCGAACCTGAGCGGTGGACGATACGCGCGCATAGATGACGGCGTTTGCAGGTTGCAGATTCTGATTCACGTTCGGGCGCATGCCTTCACCCTAACGCACTTCGCGGGATCAAGACGAGCATGAGAATCGGAGAATGAAAACGATCCACAAATCAGGGTTCGAACTTCATCCTCTTGGGTCATTTTGTAATACAGAGCGCTCTTTGTAATACGCGACCGGATTGCCAATCAGACGCACCGCAAGGTGTGCGTTGTAGTACAACGCCCCCTTGGCAAGGGAGGCCCGCTGCGCGCCTCCCGTTGCATCCCTCCCGGCCTGTGGCGCTCATCCGGCATTGGGCCAGACCGCGCCAGCAATCGTTTCGCCGATTGACCACGAGCGGGAGACTTCGCTCTCCCTGCACCCATCGCTCAGGGGCTATTGCGCCCCTTGAAACCCACTCGTCAGGGTAATGGCCCCCCGACACCCGCCAGTCAGGGCGTTCCTGCCCCGACACCCGGACCATTTCATGGAGACCAAGGACGGGAGCCTTCGCGCCGCCCTTCCTTGGAACCTTCCCCTCGACCAACCGTGCCCCGATTGGATGCCGTAATAGGCTTTCGCGCCCCTAAACCCATGACCTAGACACTGCCCGTGCTCATTTGAAACATGGGCCAGCATTGCGCACGTTGGACACCCGCTGACATTTGGCCCGCGGACTGTAGTCGAGGGAGCGTTCTTCGAAAAATGTTCGCTATTTATACGGCCAACCGTCGTCGATTTCCAGAGGCAGATCAATCTCGTAACCCACTACTTCATTGTTTTCGATGGAATAAAATATAGTCAGTTCGAAATCAGTCTCGACAGACGCACTCACAGCCATAACATGGTCGTTCCAATCTGCATCGACAATACATACATCGATCCCATCCTCATCGTCGTGGTAGTATGCGTGCTTGTCGATAAAGCCAAACACTTCGATATCAACACCGCCTGAGATATTGATAATGACCTCGTCATCTACCTTTTTCAGACTGATGTTTTTAATCTGGTGTGCGCCGACCGCGCTAATCGAAATGTCGTTGCTGAACGGCACACCTTCAAATCCATAGGCTGTGCGTTGCGGCAAATCTTTAAGTAGATATTCCCCTGTCATTGACTCAATATCGTGAGCTGCCAAATTTGGAAGCTCTTCGAGCGTGATGCCTTCCAAATTCGGCGCTAGAACTTGGTCAAATCCGGCCTTTATCGACGTCAAAACACGTGGTCTACGCGCTTCCTCTGCGATCTGTTCAGCGAGTTCGGGGTGTAAAATTGGATTGCCTTCGTTGCTCTGCGTACAGAAGTCCTTGGTGTTGTTTGTCAGAAAGATATTTGGCGGCGTGGTCGTTTGCCCTTCGATATGCGACTTTACAGAGCGCCAGACGACATAGTCTTTATGTCCCTCGCCAGTATCCTTAAAGGGCTTCTTGTTCTCATAGGATTTTTTGACCAGCTCTTTAGCTGATATTTCTGGATACGGCGCAACCGTGATCTCGTACTCTTCGATAAGATTATCGAGCCAGTCTTCAAATTCTTCGACTGCATCACTGAAAACGAAATTTTTCGCGTCCAGCTTGACGAGTTTCGTAAGGTCTCTTTGGGCCTTTAGAAAGGATTTCACCTTTTCATCTAATTTCTTCGGGTAATTGCCTTTAGCCTCATCAATGACAATTTCCGGAATAACGCATTCAATATGCAAGAGCGCGCACGCCTTAAAAAAAGCCTGCGCCGAAGCCGAACGCATGAAATTCTCATTAATCATTATGTTTGTATCGATATATATAGTCGTCATTTTCGCATCTCTAGTTAGGTATTAACAATTCTCGCAAAATTGAGCTGAGAAAGCAGCCCCTCGATCTCCTCACAGGGTGAGACCGCCAATTCGGTGAATGGCGTTTCAATATCTCTCGCTATATCCAGTGCAGCTTCCAACGCTATTTTCTGTTGTTCGGCAAGCTCGTCGGGGTTGCGTTTCGGGCGTTTGCGGCCCTTATCCATGTGTCGGCGTACGGAAAGCGCCTTCGGATCGACCCGTAGGAATGCAAAATGGGAGACCCCGATCACCTTAAACACATCACTCGAAATGCAGATCAGACCATTTGGCGTATCGATCAGGGTGTGGCAGTCAAATATAATGTCGCCCTCGATTCTGGACTTTTCATACAAAAATGCATGGACAAGATCAATTTGGTTTTGTGGTAAATTACCGGTTCTCAGCTCCTCCGAACTCGCAATTATGTTTTCATTTTTTACTTTAAACTTTTTTATTAACTCACTTGCCGACAAGTGCTGAAACTTAAACTGCGATTTCGCCTTTTTGATCAGCGTGCTTTTCCCCGATCCGGAAAGGCCCGCCACCGCCAGTATCTGTCGCTCTCTCATGTCTTGAACCCGAGGTCGATCTGAGAAAGAAGCGCTCTGAGCTGACTGTGTTCCAAAGTTTTTATGGATTGCGGTGGACGGCTGGCGAAAATTCCTTCGCTGATAAGCGTCTTCAACGGAACTGGCGGAACTGCATATCCGGTCAGCAAGAAGTTGATAACCTTAACGGGTCTGGCCGGCGTTGCATTCCAGCTTTTCAACTCAGCCTCACTGTATACGGAACGTCCTCCCGTAAGTCGCATCAACTCTGTCGTTGATGTAGCCCGCTGCATATCTTCAAAAATGCCAATTGTAGTTATGGCTTGCGACGGCTTGAGGGTTGAAGAGCTCTTGTAGAAAAAAATAATGGCGCCCGGCTGCAATAGATTTGCCTGCGCCTGACAAAGATACACCTTCCGGATGGTATTTCCCGGACGTTTTGGGCCGCCTGTGATTCCGGCACTTGCCAATAAGTCGCCCTGGGGATCATCCTTCAACTCCGGGAAGAGCGTATCGTGATATTCCTCCTTAATCGGAATAACATATGATTTTACCTGCTCTCCGACATAGAACCGTGGATACTCGCGTTTGGCGACCTCATATAGATTGTCGCCCGTTTCAAGCGGAACGGCTGCCGATGACATCTTTTTTTCATAGACGAGTTCGTCCTCGCCCTGTGTGGTTGTGTGACGAAAACCGTAGTACTCGAGCAGTTCGATCAGCGCCCTCTGTTCGATTTTTGTTGTCAGGTAGACGACGTCATAATTGTTTGATTGGGCGAACCAAAGGGCTTGGCGGAGCAGCAATTCTCCGATTTTGAGGCCGCGTTTTTCTGGACGGACTTTAAAGGTGCAGATCTTGAGAATTTTTTTGCCAGCGAGCGTCGCGTCTGTGTCCGAATCTTTCTCATCTTTTCTAACAATCAAGCCCGCCAGCCCGCCATCATCGACAACCCAGCATTTTCTGTGTTTTGCGACGCACTTCTCTTTCCACCATGTATCGAAGCCCTCATAGCCCTCACGAAGGCTGTCAAAGATTTCATCATTGAGAGGAATTTCATGCGCGGTGACTTCTTCAACATATCTGATCGGCACTTCGACCGGCTCATATGTCGAGACCAGCAATGAGGCCGCATCCGCGATAAAGAGAACACGCCTGGATAGGTGAGGTGCGTATTGCCGGGCGCGAGAATGCAGTTTTCTGTCTTCAGTGATCAGAAAGTCCGCCGCACCGGTTTCCAATGCGTGCAGATGAATCGCATCTACAATGTCATTGTCTTTATTCAGCGGGCCGAATTGATTGGAAAGATGCTCATCTTTAAGGCCTCGCTGTTTTTTGATTGTTTGAAATTTCGAGATCTTGCTCAGCGAAATTTCGCGGCGGGTTTTGTCTTGATCGCGCCGAATATCATCCTTGGCGGATTCGTGAACGAAAACGCCTACCCCGTGCTTGTTTGCTAGCGCCAGAAATGCGGCGATTTCCGCATTAACTTTGCGATCGCTTTCAAGATCAATAAATACGTTCGTATCAATGAGATAATTCTGTGAGCTCATGCCTCAACGCCTCGCGGAGGAGAGGCTTTGCGTAAAGGAAGGATTGCGGCGGCTCGAATCCAAAGCGCTCCCTAAGTTTAATGAGGTCGATCGCCTCTTTAAAAGGTACCGCCTTCTTTAACCGGAGCGCATATCCGAATTCTTGACCACTGAAATACTTGTCGAAATCATCCTTTGCAACGCAAGCTTCGTCCCTGTATTCGCGCCAAATTCCATTGACACTCTTTTTGACGACGGAATCTATTTCCGCAAAGCCCACCAATGCTTTGTCTGGCGTAGTTGAATAAATATAGGCGATTGTGCCCGCCGGTACGTTTACCGGAAACCGTCGGCGCAGCTCGACTGTTTTTGTTCCATGCAATATTTTCGACGAATAAATCGGCTTTATGCTTAGAACTACATCGCGATGGTGGCGAAAATCCTCTTCGCCGAAGATCGGAAGCAGCAATTGATCTTCGTCAACAAGGTCGGTGTCGAATGCATCCGCAATCCGAAACGCCACCGAGCTATCGGCTCGGAAGGCTGCATTGATTTTGAGGGTTGCACCCAATGCTTCAACATAGTGCCTTACAGTAGATACATTTATATCCGCGCGGGCTTCGAGTTTTGAGAGAGTTGCCTGACTGATGCCAAGTTTTGCGGACACCTCCTTCTTGGTCATCCCGGTCAATTCACGAAGCGCGCGCAGGCGCTTGCCCAAAGCAAAATCACTCTCACCGTTTTCGTCGATGTGAGTTTCAATGATTTTTCCTGACAAGCGCGACATATTTTGTTTCCCTTTCGTTCCACTCTATCATGAATCAGTATCAATTCAAATTGCCTTTTACAAACAATGCATTGAATGCCGCTGAAATCCTTTGTGGAAAAGTCATCCACGAAAATTCTTATCCCCTCTTATCATGAAATTCGATTTATTCGGGGGCTTTCGCAAGTGCGTAGGGGCAAAAGGTTTTCAGGAGCCAACTTCAATTTGAGCGTACCCTTTAAGGGACGGGGTTTCGAAAAACAAAACGGCTCTCGCGGTATCGGCCATTCGGCCCCGACCCTTCGCGATGTGACTAGGCTTAGGGGCGCGGCCCCTCGGCGCGCTTCAAGTACAATCGGCGGTTCCCGAGGCTCCGCGCCTTCGGCTTATGCGCCCGCCGCAGATTCTCCTTTCCGCTTGCACACCCGCCTGTTCGCCACGAGGCAGGGTTGCAGGAGCAACCCTTATCAATTTTCGGAAGGAAGGTTGCCCAAAATCACGCACCAGTCGGCCAAAACACCTAAAATCTGGTTCGAACAAACTCCCCCTATGTGCGCCATTTATTATAATACAAATTTTATTTCTCCAAAAAACTTTGTGTGGGGAAGCAGTGGTGATTGAAGAAGCTTTGTTGGAAGCGTTGCTGATTGCCAATCCTGATTTCGAGGCTATCGAGAAATCCCTTGACGTATTCTGTCCATTTGAGGCTGTGGGAATGGTGCGGCAAGAGGTTCGGCACGGACATTTCCTTGCATACTGCCTTGATCCCCATAGGCCGCATGGATTTGGCTCTGAGTGTCTACGTGCGTTGATGCGTGCGGTCGCTCGTGTGCAGGGGGGCGTAGCCGAAGGCGGCATCACACCTCTTGATGTCCACCTCATGGATTTTGAGAAAGCGCAGATACGCCGGGAATGGCATCGCATAGATTTGCTTGCAATCGTTAACGAGGCAAAGCTTATTCTGGTTATTGAGTTGAAGATCGACTCCGGGGAGCATAGCGGTCAGTTGCGACGCTACCGCGAAGTTGTTAAGGAGCAATGGCCTGAAGCAAATGGTTGGAGGCATCTTTTTATCTTCCTCACCAAGAATACCGACGATGCCAGCGATGAAGACGGGATAGGCTGGATCACTCTTGGTTTGGCTGAGGTGGCGCAGGAACTGGACAGCGTTGTTCAGAAGCAGCAGGGTGCTTCCGATGCGCGTAGTCTGCTCTCTGCTTATTTAGCAATGTTACGGAGGCATCATTTGACGGACAAGAATCAGGAAGAATTGGCAGAAAAACTTTGGAGTCAGCATCGTGGGGCGCTTGAATTTCTGATGAAATATCAGCCAGACGATGTTGGTGGTCTGTTTGGACAGCTTTATAAAGAACGAGAGAAAATTGCCGCAAAGATGGCGGAGGCATCAGATTTGCGGGTTGTTTGCGACATTAGCTCGGCTACACTTATGTCCTTCGCTGTCGAGGAATGGGACAGCCTCCCTGACTTTCAAAGCGTCGAGGATTGGAGAAGCAATAGGCTTATGCTCCTTGAATTTGAACTCGACCGCAAGAGGGCGCGTCTAAGAATGCGCTTTGTACTCGGGCCGGGAAGACAGGATGTTCGGCAGCTTTACTATAATACACTGATTGAAGGCGGTGTGCCGTTGAGCAAAAGGAAAAAGTTCACCGAGCAATTTACGCGGCTCGGAAGTGAAAGCATCAGAATTGAAGACGAGGATCAGGACGACTCGCAGGAGTCTTTTGAAAAGGTCGTTAAGCAGATTGAGAAATACGCCAAGGAGACCATCCCTGTCTTTGACAAGGCACTTTCGGCCTTGAAGAAGTAACGACACCCCATCCCCGGATCCTTGCTACGTCAGCTTTTATCCTCTAGTCTTATGTAACTTTCCATTTTATCGGGGGCCGTGGTCATGAGCTTTTTCATTCGCCGTACTTTCCTGTGTTTTGCCGTTTCGTGGGTTCTGGTTCCTACCGCTGTCCGGGCCGAGGATCTTCCGGTTGAGAGCGCGATCAAGTCCGCCGTTGTATACAGCGACCGGGCGACCGTCACACGCGAGGCGAAAATCGAGATTCCGGCGGGGGCGCATAATCTGGTTTTCAAGGGGCTTCCGCTTGGGCTTTTCACCAACTCTCTGCGGGTCAGCGGACATTCGGAGGCGCGTGTCGTTTTCGGCGCTCTTACGCATAAACGTGATACGTCCGAGGAATTCACGGTTCCACGAGTGCAGGAACTCAGCGATCTGCTGTTGCAGGAAAAAGCCGCGATCAAAGCCTATGAAGCCGAAAAGGCAGCGCTTACGGAGGCGAACGAATTTCTTAAAACATGGGCGCGGCAGGTCTTTTTCGGGCAGGGGCAAAACCCCGATGCGATGGCGCTTAATTATAATACCTGGGTCACCGCTTCGGACGGACTGTCCGCTAAGATTCTGGACAATCTCAAGGCCGGACTGGCCGTAGATGCAAAAATACTGGATTCAAACAATAAAATCGCCAAGATCAATGCGGATTTACGCCAAGTTCGCGGCGGGAACAAGCAAAGCCATACGGTCACCGTTCCTTTCGAAACCGATCAAAAGACGACGCTGAATGTCGTTCTCAGCTATCAAGTGTCGAATGTCGGCTGGGCGCCGATCTATGATGCGCGGCTCGATATGAAATCGAAAAAACTGGACTTCATTCATTACGGGTCGGTCTGGCAGAATAGCGGGGAAGACTGGCAGGATATCGCTCTGACGCTGTCCACGGCGCAGCCGGGACAGGGTGCGGCGCTGCCGGAAACAACCTCCGTGTGGTTATCTGTTTATAAGCCTCCCGCCCCCGGCGCGGGGGAAGCCTCCCCATCCTACATTCAGGCTGATGAAGACGCAGAGGAAGCTGCCTTTGAAAAAGCTGTCCGGGAGGGTCACAGTACCATGCCTGTCCCTGTGGAGACCCCTACGGACCGTTTGCAGTTGCCGGAAGAAGGTGGCGGTGGTGAAGACCCTCTACACCGATGGAGACGCCTGCAGGAGGAGCGTGTTTTGAGGGATGTGACGCCCGCTCCGGTGGTTTCACAGATCAATACCGGCGGTTTTGTCGGTGAATATAAGGTGACCGGCCCCGCAACCGTCAAATCGGACGGGGCGCAGACGAAGCTTTCCATCGGAGAAGTGAGAGCGGAACCAGAGCTTTTTGTCCAGATCAAGCCGCAAATCACCACCGAGGCTTATATCGTGGCTAAAATCAAGCTAAAGGGCGATACGCCGATCCTGCCGGGGCAGGTGAATCTTTTCCGAGACGGCGCGTTCATCGGCCAAAGCTACATACACGACCTGATCCGGCCCGGCGAGGAAGGTAAAGTGTTTTTCGGGGTTGATGACGGCGTGACGGTCAAACGGAATATGCTCAAGGACCAGACGGCAGAAACAGGACTGATCGCCAAATCCAGCGTGACGGAAAAGGATTTCTCGACGGTTATCAAGAACCTTAATAAATATCCAGTTCGATATGAAGTGGTGGAGGTCATTCCTTCGTCGAAAGACGAACGGATCGTCGTGGACATCCTGAACGATAAGACCACAGCGGGTTACGATAAGGATTACGATCAAGTGCAGGGGGCGACACACTGGTCCGGGACTTTGGAGCCACAGCAGGAGACGACCGTCAATTTCGGCTGGACCGTGAGTTGGCCGAAGGATGAGGCGTTGATCTGGCAGGAGCGTTAATTTTAAAATCTGCTAGATTCTTTTACTTCTTCTCCGCTGGCTGGCTGATGGGTTTTGTTGGTGTAGTGCTTGGTTTATCCTTCAGCGACATCAGGCCGCCGAAAATATGGAGGTGGCCGGGGGTCAACACATAGGCCGAATCTTCGCTCATGACCGGGGGGACTGTTGCGCCCGGTTCTAATGTGCTGCGGGCTATTTCCTTGCCGTCGTGTGCCCTGCGTAACGAGAAAACCCCATCATGGGACACTGCGGCAATTATCGGGTTGCTCAAAGGGAAAAAAAGGCTTGGACCGCTGCGCGTTTCCTTGCCGACCTCGGCTCTCCAGAGTTCCTTTCCGTCGTAAATGTTGAGCGCGATCATGAAGCCGCTCCGCGTGGTGAATACCACTAGCTTTTCTCTGGAGGAGTAGAGCAGGGAGGGCAGGGTATCCGGCGGGACTTCGGCTCTCCATCTCATCTTGCCATTGTGTATCATCATCTGAATCCATGCTTTTTGGGGATCGGCGTCTTCGGTGGGTCTGTGTTGCATCGTCAATATCAGCAGTGCATCGGTTTTCTCGTCGATGGCGATCAGGTCCATTGGTTCGCCCTCAAGGAAAGTATGCCAGTATTCACGGCTGTTGTTGGTTACAAGGGCTCTTAGCGCTGTTTTTCCCGGAAGGTCGGACCTGTTTGAAAGAATGAATGCCTTTTTATTAAAAAACATCGTCTCAGCCACCAGCGGTCCTAATTCGGTTTTCCAATGCTTCTCGCCGGAGGCGTAATGAAGAGCAAGGGAGGCGCCTGTAGTGGTGCCGATGAGCAGCAACCCGATACTTTTATCCGCAGAGGGGTTAGTTTTGGCTCCGCCCAGAAGAGAGACCATCCATAGCACTTTTCCTGTTTGGGCCTCGATGCAATAGAAGTTTGAGGAACCTGTGGAGTTCTCCTTTTCTCCCGCGAACAGCTTGCCGTCTATTGCGCTGAGGCCCAAAACCGATAGAGGGTTTTTTATTGTCAGCGTCCAGACCGGTTCGCCGCTGGTGCGCGACAGGGCGCGCACGACCGAATCTTCGGTTCCAAAAATCAGCAGATCCTTCCAGAGGACGGGCGGTGCGGAAGCCGCTGAGGGCAGGCTTATTTTTTTTATCTCTGTAAATTTCTTCTGTCTCTGCAAGGATAATGATTGAGAGGGTGTCCTGTATTCTCTGGGCAAAGGGAAGCCCAATCTAGGAATTGTCAAGATGCCTTCTTCTTGCAGGGGGTCTTTGAAATTGTTTATAGCGATGCCCAAGCTAAACAGAATGCAAGCCACAGACACAACAAGCATTCTTGCTCGAGTTGGAATCTGCAGGTAATGGGCGGTCAGGCCAAAAAATCCTAAAATGAACCCAAAAAGGATGAGCAGAGACAACAAAATGAAGGAGGCATTCATTCGTCCATCATAACCGTTTTATGTAGCGAATTCTCTCTTAAATGTTCAGTGATAAATTAACGGTATTGAAGCTTAATGTCAGATTTTTGTATGGGTTATTTTTTTTTCTTCGGACTTGGAGAGCTGATCGGTTTTACAGTTGCCTCGTTTGTGTAAAGCATCCTCAGCGCGTCTTCTCTCGAGGGCTCTGGGAGTTTCAGAAGCTCCGACAAAAGCGTGTATCTTAAAAAGCAGAATCGCCGGGGACTATATTTGTTTTTACCCAATAGTTTCTTATAATGGGTGTTCTCAGATACAGACGACACTGCCGCCTTTTTTGCCAAACGCAGCAAGTTTTCGGCTTCGCCGAGTTTGGATTTGTATGTTTCGGGTTTGGTTTGCGCCGAAAACAAAACATCGTTTACGGCCTGAAAAAAGCCGATCTGCCAAGGCGTGTCCTTGTGAAAATACAGATTCAAAATCTGATTGTAGTCGATTCCTACAAACTCTCTGGCATCTGCGAAAACAAGGCAAAATTTTGTATCCGCACCCGATGGGCTCGAGTAAAAGCCTTTCAGCACATCCATACTTTCCCGGGCGAATTTTTCGAGTGCTTGTCCAGAGGCTTTGGGCAGAGCTGTGGGTAGCTCCGTGTTCATAACAGGTATAATTTTATATTTCAGGTCTGTTTCCGCTTTTAAAAGTCCGTCACTAAAGAAGGATGCAATAAAGCTATCCTGAAGCTGCTTTTGTAGCTCAGGATTACGCATATATAATTGGGTTGCCGCCTGATAGTAGACGCTGTCCTCGGCCGGGTTAAAATGGAAGTGCGAAACAAACTCATCAAATTCCTTTTTATCCCCGTTCGCGTTTTCCCACATTTCCAGTGTGAGAGCGCCCTTAAAAGCGTTTAAATTTTCTAAGCTTATATTTTCCGGTGCGGCGCTGGATCCCAGTTCCTTGGGAAAACGTGTTTCCGCCAGCTTTTTATAGAAATCGTATATCAGGTTGTTTATGGTTTTAGCTTTTGTCAGGTAGATGTATCCTGTTTTTTTTGCTGTTTCAACGAATTCGCTCTCGTAGTGGTTTAGAACCATATCCCGAAAAACCGGGGCCATGTCGGTAGCTGAGGAGACTTTTTGGGGGATTTGATTGTATTCGTGTTTTAAGAAGTCTGCCAGTTCGTCAAATTTTTGTGCCCAGACCTGACGCTTTTCCATTTCGTTCATAATCAGTTTTAACGACAGGGCATTAACTTTTTCCGGGGTGAATTGATCAATTTGCTGGTGCACTGCTCTGAGCTTTGATGTTTCGGTCTCAATGGATTTCCATATTTCTTGTGTGCTTGTGAGAACCTCCTGGCGGATTACCTTGATTTTTTCCAGATTGGGGTTTGGACCGCTTGACCCAAAGAAGGCGTGAGCTGCCGTAGCAAAGAAGGCTATAGCCAGAAATAAAAAATTCAGGAGTTTGGTTTTCATGACAGTGTATTCCTCAATTTTTCCTTTGTTGTTTTCTATTATCGCAGTTCTCATTTTTTTTGAGAAAAATTTTTCTAGGCGCCTACCGGGATAGAAAATTTTTTCAAGGCATCCTTTTGGGTGCTGCCCATTTTCTTCTCATCAAACCCTTCGATCAACTCGTTAAAAACGCGGTACCAGTTGATTTCCGCCTTCAGGTGGAGGAAAACGGAGCCGAGGCCCAAAGCGGCGCGGTCCATGAAGACGAATTCGCGAGGCACCTTCACGCCGCCGACTTCCCGGAGCTTTTTATGGACGATTTCCGCCGTTTCGCGGCCATAGACGCCGTTTGAGACCTCGCCGATGGGCCTGATCTTGTCTTCCATCACCGGACCATAGAGGAAATTGGCCCAAATGTTCAGGGTTTCGATCTGGTCCTTGCTGAGGCCGTTGAAACCCCAAGTTTCGTAGGCGTGGACGGCGAGATCGTTGTCGTTTGTCATCAGGGCGTTGTAAAGGTTTATCACACCCCCGACGAATTTAGGCGGGAAGACGCGGATGCAGCCGAAATCCAGCAGGTTGATCGCGAGATCCTTGCGGACGGTGTAGTTGCCCAGATGCGGGTCGCCGTGGATGACGCCGTAATTATAGAGCGGGACATACCAGGCGCGGAACATATTGAGGGCGATGGTGTTGCGGGTTTTTGTGCTTGCGTCCTTGAAGTTCAGGATTTTTTCACCCTCCAGCCAGGTGCTGGTCAGGAGGCGGGCGGTTGAGAGTTCCTCCACGACTTCGGGGACGTGGACGTTTTTCTCATCGCGGAGCATATGACCATAAAGGCGGCAGTGGCGGGCTTCGAGGTGGTAATCCAGTTCCTCCCGCAAGCGGTCGGAGAGTTCCTGATGGATGTGGGTTGTCTGGATGGCTTTATCATAGCGTTCGTATATGGAAAATATTATCCTGAGTTGGTTCAAGTCGGCGTCGATCGCGGATTGCATATCGGGGTATTGCAGCTTGCAGGCGAGCAGGCGATCATCATGCGCGACGGCCTTGTGGACCTGGCCCAGACTGGCTGCGGCGGCGGCTTCCTTTTCGAAGGATTTGAATTTTTTTTCCCAGTCCGGGCCCAGTTCGGCCTTCATGCGGCGGCGGACGAACAGCCAGCCCATCGGCGGAGCGTTGGACTGGAGCTGCTGGAAGGTCTGGGCGTATTCGGGGGGGAGAGCTTCGGGGATCGTAGACAGGATCTGCCCGACCTTCATGAGCGGACCTTTTAGGTTGCCCAGAGATTCCACCAGTTTCTGGGCGTGTTCTTCGCGCTCAATTTTGATTCCCAAGTATTTTTCGCCGGCCAGACGGGCCGCGAGACCCGCCATTGTCCCGGATACGCGCCCGTAGCGCGCCAGACGGCCGCCGAGCGTGTTTTTTTCCAGATTGTCGCCCCGTTTGCCCATGGCCCTAAAATTGGTGTTTCCGCCGGAAAAGTCGAGTCCTTTTTTCTTGCTAAAATCGTGCTATGCTTAATTTTTTGATTAACTGTCGTCAGGGATTTTATCCTACTAGACAGGCTTTATTAAATTATGTTGAAATCAAGGTTGTGCATATGAACGGTACAGGTGCTTTGTGCTATGAAAAAAAAACGTCCCGGAAGGTCTTATCTGTATTTCTTTGCGCTTTTGCCATGTTTTTTATTCATATCTTCTCCAGCCTATTCCGATAGCTGGTTGGAGTTTTTTTTTCCATCATTGAAGGAAAAAAGGCCTGATCCCTCGGAGACTCTGCAAGCGCCTTTTGCTGACGGCGATCAGGTTATTACTGCTCCTAGCGTAGAAGGCGTTCTTGGCGAGAATTCCACCCCACTTCATATCCGGCACCGTCCCAGCGCCGATATTGCTGATTGGGTTGAGGATACTTTACCTGATCTTATGTCGTATAGCAGTGCAAAGTACAAAGAAGAATATAAGTTTAAGGTTCTTAACTTAAGCAAGACCGCAAAGGCGGATTATCTAAAATTTCTTCAGGATGCTAATTTTCTAAAAACCCTTGATACGGGACAGTATGATATCAAGGCCTTTGCGGAGGAGATTCCTATTATCCTTAACGAGGGAGACGTCGAAGGGCGTTATCGTTGGCTGTACAAAGTCAGAATGATGGTTACTTATGTCACGAAGGGGGCTAAGGATTACAAAATTGTTCAGGATAGCGAAGCGATTACGCAAAGTATGTTTGTGACTGTTCAGGTGGGGCGGGTTAAAACCAAAGATCTTCCCAAGTATCCCGAAGGGGTAACTAATGAACACAGTGTTTTGATCGAGTCCTTTAATGTAAAGATTATTGAAAATAAGAAAAAATAAAGGTTTTGGTTTTTCTTGTTGAAATCTTTTTTAAGTCACTCGCTATTTTTCTTAAACAGTCCTTAGAATTCTGTTCCTTTTAGCTTGTATTTATCAGGAGTGTTGTTATGGCCGAAAGCGCAAAAAATATCGCCGTTGATGAGGATTTCGAGGAAGAGGAGTCCGCAACCGCGCCCGTTACAAAGAAGAAAGTCGCGAACAAGAACGATGTTTCGCAGGGCGATGTCGCCGGGATCGGAGCGCAGAGGTTGCAATCCTTTATCGACCGTCTGGAGCGGCTGGAGGCGGAAAAGGCCGCTTTGGCGGAGGATATCAAGGAGATCTATGCCGAGGCGAAAGGTGTGGGGTTCGATGTGAAGACGATTCGCAAGATTATCTCCCTCCGCAAGGTCGATGAGCAAAAGCGCCGGGAATCGGACGAGCTGCTGGAGCTTTATAAGTCCGCGATCGGGATGGTTTAGGGCTTTAGTTGTTCTTTGTAAAGAAGCCCGCTGTATCGGCGGGTTTTTTGTTTTTTTGCGATTTGATTATTCGAGATTTCTGAGTCTCCTTTATTACGCTACAATTCCCCTATGACCGAGCAAGAGGCGCGTGAGCTTGTGCTGCGTGTGTTCGCGGAACACCGCGATGTTCCCGACCAGTGGTTCGAGGAGGAGCGGTTTCTTGACTTCCTGACTGATGGCGGGCGCAGCCTTGAGCGTCTGCGGAGCAGTTTTTCGGGCTTGCGGAAGGTGAACCGCTTTTACGATTCGCTGCAGCTTGAGGCCGGGGTTTGTTTTGCGGCTGGCGCGGAGGATAAAAACTGGAGCGCCCACAAGCTGGCCCAACACCTCGTTGAAAAAAAGCAAAATCCGGCGGCGCAGAAGACTCTGGTCCGCAAGCGCTATGAGCGGGCGCGGCGGGATCTGTGGTTTGCCCCGTTCGGGTTTGCGCTGTTTCCGGTGGGGCCGCTGGTCGTGGTTCTTTCGGCGGCGCTGGGCGGATTCGGGTTGGCCTGGGTCGCCCTGGTTTTCGGGGCAGCGGCTTTAGCGGGTGCGTTTGAGCTTTGCCGGAGGCGGGCTGGGTTTTACAGGAGGCTGAAGGAGAGGATTGAAGCGTAAGGCTTATACGCCACTTTTCTTTTAGTCTTCTTTTACTCAGCCAGCTTCGAGTGTGTCCCATCACAGAAGGGTTTCTTGCCGGAGTGTTTGCACTGGCAGAGCCAGGCCTTGCCGGTTTTTTCGGCGGCGAATTTGAGCGGCTCGAAGCTTGTTCCCGTGTGGGAGCCGTCGCAGAAGGGCTGTTTCTTTGATTTTCCGCACATACAGAACCAGTAGTTCTTGCCTTCCTGTAACTCCACTACGGCGGGTTCGCGGGCGGCGATCACGGGTTTTTCGGACATTCGGTTTTCCTTTTTGCTTTACGTTAGAGTGTTTTGCGCTTGGCGATCAGGCTGTCCACCACCGACGGGTCGGCGAGGGTGGAGGTGTCGCCCAGATTTTCGAATTCGTTCGCGGCGATCTTGCGGAGGATGCGGCGCATGATCTTGCCGGAGCGGGTCTTGGGCAGGCCGTCGGTCAGCAGAATGATGTCGGGTGTAGCGATGGGGCCGATGACGCGGCGGACGGTTGCGTTGATTTCGGCTTTAATTTCCTCTCCGGCTTGCGTTCCCTCCACGAGGATGACGTAGGCGAAGATGCCCTGGCCCTTGATGTCGTGGGGGTAGCCGACCACGGCACTTTCTGCGACCTTCGGGTGTTCGTTGATGGCGCTTTCGATTTCGGCCGTACCCATGCGGTGGCCGGAGACGTTCAGGACGTCATCGATACGGCCGGTGATCCAGTAATCGCCGTCCTTATCCCGCCGTGCGCCGTCGCCGGTGAAGTACATTCCGGGGTATGTGGAAAAGTAAGTTTCCTCGAAGCGCTTATGATCGCCGAAGACGGTCCGCATTTGTCCGGGCCATGAATCGGCGATGCAGAGGGCGCCTTCGGCCTCTCCGTCCAGAGTTTTCCCCTGAGCATCCACAAGTACAGGCACAATCCCGAAGAAGGGTTTGGTCGCGGAGCTGGGTTTCAGATCGAAGCTGACGAGTGGAGTCAGCAGGTGGCCCCCGGTTTCAGTCTGCCACCATGTGTCGATGATCGGGCAGCGTTTGTCGCCGACGACATTATAGTACCAGAGCCAGGCCTCGTGGTTGATCGGTTCGCCGACCGTGCCGAGGACGCGCAGGGATTTTCGGCTGGTTTTCTTTACAGGCTCATCGCCGTGATAGAGCAGGGCGCGAATCGCCGTGGGGGCGGTGTAGAAGATATTCACCTTGTGCTTATCCACGACTTGCCAGAAGCGGGAATTGTCGGGGTAGTTCGGGACACCCTCGAAGACCAGCGTGGCCGCACCGTTGGCCAGCGGGCCGTAGACGATGTAGGAGTGGCCGGTGACCCAGCCGACATCGGCGGTGCACCAGTAGATTTCGCCGGGGTGAACGTCGAACACCATTTCGTGCGTCATGGCGGCGAAGACCAGATAGCCGCCCGTGGTGTGCAGGACGCCCTTGGGTTTTCCGGTCGAGCCAGAGGTGTAGAGGATGAAGAGGGGATCCTCGGCGTTCATTTCCTCGCAAGGGCAGTCGGGTTTTTGCGAATCGACGAGGTCATGCCACCAGACATCGCGCTTTTCCTCCCAACCGATCTTTCCGCCCGTCAGTCTGTAGGTCAAAACGGTGTGTACGTGCGCCAGGGATTTGAGGGCTGCATCGACGTTGGCCTTGAGCGGGATGGTTTTGTTGCCGCGTCTTCCCTCGTCGGCGGTGATTACGATATCGGATTTGCAATCCTCGATCCGACCCTTGAGCGATTCGGGCGAGAAGCCGCCGAACACGACGGAATGAATCGCGCCGATGCGGGCGCAGGCCAGCATGGCGTACACTGCCTGCGGTATCATCGGCATGTAGATCGTCACCCGGTCGCCCTTTTTCACGCCGCGGGATTTGAGGGCGTTGGCGAGTTTACATGCTTCGTCCTTGAGTTCGGCGTAAGTGATTTTTTTGTCTTCCGCCGGGTCGTTGCCTTCCCAGATGATGGCGGTGTCGTTGGCCTTTGCGGGCAGGTGGCGGTCCACACAGTTGTAGCAGGCGTTGAGGATCCCATCCTCATACCATTTGATGGAGACAGGGGGATTAAAGCTGGTGTTCTTGATTTTTGTAGGTGCTTTGAACCAGTCCAGACGCTGCGCCATTTCGCCCCAGAAGCTGTCGGGATCGGCGAGGGAGCGTTTATACATTTCCTGATATTTTTCGGGCGAGATCAGCGCGTTTTTGAGCGTTTCAGCAGAAGGTTTGAAGATTTCATGAGACATTTTTTTAGCCTTTTCCTACCGTCTATACGCCGCCCAGTGTGCAGATTGTTTTCCATTCCTCCGGTGTCACGGGTGAGACGGAAAGGCGGGACTGTTTGATGATTGGCATATTCTGCAGTTTCGGGTGCGTTTTGATCAGGCCCAGTGGCACCGGATAGGGCAGCGGCTTTACGGCTTTTACATCCACCATACCGAAGCGGCCTGTTTCATCGGTGGGGTCGGGGTAGTAGAGCTTAACGATCTCTATAATGCCCACGATCTGCTTTTCCTCAGTGGAGTGGTAGAAGAAGGCGAGATCGCCCAGTTGCATGGACTTCATGTTATTTGCGGCCTGATGATTGCGGATGCCGTTCCAGCATTCCGTCTTTTTTTTCACCTGTTGGTCCCAGCTCCAGGTGGACGGTTCCGATTTCATCAGCCAGTAGGCCATGCGTTTTTCCTGTTGTGCTACTCGTTTCCGAAGGGACGATTCAACATGTCTTTGAGAGCATCGTCAAGCTTGCGGCCCTCGTTCAGGCATTGATTGACGGCCTTTGTGACGGGCATTTCTCTATTGTGGCGGGCGGCAAGGCTCAGGGCGGCTTGCGCGGTGTGTACGCCTTCGGTGACAGCGTGCGATTTTTTCTGGATGTCTTCGAGATTCTTCCCCTGTCCTAGCGCGACACCGAGGGAAAAATTGCGCGATTGAGTCGAGGAACAGGTGAGCATCAAATCGCCCATGCCGGAGAGGCCGAGAAAGGTTTCGGTGCGTGCGCCCATCGATGTGCCGAGGCGTACGATTTCCGCCATGCCGCGTGTGACGAGGCTGGCGCGGGTGCTTTCGCCGAAGCCCAGACCTTGCGCGATGCCGCAAGCGATGGCGATGACGTTTTTCAAGGCGCCCGCGACCTGTACGCCTGTCAGGTCATCCGTGATGTAGGGGCGGAAATAGGGGGAGCCGATCGCGGACTGGGTTTTTTTGGCCAAAATATTGTCCAAACAGGCCAGGGTGGTTGCCGCGGGCTGTCCCGATGCGATCTCGCGGGCAAAATTCGGGCCGCTGAGGATGCAGAGCGGATTTTGCGGGAGCATTTCGTGGGCGACTTCGCTCATCATCAGGCCGGTTTTCAGTTCTATGCCTTTTGAGGATAAAACCAGCGCCGTGTTTTTTTTCACATACGGCTTCAGGTTCTGCAGAATTTCCCTGAGCGATTGCGCGGGCGGAACGAGGAGAAGAATTTCTGCGTCTGAGGCGGCTTCTTTGAGGTCTGCGGTGGCGTGAATGTTTTGATGCAGCGGGATTCCGGGCAGGTTTTCGGTGTTTTCTCGTTTGTCGTTGATGATTGCGGCCAGTTCGGGGCGGCGCGCCCAAAGGGTCACGCTCTGGCCTTTGGCCGCTATCACTTGCGCGAGGGCCGTGCCCCAGGCGCCGGAACCGATGATGCCGATCTGTTTCATGATTCTACAATGGCGGGGCGGGGCTTGAGGGTCAAGGGGCAGGGGGATTGTACGCTTTCACCTTTCGGATAAAACTTCCGATTTTGCCGTGTTCCAAAATGTCGATCGTTTGTTTTATCAGATGCGGGAAGAGTTTTTCGACGTCTGAGTTCAGCCAGACCCGGAAGAACGGCCATGCGTACGCTTCATAATATTCCGGCAGGTGACGAACCCAGAGGTCTTTGACTTCGATCTGTCCCGTATGCGGGTGGTTTATGCTGGTTGCGGGTGCTTTGCCGATATTGATTCTGTATTTTTTCGGGTTGCGCTTGTCGATCTGGATTTCGAGGAGGTGGATTTCCCGACCGACGGTTTTCATCATCCTGCCGAAAGGGAAAGCGTTTCTGATATCAGGACTATTTTTGTCCTCGGGATCCAGGGGTATGGTTTTAAAGCCCTGCTGCTCCAGAGCAGGAATCAGGTCTTCGGTGAAGGGCGAAAAATCCATCTTACGCCTTCACGCCCGCGCCGGTCTTCGGTTCGGCGGCGGGGTCGAGAGGCCAGCGGGGGCGGGCCTTGAAATCGAGCGGGTCGGTCAGGCCTTTTTGCAGGCGCTCTATTCCTGCCCAGGCGATCATGGCGGCGTTGTCGGTGCAGAGTTCGAGCGGGGCGGCGGAGAGGCGCATTCCGTGTTCCGCGCAGAGATTTTCGAGAGTCGAGCGGATGGTGCGGTTGGCGGAGACTCCCCCGGCGACCACAAGAACGGGGTCTCTGGTTTTTTGGCTGTACGTGTCCTGGAAGCGCTTGATGGCGAAGCGGCAACGGCTGGTCAGTGTCTCGCTGACGGCGATTTGCAGAGAGAAGCAGAGGTCTGAGAGGTCTTGTTCCGAGAATGGGGCGGACGAAAGGGAATCGACGTACACTCTGACCGCCGATTTCAGGCCGGAAAAAGAGAAGTCGCAGCTTTTATGATGTTGCATGGGGCGCGGGAGCGGGAAGCGTTGCAGGGCTTTTTCGCCGTTCGTGCATTTTGCGGCGTATTCTTCGACCCTTGGGCCGCCGGGCCAAGGCAGGCCGAGCAGCTTGGCGGATTTGTCGAAACATTCGCCCGCGGCATCGTCAAGGGTTGTTCCCCAACGGCGGTAAAGGCCGACATTTTCGGCGACGAGAATCTGTGTGTGGCCACCGGAGACGAGAAGAATCAAATATGGAAACTCAATGTTGTCGGTCAGGCGCGGGGTGAGGGCGTGGCCTTCGAGATGGTTGATGGCGAGGAAAGGGATTTTCAGGGCGGATGCCATCGCTTTAGCGGTCATCATGCCGACAAGTACACCCCCGATCAGGCCGGGTCCGCAGGTGGTGGCGACGGCGTCCAGATCGTTCACTTCAATTTTTGCCTCCTGCAGGGCTATGCGGACGATGCGGTCGAGGTGGTCGAGATGCGTACGGGCGGCTATTTCGGGGACGACTCCGCCATAGAGGGCGTGTTCTTCGAGTTGACGCAGCACTATGTTCGAGAGTATCTCTCTTTTATCTGTTACGATGGCTGCGGCGGTTTCGTCACAGCTGGTTTCGATGCCCAGTACGATCATAAGACACAGAAGTAGAGCGCGTTCACATGACTGTCAAATCCCAAACAAAAGTCACTGTCCGTATCGGCACGCGGGGGTCGCCGCTGGCCCTTCTTCAGGCGCAGATATTCGAACTCCGGCTACACGGGGTCTTGCAGGGGATCAAAACCCAGATCGTGCCGATCAAAACATCCGGCGACTGGTACCCGCAGCAGGGGGAGGTCCGACTGCCGGAGGGGCAGGGCGGCAAGGCCATGTTCGCCAAGGAGCTTCAGGATGCGCTTTTGCGCGGACAGATCGATGTCGCGGTTCATTCGATGAAGGATCTGGATACCCAGCTTCCGCCTGAGTTGACGATTCCCTGTATGCTGCCGCGCGAGGACGCGCGGGATGCGTTTTTGTCCAATATTGCTCAAGATATTGACGCCTTGCCCGCGGGTTCGACGGTCGGCACGGCCAGCGTGAGGCGTCAGGCGTTTTTGCTGGCGCGGCGACCCGACCTCAAAGTGGTTCCCCTACGCGGGAACGTCGAGACGCGGATTGAGAAGATGAATGCCAAAACGGTGGATGCGACCTTCCTTGCCGTTGCCGGTTTGAACCGTCTGGGCAAGGCGAGTCTGATCAAAACCCACATCCCGATTCATGAAATGGTGCCCTCTGCCGGGCAGGGGGCGATCGGGGTCGAGTGCCGGAGAAAGGACGCCAGTCTTGTGTCCGTACTTGGCCAAATAAATCACGATAATACATATGCTTGTGTGGCGTGTGAGCGTGCGGTCCTGACCACTCTGGGGGCGTCGTGCAACACCCCTGTCGGGGTCCATGCCGAGTTGCAGGGGCTGAAATTGCGTATCCGTGCCCAGATCGCCGCTCCGGACGGGCAGGGGATGTTCCGCGATGTCGAGATCGGGCATATGAACAGCTACAATGATTTGATTACAATCGGCCATAGTTTTGGCAGAAAGCTGAAGGAAAAGTCGCCCGCAGGTCTTTTTGGCTGATTTTGTCCAATAATTGTTCCGAGCAGTTTCCGATATGACACAGGCGCACTTTCCCCGTCTTCTTATCACCCGCCCGACGGATCAGGGGCAGGATTTTATTGCGGCCTTGGCGGAAGCTGTAGGCGATGCTTTCCATACGGATCGATTCACGCTGCTGCCGTTTATGGATATAGCACCCGTTCACTTTCGTCTGGCCTCGCCCAAGGGGTTCGATGGGGTGATTATGACTAGCACCAACGGCCTGCGCCATTTCGCCGGGAAGGTTCGTGAATTGAGTCATGGCAATGATTGGGCTCAGGGATATTTGTCCCTGCCACTTTATGTGGTCGGAGAGGGTACGGCGCAAAAGGCAAAGGTTGCCGGATTTGAGAATGTCCGTATGGCTGCGGAAAGCGCGGATGCGCTCAAAAACTATCTACTCGGGCTTGCGGCTTCCCTTTCCCCGAAGAAGGGAAAGAAGCTGCGCTTGCTTTTTGTCCGTGGCGACACCGTTCATGCCGATTTCGAGACAATCCTGCCCAACGATCTATTCGACGTTATCGGTGCCATAGTTTATACCGCCCAACCGTCACTTCTGCCAGAAGGGTTCCTCAAGGAGTTGGTTATAAAGAAGGACTTTGACGCGGTGGCTTTTTTCTCCGCACGTACGGCTCGGCTTTTTTTTGAACAGGCCCAAAAAGACAATCTGCTTTTGAATTTGAAAAAGCCCGAGGCTTTGTGTATCAGTAAGAATGTTCTCGAAACCGTACGCTCCTTCTGGGGGCGCAGCCTGTACGTGGCGGATTCTCCTAATCAGGAGGGTATGGTCGAACTGGTTGTGCGGCGCCTTAAGGCTTTGGAACAGACCGGACAGGCTATCCGTTGATATTGCTTCCCCCGGCAGGGGTTTAACAGATTTCAGAGGGATGACCCATGACAGAACCTAATAAATCCGAGTCCATCAAGAATGCCGAAAAGATTATCGAACGTTTTGGCGGTATCCGCCCGATGGCGTCAAAAATCGGCGTTCCGGTGACGACCGTTCAGGGGTGGAAGAAGCGCGATGCGATTCCCGAGAATCGTCTGCAGGATATACTTTCGGCGGCGAATCAGAACGGCATCGATCTGTCCGATCTGATTACCGGCGCATCGGTTCCCGATTCCTCTTTTTCTTCGATTGCGTCACAGGAGCCTGAAGAGCTTTCGATCGAGGCGGTTGAGTCCGGCGCTAAGGACGAGGGCGCTTTGGAGGAGGATTCACAGGCGGGGGATTCCCCTGAAACAGAAGAAGGTGAATCTCAGCAAAAGAGTTTGTTCTCATTGGAGGATCATGAATTACCCGAGGATTTTCCCTCCAAAGATGAAGTTGAATCCAAAGAGGAAAAGGCCGTTCGACCTGTCGATCCGTTTGCGCGGGAAAAGCTTCATCAGCAAGCGGTGCGTCCTTCCGCCGCTTCGCCGCAGGTCCGCCGTGTTCCCGAATCGGAAAAACACGCGATCCAGACCAGTTCGCTGATTAGTATTATCCTCATTCTGCTTGTGGCGATGGGGTCGGCCTCCTACCTCTGGCCGAAGCTGCGCGAGCATAGTGAGCGCATTTCCGGTGTGGAAAATAATGTCCGCACTCTTGAGGGGACGGTTGAGACGGTCAAGAAGGAGCAGGAAGAGGTCAAGACCATGGTCCCCCTGAATTGGGAGGAGCAACTGGCCAGCCTTCAGAAGCAGACGGCCGAGGCCACGGAGATGGTCAAATCGTCGATTAAGGATGTCCAGAAAATTCCGGGTGAGATCATGGAGGGGAATGTGATGGGCATTCCCGAGCGGGTGAAAGAGTTTGACAATTACGTCAATGAGATGACCGCGAAGAGCCCTTTTGCCCAAGGTTTTATCGATTCTCTCAATGAGGTTCTGGATGAAGAACAGGGGCGGGAGAATATCAGCAATGCGACGCAAGCCCTGATGTCGGCGTTCAGTACCGGAACGGAGGGGGTTCAGAAGGACGGGGCCGAGGCCATCGAGGAGGCCCGCCAGAGCGACCCCTCTGCGGCCTCGATTTTCAAGGATGTTCCCAAGGAGGATCTGAAAAAGGCCGGGGCGATGTTCAGCCTTGTGCAAATCCGCGATGCGCTGAGCCGCGATGGGCAGCCCTTCAGCGACCAGCTTGCGCTTCTGGGGAATATGGTCGGGGGTGAGAGTCCCGAATTGCAGACGTCTCTTAACAGTATCGCCGAGGATGCGAAGCAGGGGGTGACCACGCCGCCCACCCTGGCCAAGGAGTTCGAGGGGCTGGAGGATGAGGTTCTGGATACCTCCCTCAAGGAGGATGATTCCAGTCTGGCTGAGCAGGCGCAGGCGCAGTTGAACGCGCTTCTGCAGGTCGAGAAAGACGGCGAGCTTTTAACCGGAACCGATACCCAGAGCAAGCTGAACAGGGCAAAAAAACTCATGGCCAAGGGTGATCTGAAAGGCGCGAAGGCGGTGGTTGAGACGCTCTCGGAGAAGGAGCGTGAGCCCCTTCAGGACTGGATCAAAAAGACCGAGGCGACGATCCGCGTTCAGGATTTTGAGAATTCTCTTGGGATCAGCCTGCCTTCCCTTCTTGGAGTTGAAAATTTCAAGAACTGGTGGATTATGACCAAAGACAGGCAAAAGCTTAGATAGCGGTTCCTTATTTGTTTTCCACAAGCTCAGACTTAGATGTTCTAGGGGGCGGCCTTAAAGGCACTGGCGGGATTTTTATGGGTCTGGCAGAGTTACGCAGCAGAAAGAAGATCAAATGATTCGTGCGCTCTGGTTTCTGATCAAGGTTGGGGTTGTCGTGGCGATCGCCGTCTGGCTTGCGGAGCAAGAGGGCAGCATCGTTATCGACTGGGCGCCTTATAAGCTGACGTTTCATGTCGGGCTGTTTCTGTTTTCGCTGTTCGTTTTGTTGTTCCTGTCGAATCTGCTGTTCAGCGTTATCAAGGGGACGCTCGATCTGCCGAAGAGCCTGAGGCGGTATAAGGACATCACGGACCGGGAAAAAGGGTACCGCGCTTTGACTATCGGATTAACGGCGATTGCGGCGGGCGACACCAAAAACGCGTCCTATCAGGCGCACCGGGCGCGAACTTTCCTCAAGGATGAAGACGGGCTGGTGAAACTGCTGGAGGCGCAGTCGGCGCGTCTTGATGGCGAGGAGGCGAAGGCCGGACAGATTTTCGCCAGTTTGCTTGAAGACAAGAACGCGGCGTTTCTGGGGGTGCGCGGGCTTTTGCAGAGCGCCATGGATAGCGGAGATTATGCCGGGGCGCTTGAGTTGGGGCGCAAGGGGCTTGCCATGTATCCCAAGCAGGCGTGGCTTTTGAAGATCGTTTATCACCTTGAAATCCGCAACAGGGATTGGGAGTCGGCGCGTAAAACCCTTTTCCGTCTTGAAAAAACCGGAGAGATTGCGGTCAACAAGGCGAATTCCGACCGGGTGGCGATGTATCTGGCGGAGGCCGAGGACGCGCAGTCGCGCGGTGATGAAAAGGAACTCTACCGTAATCTCCAGAAGGCTTATAAATGTGATCGGCGTTTTGTTCCCGGTGTTATGCGCCTTGCCGAGATGTTTCTTAAGCGCGGAAACAAGAGTGCCGTGATTGGGATGATCGAGGAGGCGTGGAAAATTACGCCGCATCCCGGCCTCGTGCCGTTGTGGGATCGGGCTGCACCCGCCTCAAAAAAAGGCGATACTGTGGCGCGGGTCAAATGGTATGAGCGGCTGCTTTTGCTCAATACTGAAAGCGCGGAGGGGCTTCTGGCCATGGCCGAGGTTCTGATTCAGGAGGGACTGTGGGGCGAGGCCAAGAAGTATCTCCAGAAGGCCGATGCCGTGGGGCCGAGCGTTCGGCTCTATAAACTCTGGGCGCGGCTGGAGGAGAAATCCACAGGCAATGACGAGGCGGTTAAAATCTGGCTGGAGAAAGCGTCGGATGCGCCGCGGGAGAAGGTCTGGATCTGTTCAGAGACGGGCCATGTCTATGACCGCTGGATGCCGGTTTCCGATCAGGGATATTTCAACACGATTATCTGGGATATGCCGCAAAGCCGCCATCACGATGCGGCCTTGCGTCTGGTTTCGAAAGTTTCGAACGAGCCTTTGCTGGAAGCTCCGGCGAAGTTCAGGGCCAGTGGCTAGGGTCAAAACCCACAGATTTTCTAAAGACCTGCAAACACGGTCTTTCTTCGCTTCCGCTTCTCAAATACGTCCATGTATTCTGCGATGCGGTTCTCGAAAGCCCGTGTTTTCGCTGACTTTATAAAAGCCGTGAGTTTTGACCCTAAGTTTTCCCTATTTCGCTTTCGGGCACGGGTAGGCTTCGCCAAAAGCCGCGCCGATTCCGTCCACGATATTTTTTGCTCCGGCATCAGCGTAGAGGTCGATATGGGAGAGGAAGGCCTGCGCGAGTTTTCCGGTGACGACCTCGCTGGGGATACAGAAGATCGGCTGATTTTCTACAGGCTTGTGAAGATAGTCGTAGCCATCGCGGAAGCCGCTGAGATACATCATGCAATCCTCAAAATCCTTGACCTCGTGCGGTTCGACCGTTCCGCCGGCCTTGGTTTTTTCCCATGTTTTCACAGCCGGGCGGCAGATATCGGCCAACCATGCGGCGGTGTATTGGTAGTTCGGGTCGGCGGACGGGTCCGTTGAGGCGGTTGCCGCTGGAGCGGCGGGTTGCGGCGCGGGCTGGGCCTGAACAGGAACACTCAGGCAGGCAAGCACGGCGGAGAGAATGAGCAAGCGTTTATTGTGGCGACGGGCGGGCATAAAATTTCCTTTCAGAGGGCGCATTAAATATCGATCATAGCGCCTAGTTTTTCATGCGCTCCGCCCCTCTGGCAAGGAGAATCATGCACTCTGGCTGCAATCCGTCTCCTCGATGCCGTGGACGATTTTCAGATACTCGGACCCCCAGTTGCAGAGTTCATTCAGGATCGGTTCCAGTTTGCGGGCCAGCGGGGTGATGGTGTATTCGACCTTCGGCGGCACCTGCGCGAAGACCTTGCGGATCACCAACCCGTCTTTCTCCAGTTCGCGGAGCTGCTGGGTGAGCATTTTCTGGGTGACGCCGGGGAGGGCTTTCTGCAACTCATTAAAGCGGAGAGTTTCATTCCGCAACGTATAGAGAATCGGAATTTTCCACTTGCCGCCGATGATGCGGATGGAGGTCAGGACGGGGCAATCGTCCGGGACCATCTCGGTAAAGCAGACTTCTTCGGAATTTTTTTTATGCGGCTCAGCCATTGGGAATCCTCTATTAGTATCTTTATAGTATCTACATATCAAAAATGTACGTACTTGCCAATAGTATCCTTTATTTCGCATGGTGAGCGGGCCGGATCAAACATCCGGCGAATTTTAACCCCCAAGAAGGAGACCCCATATGGGCGATTGCAATGAGAATAGCTGTTCCACCGAGAGCTGCGATAGCGGCAAGGGATCATGCGATTCCGGGAAGTCCGAGGAATGCACATGGGCCGAAGATCTGCTGTGTCTGGCCAAATGCGCGAAGCATGAGCTTCTCAAAGAGAAGATGAAGAAGGAGCTTGAGGCCAAGATGGGCAAGAAGCTGGATGCGGTGGCGAAGGTCGCCGTCGAAGCGATGCTCAAGTGTATCGAGCACAAGATGCAGGCGATGGAGGCTTGTCATGACTACAAGGACAAGCTTCATGCCGCCTTGAAATCCTGACGGTTTGATCAGTGAGTGCGGATCCGGGGGCGACACTCCACACGCTCCCGGATTTGTTTTGAAGTTTCTGCTGTTCGTCTGATAGATTTTTACATCGGTTTACGGGCAGGTGTCGTGATGATCTTTCGTGCTTTTAATTTGGCGTTTTTTCTTGCAACTTTGTCTTGTCCGGCATTTGCTGCCAAGGCGCTGATTTTTTCCGATTGCACGAAGTATGAGGAGGAGTCGGGCTGCCAAGAGCAGAATCTCATGGTTTATAAATTCACCAACGGCGTTGTTTCCAAGGAGGAGTATTCGAGGCTTAAGGTGGATGACAAGTTTCCGGCCGTTTTTGACGGCTATTTCGATCCGAGTGAAATCGTTCAAAACAGGTATCTTATTATCGGCGAGAGGATTTATGATCTCAAGGAACGAAAGGTCATTCATGATGGTTACCAATATGAGCATATGCGGTCGGGGGAGGGCGAAGATGTCTATTACACCGGGCGACGGGTTAAGATTCTTGACGATCAGATCGTTTATGCTGCGGGCGAGAGCGGGACGGATATCTATATTTACGACCTGAACAAACATACCTACGGAAAAGCGACCGCTGAGCAGGAGAAGCATTTCAAACACTGGTCGCTGTGGGGGGTATTTTCTCCTGATTTTCAGAAGACCCTGACCACTGAGCAGCACGATTCCGGTTTTCGTTTGGTTTTGAATACCGCAGAAGAAACAAAGGTTCTGGCTGACGGACTTCAAACGGAAAGCTCGCCAGACGATTTTCCGCATACATGGCTCAATAATGACACTGCGGTTACTCAGCGTTCCGACGGGGAGATTGTCACGGTCGATTTAAGCGGCAATATTACGCCACTGGTCAAAATATATCTTAACCTGGGGGATAATCGTTTTGGTTATGCATGGTTGGCCCGAGAAGATGATGGCCTGATCGTCTATACTTATGGAGATTCCCAGTACAAAATAAATCCTAGGACCAAAACATTCGCTGAAATCAGAGGAAATCTTCGGCAGCCATACGTAGAGTTTGGTCACGAATTTGTGGCAGAAATATATGAACAAGACAATTCAGATCATCCTAAAATTCTCTATAAGGGAAAAGTCATTGGAGCTTACAGGTATTCAGAGATCAAAACTTCGGAGGGACATGTGGCTCTTCAATACTTTGATTCTGAGGACCACGAGGGCCTGGCTATCTGGAGCGCGGATTCAGGACAATGGACTGAAATCAAAATTGAGTCTTTGCAAGCCTTCATCGGTTGGGTCGAGATGGAGTGAGGCTTTGCTCTCTCAGGCCTTGATGAATCCGCGGTTCCAGAGTTCGAAGATGCCCCAGCCGGCGAGAAGGCCGCCCAGATGAGCCTCCCACGCCGTGTTCTGAAATACTAGACCGAGGACGATCGTCATCGCGCACCAGAAGATCAGAATCGGCGCATGGCCGCGCTTTCGCATATGCGGCGGGAGGGGCATCCGCGCCCAGTTCATGATGAGGAAGATTGCAAAGAAGCCGTCGATGGCGCCGGAGGCTCCTACGACCGGATGGGGTGAAAAAGGGTTTATGATGAAATACATCAGGTTTCCGGCTAGGCCGCAAACGATGAAAAACATCAAGGCGCGGCGGGCGCCGAACGTTTTCTCAAAAAAGAATCCTGTTACGAGCAACATGAAGGCGTTCAAGACGAAATGCATCCAGCCGAAATGGATGACAAGGCTTGTCAGTGGAGAGATCAGGGCGCTCCACTGCCATTCCGTAGCACCAGTATAGGTTCCAGGAATGAAGGCTAGGAGTATTATCATCTGCGCGTATGTTTCCTGGGGGAGCAGGTTTGTTAGCAGATGTATGATGACCAGGGTCAGGACCGCATATTTTGTGAAGGGCGGGATTTTTTTTATGCGGCCGGTAAAGAACGGCACTTTTTCGCTCTTCTGTTTGTCCTTGTAGGCTTTCTGCCATGACTTTTCGTCGCGGCGTTTTTGTTCCTCCGCCTGCTGTTTTTCGCGGCGGATGCGTTCACGCTCACCGGGGGAGGGGAAGGAGACGATATGGCCGTGGTCCTTGCCGTTCGTTTTTGGAGGAGGGGTGTCGTCGTCTTCGGTCATGGATCGCCTGATTTTAACCTGCGGCCAGTTTGCTTTATTCGCGTGGCGCTTTCCACATAAAAAACGCCCCGAACCTTTAGAGGTCGGGGCGCTTATTGATGATCCTAATAGTATTTAGCCGAAGGTCGGCCTGAATCCTATGTCCGCGTTCTTTTCGCGGTCGTACTTGTATTTCGCTGTTTCGTCGCCCTTGGGCTTCAGGAAACTCGGTGGTTGGACGCGAGTCACAAGTTCTCCGGCCTTGGCCAGCAGTTCCGTCGTGGCGATCACGGCATGGTTGATCTGCTTGGCGAGTTCGGACATGATCGTTTCGAAGGCCTCTTTTGCGACCTGCAGGCCCATGACGACGACTTCGGTGACCGAGCCTTGTTCGGGTACCCGTCCTTCGGCGCTGTCTCCGAAACGGGCTGCGATAACCTCAATTTCTTCAAGTTTTTTTATTTTCGGCTGTTTTCCGCCGCCGCCGCTTTTACCGGAGGATTTTCCCTCCTCGCCTTCTTCATCTTCGGATTTTTTCTCACTTTTCGTGTCGATTTCGACATAGGTCGGCGTCTGGAGGCTGACCGGGTATTTTCTTAATTCCTTGTTTTCCGGGTCTTTGCCCGTCAGTCCGGCCTTGACTTCCAGCCTTAATTTGTCGGGGTCGCGCCAGTCGAAGATCACGCTGTGGCTTTTATATTCTCCCGGGATTTTGCATTTTTTGACCAGCCGCTTGCCCGGGTAGAGGGCTTCGGTGATCCCGGCTTCCTTTAAAAATTTCTTTATATTCAGTAACATATACTCTACTCCACACTCTGCTGCTACCTGTCCGGCGCTTACTCCCCCTCATTCTGAGTTACGGAAATTAAGTGTATCTTCGCCGGAAAAGCTTAAAAAACAATTAACATATTCACGAAACGGGCAGGATTTATGGTTCTTCCTGTATTCGGCTTTTGCCAGAGCAGGTAAGAATCTGTTATGTTATGAGTGTGGAAATCTGTTTGAAAGGTTCCGAATCATGAGAAAAATTCTTCTTCCTGCTGTTCTGGCCGCTCTGGTACTAGCTGGGCAGCCTGTCTTTATGGCGGGGGCCAAGACGCAGTTGTTTGTTACAGATGAGAATGTTGAAACCACTAAGGACAGTCAGGGGCGCACCAATGTTTATAACGGAGTTCCTGTTGAGGGTGAGGGCTATACCGTACCTTATCTTAGCGATAAAGGGAGCAAGTCCAAGGTCAGCAGCGGTATACGCTATCAGAAAGCCCAAATGCCGAAAGCCTGGAAGGTTCTTGACAGCAAGATCATCAGTAACCGCGTGAGCGATACAAAGAATGCTCTGGCTTTTTCTTCTAAACAAAGAAAGCATATGAATGCGGCGACTATAGGGATTAACAGGTTCGATGAGGATGATGCTGCTGAAGAGGCTAACAAGAAGGCTCGCAAGGCCAAAAAGAAAGCCGAAAAAGAGGCAGAAAAGGCGGCTGAGCAAATGAATAGCGTTGGCCAACCCAAGGAGCAAGCCGCGGGCGGCGATGTTGAAGACGATTCAAAGAGCAAGAAGGGCGTGAAGTTCCGCAAGAAGACCCTTGATAGTGGGTCCAAGCGCGTTTTCAATCTTCCAGATTGATTACAGTATAGATGTTTTTTTATAAAGGCGTGTTTTACACGCCTTTATTATTTTCGTCGATGTTAATCGGTGATATGGGTAGTTTATGAGCCTGGTCGCTGATTTTTCGTCTTTTGATCTATTGTTTCTGAGCGGCAGTTTTTTGCTTTTGGGCTGTTTCGCAGGTTTTCTGGCGGGATTACTCGGTGTAGGCGGCGGGATCATTCTTGTTCCCGGTCTTTATCTGATTTTCGAGGGGTTGAGTGAGAAGTTCGGTTTTTCGACCGAGAACCTTATGCATGTGTGCGTGGGGACTTCGCTGGCGATCATCATTCCCACCGGATGGTCTTCGGCGCGGGCGCATAAAAAGCGCGGGGCGGTCGATCCTGAACTGGTCAGGAAGCTTGGCGTTGGCATCGTGATCGGGGTTGTTTCCGCCACTGCTGTCGCCAGCGATCTGAGCAGTGAGGCGCTGAAGATGATTTTTGCGACGGCGATGCTGTTTCTTGCCGGGATCATGATGGCGGATCACCAGAAATATAAGCTGGGTGACGCGCTTCCCCCGCAACCTTATACAGGCTTTGCCGGTTATGTGATCGGCGTGTTGTCTGCCCTGATCGGGATCGGCGGGGCGACGCTGAGCGTTCCCTATATGAGTCTTTACGGTGTTCCGATCCACCGCGCGGTGGGCAGCGCCTCTGCTCTCGGACTTGTGATCTCCATACCTGCGGCTCTGGGCTATGTTTATATCGGATTGGGCAAGGAGGGATTGCCACCCTTTTCTCTCGGGTATGTCAATTTTCTCGCGTGGCTGTGCGTGATTCCGGCCAGTATGTTGATGGCTCCGGTCGGGGCGAAGACGGCGCACAGTGTCAGCGTCAAGCGGCTCAAGATCATCTTTGCGGTTTTTATTGTCATCGTTGCGCTTAATATGTGGCGCAAGATCTTGATGTGACATGGGATCGTGTCTAACAGGAATAAGCCTCTCTGATCTCAGGATCGGGTTTTTCGTTCTGGCCTGCCTGATTTATGGTTTTTTCGGATCGCCGACGCCGGATCATCTCGGGTGGGCCGAGTTTCTGGTGGGATCCTTGCTTGTGCTGTGTGTCGGGGCGGGCGGGGTTTTTCCGCTTTTCCGGTCGCCGAGAAACCAGCCGTTCTGGTATGGTTCGGGACAGGTTTTTTTGATCTACGGGCTTGGGCTCAGCCTCAGCCTTTCTGTTTTTTACGGGCATCCGGTATCACAGGCTTTGCGCGATCTTGTTCCTTTCCTGTTTCTTTTTCTTCCGGTTTTTCTCTGGCCGCTTTTATTGCAAAAGCCCCAATATGGGCGCGCTCTTCTTTTTTGCAGCGTTGTTATCGGTCTGTTGTTTTCATTGCGCTCTGTTCTGTCGAAGGTGGGGCCGTGCCTTCCGTTTTGCAGCGATGAGCTGTTGTATCTGGAGAATATGCCGACCGTTCTCTTCGCCGCTCTTATTCTTCTTGGCTTTCCGATGCAGCGTTTTGTCCGCACGGGAAGCGCCAAGGCTTTTGCCTTTCTGATTCTCTGCGCTTTCGTCAGCCTTATTCCCGGGGCGGCGCTTGTGCTGTCCTCGCAGCGGGCGAGTCTTGGCGCCGTGGCTTTATACGCTTTTCTGACCGGCGCGTTTTATCTTTATCAGAGGCCGGGACGCATGGTTCCTGTCGTGTTGCTCGGTTTGCTTTTTCTTCTGCCGCTTATTGTGTTTTTACCGGCCGTCTTCGAATCTCTGCTCAGCAAAACGGAGCAGGTTGGATTCAACAACCGTCCAGAGGAAGCCGCCGCCGTGTGGGGCGCTGTGGCTCAGAATCCCTTCAGCCTGCTCTTCGGTCTGGGATGGGGGGCGCATTTTCATTCCCCGGCTGTCGGCGGGGTGAGCGTAAATTTTACACATAATTTTTTTACGACGATGCTTTTAAAATGCGGGGTCTGTGGATTGATTTCATCGTTCCTCTATATCGCAGGGCTGGCAAGGGTTCTGGGGCGGTTGGTTTTTTTGAATCCTGTTTTCGGACTTGCCCTGGCGGCGCCTTTTCTCATCGATATTACGCTTTATGCGAGCTTTAAGTCGCTGGATTTCGGGTTGACGCTTTTGATGATCTCTTCCTCTTTGCTATACTTTTCCCAATCAGAATCATCTTCGTTTCCCTCTCAGAGTTCTCATGCGTCGTCCGACCATTGTTTTCATGAACCGAGTTTATCCTCCCGTGCGCGGTGCGACGGGGCGGGTTTTGCGTGACCTCGCCAAGTCCTTCGCCCGCGAAGGGTGGCACGTCACGATCATCACGACCGGGCCGAAGGCGGTCAAAGAGAGGGACGGGGGAATCCGCATCATCCGCGTTAAGGCGCCGGAGCGTCCACGCGGGAGTCTTTCGTATCTGTTGATCTGGATGAAGATGCTGTTCACAGCTTTGCGGATCAAGGGGCGGCATCTGGTTGTCACGCTCAGCGATCCGCCGCTGGTCGTTGTCGCTGGACGTATCGTCGCCGCCGTGAAGAAAAGCCGTCATATCCACTGGTGTCATGATCTTTATCCCGATGTTCTGCCCGCGCTGGGTATCAAAATGCCCGGATTCCTGATGAGTTTTTTCAAGGGGCAAAGCCGTAAGGCCATGCAATCCTGTGATAAGGTGATCGTCACGGGGCGCTGCATGGCCAAGCATCTGACGTATGAGGGTCTGAATCCGAAACAGATTACGACGATTGCCAACTGGCCGGATATTGAGATTCTCGAAGCGCCGATTCCCGATGACGGGGACGGGCAGTTTTTCACGGTGCCAACCGTAAACGGGGCGCGGCCCTATAACGAGTTGTTGAAAGAAAAACAGAAATTCCGCGTTCTTTATGCCGGGAATATCGGTCTGGCGCATCCTATCGAGGCTATCCTCGATGCGGCGGAAATTCTTGAGGAGGAATTAACGGACGTCGAATTCGTCTTCGTCGGGGACGGGGAGAAATTCGATTATATCGCCAAAGAGCGCACCAAACGCGGGTTGGAGAATATTCGTCTGCTGCCTTTTCAGCCGGCTGAGCGTCTGCGCGAAGTCATGGAGAGCGGGGATATTCATCTTGTCTCGATGAAAGAGGAGGCAGCGGGGTTTGTCGTGCCGAGCAAACTTTATACCGCTCTGGCGGTAGCGCGGCCGTGCATCTTCATGGGGCCGGTGCAGTCGGAAACGGCAAAGGTCATCAAGGATTTTCAGGCCGGAAAGATCGTTCCGCAGGGAAATTCGCAGGCGCTGGCCGATGCGGTCCGGTCGTACCGCATGAGCGGGGAGGAGTGGTTTGCCGCGCACGGAGGGGCCGCCCGCGCCCGCGAGATTTTTACGCCGTCCGGCTCGATCGATGCGTGGATGGAGCGGGCATGGGATTCCGTGCAGGAGGATTTGCGAAAGCCCGAGTGATTTTTTGAGTTACCGCCGTGATGAGTGAAAACCCTGCTACAGTCCGAACAGAAAAGACCCTGTTCGATGTTTTACGTGACATATGGGCGGCCCGGATTGCGATGCTGGTGACGGGGTTTGCGGGGTTTGCTGTTGCTTTTACGTTCGTCACTCTGGCGCGGCCCTATTACCGGGCGGAGATGATTCTTGCGCCCGCCTCTCCCATCGGACAGGGCGGCTTTCAGCTGCCGACACTGCCGGACCGGATGCTGTGGCAGAGCCAGAGCGTCCAGAATTATCCCAATTTCATGAAATTCGAGAACAAGTTCAACGCACCGTCGGTGGCGGGTCTTCTGCTGGAAGATGAAAAGATCGTGCGCGGGCTTATTCTCGATCAGACGTTCGATTTTATCGCGCCCGAGGTCTCCTGGACGCCGGAGAAGCTTTCGCGCTATCTGACGCGGTCGGTTCGGCTTGAGCCCGTGGGGAATACGCCGCTGCGGAAGCTTGTATACCTGCACCCCGACCGGAATTTCGCGGCGTATCTGATCGAGCGGGTGCATCAGATCACCGATACGCTGATCCGGCAGACCCTCCGTTTGGAGACGCAAGAGCGTATTGCCTATCTGCATGAGTCGCTGAGCAAAACCGTGAATCCCGAGCATCGACGGGCGCTGGCGGATCTTCTGATGGAACAGGAGCGTTTGAAAATGCTGGTGTCCATGGACCAGCCTTATGCGGCCTCCATCGTCGAGCCTGCGTCCTCGGGTGTTAAACCCGATTGGCCTCATCCGCGGTTCGTGTTTCCGACCTTTATCCTGATCGGGTTTTTTCTGGGGTTCGTGATTTACGGGATTTTCTATCTGCATGACTGATAACTGCATGAATGAGCGCATCCCCGTTTCCGTGATCGTCACCACCAAGAACGAAGAGCCGCGCATCGGACGTTGTCTGCAGGCGCTTGCGCCTTTCGGCGAGGTCATCGTCGTGGATTCCGATAGCGCGGACGGTACGGGGGCCATTGCGGCGGCGGCGGGGGCGCGGGTTGTTTCCTACTGCTGGGACGGGCGCTATCCCAAGAAGCGGCAGTGGTGTCTTGAGCATCTCGAAACCTTGTCGCCGTGGGTTTTTTTCGTCGATGCGGATGAGATCGTGACTGAGGTGCTGGTTACTGAAATCCGGCAGCTTTTTTTTGTGAGCGGGCGGGTGGAGAACTGCGCGGGGTTTTTCGTGCGCGGGCGTTACGTTTGGAACGGGCGGATTTTGCGGCACGGCATGATGAACAACAAGCTGTGCCTGATCCACCGGGAGAGGATGTGTTTTCCGATTGTCGATGATCTTGATATTCCCGGCATGGGGGAGATCGAGGGGCATTACCAGCCCGTCCGTGCACCGGGGATGGACGGTTATAGGATTGAATCGGTTCATGAGCCGTTGTTGCACCATGCCTATGAGGATGAGGGGCGGTGGAGCGAGCGGCATGAGCGCTATGCGCGGTGGGAAGCGGAGATGACGCGGCGCGGGGCGTGGCCCCGCGATCCTGTCCCGTGGCGGGACGCGGCGAAAAGGTTCCTGCGGCGCTCACGTTTGCGCGGGGCGGTGATGTTTTGCTACAGCTATATCTTCAAGCTCGGGTTTCTGGACGGGGCGGCGGGGCATTCGTTTGCGCGCAGTCGGGCGCGGTATGCGGATGCGGTGGTCAGGTTGAGCCGTTCTTGGGATGCTCGTCGGTCCGAATGAATTTTCCGTTTTGCCACCATTCGTTTGAACAGGTCAGGACTTCGTCACCCCACCTTTCCAACAGGGAATAGCCTCCTTTTGGACGCACGTTCGTTTCCGCTTCAATTCTTGGAATTTCTCTTGCGTGCATTCGCGTGCTGATGGTGTTTATCTTGTCTGACCATAACAGCTGGGCGTGTTTTTTGCCGATGTGCAGTAGGCAAAAACCTTCGGCGATTTCAACGGCAGGACCATCATTTCTGTGAAGTCTTCCGTTCAGCCACCATTCTCTTGTGCCGTTGGGATAAATGACGGCGGGACCATCCGGCCTGTGATATTTACCGTCTTTCGCCCATTTTTGCGTTCCGTCATTTTTTATAACGGCGGGGCCGTCTTCGTGGCTTAAAAGGCCGTTTTTCCACCATTGTCTGTCGCCCTGTTCAATCAAGCGATTCAAGAGCAGGGGGCATTTAAAAAGGGTTTTATATTTATGAAGAAAATAAAAATCCGTGTCCTTTCGTTCTCTCGCTGGCGCAATAATCGCCGGACCGTCGTCCCTGTGCAATTTTCCCCTGATAACCCAGGCCTCCAGAACCTCGGTTCTGATGGCCGGACCGTCGGTGCGGTGCAATTTGTGTTTTTTCCACCACTCCTCGCTGCCGTCATGGTAAATGATCGCGGGTTGGCCTTCACGATGCCGTTGACCGTGGATGTACCATTTCTGTGTTCCGTTGGCTAAAATTATGGCGGGGCCGTCCTCCCTGTGCAGGCGACCCTCGAAGAACCAGCATTGTTTGCCCCACATCCTGTTGTTCCAGAGGAGGGGATTTACACGCGGTCCTAAAGGCATAGTTTTCGCAGGGCCATCCAGCCGGTGAATTTTCCCCTCTATAATCCATGTTTCCAGGCCATTGGGGCCAGTGATCGCAGGACCATCGAGGCGATGCAGTTTTCCGTTTTCCCACCATTCCTCTTTGCCATTCGGAGAAATAATCGCGGGTTTTTCCTCTCTATGCAAAACACCATCGACAAACCATTTTTGCGTTCCGTCTTTTTGGGTGACGGTCGCCTTATCGATGTCGGGATTATGGCGTTTGCCGTTTATCCACCATTCTTCGCGCCCGTCAGGGTGGAGAACGGCGGGCTTTCCTTCCCTATGCCTCAAACCGTTGACATACCATTCCTTAGTACCGTCGTGCGAAGCGATCGCTGGTCCGTCCTGTCTGTGTCTTTGATCGTTGATGAACCATTCCTTGGAACCGTCCTGCCAAGTTATTGCAGGGCCGTCTTCTCTGTGCAGTTGTCCATGGACCCACCACATCTCAAACCCATATTCCGCGACGATGGCGGGGCCGCCATCGCGATGCGGGCGGCCTTCCTCGTCTTTCCAGACTTCGATAATTTCCTTTTTATTCGGTAGGTACCGCATTTTCGCCACCCTGCCGCTTCTTACCCTTCAGGCTTTCGTAAAGCTGCGGGAACATTTTTCGGACGTGCCAGGCCAGAGTCTGGGTGGCGTAGATGAAGACGTTGTGCGGAAGGCTAACGAGTTTGAGTTTTTCGCGGATGATAAATTCCTCGCGGCGGCCTTCGCTGGCTTTCTGTTGCGAAATTCCGCCGCTTTCGAAGATGCAGACGGGCAGAGGGGCGTAGACGATTTTTTTCGCGTTCGTGAGGAACCTTGCCGTGAATTCATAGTCGGCGGCGATCTCGTAGATGACGCTGTACCAGAGTTTTTCCTCGCGGATTTTTTCCAGCCTGTAGAGCATGGCCTGATGATGTGTGAACATCCCGTTGGGCAAGTCGCGGTATCGGCCTGCCGTTTTATAAAAGGGCTTGGCGGCATCCTTGCCGGTTTCGAGGGAGTCGCCGTAGATGAAGTCCGGCTCCTTGGCCGTGATCTTGGCGATTTTCTCCAGCGTGTCGGGCTTGGCTAACGTGTCGCCCGCGTTCAGAAAGAGCACATATTGCCCCGTCGCCTTTTTGAGACCCACGTTCATGGCGTCGAACAGGCCTTCGTCCGGTTCGGAGGTCCATTTTGCCTTGACGGTTTTCAGAAACTCCTTCGTGCCGTCCCCCGAGGCGCCGTCGGCGACGATCCATTCGAAATCCTTGAAGGTCTGGGCCTCCAGTGCGGCGTGGGTGCGGCGCAGGCCGTCGAGGTTGTTTTTCGAGATTGTGACGATGCTGAACAAAGGGGAGGAGGTTTTGGCGGCCATTTTTACGCTCTTTTCCGTTAGTTCTTACAGACCCTAATCGCGGATATCATCAATGAATATCGAGGTAATGGCAAGGTTGCTTAAGATCTGGCTGACGTCTCTTGCGCTTTCGATGAAATCGAAGGGCTTGGGGTCGCGGGGTACGACGATGGTGGAGCCGGGCGGGATCATGACCGCGTCGTGGTTCCAGAGGCTGGCCTTCAGCGGCTGGGCGCTGCCGTCGGGGTAGATGACGAAGGCGCGGCCCTTGTCGGCGTGGTAGGTGAAGCCGCCTGCCTCGCGGATGTAATCCTTCGGGTCTTTATCCTTGCGGAACTGTAGGCTGGCGGGGGAGAGGACTTCGCCGTCCACACGCACCGTGAGCGGGCGCTTGGGGATATACAAGCGATCTCCGGCTTCGAGCAGCATATCGAGGTCCGGCTTGACGGCCAGAATGTCGGGATCGGTCTCCACGGTGATCCGGCCCAGCGGTTCTATGGTTTCCAGTTCTTCGGCCAGTTCGCGGGCCATTTGAATCTGTCCGGCATCGGGGGCGTCCTTATCCTGCTGCACTGCTGCGGCAAGGGAGCGTTTCATGTCCTGCGCGGCGGAACGGAAGCGGCTTTTTTCCGCACGGCGCTGTGAATCGCGGCTGAAGACGGCGCCTTCGGGATAGGCCTGATCCGTCAGTCCTCCGGCGCGTTCGATCAGGTCGGAGATGCGGTCATTGGGGAGAATATCATAGGGGCCGGGGTTGCGGACTTCGCCGCGAATCAGAACCGTGCGTTCCTCAGTTTTGCGGCTGAGTTCCTTGATACGGATGGAGTCGCCGGGACGGACGGGGATATTTTCCGCCGGGGTTTCATCCAGATCATAGTTACGCCGCTGCGGGTGCTGATCCGTCTCATGCACTGATAATGCGCTTGTGATTTCGATATCCCCGCTGTCGGCATCCATTGTCAAGCCGCCGGAAACCGCGAGAAGCTGATCGAGGGTTACGCCTTCGGCTACGGGGTAAATGGCGGGTGTACGCACGGCACCCTGCACATTTACGCCATGCTCTTTCAGGAATGAGCGTAGCGCCGTATCATCTGGGGAAAAACCTATGGATTGCGCGAGAGGTGTGTGTGGATAATCCGTATTTCCGCTGCGAAGAAGATCGCTTTTACTATCTTGATTTATTTTATAAATATCGGTTTTAGAAAACAGGATAATTTTGTCGTCTTCCTTCAGATCAAAATCATCTCTTTTATTTAAAACGGAACGAACCGAAAATTCAAAATGCTGTGTTGCCAGCTGCTCCTGATCCCAGCGTTCGATGACTCCGATCAGGGGGTAGATGTCCCGGCCCAGAACGTCGGGCGAATCCAGCAGGGCTGAGAGGGTGCGATTGTGGGTCAGGTCATGTAGGCCGGGTTTGCGGACGTGTCCGGCGAGTTCGACCATCCCGCTGCGGCGCTCCTCGCTTTTCAAGACCTGCAGGATGGCGCCGTGCCCGAATTGCCGTGCCTCTGCATTTTCGATCTCCGTGACATTCTCCCGGCCCTCTCGATCGAGGTCCAGCCGCATGAAGCGGTTCTGGCCGGGGACGAGGATACCGCCCGCAAGATTGAGCATATCTTCGAGACTCAAATTCTCTCTGCTCTTGCCGTTCGCGGTGTATCCGGGGCGGATTTCGTAGATTGCGGGGCGGTTGACGTCGCCGGCGATGGCCACGGTCGGACCGACGGGAGGGACGATGATGCGGTCGCCGTCCTGCAGGCGCATATCGGTCATGATGCCGCCATGGAGGAGTAGATCGTAGAGATCGACTGTATTGCTTCGGCCCTGACGGACGAGCTTGATTTTCCGCAAGGAGCCGGTTTTCTGGATGCCGCCGCCGGCGCTGAGGGCGTCCAGCACGGTGTGAAAGACGGTCAGGTTTTTGCGGCCGGGGTTATTGATATGGCCTACGACGAGGATGCCGACTTGCCGCACGGACGACAGCGACACATAAGCCTGCGTGTTGGGAAGGCTGGAGACGGCGCGGGCTATACTCTCCCGCACTTCGCCGATCGTCCGGCCCGCGGCGGGAACGGGTGCGAGATCCCTGACCAGAATCATGCCTTCGGTGTTGATTTTGTAGGTCTGCTGGTCGGTCCGTTGTCCTGAAAAGGTGATTTGAAGCTCGTCGCCCGTACCCAGAACGAAATCATCCTGTACCGCGCCGAGGGGAGGCGCATTTGATTCTTCTGTTTTCAGGCTTTCGCTTCCGGTATTGAACAGATCGTAGCCGAACTGGCGCAAGGGCTGTCCGGCCCGATGGGAGTAAAGGTTTTCAAGAGGTGACGGGGCGAGTTCGGCTTGTGAGCTATCACTCTGCCGCTTGTCGTTTGGCCTCAGGTCTGGCTCATACTCCTGAAGGGTTTGTTTGTCCGCGCTGTCTCTTGGGTTTGGCAGAATTCTTCCGGTTTCCTCTCCCTCTTCGGGGAGGTAGGCACGTTTGTATTCCTCCGGGTAGGGCTTGTTTTCCAGCCACGGGGAGAAGGGTTCGGGCAGGCCCGTGTCCTGCGCCTGGGTTGCAAGGGCAGAGGAGAGCAGGAGCGACAGGGCAACAGCGAGTGTTAACGGTCGAGACATGTTTTTCGAAAGCCGGGCGAAAGTGGCCCAAAGATGCAGCACATTATACCCTGTAAAAGGACGCTTGTTAACGTGTTCTTACGGAAAAATGTTGGTCTATGCGGAGGCCGGGGTTTCCTCCGGGGTCTCCGGGCGGCGTTTGTCCTTGTATTGCTCGGCCGTATCGATAATGGAGTAGGCGACCGTTGTAATATGGCTGTTGATGCGGCGGAAATCGCGGATAATGTCGGTGTGCAGAGCGCTGGTGGACATTGTGTCGGCCAAACGGCTTCGCAGGCGCTTGATATGCTGCTCGGTGCTTTTCTTTTCGGCCTCGCGCACGGTTTTCTTGCCTTCGACCAGCTGGCGGGCCAGCTTCGGGTCTTCAGAAATAAAAATCGTCTGGGACAGCTTCATGTTGTTCAGGATGGCCTGATGGAAGGCCGTGATTTCCTGAAAACCCTCCTCGGAGAAGCGGTGCTGCTTGTTGATCTTATTTTTAACGATGTCGATGAGGCTGTTGTCGATGATGTCGCCGATATGTTCCAGATTCGTTGAAAAGCCCAAAATCTGCAGCAGGCGGTCGGATTCCTTTGGGTCGAGGGCTTCCTCGTTGACCCGGGTCAGGTAGAGCTTGATTTCATTGTGCAGCGCATCCACCACGTTGTCGCGTTCGTGAATTTGTTCGAGCAGTTTCTCATTGTCCTTTTTGAGCGCCCGCATGAGGTCGATGAACATTTCCTCGACGATCTCCGCCATCCGCAGGGTTTCACGGGCGGCGGCGGCGAGGGCGATGGTGGGTGAGTTCAGGTCGGCATCGTTCAGATATTGCGGCGTGGACGGGTCGGGCGCCTTGTCGCTCTCCTTGTTGATTTTTTCGCATAAG
>JAGNKE010000002.1:0-22500 GCA_018000295.1 Alphaproteobacteria bacterium | reverse complement strand
GTATGACGGATTAGACCCGAAACCCGGTGATCTAGATATGGACAGGTTGAAGGTTGGGTAACACCAACTGGAGGACCGAACCCATCGACGTTGCAAAGTCGTGGGATGATCTGTGTCTAGGGGTGAAAGGCCAATCAAACCGGGTAATAGCTGGTTCTCCGCGAAATCTATTTAGGTAGACCGTTATGTACTCACCTTCGGGGGTAGAGCACTGGAAGGGCTAGGGGGGCGCGAGCCTTACCAAACCTTACCAAACTCCGAATACCGAAGAGTGTAATCATAGCAGACAGACTACGGGTGATAAGGTCCGTGGTCGAAAGGGAAACAGCCCAGACCAACAGCTAAGGTCCCCAAATGACGACTCAGTGGAAAAGCAAGTCGGATGTCCATAACAACCAGGAAGTTGGCTTAGAAGCAGCCATCTTTTAAAGAAAGCGTAATAGCTCACTGGTCTAAATAAGACGTCTGGCGGCGAAGATGTAACGGGTCTTAAGTCGTCTACCGAAGCTTTGGATGCACACTTTGTGTGCGTGGTAGCGGAGCATTCTGTAAGCCTGCGAAGGATAACCGCGAGGTTATCTGGAGGTATCAGAAGAGAGAATGCTGACATGAGTAACGATAAAGAGTGTGAGAAACACTCTCGCCGAAATCCCAAGGGTTCCTGATTTAAGTTAATCTGATCAGGGTGAGCCGGCCCCTAAGGCGAGGGCGAAAGCCGTAGTCGATGGGAACCACGTTAATATTCGTGGGCCAGTGGATGTGTGACGGTGTCCGTAAATTGTTCTTCCTTATTGGATTGGAAGGGCCGTGAAGGACATCCAGGAAATAGCCTCCACACAGACCGTACCCTAAACCGACACAGGTGGGATGGTAGAGAATACCAAGGCGCTTGAGAGAACTGTCCTGAAGGAACTCGGCAAATTACTTGCGTAACTTCGGGATAAGCAAGCCCTGTCAGAAGGCAACTTTTGACGGGGGGCACAGACCAGGGGGTAGCGACTGTTTATCAAAAACACAGGGCTCTGCGAACACGCGAGTGGACGTATAGGGTCTGACGCCTGCCCGGTGCCGGAAGGTTAAAGGGAGGAGTGCAAGCTCCGAACTGAAGCCCCGGTAAACGGCGGCCGTAACTATAACGGTCCTAAGGTAGCGAAATTCCTTGTCGGGTAAGTTCCGACCTGCACGAATGGCGTAACGACTTCCCCACTGTCTCCAGGGCAGACTCAGTGAAATTGAATTCGAGGTGAAGATGCCTCGTACCCGCAGTTAGACGGAAAGACCCTATGAACCTTTACTATAGCTTCACAGTGGCACCATGATTGTAACGTGTAGGATAGGTGGGAGGCTTTGAAGCCGGGACGCTAGTTTCGGTGGAGCCAAAACTGAAATACCACCCTTTGCTCTTGTGTTGTCTAACCGAGGTCCGTTATCCGGATCCGGGACCCTGTGTGGTGGGTAGTTTGACTGGGGCGGTCGCCTCCTAAAGAGTAACGGAGGCGCGCGATGGTGAGCTCAGGACGGTCGGAAATCGTCCTTTGAGTGCAATGGCATAAGCTCGCCTTACTGTGAGACTGACACGTCGAACAGTGTCGAAAGACGGTCATAGTGATCCGGTGGTTTCCGCATGGAAGGGCCATCGCTCAACGGATAAAAGGTACTCTAGGGATAACAGGCTGATAGCGCCCAAGCGTCCATAGCGACGGCGCTGTTTGGCACCTCGATGTCGGCTCATCTCATCCTGGGGCTGTAGCAGGTCCCAAGGGTATGGCTGTTCGCCATTTAAAGAGGTACGTGAGCTGGGTTCAGAACGTCGTGAGACAGTTCGGTCCCTATCTTCTGCGGGAGTTGGAGTCTTGAGAGGATCTGCCCTTAGTACGAGAGGACCGGGGTGGACGTACCACTGGTGTACCAGTTGTTCCGCCAGGAGCAGCGCTGGGTAGCTATGTACGGACTCGATAACCGCTGAAAGCATCTAAGCGGGAAACGAACCTCAATACCAGGACTCCCTATCAGAGCCGTTATAGACTATGACGTTGATAGGCTGGATGTGGAAGAGTGGCAACACTTGAAGCTAACCAGTACTAATTGCTCGATTGGCTTGAATTCTTATCCGCAAAGGTTTTCTTTCGGGAAAATCCTTTCCGGGTCACGCGCAGCGGTCAACCCGTTGCGGGAATGACAGGCATTTTGATAGTTCCTTAACTTGGAGAAAGATGAGTTCGGATGATCCGGTGGTTACAGCAAGAGTGCAACACCCCTTCCCATCCCGAACAGGTCCGTGAAACCTCTTAGCGTCAATGGTACTGCATCTTAAGATGTGGGAGAGTCGATCGCTGCCGGATCTTCCCAGCTCATTTTTCCATTTTCAAACCTGTTAGCGATGTTTTATTTCATAACCTCTTCTTACCCTGCATGATAAATTTGTGCAGGGTTTTGTCTTACCGGAATAGTATTATATGTACCAAGAAAATCTTTCAGAAGAAGATGATCCTGAGCTTAGGAGCTTTGTGATGGGGTGTTTAGCAGAGGATCTAAAATTTCAAGATTGTGATTTGAAATCCATGCATCCTATCTATCTTAGGCTTGGACTTTGCCGCCACTGGCTTCGTCCTCACCAAACGCGCTGGACTGCGGATGGCGGGTTTGCATGGCCCACTGGTTATGGCGGCAACGAAGGGTATTCGCGCATGGGTCTGCCGGAGTTCGATTGGTCTGTTTTGTATCGATGGGTTGATAACGATTGGATGTCTGTAAAAAAGGAGCAGGGGAAGAAAAAACTTATTTTAAGAGCAGCTATTCCTGCCCGCACAGCAAAACACAGGCAGGCCGCAATCCACACTTTGTGGGATAGCGGTTTTCCTTTCTCACCAGAACAAAAGCTGGTGCGGTTTTATGGACTTAGAAAAACGGGGGAGCGATGGGTTCTGAAGGCAACGAAGGACATTTTTCTTTAAATTGCTTCAAATATTTTGTCCCAAATCCTCCGGAACATAGATGCAATAGCCGTGTTCGTCGGTTCGGCCGGAATCAATGAAACCGTTGCGTTCGGCGGCGGCGCGGGAGCCTGAATTACCGGGCGGGATGGTCGTGACGATCTTCCCCTGGAAGCCGATGGCCTCAAGATACTCCTTGCGGGCCTGATAGAGCTTGTTGACGAGCCTTTCCCCGCGCCGGTCGTCCGCCATTTCGGAGCCTGCGAAGAGGGCGGTCGTCTCCTCCTTGTTCCTGATGAACTGGATGGAGGTCTGGCCGATCATCTGATCGCGGTCAAACATGCCGAACAGGGCAAATTCGCCCGTGCCCGTGGTGGAATCGAACAAGGTTTGCCATGTCGCCGGATCGTCCGGGTTTTTTCCGCTCAGAATCCCGCTGTAATGATGGGGGTCGCGTAAACCCTTATAAAAGTCGCGGTAATCCTGCCAATCGTCCGGGCCGATCGGGCGGACGGTGATTTGCGCGTTGCGGTCGAATTCCGGTTTCATGGTTCATTATTAACATAATTTTTTTCTGTTGCCTTCTTATGCTTTTTTTCAGCAAAATCTCCGCAGCAAATTCTTTACATTTTTCCTGTAACCCCTTAAATTCTTGACTGTTTTTAGGATTGATCGGTTCGGGATTTTTGCGCTTATGTGCTGGAGCGGGGAAGCATCGGCGGTTCTTGCCACATTGGGGTTCGCCACCACGGCCTACGCCGCGTATCAGCGCGAAAGTCCGCGTCTTTACATTTCTCTTGCTTATTTTTCCCTGATGGAGATGCTCCAGGCCTATACCTATAGTGTCATCAATTTATGCAGTTTGCCGTCCAATCAGATCGCTACGATCTTCGGGTATTTGCATATTACGTTCCAGCCGTTCTTCATCAACCTGATTTCGATGTATTTTATCCCCGATAACGTGCGGAAACGTATCGAGATTCCGGTATATACGATTTGTTTCGTATCGGCGATTGTCATGCTGCTGCAGCTCTATCCGTTCGAGTGGGCGGGGCAGTGTGTGCTGGGTGAAAAGATGTGTGCGCGGCAGCTTTGCTCGGTCAGCGGGAACTGGCATATCGCGTGGGAGGTGCCGGTGAACGGGCTGACCAATTTCCTGGTCGGCGATACGTGGACGGATTTCCTTACGCTTTACCCGACTTATATGATCGCGGGAATTATCCTGCCGTTTCTTTATGGTTCCTGGCGGTTTACGATCTATCATTTCCTGGTCGGGCCGCGGCTGGCGATGCTGCTGACCGATAATCCGAATGAGGTCGCGGCGATCTGGTGCCTGTTGTCGATCGGGATTCTCATTATCGTGGTGAAAACGCCCGTCCGGCATTTGATGCCCGTCAAGCGCTGGCCGCTGTGGTTCGGGTTGAATCCGCCCCGTGAGGAGAAGCGGGACGATGAGTCGGCGCAGAATGAGGGCGCGGATTATTCCGGGACGCAACCGTCCGCTGAATAAAATTTTCCAGCAGATTGTTTTTCAAGCATTTTTTATTTGAGAGAGCGCCGTTTCGTATTCCTGTTTCAGGCGGCGGATCAATTCTGTGCAGGCGGGGATGTCGCGGATGCCGCTCACGCCTTGACCGGCCGACCAGATCGTTTTCCACGCCTTGGCCTCTTCCTGTAGCAGTTTGAGTTTTTTAACGTCCGGTTCGGCTTTTTTCAGTTCGTTCAGATCGTAGCCGGCCTGTGTCAGGCTTTTGGCCATGAAGTTGCCCGGCACACCGCTGATCGCGGCGGTGTAGATGATCTCCGCACTTGTGGAGTCGCAGAGCATTTGTTTGTAGGCGGGGTCCGCGGCGGATTCGGTTGTGGCGATGAAACGCGTGCCCATATAGGCGAAGTCGGCGCCCATCACTTGCGCGGCCAGAATATCCTTGCCGTGGGAGAGAGCGCCCGCGAGGATGAGGATTCCGTCATAAAATCCGCGGATTTCATTGACGAAGGCGAAGGGGTTCAGGGTTCCGGCGTGGCCGCCCGCGCCCGCGGTGACGGCGATCAGCCCGTCTACGCCCGCTTTGGCGGCTTTATGCGCGTGGTGGAGGGTGGAAATATCATGCAGAACAAGGCCACCGTAGGCGTGAACGGCGGCGATGATATCTTCGCGCAGGCCCAGCGACGTGATGATGACCGGAACCTTGCGGTTGATGCAGATGTCCAGATCGGCCTGCAGGCGCGGGTTGGCGGCGTTGACGATCAGATTGACGGCATACGGGGCGACTTTGGTCTGCGGATTTTCGGTTTTGGCTTTTTTTAGGGCGGTTTCGATCTGCGCCAGCCATTCGTCTAGCCCCTCTGTCGTGCGCTGGTTGAGGGCCGGGAGCGCCCCGATGACGCCGTTCACGCAGGCGGCGATGACGAGTTCCGGGTTGGAGATCAGGAACATCGGCGCGGCGATGAGGGGCAGGGAAAGCTGGTTGAGCAGAGGGTGTTTTTTCAGGGTCGGCACGGCGGTTCCTTAATTGGTTTGTCCTAATCATAGACCCGTTATGGCGATTTCAAAAGAGGCTGAGTTGCCCATCCTCCGGCATGGGGCGGAAGTGTTTGGTCGAGAGCGGTGCGCGGTGTTTGTCGAGGCCGTACTTCTTTACATTTTGCCTGAAGGTCTGTGCGATCAGTTCGGCGTATGGGCCTTCGCCGGTCTTGCGGACGCCCCATCGTGTGTCGTTCAGTTTGCCGCCGCGCAGGTCGCGGATGCGGCCCAAGACGCGGTCTTTCTTGAGCGGCAGGTTTTGCTCCAGCCAATTCTGGAAAAGTTCGCGCAGGCCGTGGGAGAGGCGGACGATGATGTAACCCGCCGTTTGCGCCCCGGCTTCGGCGGCGGCCTTCAGCAGGTCGGGAAGCTCATGGTCGGTCAGGCCGGGAATGATCGGGGCCGTCATTACGCCGACGGGGATTCCGGCCTTCGCCAGCGTTTCGATGGCTCGGAGCCTCGCCTTGGGCGGAGAGGTGCGGGGTTCCATGATTTTCTGTAAATCCGCGTCGAGAGTCGTGAGAGAGATGTAGGCCGCCGCCCCGTTCCAGCGTGCCATGTCCTGCAGGATATCCAGATCGCGGGTGATGAGGTGGTTCTTGGTGATCAGGCCGACGGGGTTTTTGAATTCCGCCAGCACTTCCAGACACTGGCGGGTGAGTTTGAGTTTGCGTTCCACAGGCTGGTAGCAATCGGTTACGCCGCTCAGGGCGATCATCTGCGGCGTCCATTTCTTCGCGTTCAGCTCCTTTCGCAGAAGCGCGGGGGCGTCGGTCTTCACGAAAATCTTGCTTTCGAAGTCGAGGCCCGCCGAGAGGCCAAGATATTCGTGGTTCGGGCGGGCAAAGCAATAGATGCAGCCGTGTTCGCAGCCGCGATAGGGGTTGAGCATCACGCCGGGGCCGATGTCGGGGCTGTCGTTATAGACCAGCACGGATTTGTTGGAGTCCCTGAAAAATTCGGTCTTGAGGGGGCGTGGATGGTCTTCCTCATGGTTGCCGGGCCAATCGGCGCGGTCGGATTCCTCTGCGTCGAGATCGAGTTTTTCAAAGCGGCCGACGGGGTTATTTGTGGCGGCGCGGGCTTTGTTCTGATGGGAGAGAATCGCGGACATGGTCTCTTGTAACATAAAACGCGAAAATGTTCTATATATGTTCTTTTTGCCATTTGCAAAAACCTCCGAGAGAATTTATAGTCTTCTGTAAATCAATAATCTTCATGGGGTGAAATATGGGCGGCGCAAATCAACCTCCGGCAGGGACAAGGGTCAACTGGCGCGACAGCATTGAGTTGCAGATTTCAAATCCCGATTTGCGGGCGCGGGTGGAGCGGTTTCTCGACTATATGCAAACGGCGCGATTCGAGTATGCGCGGCAGGATCCCAATACGGGCAAGATCACGCGCGAAACCCTAACGGGGCAGCAGCTTCTGGGCGATATCGCCGCGCGGCGGAATGTTTATGTTCAGTCTGGGATGGCCGATACGCTGCGGGAGGCAGGGATCATGGGGCCAAATCGGCGTTTTGTGATCGCGCAGCATGACCGCCCCTTTGACGGGCAGGTTCAAAATGGCGCAAATACCGCCTTTGCCAGGGTCAACGGGCGGGATTACCCGCTAGCGATCCAGATCGGCACGGATTATTTGCGGGGGGCGCGGTTTTTCGATACACAAGGGCGGCTGCATCCGGTCACCGTCGAGGGTGTTCTGGCGAACGAGCTGGGCCATCTGGCCACCGGGAAGCCCGGCGATCAAATGACGATCGACATTGAGAATATTATCGCAGTGCAGCTTGGCGCGGCGCAGCGCGTGGGCGAGGAGATTTCATTCTCACGCAACGCGAATGGTGGGTTTCAGAGCCTTCTTCCTGCTGCGGGGGGAACGGCACCCGCTCCCAAGGAAGCGGCTCCGGCGACAGGGATTCCGAAGCCGTAAGCGGTTCCGTTTTTTTATTTTCCTTCATGGGCTTGTTTTGCGCTATTCTATAGCCGTTGAAGCGTTGCTTGATTGCGGAGGTGCGCCATGCAGAAAATGCCGTCTTACGTCCATATCATTTTTTGGCTGCTTGTCGTGTCGCTCATGGCCGTGGCGCTTTTGTATATCTGGTTTCCTGATGTTGTTTCCGAGCAGGCGTTCGTCAAGGTCGGGGTCAGTTTCGCGGTTGTGCTGATCGGGTCGGTGGCGATGTCTTTGATCGGGAAGTCGATGAAGGGCGGATGCTGCCCGCATGGCGGAGAGAGCAAAACCCCCGATCCTCCGGCCTAGGGCGCGAGTTTTTCAATTACTTTCCTGATTTCCGTCTTCTCATACTCGAAGGCTGGCGAGTCCAGTACGGCCTGCAGGTGTGTGCGGGCGAGGGCGTTGCGGCCCATGTGAAGGGCGAGATATCCCGTGAGGTAAGAGCGCATCGGGCTGGGGTTGCGGCCAAAGCCCCAGAGGGAATCCATGTCCTCGTCGCGGTGGAGAAGAATATCCAACATTCTTTCATCACTCTGTAGGTTTTCGAACCACGGCAAGGCGATTTTTTCCAACTGTTCGCGCACATCGTTCATCGCGGGTTCTATAAACTGACCCTCCGGGTCGATATACCAGATATCCGTGCGCCTGTATTTTTGCCTGAATAAGCCTGTGCCGATATGCTGCGGGACAGTGCGTTTCAGGGTGCAGCGGAACGGGCAGCCGCTTTCGCTGGCCAAGGCGTGGCCATCCTTCGTCGTCTTTTTGTTTTCCAGGTAGCGAAGAAAAACTGGGAAGACGCTATTTAAATATCCAAGTCTTACAGAAAAGGAGTAGGTCGTGCAGCCCACGCTCTCGGCCAGCGCCGTATTGAAGGATTGAAAATTGACGATCTCGGTGCGGGTCTCCGAAAAGCGCCAGAAAGTGCGTCCTGTGTCATGTGAAAAGCCGCAGTCCTTGAGATAAGGGCGTATTTTTTCCTTTATGGAGCGGTTTACGGCTTTGCTGTTCATCCCTAACTATGCTGCTTGATACTATCAAGCCTCGGCCTTGAATTTCTTGATCGCCTTGATCATATCATTGATCGGCGGCAGAATCATGCGCTCGTAGTGGACCTGCTGGTCGAAGGTCAGGGATTTGCTTTTCAGGATGACGAGTGCGAGCGCCTGCGCCTCGTCGTCTATTTCGGAGCGCTTGATGGCCTTTTCGATTTCAACTTTTTCGTGGGCGGCGAGTTTTTCAACAGTGTGGGTGAGGATTTTAACGACCGTCTTATCGACTCTGGTTAGGCGTTTCTGGAAGTCCTGGCGGGTAATTGTGACCACTGTTGTCGATTCGACGGCCTCGTAACTTAAGGGTATGGGGCTATCGACCATAAGGCAGAGTTCGCCGATGATTGTACCCGGGCTGTGGCGCTCTACCTCTATTTTTCGCCCCTCTATTTCCATAAAAGAACTCACTAGGCCGCTTTGAATCACGTAGGCGCGTGAGTTTTCCTCCCCTGCCTTCAGGAAGACTTTTCCTGCGGGGATAGCGGACCTTTCGAGGACGTCTGCGGCTTTGCTCATAATTAGACACAATAAAAGGGCCGAAACAGAGGCCTTTAGGAGGTATTCTTAACAAAGTTAGCAGCTTTTGTTCTTTTATGAATGTTCTTCCTTTCTCCTTCGGCGTTTTATCCATAGGCTCTTGAGGGCTTTGGTCTCTCTTTTTCTATGACTTTCTTGTTGCGAAAATCCGAAAAAAACGATAAATCCTGACATTGATCTTTGGAACACGGCGCTTCTTCACCAGTAAGCTCACGAATTTCTAAAGAGCTTGGTTTAATTTTTATTTTTTGGAGAGTTCTAAAGATGGAACAAAGTGGTGTCGTAAAGTGGTTCAATCCGAATAAAGGGTTTGGTTTCATTGTTCCCGATAACGGTGGGCCTGACGTATTTGTTCACATTTCCGCCGTTGAAGCTGCCGGTCTTCAGACCCTGAAAGAGGGGCAGAAGCTGCAGTATGAAATTCGTGAAAACCGCGGCAAAAAAGCGGCAGCAAACCTCAAGGTTTCCGGCTAAGGCTTCTTAAATACTTCCGGACTTTTTTCGCAGTGCGTCACATTATTTGTGCTTTGCAGCGCGTTGTTTGCTTGGTTTGAGCCTCTCGGGCGTTGTAGAATCCTTGCACACGACCCCTAGTGAAAATTTTCTGTCAGGAGGGAAATTATGAGGGCTTATGCTTCTGCGTCCGGCGGTGTGATGTTCGTTCCCGATGAAGTGGAGCGGACAATTCCCAAGGTTCGCAAACGCTCGTCCAACGATAATCAGGACGAGATTTGTGCCGTGACCGAAAAAGACGTCAATCAGGATTGATGTCCTCTGGATCACTTCCGCTTATTGATTTTTTAATACGTTTTTGTTTTTTGGCGGCCGGGGTTCCAGTCGCCAAAAAAATGTCTTGATCGGCTCTTTGTCCCTCCGTATAAAACAGGGTCTTCGGATTTTTTTGGCAGAGAGAGTTTTTGTTGCACGGCAATGTTTTTCCTTGCGGTTCAACTGGATAAAGCGGCCCGACCTCCAAAAAACCCTTTGACTTCCATAGCAAAAACTTTAGTTTTCTTGAAGTCTTGAAGAAGACATCAAGCTGTTTTGCTTAATTATTACTTTTATGAGGTTGAGATGTCGGTCATTTATATTGTAATCACGCTTTGCGGTTTTCTGGCTCTTTTGTACAGCGTCGTGACGTCCAAGCAAATTTTGTCCCTGAGTACGGGGAATGAGCGGATGCAGCAAATCGCCGCCGCCATTCAGGAGGGTGCTTCGGCCTATCTCAACCGCCAGTATACGACGATCGGGATCGTCGGTGTGGCCGTGACTATTCTGCTTGCCGTTCTTCTCGGTTCGCATGTCGCGATTGGTTTTGTTGTTGGGGCCGGTTGTTCGGGTGTTGCCGGATATGCGGGGATGATGATGTCGGTCCGGGCGAACGTCCGCACAACGCAGGCGGCGACCGAAAGCATGGATAAAGCTCTGGATGTGGCCTTTAAGGCCGGTGCTGTTACCGGGATGCTGGTTGTCGGTCTTGGGCTTCTGGGGGTGGCGTTTTACTTTTTTGCCCTGCAATCGTCTTTCGGGCTTGATGCCGCGGTGGGCGAAGCGCGGATGCCTATTCTTCGCAAAATTCTCGAAGGTCTGGTCGCGCTTGGTTTCGGAGCCTCGTTGATTTCCATTTTCGCCCGTCTGGGTGGGGGTATCTTCACTAAAGGCGCCGATGTGGGCGCTGACCTTGTTGGTAAAGTCGAAGCGGGGATTCCTGAGGATGATCCGCGTAACCCTGCGGTTATCGCCGATAACGTGGGCGATAATGTGGGCGACTGCGCGGGGATGGCCGCGGACCTTTTTGAAACCTATGCCGTGACGGTCGTGGCGACGATGCTGATTGCGTTCAGCGCGTTTCATCCGTCCGTCGTTGAATCGATGATGGTTCTGCCGCTTCTGATCGGCGGATTAAGCATTATCGGGTCGATTGCTGGAACGTATTTCGTCAAGCTGGGGCCGAGCAAGAATGTCATGGGTGCGCTTTACAAGGGCTTTATTGCCAGCGCCCTGATTTCCGCGGTTCTGATCGCGTTCGGACTTTACGGGATGGGGATTCCTGCCGAGCTGCCTCTGGCCAGCGGCAAAATCATCGGCCTTAATCACCTTTATATGTGCATTCTGAACGGTCTTGCCGTGACCGGGCTTCTGGTCTGGATCACGGAATACTACACCTCCACGGCTTACCGTCCGGTGCGGACGATTGCCAAGGCTTCGGAGACCGGGCATGGAACGAACGTCATTCAGGGGCTTGCGATTTCCCTTGAATCGACGGCTATTCCCGTTCTGATTATCTGCGGTGGTATCTGGGTTGGCTTTGTCGTTGCCGGACTTTACGGTATTGCGATTTCGGCGACCAGTATGCTCTCGCTGGCCGGGATGGTTGTGGCGCTCGATGCCTATGGTCCCGTGACGGATAACGGCGGCGGGATTGCCGAGATGGCAGACCTGCCGGCTTCGGTTCGCGAAACGACGGATGCTCTGGATGCTGTGGGCAATACCACCAAGGCGGTGACCAAGGGCTATGCGATCGGTTCTGCCGGTCTGGCGGCTCTGGTTCTGTTTGCCGGGTATACCGAGGAGATCAAGCATTACCTGCCGCAGTATGCCGACATTACCTTCCCGCTGCAGGATCCTTATGTTGTGATCGGGTTGTTCCTCGGCGGCTTGCTGCCTTACCTGTTCAGTGCGATGTCGATGACGGCTGTGGGCCGCGCCGCTTCGTCCGTCGTGGTCGAAGTGCGCCGTCAGTTCAGGGAAATCCCCGGCATCATGGAAGGCACGGGTAAGCCGGAATACGGCAAGGCGGTTGATCTTCTGACCCGTGCGGCGATCAAGGAAATGATCGTTCCCTCTCTGCTTCCTGTTGTTGCGCCTATTCTGGTGTTCGGTGTTATCACGCTGCTGAGCGGCAGCATGATGGCGGGCTTCCAGGCTCTGGGCGCGATGCTTCTTGGAACCATTGTCACCGGCCTCTTCGTGGCGATTTCCATGACGTCGGGCGGTGGTGCGTGGGATAACGCCAAGAAGTATATCGAAGAAGGCCATTATGGCGGCAAGGGCTCCGATGCTCACAAGGCGGCGGTCACTGGCGACACTGTCGGCGACCCCTACAAGGACACGGCTGGACCGGCGGTGAACCCGCTGATCAAGATTGCCAATATTGTGGCGATCCTGCTGGTGGCGATTGTGGCGAAGTTCGTTGTGGGCCACTAAAGCTTATCCACATTCCTTCTGTTTTGAAAAGAGCCCTGAGAAGGGCTCTTTTGTTTTGGTCTTTAAATTATTGATTTCGTTGCTAAAAAACAAATGATCCCCTTGTTGATAAGTGGTGTGGAATTGCGAGTCTGGCCGTAGCAAAAAATGAGGGCTTCAATCGCTACGATCCGGGGCGATCAAAAAACGGGATTTGGGTCAGTTGTTTGCAATGCGCTGCGGATGAGTCGTTTCATGCGGATCATTTGCGGCTTGTGTCCTTTTCCTGATGCCAGAACGGGCGGTCGATCAGGGGCGTGGAGGGGGTGGCGTGGTCCTGCGGCTTAATCACGCCTGACAGATACGCGGTGCGGCCCGCTTCGATGGCCTGCGCGAAGGCCATCGCCATTTTTACAGGATCGCCCGCTTTGGCGACGGCGGTGTTCAGAAGGACCGCGTTATAGCCCAGTTCCATTGCCTGCGCCGCGTGGGAGGGCGCACCGATGCCCGCGTCGATTACCAGCGTCTTGGTGGGGAAGCGGTCGCGCAGCAGTTTGAGTTCATAGATGTTGTTCAATCCGCGGCCCGAACCGATGGGGGCGCCCCATGGCATGAGGATGTCGCACCCCAGAGCGGCCAGACGTTGTGCCAGTATCAGATCCTCGGTCATGTAAGGGAAAACCTTAAAGCCTTTGGCGATCAGCTTTTCCGTTGCATCCACAAGACCATATGGGTCGGGCTGGAGGGTGTAATCATCGCCGATCACCTCTAATTTTATCCAGTTCGTTTCGAAAATCTCGCGAGCCATTTCGGCGGTGGTCACGGCTTCCTGCACGCCGTGGCATCCGGCGGTGTTGGGCAGGACCGGCACGCCGAGGCTCTTGATAATCTCCCAGAATTTCTGGCCCTTGCCCGCCGCGCTTTCCCGGCGCAGGGAGACGGTGATGAGTCCGGGGTTTGTCGCCTCGATGGCTTGCCGGAGGATTTCGGGCGAGGGGTAGCCCGCCGTGCCGAGCAAGAGGCGGGATTGGAGGAGGGTTTCGCCGATTTTGAGCGAATGGGTCATATTGCTTGTCTACCCCCCCTGCATCGGGGCGACGATTTCGATTTCATCGCCGTTTTTGATGATTGTTTGCGTGTGCAACGTTCGAGGCACAAAGGTGCCGTTCACGGCCACGGCGACCAGCTTGTCCGCGTAGCCTTCGCTTTCGAGCAGGGTTGTGATCGCCGTTTCCGCCTCAAGCGGTTTTTCGGCGCCGTTGAGGGTGATTTTCATTTTTGCGGTCCTTGATAAATAAATCAATCATGTCATTTTCCGTTCCGGCGACCCGGTCGCGGATGCAGGCGGCCATTGCGGGGGCCAGCAGGAAGCCATGGCGGAAGAGGCCGTTGGCGCGGATTATTGTACCTTCCTGTTCGATGCGGGGGAGGTTGTCGGGGAAGGCGGGGCGCACTCCGGCCTTCATCTCCAGAACCTGCGCGTGGGCGAAGGTGGGGTGGAGGCTGTAGAGGGCGCTCATGAGTTCCAGGCCCGACCTTAAGGAGACATAATCGTCAGCGCTTTCGATAATCGTCGCGCCGATCATGAAGACATGATCCTCGCGCGGAACGATATAAAGGGGATAGCGCGGGTGCATGAGGCGCAGGGGGCGCTTGAGGGCGAAATCCTGGTTGCGGACAATGAGGAGCTCGCCCTTTACGCCGCGCAGTTTGGGTTCGTCGTCCTGTGCGCCTAGGCCGCGGGCGTCGATCGTTAAATCCGGCTTCGAGTCTGTCTGTTTGTTCGCGAGGGTCACGCCCAGTTGCTTCAGTGCCTTTACAAGCGCATCCATCGCCTTTGCGGGGTGGAGGTGGCCCTCGCCCTCAATGAAGAGGGCTTCGCCAAAACGTCCGGTCAGATGCGGTTCGGTGGCCGCGAGGTCAACGGGGGCGCCGCGGTTTTGCGGAGGGAGGAGGGCTTTGTGGCGCTCCATCATGTGCCGATCTTCGGCGTGGCAGACGAGGAGGCTTCCCTCCTGCGCGAATTCGAATTGGTTTCCGGTTTCCTTCGAGAAGTTTTTCCAGAATTTTATGCTCTCCAGACCTGCAGGAATATATTCGGGCGGCAGGTGGTCGCATTCGCAGTAGGGGGCGAGCATCCCGCCCGCCAGACGGCTGGCGTTGCCCGAGGGCGACGGGTCGATGATTTTGAGGGTTGTTTGCGGGAAGGTTTTGGCCAGAAGATATCCGGCGGTCAGGCCCATGATGCCTGCGCCCAGGATATTGATGCTTTGCCGTTGCTGTTCGCTCATCCTTGCCTCTCACACTCCCCACGCCGGCATGATCCGGTTCGGGTCCGAAGGGTTTGTTCTCAGCGCCTTCGCGCACCCCCGGTGAGTTGTCTTTGGGGCGTAGAATAGGTGAAATTGGCTGGAAAAGTCAATCAAGCTTGCGCTTTGCTTTCCACGTACTTCGCTTGAGATGCATCGATTTCCCGCTCTTTTAGAGAAATGTCGGTGTGTGCGCTTGATTTCTGCGGCCAGTCTCTATATAACCCATCTCACCGGAGCAATCCGGCCCTTTTCTTGGTGACGCGGGGTGGAGCAGCCCGGTAGCTCGTCAGGCTCATAACCTGAAGGCCGCAGGTTCAAATCCTGCCCCCGCAACCAATTAAATCAAAGACTTAGACCTAAATTTAAGAGCTTTGATTTTCTTCGTGGCACACTGGTGGCACACTCCCAGACAACACTGAACAGCAAAACATAGAGGCGAAATCACAGCGTTTTTCGTTCTTATTGTGCCAAGACTGTGCCGTGGAATTCTTCAGTGTTTTTAACGTGCTGAATTTTAACGGTTATATGTGAACGCACATAAGTTTAGTCATCTTATGTTGTGGTTTTTTGCCTTTTGTTTTAATGATTCAACATAAGGAAAAAAACTATGGCTTCGATCCAAAAACGTATTTCCAAAGATGGTGAAGTGAGTTACCGGGTGCAGGTCCGTATGAAGGGTCATCCGCCTGAAACGGCTTCATTTGCCCGATTAACCGATGCACGGATATGGGCTCAGAATACAGAGTCTGCCATTCGAGAAGGGCGGCACTTCAAAACAGCGGCTTCAAAAAAGCACACTATGGCTGAAACGATTGACCGCTATCATAGGGAAGTTTTATCGCACCTGAAAAATCCTATAAATCAAAAGAAATACCTCTCTTTTTGGAAGGAGACGCTAGGGCATTACACTCTGGCCGATCTTACGCCCTCTTTGATCGTGGAAAAGCGCAATGCCCTTCTAGGCTCAGAAAATAAATTTGGACGTTCAATCAGCGCAGCAACGGTCAATCGTTATGTGCAATCACTTGGGCATGTCTTTACCGTTGCTATGAAGGAATGGGAATGGACGAGTGATAATCCTATAGCGAAAATCAGCAAATTTAAGGAGCCAAGGGGGCGGGTGCGCTTCCTCTCTGATGAAGAGCGCTCTGCCTTACTCATGGCATGTCAGCATAGTGAAAACCCCTATCTTTATTCGATTGTAGTTTTAGCCCTCAGTACAGGGGCAAGGAAGAATGAAATCTTAAGCCTTAAATGGCCAGATGTTAATTTTGAGCGCAGGACCATTATCCTTCATGAAACAAAGAATGGGGATAGGCGCACCTTGCCCCTGCAGGGATTGGCCTATGATCTGATATTTGCACATTCAAAATTACGTGTTTTGGGCTGTGATTATGTTTTTCCGAGCAAGAAGGCCGCAAAAGGAAAAGACGGTAAATTCCTTTACCAGCCCATTGATATACGCACTGCTTGGGAAAATGCGGTTAAGAAGGCGGGAATAGAAAATTTCCGCTTCCATGATTTGCGCCATAGCGCGGCCTCCTATCTCGCCATGAACGGGGCAAGCTTGGCTGAGATTGCCGAGGTTCTCGGTCATAAAACCCTTCAGATGGTCAAACGTTATGCCCACCTCTCTGAGGCGCATACAAGTTCCGTTGTTTCGAGGATGAATGAAAGGATTTTTGGTGATGGCCGACTTTGACTTTGAAATTAAGAATTTTGATCCTAAGGCCGTAAAATCCGAAGATGAAGCCTTTGCGATACTTTTGCGCTTTGAGCCGGAGCCTTACAAAAGATACTTGTCACTGATCCTAAGAAACCGCGATCCATCTTATAATTTTACTCATGAGGATGGGGTCTTTAGCCGCGCCTATCAAGATTTTTTGGAAGATTCTTACGGTGAGGATGCCCGCTATAACCTGAATGATGCTTACCAGTACGCTAAAGAGTTAAGTGCATGGGTCGGAGATTTTACAGAATATTCTCAGACTCTTCATGATGCAGGTCTGATTTTTAAGAGCGAGATTTATACCGAGTTAAAAAAGCACGGCATAGAGCCTGCCTATTCAGAAACCTCCACTGCAAGGCGTTATTATCAGCTAAGGGCTGGGGACGGCCTTTGGCCCTTGGATACAGCCGTCAAGCTGTATTTAGGGTATAGACGAGATGGGAAAAAGCTTTTCCGTGTCCTTGACCAGAGATCCCCTATTTCCGTCCGAGCGTTAGCTTACTTTGAGGAGAAGGGCGTCTGGTATGTTGACGCCTGTAACAAAGCTGAAACTTTAAAGGAATTTGTCGCAAGACACGTAAATGCAGGGGAAATTGAATCCGTAAATGGCTCTTTTAGACCCAAAGAAATCACAAAGTTTTTAAGCCAATACTTCCCAGACACTTATAGGCTCCCGGTTTTGTTTGAGGTGCTTGGCCTGAACGCTCAGTCTGAGGATCAGGGTAGCGTTAATACTGAGAAAAAACAGCCAATCAAGCTCATTATAGAAGACTTGTATAGATATGCTTTGCCGTTTTGGAAAGAATACGCTTCCAAAAATAATGGTCGAGAACCTACAAGAGGTGATACCGCAAAATTCTTACGGAAAAATCATTATAATATATGGGCAGCCGCGACTATAGAGCGTCATTTAAGTTTTGCGAAGTTAAAGGAAAATTTTCACAATTATATACGTGACACACCAAAATAGAAGATTTATTGTTGCTTCATAAGGAGATAACAATGTCCGTTCTAAATAAGAGATACTTCACCAGTGAAAAAGCGGCTTTCAAGCATCTTGAGAGCGTTCTGTGGCCCGAAGGCCCCGTTTGCCCTCACTGTGGTATCTGTACGGTACCTTACGATCTGGCCAAAACCCGTATTGGCCTGAAGAAATGCCGTGAGCGTGAGTGTCGGAAACAGTTTACTGTGCGCGTTGGCACTGTATATGAAAGCTCTCATATACCGCTGCACAAATGGCTGCAAGCAACTTATCTGATTTGCTCCAGCAAAAAGGGGATAAGTGCCCACCAGTTGCACCGTATCCTTGGCATTACCTACAAAAGCGCTTGGTTTATGTGCCATCGTATTTGCGAGGCTATGAAGCAAGGCGGTCTTCCCCCTATGGGCGGCGAAGGTGAAAGCGTTCAGGTTGATGAAACTTACTTCGGTAAGAAAGAAGTTGTGACCAAGCGCACGAAGCGCGGCAAGCCTAGCCATAGCAGCAAAATGTCTGTTGTTACGCTGGTAAGCAAGGGCAAGTCGCGCACGTTCCATGTGGACACGGCAAATGTCGCCACAGTTCGCGAAATTCTGGCTAAGAACGTGCTGAAAGAAAGCGCCCTGCACACGGATGAAAACAACATCACAAAAAGCTGGGGAAAGAATACGGGGATCACAAGACCGTGAAGCATACCGCTGGCGAATATGTCAGAAACGGCGTCCATGTGAATAGCTGTGAAAATTACTTTTCTGTTTTCAAGCGCGGCATGAAAGGCGTTTACCAGCATTGCAACGAGCGCCATTTGGCAGAATTTGACTTCAGATTTAATAACCGCGATTTAGAAGATGTTGAACGCGCAAACAATGCTCTGAAAGGTGCTGCGGGTAAGCGTTTAACCTACCGTTGGCCTAATTAAACAAGCAAAAAATATATTTAAAACAGACGCTTAGCTGTGGTCTGTGGGTGAAATAAGTTTATCGACAAAAATTATTTTTGTTGTTAGTATAGGGCCGCGAAAACTTCCGTTCACAGGGGCATTATTATGGCGACAAAGTTATTAAGTATAGGAGTTATAGACAATGGCGATCCGCCAGATATCTTCTTTGCCAAGATATCTCATGAGTTCGTCAATGGTCTCCATGTATTTACATCTGAAAGTATTCCCGGTCTTTTTATAGCAGAGAAAGAGCCGCGTAAGGCATTGGAGCAATTAAGGCCAGTAATTAAAAGGCTTCTGTTTTTAAAAACAGAAAAGGCATTTGAGGTTTTTTTAGGAAAAGACTTCAAGGAGTTCGAGAAAATTCATTGCTCAGAAACACCGACTATCAAGGACACATTAGTTGTTATTCAGCTTGATAAAGCGGCTGCCTGAATATGACTAAAAAGAGTGTGTCGGGGAAGATCGTGTCAGACTTTACAAGAGAAACTTTTCGAAATCATCTTAAAGAGATGTATGAGTGCGAGTATATTGGTCAAAGAGTAGCAGCCGCTTGGGATGATGACTCCGATGGTGGCCCCGATATCTTTAAGCCCCCAGAAGAAGATAAGGATTGCTTTTGTGTCCCCCTAGTATTCGCTGAGGGGGGTTTTTATGAGCAATGGGTTATTGATAGAACCATTAATGATAATAATCTTAAGCCTAAAAAAGTCGCTTACGCTGTAGAAAAGAAAAAGAAAGAATAAGAGGCGTGACAAAACCAAAAGATCAAAACCAAAAGTTCATCGAAGCGGCCCGCGAGCATGAGTGCGACGAGTATGAAGCCACTTTTGACGAAAAGTTAAAGAAAATAGCGGAGAATAGGCCAAAGGATAAGGGGAACGATTGACCACGGAATCCGTTTGTGATTCACTGAGAAGGTGGCGGTTACACCCGTTATTTAGAGATCAAAAGGTGAGTAGGTTGTGGCCTACTTGCCTTTTTTCTTAGGCGTTTTGACCGTTTCAACAACATGAGTAGTTTTGTGCTGTTGAGCCTTTTTGACAGTTGTGAACTGCCCAGTTTTGGCACTACGTCCAATCTTTTTCGCCATGATTACCACCCCCTTTCTGCCCCTGTACAGGACGGTAAGAGTTAGGAGGGTATAACCGCCATCGACATTATCGGGCGATTCCGTAACTCAAACAAGCGGGGGGCAGTTTTTGTTCACAGATTTGGTTCGCGAAGTATATAATTGTGAAAATTTTCATAAAAAATCGCGCTTGACTAGGATTTAGGTAGGTAAAATCCTACTACCCTTAATTTTCGCCTCCTTCTTAATGAGAAATATCAGCAAACGCATTGTGCGTGCTGAGTGATCTAAACTAAGGAGCAGTCAAAATGACAGATTACCTTACCGTGAAGCAGGTGGCTCAAAAACACCCTGCATTTTCTGAAGCCTCTATACGATTCCATATCTTTCATGAAAAGACGAATGGGCTTGCCCGTGCAATCCGGCGTGTAGGGCGTAAAATTCTCATTAACGAGGCACAATTTCTGGAGTGGATCGAAAGCCAAGGGGGTGCAGCATGAAGCGGGCTTATAGTGAGGAAGAGGCGGAAGAGATTGCTGAGTTCGAGCGCGAGATGGAGCGTATACGGTACCTAAAAGAAGGAGAGAAAGCAGGATATAGGGAGGCTGTTAGAATTTTGATCAAAGTTGAGGCCGAGCTTGAAAAGCACGAAAATCAGCGGAGAGATGCTATCAAAAAAATAGAAGCTGAGTATGCTAGGCTTGATAAGGAAAGGCGAACCTGGCTCAGTAAATTAACTGAATCTCTAAAAGCAAAAACCTGACCCACAAGGGAATAGCTTAGGAGTATATCATGTCTTCATTCGAGACTATGCCCTTTGATGAACAGGGCTACGTTCCTTCATTACTAGAAATCTATCACTGGTCTGACCTCGCCCAGCTACCCACCCGGAAATACCTGATTAAAGGGCTATTTGATGCAAGGGGCATGAGCGTGATCTATGGCGCAAGCAACAGCGGGAAAACCTTTCTGGCGCTTGATATAGCCGCTCATATCGCTCTTGGCTTGGAATGGCAGGGAAAACGGACAAGGAAAGGTCAGGTCGTCTATATCGCAGCAGAGGGCGGCTATGGAACGCAGGCGCGTCTGGAAGCTTTCCGCAAGCACCATGATATTGAAGGTTATGGTGATCTTTATGTCATCCCCTCAAGCGTCCTGTTATGCGGCGAGCCAAATGATTTGAAGCTTTTACTGGAGAGCCTAGCCTGCTTGGGACCGCTGGACCTTGTCGTGATTGATACGCTGGCAAGGGCAATGGGGGGAGAGGATGAAAATCTGGCCAAAGACATGGGTTCCTTTATCAAAAACTGCGATGACATCAGGGAAACTACAGGGGCGCACGTGATGGTCATCCACCATTGCGGCAAAAATGAGGAACGCGGCGCACGGGGCTCAAGCGCTCTCAAAGGGGCGATAGACACAGAATTGCAAGTTTCTCAGGATAATGGAGTTATTTCGGCAAAGGTGACAAAGCAGCGGGATGGCAAAACGGGCGAAATCACCTGCTTTGAATTGCGACCTTATGAGGTCGGGCAGGATGAAGATGGGGAAGCTTTGACTTCGTGTGCCATAGAGAGAACTAGCGCTGCCCCTACCCGTTATGGGCTGACAGGACAAGCTCAGAAGACCCGTCAATGTCTCCTGAATTTAATCCATGAGCAAGGGACTAATTACGTACCTAAAGAGGGCATGGCCGCTCAAAAGGCTGTCCGGCTGGAGGCTTTCAAGGACCATTTTATCAAGGCTGGAATAGCCTCCACGAAAAAGCCGGACAGTTTGGATAAGGCCTTCCATAGGGCAAAAGATAAGCTGAAAGACGGCGGATATATTGAGGAATGGGACGGTTATGTCTGGATATTGGACAATCCGGACAACTAGGGACAGACAGAAAATTATGAGAACGCATATTCAGGACAGGACAGGACACACCCCTATAGGGGTGTCTGTTGTCCTGATGGGGCAAGTACAACTCTAAGAGAGATTCACTCTACAGCCGGGCTCATTTATCAGGGTGGCGGCTCATATGCTTTGTCGAAAAGACCAAGCAAAAAAGACGCTTTTAGGAATTAACCTATTCGCTTGTGCACAACCCACTAAGAATAGAAAGGTTTGCGTCTACAAAAACAAACGGCTTTTCTAGCCCATCGGCATATTCATTGACACGTAACATATCTACACCAACTGGTCCGTATAAGGTAACGACCTTGTAAGCGGAAGATTCACTGCCTTTATTAAGAACCTCGGGGTATCCATTCGGTGCCCATTCAGGTTCACTAAAGGATCCCAACGTGTTAAGAGATGAATGGCCCCATCCAGAAATAATTCCTGTACTTTTTTCAACTGTAAACTCTGTTCCAATAGAGCTCTCTGCCGCGCCAAACATCTCTAGCTTCCCTTCACGAGAGAGCTGCAAGCTTGTTATAACTTTGCATCGGTATTTGTCGTGAGCTTCTGCTTCTATTGAAAAATAGAATTGAAAAATAATAATAAAAAGGAAACAATTTTTAAGCCTGATTGTCATTTTTTGGTTAATGCTGCCCTGTTCTCATGGTACTGAAAAATAGATTATGAATTTTCTGTTGATAATAAAAGCTTTATAGATGGTTTTGAAATGTTAGTCCCTAAAAAATTAACCTTACTCCTTTCAAGTCTTTTGTTTCTTGCTGGCTGTGGCTCAGCCAATCTCTATCCTGTAAATGAGCAGGCCCGTAAAATTGGCCTAGTAAAGCTCAATTATAAGGAAGGTTTGGTTGGCTTGGGGGGCGAAGTAACAGGGACCATGCAAAATGGTGAAACTTTGCAGGGTGAGTATACGAGCGTTGATACGGACTCACATGCTTTTGGGACCATATATTCCAGCGTTTTTACAAAGGGGACGTCTCAAGGAACAATCAGCGGAAACGGCGTTTTTTTGAACACATCTTCTCAATATTCCGGCAGTGGCACATCTTCAGGAACTGCTCAGTTTACCGCGTCCTCAGGGGCAAGACCGGGGATGGTCTCTTTAGTGGGGGATAGGGGTACGACCATGGAATGCGAATACCTCTTTAATTCTTATAAGGGTGGTGGTTTAGGCGCTTGTCAGACACAAGATGGCGCTTTGTTCAGAATGCATGTGCGTTAAGGTACGAACCTTCAGAGGTGGGGGTGTGAGCTACAGCTTTAATTTCTTTCCCCTAGAAGCCTTAATATGGCAAAATAGGGCTATCAGGAAAATCCCCTATGTCAGACGATCAAAAGCAAAAGTTAGCCGAATATGTGATGCGTCCTCAAACGAAGGCCG
>JAGNKE010000033.1 GCA_018000295.1 Alphaproteobacteria bacterium | reverse complement strand
TTTTGTCGGCTCAAAGATTTCCGACGTATAGCAACACGATACGACAAACTCTCCCGTAATTTCATGGCAGCACTCTGTATTGCAGCTACCATCGCTTACTGGGCTAATTGAGTCTGGAGCCTAGTATAAATCAATTAGTATGGTGCGGTAATTTCTTCGTAAGTCTCGGAATTAAAGTCATACAGCATTTTTGGTGTTCCAATTTTACTTCCGCTGGAGATCGATGCTTTAAATATCTGTCCGTCACAAGCCCAGTAGAGTTTATTGTTGTAAAATTCTGCCCACTCCCAATTTTTGTGTTTTATATTCACTTCCAGTTCTTGATTAATCAATTCGTGTTCATCCCAGTAACATCCTCTTCCTATAGGGGCTCCAATTTGCTCATGAGCTATCTTTCGCAAAACCCATCCTTTTTGTAGCTTTTTGGAAAAGATTGTCCAAGAATTATAGTCTTGTCCTTGTTTTTCTTCGTATTTCCACCCATCCCTCAGCAAGCGATTGTAATACACGCCCGTGCATTCATAGCCATTATAGGTTGGTGGGCGGTAAGATTTGTCTCTTCTTACCGCTGAGGACTTCTTTAGCAGTCCATTTTCATGGTATCCGAAATCATTGAGCCAATAACTGCTATTATCCAGAAACAAACCGCCACCCTGCCAGCAATCGCCCCATGCATACAGTTCTATGGCTTTCAACCATGGCGTTCGCGATAATGCCGTCCAGGCTCCGCGAGTTTCTGTGCGTAGTTTGTTATTCGCAGCAAAATAAATAATATGCTTTCCGTCAGGTGATATGTCTGCTCTACGCTCGTAAATTCGGCCCTTTAACCATTGTCCCAATTTAAATTTGTCTTTTTTTAGATCCCAGAGGTATGAACAGACTTTTTTTGACGGGCCTCTTCTGAAAACTATAGCTATAGGTTTCTGTCTAGCTATAATTGCATGAACTCTCGCGGGTACGGTCTTTTTCGTCATATTAAGACTTTCATTTTAACGGCTCAAATACGCCAGCATCAGGAGAACGAGGGCGAGGCCTTGCAGCATTACGCGGGCCTGCATAAGCTTGTTGCCGTATTTTTTGTTGAAGTCCCCGCCCTTGAGCATTCCGATAATCCCCACGACCAGCACGCCGAGAACGGCGGCGGCGGCCAGAAGCATGAGGACCACGAAGGCATTGTGCATGGGTCAGGCCTTTTTCTTCGACGCCTTTGGCTTTTTGGCTGTCGGGGTGCGGCAGGTCATGAAGTAATTCACGGCGACGTCGGAGTCCGAGAGGGCGAACGAGTCCCTCAGAGGGTTATAAATCAGGCCGCTGAGGTTCGTGGGCTCGAGTCCGACGGCGCGGGCGTGGCTGGCGAGTTCTGAGGGTTTGACGAATTTTTTCCAGTCGTGCGTGCCGCGGGGAACCCATCTGAGGACATACTCAAGCGCGACAATACCGAGGGCGTAGGATTTCGGGGTGCGGTTGAGGGTGGAAAATATTACAAGGCCGCCGGGGGCGACTTTGTCGGCAATCATGGTCACGAAGTCTTGCGGGCTCGGGACGTGTTCGATGATTTCGAGCGCGAGGACGATGTCGAATCTTTCCTTCAGGTCCGCGGCGTCCATGCAGCGGTAGTCGATGGACAGGCCGCCTAGTTTTGCGTGGGTTTTGGCGGCGTTGATCGCATTTTCATCGGCATCGAGGCCCGTCACCTCCGCCCCCAGACGGGCGAGCGGTTCGCACACCAGACCGCCGCCGCAGCCGACATCGAGGATTTTCAATCCCTCCAGACCCGACAGGCTTTTTTCGTCGCGGCTGAAATGTTCGCACATCTGGTTCTTGAGGTATTTCATCCGCGTCGGGTTAGCGCGATGGAGGGGCTTGAAAGGGCCGTTTTCGTCCCACCAATGGGCAGAATCCTTGGCAAAATGGCGGATTTCCGCTTCGTCTATCGTTGAGGCGGGGGCGGAGGCGGGGCGTTTCCTGCGGGCCGAGTTTTTCGCGCCGGACATTATAAATCCCTTTGATTTTTTAATCCGGGGCCAGTATGGATAACCTTCGTATGAAATACAAGGGTTTGGACGAGCGGAATCATGGCTCTGATCGTTATGAAATTCGGGGGAACTTCGGTCGCGGATGTCGAGAAAATCGTGAACGCGGCGGAGAAGGTCGTCAAGGAAGTCGAGCGCGGGAATAAGGTCGCCGTCGTGGTTTCGGCCATGTCGGGCGTCACCAACCAGCTCGTATCCTATTGTTCCGAGATTAGCCCGCTGCACGATGTGCGCGAATATGACACCGTGGTTGCGAGCGGGGAGCAGGTGACGGCGGGGCTGATGGCCATGGCGCTGCAAAAGCGCGGGGTCACGGCCCGTTCGTGGCTGGGCTGGCAAATTCCGATTAAGACCAGCAATATGCACGGCAAGGCGCGGATCGAGGAGATCGAGACGAAGGAGCTTCACAAGCGGCTGGATGCTGGGGAAGTCGTTGTTGTTGCCGGATTTCAGGGCGTTACCAAAAACAAGAGGATTACAACATTAGGGCGGGGCGGGTCGGATACTTCCGCGGTAGCTTTGGCGGCAGCACTCAAGGCGGACCGCTGCGATATCTATACGGACGTTAGGGGCGTTTTTACCGCCGATCCGCGCATCGTGCCCAAGGCTAAAATGATTCCCAAAATATCCTATGAGGAGATGCTGGAACTGGCGTCTCTGGGCAGCAAGGTTTTACAGACTCGCTCGGTTGAAATGGGCGCCAAGAGCGGCGTTCCCATTCAGGTTCTCTCGACCTTTGAGGACTATATCGGCAGCGATCTGAAAGGCACACTCGTTACAAATGAGGAAAACATCGTGGAGCAGGAAATCGTCAGCGGTATCGCGCATAATAAGGATGAAGCCAAAATCACTGTCGTTGGAGTCGAGGACAAGCCGGGGGTTGCGGCCTCCTTGTTCGAGCCTTTGGCAAAATCGGCGATCAATGTGGATATGATCGTGCAGAATATTTCCTCGCGTGATGGGAAGACGGACATGACGTTTACCGTTCCCCGCGCTGATCTGGAGCGGGCGCTCAAGACCCTTGAAGGGCTGAACACGAAACTTAAATACGAAACTTTGGTCGTTGATCCGAAGGTGGCAAAAGTCTCGGTGGTGGGAATCGGGATGAGAAGTCATGCCGGCGTTGCCAATAAAATGTTCCGCACTCTGGCCGACAAGGGAATCAATATTCAGGTTATTTCCACTTCGGAGATCAAAATCAGCGTGCTCATCCAAGAAGATTACACGGAACTTGCAGTTCGTTCGCTTCATGCCGCATATGGGCTGGAAGAAAACAAAAAGATAGCGTAATCTTCCGCATTATGGCGGACCGCAAATCACATACATCCGGGCCGGATGATCTGGACAACTACAAGGACATGGATGTCGGCGATATACTGCGCCGGACGCGGCTGCATTACGGGCAGAGCCTAAAGGATATCGAAAATGCCCTACGGATCCGTGAGAGCCAGCTCAAAGCCATCGAGAACGGCGAGATCGAGAAATTGCCCGGGCGGGTTTACGCGATTGGATTCGTGCGGACCTATGCCGAGTATCTGGGGCTGGATGGGGCGAAGATCGCGCAGCTGTTCAAATCGCAATATATGGACGCGCAGCCGAAGAGCGAACTCAGCTTTCCGGTACCGGCGTCCGAGAGCCAGACGCCCTCGCCTTGGGTGCTAATCGGGTCGGTCGTGGCTGCAGTTGCGATTCTCTCCGGCTGGCTGTTTCTTCAGGGGGGCGAAAAAAATAGTGCGCCTGTCGTTCCTGAGGTTCCCGGTTCTTTTAAGGAGAAGGTCGAGGGGGCCAGCGCTCCGCCCGTTCTTGATTCTCCGCCGCCGGGCCTGACAGAGAGTTCTGCTCCGGCGGATCCTGCTTCTGCACAGGTTGAGAAAACGGGGGGGCTGGTTCTGAATCTTCTGACGGATAGCTGGGTCGAGATCAAAGACAAGGACGGTAAAAAGATCGTCTCGGACAGGCTCAAGGCCGGGGATCAGTACCATATCCCCGATAATCCGGGTCTGACCATGACTTTGGGCAATGCGGGCGGGGTCGAGTTGCTGATCGACGGAAAAGCCCTCAAACCTCTGGGCGAGAAGAATGAGGTCCGCAGCGATATCCCGCTGGATACGACTTTCCTGAAGACCCTTGAATTCAAAGAACCCGAGGTTATGCCAGAGCCGCCCGACGATTCCGCCTTGCAGGGGCCGAGTGCGGGAGAAGATCCTGAAGAGTAGATCGAGTTTTCCTCATGTCCATGAAAGAAAAGCTGGCGGCCATTGCCGCACGTCATGAAGAACTGGCCTCTTTGATGTCCGCTGCGGGGCTTACGGGCGAAAAATTCAAAAAGCTTTCGACCGAATATGCCGAATTATCGCCGGTCGTCGATGCGCTGAAAGCTCTTGATGCGGCTGAAAAGGAAAAGGCGGATTTGACCGCTTTGCTGGATGATCCTGAAATGCGGGATATAGCGCAAGAGGAACTGGCCGCCCTTAAGGAGCGTATTCCCCTGCTGGAGCAGGAGATCCGCATCGCGCTTCTGCCCAAGGACGAAGCGGATTCGAAAAACGTCATTCTGGAAATACGGGCCGGGACGGGCGGGGATGAGGCGGCTTTGTTCGCCGCCGATCTGTTCGGGATGTACCGGGGCTACGCCTCGCGGATGGGGTGGCGCCTGACCGTCGTCGAGGCGTCTGACAGCACCTTGGGTGGCTATAAGGAAATCATCGCCGAGATTCATGGGCAGAATGTCTATTCCAAGCTGAAATTCGAATCCGGCGTTCACCGGGTCCAGCGCGTTCCGAAGACTGAGGCGGGCGGGCGGATTCATACGTCCGCCGCGACGGTTGCCGTTTTACCCGAGGCGGAGGAGGTGGATATCCAGATCGACGCTAAAGATTTACGCATTGACACTTACCGTTCGCAGGGTGCGGGCGGGCAGCACGTCAATACGACGGATAGCGCGGTGCGGATCGTTCATATTCCCACGGGCGTTGTTGTCGAGATGCAGGAGGAGCGCTCCCAGCATAAAAACCGCGACAAGGCCATGAAGGTGCTGCGGACCCGGCTTTACGATCTCAAGCGCCAGCAGTTGCACGATGCCAGGGCGCAGGACCGCAAATCCCAGGTCGGGTCGGGGGACCGATCGGAGCGGATCCGCACCTATAATTTTCCACAAAGCCGGGTTACGGATCACCGGATTAACCTGACGCTTTACAAGCTGGACGAAATCGTAAGTGGGGCGAGTCTTCATGAAATCATCGATGCCCTGATTGCCGAGCATCAGGCGGACGCTCTGGCGTCACTGAACAGTTCGTAAGGCTTCGGTATGACCGTCGATCCGACAGAGGATTTTTCCGGTACGCTGGGTAAGATTTTTCAAACCATAAAAAAAAGTCTTGAGGCGGGAGGGATCGAGCATCCCGGCTTTGAGGCGCGGCTGATCATCGAAAAGCGAACGGGGCTGGATCAGGCCGTGCTGATTTCTGAGCCGGATCGGCTGGTGAGCCAGACGCAAAGACATAAAATCCTCGACGATATTTCGCAGCGTCTTTCTGGAAAATCCCTGCATCGAATTTACGGGGAGCGCGAATTCTGGGGGCTTGCCTTTTATCTGGGGCCGCAGACGCTTGAGCCGCGACCGGATACGGAAACGCTCATCAGTGTCGCTCTATCGCTTTTTGAGAGGAAGCCCCCTTCTTCTATTCTGGATATGGGGACAGGATCGGGGTGTATTCTCCTGTCACTTCTTAAAGAATGGCCGGCAAGCGAAGGAATCGGCGTTGATCTTTCGTTTGAGACACTAAAGGTGGCTCAGGAGAATGCCGAGAGGCTGGAGCTAAGGGATCGGGCGCGGTTCATATGCGGGTCATGGGCGGAGGCACTGAAAGGGCCGTTCGAACTTATCGTTTCGAATCCGCCCTATATCGTCCGGTCCGAGATTCCCGGCCTTGCGCTGGAAGTCCGGGATCATGACCCGATTCTGGCCCTTGACGGCGGCGAAGACGGTCTGGAGGCGTACCGTCAAATCTTTTCTATGTTACCGAGGCTGATTTCCCGGTCAGGCAAGGCGCTGTTTGAGATCGGTTCAGAGCAGGAAGAAAGTGTGATGCGACTCGCGGAGAAATATGGATTTTCGATACGCAAAGCCCACCGCGATCTGGCAGGCAGGCCGCGGGTTGTGGAAATCTCCTGTGGGGATAAATGAGAATTTTTTTTAAAGGGCGGTTGATTAGAAAATCGCATTGGCAGTAGGGTGAAGATGTTCAACACATCACGACACAATATGCGGATTGGTTGGGAACGATTGATACCAATATATTGTGTTTAACTTGTCAGTCTAAGGCTTTACGGGCTGGCCATATGTTTACATATGGAGTAACTTGTGCGTGTGTTATTTTGGAAAATTTACTAACCTGAGCGGATTAGGATATGAGGCACGGACCTTCAAACAGAAGACACAGAAACCGCGGAAACGGCGGGCGGCGCAATAATCAGCACCAGCGTACGCAGGTGTTTGACAGCAATGGCCCGGATGTACGTATCCGCGGTACGGCCCATCAGGTCTGTGAAAAGTATCTGGCGCTGGCGAAGGATGCCATGTCTGCCGGGGATTGGATCATGGCCGAGAACTATCATCAACACGCCGAGCATTATCAGCGTATTATCAACGGGTTCGAGGAACATTCTGAGTCCGGTCACAGTTCACAGCCTCAGCCTCAGCCTTCTTATGGGCAGCCTGAGCAGAGACGCGAGGAGCCGTTTGTTCCGAAGCTGAATACGGGCAGTAATGACGATTTGGCTTTGCCCAAGAGTATCCTTGGGGACAAACCTCCGATTACAAAAGCGGCTGATGAGGGCTCAATTTTGCAGAAGACAGCGTCGGTTGCCGATTGATCTTCGTCCTGTTTTTTCGCTTATGCTATTTTTCAGAACAGGCGGTTTCGACCGTCTGTTCGTTTTTGCGCGTTTTTGATTTTGATCATTGCCTCGTGACGTGACGTCATTAGAATGGTTCTTGCGTTTTTTTGCATTTCCCTGTTCTTGTCCGGCTTGGAGATTATCTATGGATTTCGAAAAACTGACCGAAAAAACCAAATCTTTCTTTCAGGGGGCGCAGACCTTGGCGTCGCGTTCCGGGCATCAATCGCTGGAACCCGAGCATCTGCTGCGGGTGATGCTGGAGGATGAATCCGGCATGGTGCAGAAACTTCTGCAGGCGGTCGGGGGTGATCTTGCGCGGCTTAAGCGTGAGCTTGAAGGGGCGATTGCCAAATTTCCGGTCGTCGGCGGGCCGGGGGCGGGGGGCTTGCGTCTGTCTGGCGATCTGGGACGTGTGCTGGACAGTGCGCTTGATCTCAGCGAAAAGGCCGGGGACCGTTTTGTGACCGCCGAGCGGCTGTTGCAGGCTATGGCAATGGCCAAGAAGCTTGATGTTGCGGGTTATCTGGAAAACGCCGGGGTGGGCGACAAGGCTCTGAATAAGGCGATCAATGAGATGCGTAAAGGCCGCACTGCTGACAGCCCGACGGCGGAGGACCGTTTCGATGCGCTGAACCGCTATGCCCGCGATCTGACGGAAGATGCGCGCAAGGGCAAACTGGACCCGATTATCGGACGGGATGAGGAAATCCGGCGCACGGTCCAGGTTCTCTCGCGGCGGACGAAGAACAACCCGGTGCTGATCGGGGATCCGGGCGTCGGGAAAACCGCGATCATCGAGGGGCTGGCGCAGCGGATCATCAACGGCGATGTGCCGGAGGCGCTCAAGGGCAAGCGGCTGATGGCGCTCGATCTGGGGGCGTTGGTCGCCGGGGCGAAGTTCCGCGGGGAATTCGAGGAACGTCTGAAGGCCGTCATCGACGAGATCACGACGGCGGCGGGGGAGATTGTTCTGTTTCTCGACGAGCTTCATACGCTGGTCGGGGCGGGGAAGGCGGATGGGGCCATGGATGCCTCCAATATGCTCAAGCCCGCGCTGGCGCGGGGGGAATTGCGGATGGTCGGCGCGACGACGCTGGATGAATACCGCAAGCATATCGAGAAGGATGCGGCGCTGGCGCGGCGTTTTCAGCCCGTCTTTATTTCCGAGCCGACAGTGGAGGATACGATCTCCATCCTGCGCGGGTTGAAGGAAAAATACGAGCTTCATCACGGGGTGCGGATCACCGATGCCGCGATTGTGTCGGCAGCGACATTGTCGAATAGATATATCACCGACCGCTTCCTGCCGGACAAGGCGATCGATTTGATTGATGAAGCGTCTTCGCGTCTAAGGATGCAGGTGGATAGCAAGCCGGAAGAGATCGACGAACTCGACCGACGGATTATTCAGCTTAAAATCGAGCGGGAGGCGCTGAAGAAAGAGAAAGATCAGGGGTCGCGGGATCGGCTGGAGAAACTTGAGGTTGAACTGAGGCAACTGGAATCCAAATCGGCGGACCTGACCGGGCAGTGGAAGGCGGAGAAGGAGAAGCTGAACGCCGCGCAGAAGGTGACGGAAAAACTGGATAAGGCGCGGATCGAGCTGGAGAAGGCCGAGCGTGAGGGGAACTGGTCACGGGCCAGCGAACTCAAATACGGCGTCATTCCCGAACTGGAGGCCAAGCATAAGGAAGCCGCGGACGGTGGTCGGGCCAATATGATCAATGAGGAGGTCACGCCCGACGATATCGCGAGTATCGTCAGCCGCTGGACCGGTATTCCGGTTGACAAGATGCTTGAAGGCGAGCGCGAGAAGCTGCTGCAGATGGAAGCCAAGCTCCAGAAGCGCGTGGTCGGGCAGGAGGAGGCGGTGAGGGCTGTTTCCAACGCCATCCGCCGTTCGCGGGCGGGGCTGCAAGATCCGCGCCGGCCGATGGGGTCGTTCCTGTTTCTTGGACCCACAGGTGTAGGCAAGACAGAATTGACCAAGGCTCTGGCCGAATTTCTGTTCGATGATGACACCGCAATGGTGCGGATGGATATGTCCGAATATATGGAAAAACATTCGGTGGCGCGGTTGATCGGAGCGCCGCCGGGTTATGTGGGATATGAGGAGGGCGGAGCGCTGACGGAAGCGGTGCGGCGACGACCTTATCAGGTCGTGCTGTTCGACGAGGTTGAAAAGGCGCATCCCGATGTGTTCAATATCCTTTTGCAGGTTCTCGATGATGGACGTTTGACGGACGGGCAGGGGCGGACGGTGGATTTCAGCAATACGCTTCTCATCATGACCTCGAACCTCGGCAGCGAGTATCTTGTGAACCAGCCGCCGGGGGAGGATGTCTCCAAGGTGCGGGAGCAGGTGATGGGTGTCGTGCGTTCGGCGTTCCGGCCCGAGTTTTTGAACAGGCTGGATGAAATTCTGCTTTTTGCGCGGCTGGAGCGGGCGAAGATCGCCGGGATCGTGGATATCCAACTGGGATATTTACGGAAACTTCTGGCGGCTCAGCATATCGGGCTGGAACTGGATGAAGCGGCGCGGCACTGGCTGGCGGAGCGCGGGTATGATCCGGTTTACGGGGCGCGGCCTCTGAAGCGGGTGATCCAGACCCATATGCAGAATCGGCTGGCCGAGATGATCCTGCAAGGGCAGGTGCGCGAAGGCATGACCGTCCATGTCACGGCGGGCAGGGAGGGGCTGGAATTCCGCGTTTCCGGGCCGATCAGCAAGGCCAATGCCCCCGGCGGCGCCCCGCAGCGGAAATCCGTGGCCTGAACGTGGGCGTTGTCGAGCGGCTTTTGCCGTGATATAACAACGACATCTTGTGTTTATTAGGTAAAATCACCTTGGGAAAAGTTGCCGCTATGATCCAGTCTCCGCTTCGCCGTTCTGCCCTGATGTTTTTCTCCGCGCTCTGCCTTTCGGGGTGCGTCACGTCGTCCTTTATGAATAAAGGCTATCAGGATATAAAACTGAATTTGCAAGGGGCGGACCATGCCAGTTGCCGAGCATTTGCCAGCGGGCAGAGATATACTGTTTCTGCACCGGGCACGATGAAGGTCAAGCAATCAACCGAGCCTCTGCGCGTGACGTGTTCCACGCATAACCAGACCGTCGATCTGAATCTTCCGGCCTCTGTTGAGGAAAAACCCCTATGGGCCGGGTCGAGCGAGGGGTATTCTCTCAAGTCTGAGGCTTCTTATCCGTCTGTTGTGACCATTGATTTCACGGTGTTCAAGTCCGAGTCGATGTCTGAGGCCGCCGTTGCTCCGGTTACGCAGGCCGAGACTGCGGTCAGTGCCGCGATGCTGCCGGAACCGGCCGCCGATCCTGTTCCCGTCAAAGCCGCTCCGGTTGCTGCGCCTGCCCCAGAACCGAAGGGCAATTTCATGAGCGTTCTGAAAAAGCTGGGCAATGATTCTGCCGAGGTTGAAGAAGAGGATTCCGATGTTGTTGAGATCAAGCCCGATGGTCCGATTTCGCTGCATCCTTAATTTACTAAAGACCGCTGTCCATGACCGATCCTGCGAGACGTTCCTATTTTTTCTGCGGGGTCGGCGGCAGCGGCATGATGCCGCTGGCGGTTTATCTTGCGCGGTCTGGACATAAGGTTAGCGGCTCGGACCGCTCCTTCGATCAGAAGAAATCCCTGTCCAAATTTGCAGCTCTGGTGGAGGCGGGGATCACGCTTTTTCCTCAGGACGGGTCGGGAATTGATTCCGATACCGATTTTCTGGTCGTCTCCAGTGCTGTCGAGGATACTATTCCCGATGTGCGGGTGGCCAAGGAACGCGGTCTTCCGATCGTCACGCGGGGGCAGCTTCTGGCCACGCTTTTTAACGCCGCTCAGGTGCGGATTGCCGTGGCAGGCACCAGTGGAAAATCCACCGTCACAGGCATGACCGGAACAATGCTCGAGGGGCTGGGACTTGATCCGACCGTGATCAATGGCGGGATCATCCGCAATTTCATGACGGGCGGCGCGAAGGATTATTTCGCTAATGTGCGGAGCGGGCGGCCCGATCTTTTTGTAGCCGAGATGGATGAGAGTGACGGTTCGATCGCTCACTACACACCGACAATCTCCGTGCTGAACAATATCGCTCTCGATCATAAGCCAATCGAGGAGCTTCAGGATTTGTTCGGCTCCTATCTTGAGCGGACGCAGGGGGCAGTGATCCTGAATTATGAAGATCCTGCGTTGCGGGCGATTATTCCGCGACTTGATGGGCAGCAGGTTCTTACTTATGGGTTTGGTGAGGGATGTTCGCTTCGGGCATCTGATCTTAAATACAGGCCGGACGGGGTGGATTTCGATGTTTTGTTAAAGGGGGAGCGTTTTCCGGTCCGGCTTTCCGTGCCGGGGCGACATAATGTGCTGAATGCGCTGTCCGCTCTGTGCGTGGTTGTTGCCATGGGTGCGGATTTACAGGCAGCGATTCAAGCGCTGGAGGCGTTCCGGGGTATTCACCGCCGGATGGAGGTTGTCGGCACCGTGCGGGGGATTACCGTTCTTGATGATTTCGCGCATAATCCCGATAAAATCTCTGCCAGTCTGCAATCGCTGAAAACTTTCGAGGGGCGGTTGATCGTGTTTTACCAGCAGCACGGGTTCAAGCCGCTGGAGCGGATGCGCAAGGAATTCGCCGAGGCGTTCGTTTCTCATCTTTCGAGAGACGACCTTGTGCTGATGCCGGATGTTTATTACGCGGGCGGGACAGTGGAGCGCACGGTCACCGCCGCGGACTTTATCGGGGATTTGAAAGCCCAGGGTTTGAACGCTGTCTGGGAATCCACACGCGAGGAGCTTCTGGATATTATCAAAAGGGAAGCCCGGCCGGGCGACCGGGTCGTTATCATGGGGGCGCGGGACGATACACTGCACGAGTTCGCCCATGCGGCGCTGAAGGCTCTGGCTTAACTCTTCTTTTTGGCCTTTTTCTTTTTTGGATTGCCGTAGCGTTTTTCCAGAAGGGCGTATAGCGCTCTCAGGCCTGTATCCGCGCCGCCCTTGGGTTTGCCCGGTTTTCCGGTGGGTTCCCAGGCGTAGAGGTCGAGGTGCATCCATTCGACGGAGGGTTCCACGAATTCGCGCATGAAAAGGGCGGCGTTGATTGCGCCCGCCAGACCGTTTCCCGTGCTGCTGATATCGGCGATGTCCGTCCTGAGCTCCTTGCGGTAGCCATCCCAAAGCGGGAGAGGCCAGACGGGGTCATCGACTTCGACGGTCATGGAGATTTTCCGCATTTCCTCTAACGAATCTTCGCGGTTGCAGAAGAAGGCCGGCAGCTCGGCGCCCAAGGCTGTGCGGGCCGCGCCCGTGAGAGTGGCCAGATCAATCAGCAGGTCTGGTTTTTCCTTTCCCTCGCAGGCGTAGGTGAGGGCATCGGCGAGGATCAGGCGACCCTCCGCGTCGGTGTCGCCGACTTCGACGGTGATGCCCTTGCGGCTTTTGAGGATGTCCTGCGGGCGGAAGGCTTCGCCGGAGACGGAATTCTCAACCGCGGGAATCAGGACGCGCAGGCGTATGGGCAGTTTCCGGGCCATCACGAGACGGGCGAGGCCGAGCGCGTGCGCGGCGCCACCCATGTCCTTTTTCATGATGAGCATGGCTCTGGCGGGTTTGAGATCAAGGCCGCCGGTGTCAAAGCACACGCCCTTGCCGACGACTGTGATCTTCGGATGTTTGGGATCGCCCCATGTGATGTCAATCAGGCGGGGGCGGCGGGGGCTGGCCTTGCCGACGGCGTGGATCATCGGAAAGTTTTTGGTGAGAAGCTCCGTGTCTTCGATCACCGAAATTTTGGCCTTGAACGTTCCGGCCAGTTTCCGGGCTTCCTGCTCGAGTTCCTCGGGGCCGAGGTCGTTGGCCGGCGTATTGACCAAGTTGCGGACCATATAGGTTGAGTCCAGAACGGCCTGGGCGCTTTCGGCGCTGACCTTCTTGTTTAAAAGCAGTTGTGGCTTTTTTTCATCCTTGGCCTTTTTATAGGTGTCGAAGCGGTAATGCTCCAAGCCCCAGCCGATGGAGAGGCGTTCCAGTTCTTCGGCCGACAGGCCTGCGGGGTCGATTTCAAAGCTGGCGGATTTGAGCATTTTGACGCTGAAGCGGCGGGCGATAAAGGCGCAAAGCTCGGCGCCGTCTGCGTAGCGTACCTTCTGTCCCAAAGACATCAAGATTCTGTGCGCGTTTGCGGAGTCGTTACGGATCACCAAGTACTGCGATTCCCGCCCCTCGAAGCCGTTTTCCTCGGCTATAGTTTGTATGTACTTTTCCTGTTTGTGCAGCCATTCGGAAAAGGATTTCTGGCGGATGGCGGTGATCAGGATATGGGATTTCTGTTTTTTCGGGGCGAAGTGGTAAGCGGGCATAGAGTTGAAGACCTCAGCGGGGTTAATTTACAGAAATTTATTCAAAGCGAAATTATCCGTTGTGGCAAGAGGGTGTTTGTACGACGGGGCCATTATTCCGCCTGCATCTTCTGGATATTTTCCAGTTCATCCCTTATTTCCAGTCCTTTCCAGTCTATCACGCCCGCGATCTTGCGGCGGATCGTCAGGTCCGGGCCGATGATGAAGGTTTCGGGGAAGAGGATCGTTCCGAAGATATCCTGCGCGATTTTCTTTTGTGGGTCTAGGCCGATGACCACGTTGGCGGCTTTTGCCAGTTCCTGAATTCCTGGGTCAAAGCGTTTGAGGAAAGCGGGAATGTTTTCGGGGCTCTCGTCCACGGAGAGGGCGATGAGAACAAGGTCGTCAGGGCGAGAGGATGCCAGCTCCAGAAGGTCCGGGAATTCCGCGAGGCAGGGGGCGCACCAGGTCGCCCAGAAATTCAGCAGGAGGGTCTTGCCTTTAAGATCATCCAGGCTGAGCGTTTTTCCTTCGAGGGTCGCAAAGGAAAACGAGGGCGCGGGAATATTCAGGCTCTTCACCTGCGGGCTGTGAGGGGTCTGCGTGGCGATCTCGGGCGGCTGGCTGCCCGTCCAGATTTCCAGACCCAGACCCACGAGTACCAGCAGCAGGACGATGAAAATTTTAGCTTTCATGGGCAAGCGGTTGTTTGAGGTTTATCTTGATCATGATTATGGCACTGAGGGCAAACAGAGTCTCTCCCAACAATACGCCCCAGAAAATCCATGCGGCGGACTCCGTGAAACCGTAGGCATGAAGACCAACGCTGAGCAGGTTTACGCCGAACCATGAAATGGCGAGGATTGCCGAGAGGTAGGCCATCCCCGCCGTGTAGACCAATCCTGAAAACTGGCGGCTGATGCGCCCGTGCATGAGCCAGACCAGCCAGAGGACCAGAAGGAGGGCACCGTTTTCCTTCGGATCCCAGCCCCAGAAGCGGCCCCAGGACTGGTCTGCCCAGATGCCTCCTAAAACTGTGCCAACCGCGCAGAACAGCAGGGCCAGAAGTGCCGCGAGATGGAGTTTCTGGAATAGATCGGGGGGAGGCTCGTTAGTTTTTCCGTTTAGCATCAAAAATAAAATCCAATGCGCGAGCAGCGCCGTGATGAGGCAAAAGGCGTAGCCGACCGTGATGCAGAGAACATGAGTGGCCAGCCAGAAGTTTGTGTTCAGAACGGCGGTGAGCATGACAAAGCTGTCCGTGTCCGTTTCATGGGCGAAGGCCAGCAAGCCGAGAAGAATTCCCGAGAACGCTCCCAGCGCCAGCCAGAGCGGCTTTCTCTGAAATGCAAAGGATATCAGGGCGTAGGAAACAGCTATCGCGCCGACAAATAAGATGGATTCGTAAAGGGTCGTTACGGGAGGGCGCTGGAGGATGGTGATTCGCATCGCCAGTCCCGTCCATTGAAAACAGGCGCCGAGCAGAAGGGGTATCAGGGATAGCCCGAGCAGAGTTCCGGATTTCAGAAACAGATAGCCGATCAGGGTCGAGGCCGCAACCAGATATAAGTCAAATGCAACAGAAAATGGCGCCAAACGGTGGTAGAGATGCTCCAGCTCCAGCGTTATATGGCTGACGGTTCGAAATGGAGATTTACCCCTTTCCGCCCGCAATTCCCTAGAAGCGGTTGACCATTCCTGCGCATTGCCATCGTGGTATGCAGCGGCCAATTTTTTCCAATGTTCGAAGAGCATAGCGGTTTGCGGGGAGCCTTTGCCCGCGAGCACCGATGCCCAGGGCGAGAGCCAGTCGTCATTCTGCCCCATCGTGTCGGGAATGAGTTTAAGTTGTGTACTGCGTTGTCCCTTTTCGCGCAGACGGGTGATGGAGAAAGACAGGTAGACGACGGCCTGTTCAGCCTGCGTATAAGAGTCGATGTCCTGTCCTTTGGCTTTTATGATCGCGTTCAACTCGTTGTCCATTTGCTCTCTGAATTTCTGTACGTCGAGATAGTTCAGGGGTTTTCCGGCGTAGTGTTTCAAGCTGTCGGGCACATCTTCGGGCAGGATCACGGAGAGCGGCAGGAAGAGGGTCAGGCTGCTCATGAGGTTGTCCATGAGGACGATATTTTCCTGCAGGGCAATCATATCTTTTTGAGCGGGGGTCCAGCTTTCCTGCGGCGCGTTGATAATATCGGTGATGAGCTTCTGTTTGGTGCCGAGCTTTTCGGTGATTTCCTTAAAACTGTAGAGATGGTTTTCACTTAGGGACAGGCCGAGCAACGCCCGAACCTCCGGGTTATTGATCTTAAAGACCGGGCGGGTTTCGGCGCGGGCGGGATCGAAGAGCGTTTCCGTCAACCATCCGAGGGCGTTCATGTCCGGAAGGCTGTCGCGGCCCGAGAATCTTTTCAGATGGGCCCGGGCGAAGCTTTCCAGTGGCTTGATCCGTCCCTCATGCAGGACCGGCAGCAGGGCGATGTTGTCTACTGTTAGTTTTTGCGCCTTGTCATCCGCCCATGCCGGATGACCGAATTGAGTCATGAGGCATAAGGCCAGCACGATGGCTTTGCTTTTTCGGGTGCGACCCACAAATAGATGAAGGATCAAGCCGAGGCACATCAGGATGCCTGAAAGATAGGGGAAGATGCGTCCGACATTGTGAACCACCGCCAGAACCGACATTTCCCCCGCGGGTGTCTGGACGAAGGAGGACTGGAAAAACGTATAGCCCTTGTAGCGCAGTGGCTGGTTCATGCTGATGACCGTTTCCCAGCGGGAGGGGCCGTCGATGATCTCCACACGGGATTCGTAGGCGCGGGCCATTTCGGTGCCGGGGTGCAGATCGCGCCGGAACTCCAAAAGCTTGACTGTAAAAGGCAGCGGGCGCTGTGTTTTCCGCAGGGCGAAGTGGAAGATTTCTTCATCAACCCTGATCTCGGGGAGTTTGGGAACTTCGTCGAGGACGAGATAGTTTCCGTCATCGCTTGATCCTTGTATCGAGAATGTCGCTCCGGTGAGGTTTTCCTCATCCTGCATTTTCATAGGCGCGGGTTTGAGGCTCATGTTTGCGGCCATACCCTTGAAATTTCCGCTCGTGTCTTCGCGGGCGACGATAGAGCAGTTGCCGCAGCTTTCGAGAATTTTTATCACCAGAGGCGGGTCTGAAATCCGCAGGGTTTTGCCGACGTCCAGTCCGTTTGCCGGAAAGGACCGGAGAGCCTGCCCCTTTGCGTTGAGAAATACGAATTCGCGGTCGTGATAATCGGAGATGACGGATTTTTTCTGACCCGGCAGCAGGTCGAGATAAGCTTCCGCGCTGAACAGGGACGTGAACAGGCCGCCCAGAAGCAGCAGCAAGGCGCCTAGATGCGTGACGACGATGCCGGACTTTTCCCTTGTCCATGGGCTTTTATAAATCAGTTTGAGGGTGAGATTGACCGTAATTATCGCGAGAAAGACGGGAAATCCCGGCAGGGGAAATGGGCCGAGCCAGAGGATCGGCGAAGAAAAGAACATCTGTGTGGCGGCGTAGAGGCCGATATATTTCTGTGCGACCGTCCCGAGGACAAGGTAAAGCATCACAACCGGAAGGGCAGTGTTGAATGGCTTCGGTCCTGAAAAAAAGTCCAGAATTTGTCGCGGTTCGGTCATGGCGCTCCGTCATTCAACGGTTACGCATACACCCGCCGGACAGAAAGGCAAAGGGGTATTTTGCCGTTATTCTTCGCCGGAATTGTCCGGCCCGGGGTTTCCGGGGGCAAAGCCGGGAGTGCCTCCTGGTACGCCGCCGGGCAGAGGTTCGCCCATGCGATCAGGCGGCGGGGGGGCGGGGATCGGCGCGGGTTGCGTCTGGCCGCCCTCGCCGGGGCAGGGGGCGAATTCGCAGTTCGGGCCGGTGCGTGAGACATAACTTCCGTCAGGGCAGAGCTTGGCCTCCATGGTACACATCACGGGTTCGTTGGCTCTGGCGGTGGGGGCAGAAACCGCTATACCGAGCAGACAGAAAACTAAAAGGGGTGCGGCTATCCTGATCATTTTATTCGGCTCCACAAGAGATTTTCATTATTCTAGCCGGACCGCAGGGATTTTTCAATGCGCCGGTCGGGGATGAGCCAGATCAGCGCGACCGCCACATAAAGGGCGAGCGCGATCCAGACGTTGATAAATGAGGCGGCTATTCCTGCCACATAAGAGGCGAGGGATAGCTTACCCTTGATGTCGCGGCCGAGAGCCTTGGCCAACACCGAGTCACGGCCATGTTCGGCGATAATCGCGTGTTGCAGAATAAAATAAGACACAGCGGCCATCAGCAAAACAATTCCATAAAAGGCACAAGGCAGAGCGGCGAAGTGGTTCTCCCCCATCCAGCCCGTCACGAACGGCACCAGCGAGAGCCAGAACAGGAGGTGCATATTGGCCCAGAGGATGGCGCCGTTGACGCGCTGGACTGTCTGAAACATATGGTGGTGGTTGTTCCAGTAGATGGCGATGTAAACGAAGCTGAGGGCGTAGCTTAAAAATACAGGCAGGAGCGGCGCGAGAGCGGCGAAGGAACTTCCGTGCGGAACCTTCAGTTCCAGCACCATAATGGTGATGATGATCGCCAGAACCCCGTCGCTGAACGCTTCCAGTCGGCCTTTGTGCATGGTTGTCATGGTGTCAGATTATTGCCATTGAGCCAATTTGTCTATGCAGGCGTTCTTTATCAATCATTCAGTTTGATGCTTTTTTGCATAATCTGCTACTTCAAAAATATCCTTGAAGAATTTATTCGGTTTCAGGATCGTCTTTTCGGTCAGGAGGTTTAAAAGTTGCGGCTGGCCGCCGTCTTCCTGGGGTACGAGATCGAAGTGCTGGGAGGAGGTGATACTAGTCAGCAGGCCGAAGAGGTGCTTTTTGATGCGGTTGGGGGTGTGGAAGAGGGGGGTCAAAGGCTTTCCCGTGTGGTCGAAAAAGTCCCAGACGCCGCTTTCGACGTCGATGCCTTCGCATTGCTTGCGGATTTCGTGGATGGATTCAAAGATGTCCAGTGTTCCGTCTTCACAAAGGGCGAAATAAATCTGGTTATTTTTCTCCAAGGCCGATCCCGGTGCTATAATTGTGATTGTAATTATAGCAGGGTTCGATCAACTGTTGAGCGTGATTATCGTATTGCCGATAAACTCGCCGCTTTCGACCTGTGTATGGGCCTGAGCGACCTCTTCAAATGTATATTTCCTGACCGGGGCGCATCTGATCTCGCCCAAATCGAACAGGCGGGAGAAAAGCTGCAGCTGCTTGCCGGAGTTGTGAACATCTATGAGGATCACGTTCCTATCTCCCGACAGGGCCGGCAGATGCGCTGTGGTGATGAGCTTGCCCTCCGGCTTGAGCATAGGTTTGGCAGCAGCAAAGGTTGTGAAGGAGCCAATAAGGTCCAGCAGGTAATCGAAAGCGTTGCTGAAATCCGAGAGGTTTCTTTCGCTGTAATGAAAGGCATCGTCGGCGCCCATCGACTTTAGGGCTTTTAGGGCATTCTTACTTGAGGATACCGTGACATCAAGCCCGACCATTTTGGCGAATTGGACGGCGAACATTCCGGTGTTGTTGGTGGCGCCGTTGATAAAAATGCGGCGGCCTTCGCCGGTGTTGTGGCAGGCGCTGATGGCCTGAAAGGCTTCCAGTGCCGGGCTTATCGAGCCTGCGGCTTCCATATAGCTGATTTTTTCAGGCTTTAGGGCGATATTGGCTTCGGCGGTCATGACCTTTTCGGCCATTGCGCCCCCAAGGGTTTTGTAATTCACAGAGCCGTAAACAAAGTCTCCGGCCTTAAAGCCGGAGACCTCGGAGCCGATCTCATCCACGACACCACAGAAATCCGTTCCCGTATACATGGGGAAGTGAGTCCCGTTGATCTCCTTGAGACGGCCTTTTCTTATCTTGCAATCGGTCGGGTTGACCGCCACAGCCTTGATGATCACTATGACCTGATTGTCCCCGAGGGTCGGCAGGTCGAGTGTTCCCAGTTCGAGCACGTCGGGTTCGCCGAAGCGCTTGAACTGGTAGGCCTGAACGGTGGTCATGCCCTATGCAATCTTTTTCAGGTTAGCAGCGCTTTCCTTGTTTTTCTTGGGATCTCTCTGAATATCGAAACTCAGTTTCTGTCCCTCGTTCAGGTTATCGTAGCCCGCTTTTTCGACGGCGCTGATATGAACGAAGACATCGCTTCCGGTCTCGTCATTGGTCAGAAACCCGAATCCCTTCATTTTGTTGAACCATTTTACTGTACCTGTGGCCATGATTTTCCTCATTCATGTTTGTGTGTAGTATCCCATGAGTTCTTTACCCATGGGGGTTTCGTCCGAAGTGCAAATTTAAAAGGGAGGAACTATCTTGGGAGAGGCGACGCTCACGTTCGTTTCTCCAAAACCGGACAATCTTGCCTGTACGTTCTATCTAAAAAAGTCTTGCCGTCAAACTTAGGGGTAGTCGTGACAGTATTATGAGAAATTGTCAATCTATTGTTGCGGGTACGGGCGTTTTTTTAAGGATTGCACCGAATGTTCCTTTAAGCCTGATCCAGCCCCCTTGCGCCGCGCTTTTCTTTCTTTTTCATCTTGGGTATTCTCTATACACATTCTTTCACACGCTTCGAGGCTTTCCATGACCCAGATCGGTACAAAATTCACATCCACTGCCAAAAGAGTCCTTCTCTGTGGGTCGGGGGAGTTGGGCAAGGAAGTTGTGATCGAACTGCAGCGTCTCGGCGTTGAGGTGATCGCGCTGGATTCCTATGCGAATGCGCCGGCGATGCAGGTCGCGGACCGCTCTCATGTGCTGCCGATGCTCGACGGGGCGGCGCTGCGGAAGGTGATCGAACTGGAGAAGCCGGATTTCATTGTGCCGGAGGTGGAAGCCATCGCCACGGATACGCTTGTCGAGTTGGAAGAGGAGGGGTTCACCGTGGTGCCGACGGCGCGGGCGGCCAAGCTGACCATGAACCGCGAGGGGATCCGGCGGTTAGCGGCGGAGGAGTTGGGGCTGGAGACTTCGCCCTATCGGTTCTGCGATACGCGGGAGGAGTTCGGCGCGGCGATCAAGGCCATCGGGCTGCCCTGTGTCGTCAAGCCGATCATGAGTTCGTCGGGCAAGGGGCAGAGCACTGTCAAGACCGAGGCGGATATCGAGAAGGCGTGGCGATACGCGCAGGAGGGTGGGCGCACCGGGGCGGGGCGCGTGATTGTCGAGGGGTTCATTCATTTCGATTATGAGATCACGATGCTGACCGTGCGGCACAGGGACGGCACCAGCTTCTGCCCGCCGATCGGGCACCGGCAGGAGGACGGCGATTATCAGGAATCCTGGCAGCCGCAGGCGATGAGCGCGAAGGCGCTGGCCGGGGCGCAGGACATTGCCAAAAAGGTGACGGACGCTCTGGGCGGGCGCGGGATTTTCGGGGTCGAGCTGTTCGTGCGCGGGGACGACGTGATTTTCAGCGAGGTTTCGCCCCGGCCGCACGATACGGGGATGGTGACGATGATCTCGCAGGATCTCTCCGAATTTGCGCTTCATGCGCGGGCGTTTCTGGGGCTGCCGATCCCCGCGATTACCTTCCGGGGGCCGTCGGCGTCGGCGGTTATACTGGTTTCGGGCACATCAAAGCAGGTTTCGTTCGGGAATCTGGCGGCGGCTTTAGAGAAGCCGGATACGGACGTGCGCCTGTTCGGCAAGCCGGAGGTCAAGGGCAAGCGGCGCATGGGCGTGGCGCTGGCACGGGCGGAGAGCGTGGACGAGGCGAAGGCGAAAGCGCTGGAGGTTGCGGGGAAAGTGAGGGTGGAGTTGTGATATGATTCAGTCTGAGATGAAAAAATATTATCTTTTTGTGCTTTTAGTTTTTGTAAGCACGATATCAGCAGATGTTGTTTTTGCGTGCGGCTCTGTTGAAAAGAATTTTGGAGTTTACGTGCAAAATAAAAGTAAGTCGAAGGTTGAGGTTTTCCTCAAATCCCAATCCTGTGGATCAGATGAGACTTATTCGCCGCTTTATGCAGAGCCAGTTATTGCACGTGTCCTTGCCAATGCGATTGATCTTGGAGTTTCGAGGGAAAGTATTGAGGGAGTCTTTAAGAAATATAATTGTCTTTCATTGGCTCGAAATCAGGATGTATATAAAAAAATTACTGATTTCGTTGGGAAAGAAAAACTAACAAGGTATTGCGATCCCGCAAAATTTAGAAAGATGTTTATCGTGATTTCTGAAGGCGGGGCTAACCTACGAAGTAAGCCAACCATGCAGGCAAAAATAATTGGAACTGTCGCTGAGAGTGTGCTTGTTACTAACGGTACGGTTTATGGAGATTGGGTGCTTGTGGATACTTATTCTGGCACAGGGTATATGCACGCATCGACTTTAATGCCTTATATCACTAATGATTAATGAAAGTTTAGAACTATAAAACTTCGTATCCACTTTCATTATTGGAAAGCTTTTGGGCAGGGACTCTTTCGGGATTTCGTGGAAGCCTTTGCGTTCGTAGAATTTATGGGCCGCAAGAAAATGCGGTGTGGTGCCGAGGAATATCTCCGTCACGCCGCGATCCTTCGCCCAATCCAAAGCCGTCCACAGCAAGGACGCCGCAATGCCCTTATCCCTGCAGCGCCAGTGCTGCGCCACGAACATCTTACGGAGGGCGTTTTGTGCGTTGCCGATATCCTTCAGCGCGATCGTGCCTACGACCTCCTCGCCCTGCAGCGCGACCCAGAAGTTGCCGTTTCCGGTTTTATAAAAGCCGCAGATATCCGCAAGGTCGGGCTGGTCTTTGGCGGTAATGCTCATCCCGTATTCCCCGCGCTGGATGTTCAGGATCAGGTCCAGAACGCGCTGGCGGAATTTATCTTCGTATTCGGCGATCATCGGATTTTGACGATTTTTTGATCCTGAGGTGTAGGAAAAGTGGCGGTG
>JAGNKE010000012.1 GCA_018000295.1 Alphaproteobacteria bacterium | reverse complement strand
TGTTTTGTCGGCTCAAAGATTTCCGACGTATAGCAACACGATACGACAAACTCTCCCGTAATTTCATGGCAGCACTCTGTATTGCAGCTACCATCGCTTACTGGGCTAATTGAGTCTGGAGCCTAAGCAACGCAAGATGTGTATGTACTACAAATCTTCGATTTTTCGTTCATACATCTTGGCAAGGGAGATGCTGCGCTCTCCCGTTGCATCCCTCTAGCTTTTGTTGGCGGCATAAAATGTGTCGCACGTAAAAACATCATAAATGTAGCGTAGCAAGCTACATTTATTGACTTTTTGTGTAAATGTTGTATAGTGCGGGTATGAACGATTCTGAACCAAATAATAGTGACTGGTTACAGTATAAGTTAATGATCGTTGATCGTTTAGATAAGGCTGAAATGTCACAAAGAGAAATGAGCAGCGAACTCCAAGCCCTGCAAGGAAAGGTTGGCGCTTACGAACTATGCGGTTGTATGTTTGCGGGTGCTGTATTGATTGTTCTAGCGTATCTAAAATTTCATGGGATGATTAAGAAAAACGAGGATCAAAACTCACTATGACAGCAAAAAACCATCCAATGCACCCAGGCATACATATAAAAAATATGGTTCTAAAGCCAAGAAATTTGTCTGTTAAAGAGGCGGCAGAAATGTTGGACGTTAGCCGATCCGCTTTATCTCATCTTGTTAATGGGAATGTAGCGCTTACTACGGATATGGCATTAAGATTTGAAAAAGTTTTTGAGTTAGACAGCATTGAGCTTCTTAAAAGGCAAATTGAGTATGATAAATATGAAATGCGTGAGAAGAGCAAAGAAATCGCTGTTCCTAGATTTAGAAGGCGTTTTCTAGAAATTCGAGCAGACCAGATACAAGCCTATTTTCATGGTGTGGAGGCAAGGGCTGTGTTAGCTGCGTATATCAGACATTTAGTGAACAATACGGCTGAGGGATTAATATATTCGGATTTTCCTGCTTATGATAATTCGCAAAGACATGGTTGGGATGGAGAAACTGAGGTGGGGCAAGCAAGTCCTTGGATACCTCTGGGAAAAGCGGGATGGGAATTCGGAGTTGATCAAAACCCTAAAGGCAAAGCACAACACGATTATGATGCAAGAACAACAGCGGTTACATTGGAAGAGAGGGAAGAGCTTACTTTTGTTTTTGTGACACCTCGTAACTGGAGCGGTAAAAATGCATGGGCAAAAGAGCAACGTAAAAAGGGAGAGTGGAAAGATGTTCGGGTACTTGATGCAAGTGATTTAGAGCAATGGACGGAGCAGTCTGTTCCTACGCAAAACTGGTTTTTTGAGAAATTTGGATTATATGAAGAAGATGCAGATTTATTATCATTAGAAAAGTGTTGGGAGAACTGGGCCACTGTAACGACCCCTAACCTTAAAGAAGAGCTCTTCGATGATGCGGCTAGTGAAGAAAATATTGAGAGAATAAAAGAGTGGCTAAGCGCTCCGCCCAAACCATTTTATGTGGAAGGAGAGACAACAGAAGAGGCGTTGGCTTTTTTATCTGTTTTGCTAAAAAAAGTTGATAAGAATGAAGATAATTTATCTATAAAACATCATCATCATGACAGAACTATAGTTATTTCATCCCCTAAAGCATTAAAAAAAGTTTTAAGTGTAGGGGGCAGATTTATAAGCGTCATAACTACTCCTGACACAGAAAAGGCAGCATCCAGCTTGGCTAAGAGGCAACATGTAATTGCCATAAGACAAAAAGACCGCTCCCAAGTTGATCCAAACAATGTAATCAGTTTTGAAAAGCCACAATACGAAACATTTAAAAAAGCACTTATTTCAATGGGAATTGATGAGCACGAAGTTGAAAGCTATCAAGCAGAATCAGGCAGGTCTTTATCCGTGCTTAGGAGAAGAATGTCAGACAACCAAGCGATTAAGCTTCCATCTTGGTCAAATGATAGAGGAACTGCAAAAAAAATCATTCCATTTTTACTTGCGGGGCATTGGAATAACAAGAGCAAAGGAGACCAAGAAGTCCTAAGAGCGCTAACAGGAGCTGAGGCTTACAAAGATGTAGAAAATGATATAGAGGAATTATTAAACCTAGAAGAGACGCCTCTGTGGTCAACAGGGACTGTGGGAGGAATAACCTCAAAAATCGACACTCTTTTTGCTATAGCAAATTATTTTACTAGGGAAACAATTAAAGATTTCTTTTTAATTGCTACATACGTTCTTTCTGAGGATGATCCAAAGTTAGACCTAGAAGAGAACGAACGATTTTTTGCTGCACTACATGATAAGACTCGGCAGCATTCTCCAGCATTGAGGGATAGCCTATGTGATACAATCACGCTGTTTTCCGTGTATGGAAATACCCTATTTCGTGAAAAATGGGACATAGATTTAGAAACCGAAGCAATACTTCTCGTTAGGGCATTACTAAAACCATTTGAGCCTAGAAAATGGCTTTCACAACAAAGCGATTTGCCTCGCTACGCTGAGGCTGCTCCTAATGAATTTCTAGATATACTCAAAGAAGACTTAAGTGGAGATGCTCAGGTTATGGCTCTAATGAAGCCTGCTAGTGGGAGTGTTTTCGGTTCTGAGTGCATGAGAACTGGGCTGCTTTGGGCTTTAGAAGTATTGGCTTGGAGACCTGAGAGGTTATTGGCTGTATCTCTTATTTTGGCACAGCTCTCAAATAAAAAGTTGGAAGATAATTGGGTTAACAAGCCTATTAATAGTCTTCTTTCTATATACCGTTCTTGGCTACCTCAAACATCGGCTAATGTTGAGCAAAGAATACAGTGTCTAAGAAAGATTTGCGAAAAGTTTCCAAACGTGGGCTGGGAGCTTTGTGTCGATCAATTTGATCCCTCCTCAAGAACAGGGCATTACAATGCAAAGCCTAAATGGAGAGGCGAAGCTCAGGGTGCTGGTAAGGTTGTAACAAGAGGAGAGGACAATCAATTTAGACGAGCCGCACTAGATATTGCCCTGCAATGGCCTCAGCATGATGTTGCCACGCTTAAAGATTTAGTTCGGCGTTTGCAAATGATGATGGAAGAAGATGTTGAGAAAGTATGGTCTCTAATTCTTTCATGGCATGCAAATAAGCCTGATGAGCAAGATGTAATAAGTCTGCGAGAATGTATTCGGCGCTATGCCTTTACGCGTAGAGGCAAAAAGAATTTACGCGATACAACGCTAAGTAAAGCGAAAGAGGTCTATGCGGCCTTAACACCAAAGGATGTTGTAAATCGTCATCAATGGCTCTTTGAGAACGCGTGGGTAGAGGAATCTGCTGAGGAAATAGAGGGGGATGATTACGATTTTAAAAAACGTGATGAGCGTATAGCGGCACAAAGGTTAGAAGCTCTTAAAGATGTTTGGGATGCCAAAGGAATTGAAGGAATAAAAGCCTTGGTGGTAGCAGGAGAAGCTGGGGGCGTTATTGGAGAAAGAGTAGCGGCAGGAATAATTGCCAAGCATATAGAAAGCTGCTCTTTTATCCTTGAGCTTATTAATGAAGGTGGTGAAGAAAACCTATTTAAGTTCAATGCTTGTATTACGGGTTTTCTTCATTCTAAGTCAGCAAACCAGCAAAAGAAAATTATTTTGTATCTAGCTGAAAAGCTTAGTGATTCTAAAGAAAGTGAAAATAAAGTTCTTCGTCTTATTCAAAATGCGCCGTTTAATGAGAATACATGGGAATTGCTAGATGCCTTGCCTTCAAAGTTTGAAGAAGAGTATTGGAAAACAGTTAATCCGGGTTGGGTTGGTGATAATCCCGAATTGTTGAATAAGGTAATTGAAAGACTTCTTAACGTAGATAGGCCAAAGGCTGCGTTTTCTATTTCGCATTACTATTTTCAAAAAGTTCAATCTGCTTTACTCGTTGATCTAATGCGTAAAGTGGCAAGTAGTTCTAACGAACCCGAAGGACACTATCCTCTGCAAGAATATCAAATAGTTTCAGCTTTTGAGATTCTTGGCTCTAGAGGCGATATTTCCAAAGAGGATTTGGCTAATTTGGAGTTTTTATATGTTAGAGCCCTGAGATTTAGTGAAGCTGGTCTTCCCAATTTATCTAGGCAAATTTCAGAAGAGCCCAAAATGTTCATGCAGCTAATGGCTTTAGCTTACAGAAGAAGTGATAAAGCAAACGATCCTCAAGAGCTTTTTGGAGAGCATATAGAGAAGAGGCTGGAATTAGTCGAGGCCGCATATTCAGTTCTAGATAAGTTTGAATTCCCATTGAAACCTGGCGACGATGAGGCAGAGAAGCAAAAGCTTTTGAATTGGGTGAAAGAAAGTCGTCAGTTATGTGAGGAATATTCTAGAAAAAATATTGGAGACCAGATTATTGGGCAAATTTTAGCGAGATGCCCCGAAGGTAATGATGGAATTTGGCCTTGTGAATCTGTGCGGTATGTAATGGAAGAGATGGCTTCAAAAGATATGCAAATTGGAATGTCCGTTGAGGTTTATAATAGTCGTGGAGCAACTTGGAGGGGTAGTGGTGGTCATCAAGAAAGAGAGTTAGCCAGTAAATATTATTCTTGGTCTCAGCAGCTAGCATTTGATAGTCCTTACACCGCAGACCTTTTAGAGAAAATAGCGCGTGATTACGATAAAGAGGCTGAATGGTGGGATACAGAGGATAAAGCGAGAGAGATGTCTGGTCGGTATTAATTTTAGCCTATGCTGCTTTCTTGATTATCTTTGACCACTCAGTTAAAATGCCCAAAACACGGTTGGAACATTTACTTTTGAAGTCCACCATTTTTTCCCCTATTCACTTTTTCTCCCCAGTACTGACTTGATCATATCCTGATTTTCTTTATCAGCGTTTCTGGCTCTGCGCAAAAGCTGAGCGGCTTTGCCGTAGGAAAGCTTTTGGTTGTCGTCAGTGATTAACTCACCAAAGGCACCATATTTTTTCATTTGGTCGCGGTAGAGCACCACGGCCTTCACTATTTGCTCTTTTGTGAGTAGTCGCTGGATTTTTGTGCGCTCAAGCCCTGGCCAATTTTCACCCAGATTGCCATTATCATCCATAGACCCCAGAAGAATACCGGTGCCGGAAGCCGGATCGTTCCAGAGAATTGCATTTGGAAAAACCGTCTGGAAAGTCTTAGCGATCGATGCGCTGTATTTTGCCGGAACCAGATGGTAGGGAAGCCACTGGGCAATAATGCCGTTCGGTGTCATTTTGCTGCGGGCGAGTTGATAGAATTCAAGAGAGTAAAGAGCATTCACGCCCGCGAAAGTCGGAGGCATCGGTTCCAGCGTAATTACATCGTATATCTTGTTTGTTCGTCTCATAAAAGCCCGCCCGTCCATAACGATAGGGTTAACTCTCGGATCGTTGAGAACACTCTCGTTCGCGGTGAAATAGTTGGCCAATTTATAGACATTCTGATTAATATCCACGATACTGAGACTGTTCGGGTTCTCTTTCCGTACGGCGTTTGCAGTTTGTCCCGTTCCAAAGCAGATGACCAGAGCGTTCTTCGGGTCGGGATGGAGGAGCATGGGGAGATGTCCCATCCAGTCCATATATTGCCCGGTATAAGCCATACCCTTAACCTCGACCGATCCCGCCTGTTCAGTTGTAGAAAATCCGTCGATAAAGAGAATTCTGCGCCCTCCCTGATACTCGACCGCAGAGATTGTCGAATCCGGACCTTCATAAAACTGGATGATTTTTGTCGGAATTCTAACTTTAAAATCGGAGGCGCCCTGAACCCTTGTTCGGCCTAAACCCGATTCGAAAAAAAACGTTAGGGCGAGGGAGATCGCAACTAAGGCTGTGAGATTTATACGTGATTCCTTTTTTGTTAGAGCGATTCCAACCGCCCCCACAAGCAGCCCGGCAATCCATGCGGTTCGGGCCAATCCCAGATTGGGCAACAGAATCCAACCTGCGGATAGCGCACCCAATATCGCCGCAAACGAGTTGAGTCCGTAAAGTGCCCCCCATTTCCAAGGCCTGTCTTGAGCGTCAAGAACCCAGGGAAGAGAAAGTCCCAGAAGCAAAACAGGTAGTCCTATCACGTACAATGTCAGGAAAAACCACTGAACGAAAATAATGATTTCATAGTGAGCGATAAGCTTCACATACAAATCAAAACGCTCGATCAAAGGGGTGGCAAGTAAAATTGCTATTCCTGCCCATCCTAATAAAGCGGGTAAGGACACATTCCTTCTTGTGGATATAAACGGAACAAGCCTGGCTCCCAATCCAAGAGACACGAGAACACAAGCCAGCATGATTGCAAAAGCATCTGTTGTGCTCATGAAGGCAGCGGTCAAAGATCGAAACCAGGCCACTTCAAGCATAAAAGTCGCTGCGCCTGTCGCAAATACGACAATCATAGCCTTGGGAAAGCTAAGTTCAAGATATTGAGCGGGTTTTGGGTTTGTATACGGGTCGGCGGCAAAACTCTTTCCCCCCATAACTATAGCTATGAGCCCAACGGTAAGATTAATAGCTGAGTTGAGCCAAATAGTATGCAACAGGCCCAGGGCAGGAATAAATAAAAACGCCGACAGGAGGGCGCCCACCGCCGCGCCTAAAGTGTTCATTCCATAGAGCGTTGCTATAGGGATTTTCGTTTGACGCGCCATAAGCCCTATCACCGGAACGGTCGCACCAAGACAGAGCGTTTGTATGCCTAAAGAAAGAGTAATGCCAAGCAAATAGACCGCAGGAGCCATATCAGGCGCCGTCTGATAAACGGCGATGTCTAAACGTTCTATATAGGCAAACGATGCATTTAAAGAAAGTCCGGCCAAACCGACGGCACATTCAATCGCTCCGTAAAGCCGCAACGGTTTTATGCTTTTTATGCGCTCAAGAATGCAGCCTGTAATAAGGGCTCCTATGCACATTCCGCCCATCGTGACGGCAAGTGTAACCGCAGTCCCCCAGGCCGAAACGCCCAAAGCAAGAGACGCCTTAAGTTGCCACAAAACCTGCCAGGACAGTGCGGCCAACCCTGATAGCGCGACCAGAAGCGTTATAATATTTTTTGGGGCATGATCAGCGGTAATACAATCGTTAATGTGGAGCTTTGGCAAGTTGATTTCCTGTCGATGTGTGTTTTACGGAGTCCTCGGGGCGAATTGAAAATACGATCCTAACGCCCGAAACTTTGCCTTCTAACCCGCTTAACTGAGCGCAGCCAAGTATTCATCTTATAAGGGTTTGGCAAACACAAAGACAATTAAAATTATCTATGTAAACCTTTCGCTTAAGTAGACTAGAATACACAACGCGCAAAGACTGTCGTGTCAGGCAAGCCGCAAATTCTTGTTCCCTCTGGCTGGATGTTGATGAAGTCAGGGGTAGGCAGGCCAAAAGTGGCAAAAATTAGATTAAAATCGGCCTTATTCAATAGGAGAGTAAAACCCCCGCCTCCGATTGCCACTGGACAGCACAGCACAAATATCGCTAGAAAGTGAGGGGTCGGCGCTAAGGCTCTACCGCAGTCACAGGGATAACCAAAGCGCGGGAAACCGGAAGGGTGGTCGAGTGGTTGAAGGCTCCGGTCTTGAAAACCGGCGTGGCGCAAGCTCACCGTGGGTTCAAATCCCCCCCCTCTCCACCAACTTACCTGTTAGTAACGTTCACCTGCAACCACGACTGACCGCAAACCCCCTGTAAATCAAGGGGTTTAGTTTTTTCTGCATTCTTTTCCGTTCGCAGATATTCGTTTACAGCCCGAAAATTAGGGGGCAAGATATGGGGGCAAGCAGAAAAAGCAGGGGGCAAGAAGAAGCTCACAAATACAGCCTGTAAGAACGCCAAGCCGGACAAGAAGCCATACAAGCGCTTTGATGGTGGGCCACCATTTGGTTTCTCTCCGAAATCTATTTGATCGCGACAAAAATTTTATTTTGGTCGATCTCGTATATTTTTCAGGAAAAATACTTCAAAATATCCATACGGCCATGCGGAATGCCGAGGATATGAATTTCTGATTTCTCAATTTTGTAAAACAGCACATGCTTTTCAATCGCGATACTGCGGCAACCAGCCTTAACATCGTTACGTTCTCGGCCCATTTCAGGATTTTCCAACAGAGAGTAAAAAGGATCTTCAATCTTGCTCAAATAGTCATCGGCTTGTGTGCTGCCCCAGCTTTGAAGAGTATAGGCACGGATTTCTTTTAAGTCCCGCTGCGCTTGCGGCGAAATAATGATGCGGTATTTAGTCATTATGAGCGAAGACCATCAAAGAAGGTGGAAACCTCTTCTTTGTTTTTCAAAGTAGAGCCTTGGCCGTTTGCAATCTCATTCTCGCCAGTCTGCAAATGCATACGCAAAAGATCGATTTTCATCTGCATGACGATGTCTTGATTCAACTCCATAAAGCGCAAGGCCTCACGGATGACTTCGCTGGCATTATTATAAAGCCCTGATTCAACTTTGTTTTTGATAATGGCTTCTAATTCTGGTGTTAAAGATACATGCATAGCGTATAACCTCCTCATCAACCTTTTCATTATACAAACATTGTCAATCTTTGTAAAATATGTCCTTCTTAAAATGCTGTTCTCAATGCTCCACAAAACCTCAAACAAACGGCTCGACACCTCACCCGAAAGCTCCACTATTTCAAAAAATCCGTAAAATCAACAACTTCGACGGCGGCAACAAGTTTGCATAACTTGTAAGCCTCCTATAAAATACATAAAAGATAGTTAGTAAGAAATTGGGGAAACCACGCTGTGAGCGGGAAAACGACAATACAGCAAGCAGCGGACCTGCCCGCCAGTCCGGTGGGAGCGATCACCCGCCGCGCCGAAGCAGGTTTGGCGGACGTCATCCGCGCGGCCTACGGCACCGACGCGCAATACGTCATTCTGGGCGACACCGATCATGGATCAAGAAAACTGGCCGACCGTTTACTTTCCCGCGAAGTCCTGCTCGCCGCTGCGGAAAGCGGTGTCACCGACATCTATCTCGAAAGGGATGTGAAGACGCAAGAAGCCGTAATCAAGCTTGTGGGCGGTGATATAACGCCCGAGCAATATGCGGACCTGACAGCGGGCAACAACGCACACTTACCGGACGAACGCGCCTATAAAATCGAAACCGAGGCACCGGCCATACTCTTGGCCGCCCGTTTGGGCATCGAAGTGCACATGATGGACGCGCATGTAAGGATGAAGACAGGAGCCGAAGCCGAGGATGAGGTTTATGCAGGAGTAACACCCGAATGGATGGCGGAAAACCGCGCGGAGTTTAATGAAATGAGAGGGACCGCCCGCACGGGTCAGTGGGAGGCCTTCTACGCCGACAGGGTAAGAGCCGATCAGGAACTGGCGCACCGGATTGATGCAACGGCCGAAGGTCGTAAAGGCTTGATTATTTACGGAGAGGGTCACGGCTCAACCTATCATGATCTTGATGAGCACTTGAAGGGTGCGAGTTATAAGGTGGACGTCTACGAAAACGACTCGGAAGTCAGAAGATTTCGTTCAAGATTTAACGAAGACCCGGATTTCCGGCATCATTATCAGGACTATACGGGCGATGACTCCAGCGGGTTTCATCCGGGAGAAGACAAGCCCGACCTGATTGTAACATTGTCGGACTCAGGACCAGACACACTCTATCAAACCTCCAATACGCCGGATGCTCTGAAAACGGCCGTTGAACCCATGGGCTTTACGGATGATATCGAAGGTCAGAAAATTATTGACCACGCCCTGAACAGAGCAGCCGCGAATGATTACCCGTCCCCTTAAGACGGTGATTAATACCTTAAGAATCGGGGTACCCTACCGCGGAGCCATAGGTGCGGAGGGCTTATCCTGAGGCGCGGTAGCGGCCGGTGCCGCAGCCGCCGGAGCGGGATCCGGTTTCGGCGCCATCTCGGCGGTCAGCCTTTGGCTGTACTGCATCATCTGGTCCATCAACCCACCCTGATTATACCCGTAAAGGGTCATGCTGGCGCTTTGCACAACAGAGTCCCGCCCGTTCGGCAAGCGCAACTGCCATGTATCTCCAGGTCTCTGAATTTCTCCAAAACGCTGTTCCTGCCGGGCCCAGGCGCCAAAGTTTGAGCCTTCACTCGAAGCATTCTCAACGGCAATGCCATACGGCTCCTGTCCGGGCGGTGTTATCACGGCAGAATAGGGCACCCGCCCGTTAATATGATACGTCATATCCAGCCGCGCCCGATCAATGACCATAGCCTGACCTTCAGGCAGATTGGTGCGAAGCGAGATTGTTTCATTTGCCCTCTGGTCGGGTTTGAGCGTAGCGCTCATCGTCGCGGTCACGGAATTTCTGTCGATATTCGGATTAGTCTCGATTCGCCTGTAGGCCTCGTCCAGCAATTTTCGGAAAACATCCGGGCGGAACACGCCGTGGCCACCGCCTTCGACGAAAGTTTGTCCCGCCCCATTTGTCGTGGACGGCATAGGTTCCTTAATCCCTTCGCGCGTCCGCGTATCCACGGTCGCCATCTTGGCGAGCGTCGTGATTTCATCCTTGGTGAGGATCGGGCGGTTCCGCGCCTCCCGCTGTGTTTGTTCATACAGGGCACCGGAAATATAACCGGCTTGCTCAGGAGCCGAAAAGGAGGTGCCGTTGATTCCCGTCGTATATCCCCGGGCGTCGATTGTCTCTGTTTTGCGAAACTCCGCCATGATCTGGGCATGAAGCGTCTCCGGCTTGTCCATATAGCCCTGAACCTGCGCGTTGATTCTGGCGCGGCCTGCGTCCGTCTCTTCGTATTCCTTATGCTTGGCATCACTGAGCGCTACATAGGCATTTGAAAGCCCTACCTCATCCAGCCCCTTGGCCTGGTCGGTTTTCTTGAATTGCTCGAACGCCTGATCGATCTCCTTGTCGATAATCCACTTGCGGATCAGATCTTCATGCCCCGCCAGCGAGGGGCTGACATTGTAATATTGATACTGCTGCCCTCGGTTGAACGGACTGTCCGAGGTCAAAGTTGGATTAATGCGACTGCTGTGCGCTTCTACATACGGCTTTCCGCCTCCCATGTTGGCTTCGCCGACCACAAGGCTGTTTCGGGCGAAATCGGAAACTCTGGGGATTACGCTGCGCTCACTCTTCCCTTCGTTCCCGGCGGCCTCAACAAAGACGGGCATATCGCGCTCTGCGAAGGCTTGCTCATACATTCTTGCCGTTTGATGATTCGCAACGCCGCTGCTGCTAATGATAGCCCCGATCTCAACACCGGAGCTGACCGATACAACATCATATCGTTCAAGACTATTGATTGTGGCCTGCAAATTATCGGGAACAATAGGACTCTCCCGCACCAGATCGACTGTAAGGCCGTTGTTACCGGTAAACTTTCTGAGCGCATCCTGATGGATATCCCGCGCAACCTCGGCATGGCGCGTGTACAGCCCGTAAAGGCCCGTCACCTTTGTGCTTTCAAAATGTGCAAATCTCGGTTGGTTTGGCTCCGGCACACTCACACCCGTACATTATTCAGTATTTTTTCTTCTATAACACTACCATAACCGGGGTGCAAAAAGGAAATTTTACGGGATCAAGGTACAGGGCAAGAATAACGGAGGTAAATTTCTCAATTCATTGATCGTTATTTCACAAATATTTCTTGCTTTTTCATACACTTATCAAGTATACCCTCCCGCTATGAAACAAGCGCAGAAAGCCCCCGTCGTCGGTATGGTCAGCCTCGGATGCCCCAAGGCTCTGGTCGATTCCGAGCGGATTCTGACCAAGCTGCGCGCCGACGGCTACGATTTCACCAACTCCTACGAGGGCGCGGACGTGGTGGTCGTCAACACCTGCGGCTTTATCGACAGCGCCAAGGAGGAAAGCCTGAACGCCATCGGTGAGGCGCTGGACGCCAACGGCCGCGTCATCGTCACGGGCTGCATGGGCGCCGAAGCCGAAACGATTTCCGAGCGTTACCCGAAACTTCTGGCCATCACCGGCCCGCATCAGTACGAACAGGTCGTGGACGCCGTAAAAAAGGCCCAGCCGATCATCCATAACCCTTTCGTCCATCTCGTGCCGGAGGAGGGGCTAAAACTCACCCCCAAACATTATTCCTATCTCAAGATATCCGAGGGCTGTAACAATCGCTGCTCGTTTTGCATCATTCCCGCCCTGCGCGGCGATCTCGTCAGCCGCCCCATCCACCGCGTCCTGCATGAGGCCGAGCAGCTGTTAAAGGCCGGAACGAAGGAAATTCTGGTGATCTCGCAGGACACCAGCGCCTACGGCGTCGATCTCAAATACGCCGAAAGCCCTTGGCGCGGCGAACGCATCAAAACCAAATTCTATGATCTCTGTAAATCGCTAGGCACTCTCGCCAGAGAATACGGCGCCTGGGTGCGACTGCACTATGTCTACCCTTACCCGCACGTCGATGACGTTATCCCCCTGATGGCCGAAGGCCTGATCCTGCCCTACCTCGATATTCCCTTCCAGCACGCCAGCCCGGCGGTCTTGAGGGCCATGAAACGCCCGGCCGCGCAGGAAAAAACGCTCGACCGCATCCGCAAATGGCGCGAGATTTGCCCCAATCTTGTCCTGCGCTCGACCTTCATCGTCGGGTTCCCCGGCGAAACGGAGGAGGATTTTGAAATCCTTCTTAACTGGCTGGAGGACGCGCAGATCGACCGCGCCGGCGCCTTCAAATACGAAGCCGTGGACGGCGCAAAGGCGAACGAAATCGCCGAACATATCCCCGAAGATGAAAAGCAGGAAAGGTGGGAACGCTTCATGACCCTCCAGACCGAAATCGCCGCCGCGAAGGCCCAACTGAAAATCGGTCAAGTTTTGGAGGTCATCATCGATGAAATCGGGGAGCCGGACGAAGACGGCGCGATAGGCGCAGACGGACGCTCAAAGGGCGACGCACCGGAAATCGACGGAACAGTCTTCATCCGCGACCTGCCTGCGGGCATAAAACAGGGTGACATCGTCAAAGTTCTGATCGAAGACGCCGAAGACTACGATCTTTTCGGCATCGTGCAGAAGCCGTGATTAAAAAACACCACCTACATAAGTAATTGTAATATAATAATAAATTTATGCGTTACAAAATCAAGTTTTCTTGCCATTCACATTTTTAGTATGTCATAATAGCGCAACCGGGTAACCTAAAAATTTCGGTAACGCATAATAAAAGGGGAAAATCATGGGGGCTCGTAGACTCGACGAGACAGGCGGGGAACTGTCCATGCGCTTTGGAGGCGTTTCCGAAGGCACAATTTATATCGATGCAACACTCCAACAAAGACAGGAACTCGCGCAGTTTCTGCAGCAAAGTATCGACACAAAACAGATCGACACAAGCAACGCCGCAGGAGCGCCTGAATATTACGCGGTTCTTAAGGAAAAAATTTTAAGCCAGACCGATGAAACCAAACCGCTCTTGCTAACCCCGCAGGAGTTTCTGGGGCTCACGACTCTGGCCAACGCCTGGTCCTACGGTTTTCGTATGGGTGGAGATGAAGTCGAATATGACGTCTCCCCGGATATGGTTGAAAACTTGAGGCAAATATCGGCTGACTATCTGGATCGAGCCCCCTAACGGAGTGAGGGCGGGATGCCCATAACTTTTGACGATCTTCTGGAGTATGTATCCCGTGGCCACGCTTTCCCCGAGCACGTTGAGGGAAGGGGGAATAATTTTCGGGGTCGTCCCAGAAACGGAGCGAATGAATTCCAGCAGGCAGGCATTGATATCCGAAATCCCGAGGATCTTAAAGATTATATGGGGCGGATGCTGGACTCTCCCCAAACGCGCGGATACGTCAGAGGCGACGGGGCTCTTGTCGTTTTTAACAGCACCGATAACGTAAAGCTCGTCTTTAATCCATCGCGCGGCGAAGTTGATCTGGGGACGATCTACCCCCAGCAAGGGGCAGGGGCATCGGATTTTGATACGGAGTGGAGGCAAGCCCAAAGACATGGCCAAGCCTTTGATAACGCGCGTACTCCCGGTTCTGTTAGGGCTCAGGCCGAAACATTCGCCCGGAGCATCCCGAGCAACCATCCCGCGCTCTCACAAGTGCCGGGGTTCAGAGCGGAGCAGGATTTTCCCGGTTCAAGAAATCAGACAATTAATCAATTAAGTCCTCAGTATAGGACATGGACGTCCTTGAGTTATGTCCGGGCGTCTGGCTTGGAAACGGGGAGGGGATTTATCGCCGGGGTTAGCGCCGATAATGGCCTGCCGACGAGAATGTTTTTTCTCGACGAGCGGACCAACAGAGTCACGGAAATTAATAACAGTGCGGTCACAGTCCATACCTTCAATAACCTTCCTGAAGGAAACCGGGCCGCCGCCGCCCAGCTTTTTTTCGAGAGCAACCGCCCACCGCAGGCCGTGATTTCCCAAGGGGGCGTGCGCGGCTTGGTTCAGGAGTTTCAGGCGCACAACACGGGCGGGGCGCGACTCTCGGAAGGGGTGATCAATTCGGCGGTCCGCACTCACCTGTCTGCCAATCCGGGAACGGTGCCAACCAACATACCCTATGGATCTTCTGCCGATGCTTTACACGCATCCGAGCAGGCGTTGCAGAGATATCTGGGCTGGGCGGACGCTCCTGTGGGGCAGGTTGATGCGTTCAACAGGCTTCCGACAAATATATCAGCGGATACTCTTTCAAGAGTCAGTCCTAACGCTATCGAACCCGTGAGGGATTTGATTCACGCCAAGGAAATGGCGATGAGCCCGGACGCAGCGACGCGCGAAATGGGACTGAAGTTTTTCGACGAGACCTTTAGGGGTATGGATGCTTCGACCAGAACGGCAGTGATGACGGCGCTGGAAACTGTTGCTCGGGCGCCCATTGCCGAGACGGCCCGGGCTGCCCGCGGCTTGGCAACCCTTTCCGACTTGGCCGAGGCGGCCCGAGCGTTGAAGGCCTTGCGCCTACCCGCGAATATCGGCAAGGCCGGGGTCGTGACGACAGTGGCGCTCACGGCCGCTTCTGTCGCCTTGACGGACAGGGCCAACGCCATGACCCTCGATCTGGCCGGACAGCTTCATGCTTCAGGCCGCCTCACGGACGCGGCTTATCGCGATTATCGTCAGATGATGGGCGAAGTCGGCCCGATGCTGACGGCCCAAGCCGCCGATCCTTTTATTACCGCCATCCCGGGCATGGCGATCGTTGAGCGCATCGCCTACAACCGTTTCAGGGAATTTTCCGACCGCCATCAGTTGCCGCAGGATGTACACGAAATGCTCAGCCCTTCGATGGTTGCGGGAACGTCCTTGCGCGGCCAGATCGGCAACGACACTTACCGGATGATCCCGACCAACCCGGCCTCTGCGCCGCCATCCCTCAGGGTGCTTGTCGAAGCCAGGCAGGGCGTGGAGGCCGCGCAAACGGCTTATAATCAGGCCTACGAAAGAAACCGCCCTCATTGGTTTACGGAGGCCTTGATGAACATGGGGTCGGGGGAAGTTCCTATGGGGATGCCTCCCTCGCATTATATCATTACAAGCACGCCGGAGGTGCAGGCGGCGCAGCAAAGGCTCGATGAAGCTCGATCGAATTTCCAATCGGAATTCGATCAGGCGCTGGCCAATCCTTCAGGGGCAAGGGCATTGGCAGGTTTGATGACCCCGGATCAGCTTCTCGAGGTCGTCAAGGCGACCGCCCGGTTCAACACAGGCCGTCAGGATCCCTTGATTGAAAATCTTGTTAGGGCGCAAGAGCAGGGCTTTTTATCCGGGGCTTGGGCGCGTATGCAGGCGGAAAATGCTCTGCGCCAGAATCCGCAAGTGATGCGGGATTATCTCTCGAACCTCTTCACCCCCCGGCCGGGTCAGCGCGCGTCTCTCGATATCGAAAGCAATTCGGATTATGTAACTGTAGCCAGCGCCTTTGAACGCCTTAAGACGGGGGAAACGCTCGATACGTCTGAACAGGCGCAAATACGACAAATTCTAAACAGCACAGACCCTGAAAACAGAGGAATCGCGGAAGAAATCTCCGCCCGCTACCCTCAGCAGGCAGCACAATTCATAACCGCCGGCAATTCTCCTTCAGAACCAGAAGTTCCTGCTGCGGCATCCCAAGCCTCCTACAGCCCGTCAGCGACAAGAACGCAAGCAATGGCCATTTAAGTCGCCGCTGGTCACCAGAACGCCCAGAAAACAAACGCCCCTGCGAATAATCTGTAGACCGCAAACGGCGCAAACCCGTAGCGGTTCACCACGCCCAGCAAGGCTTTGATGACCACCATCGCCGTCACGAACGCTGCGACAAACCCTGTGAGCATAAGGGCAAGGTAATCCCCGGCCATCACCGCATCCCGGCTTTTAAAAAGGTCATAGGCCACCGCAAGAAACATCACCGGAATGGCAAGGAAAAACGACAATTCCGCCGCCGCCGGACGTGAAAGCCCCGCCATCAATCCGCCGATGATACTCGCCCCCGACCGCGACACGCCGGGAATAAGCGCGAGCGCCTGACAGCACCCGATCATCACAGCGGTCTTGAGGGGAACGGACTGGATATTCTCGATCCTGGCCTTCGGCAGCTTCCGCTCGACGATCAGCATGATAATCCCGCCCAGAATAAGGGTCGTCCCGATCACCATGGGATTATAAAGCGTCCCCTTGATGAAATCCCGCCCGATCGCCCCGGCGATCAGCGCCGGAATGGTCCCGATAATCAGGATTAAGGCAAAATGCCGCGACGCCGGATCGGAATGAACGGTTGTGGCCGTTTTCCAGAGCTTCGCCCAATAAAGCACCACAACCGCGAAAATCGCGCCGAGTTGAATGAAAATCTCGAAAATATGCCCCGGCGGCCCGGAAAATTTGAACAGGTCCGTGAGGATCAGCAGGTGCGCGGTCGAGGAGACCGGAAGAAACTCGGTCAATCCTTCGATAAACCCAAGAAGCGCGGCGGTGGGGAAATCGGACATGAGCCTTCGACAAAAAATTAAAACAGGGCGGACAGCGCCGGATCATACATCTGCAAGATTGGAGCCACAAGAATCAAAAAAAAGAAGCTCGTACTTGCAAAGTGACAAATATGTTATATAGTAACACTCAAAGAGAAGGCAGAGTATTTTGGTCCAATGAAGCACAACACACATTTCTTGACCTCATCCGCCTTGGCCGCATTTTTGAACCTGTCCGCCCCCTTCGAGGCGGTCTCGCAGGAACAACGTGGCCCGCAAACGCCGCAGGACCGCGAATTCACCCAGACTCTCGCAAACGGCACACTTGTGCCTATTGATTGTCATAAGTTGCACAAGGTCGCGGATCGCCCGCCCGCCCTCACCGTGGCCTTTGTCGCGCAATATGAACCTTTGGATGAGCAGGCCTTAGAACGCCTCCAGCCGTGGCAAAGGCAATGGCTCTTGGCCTCGCGCAATAATCCCTCGACAAACCCGGATCAGATCCGGGGCATGATCAACCATCTGGCCGTCCATAAGATTACGCAGGACGACATAGCGGCCGGATATACGCAATGCCTGCCTTATCTGAAATAAACTGAACAACTTCGGAGGAAATTTATGATGAAAATCTTAAACTGCGGATGTGCGATGGCCGTTTGCGCGTTTGTGTTTATCAGCGGCCTGTCCAAGGCGGATTTCGGCGCGAGGGATGCGGCGCAATACCGCGAAAAGAACACCGCCAGCCACACCCACGGATCGGGCTGTTGCTGTCACTCTTGTGGAGGGGTGTCTACTCAGGTCAATGCTCCTGATTTTGGCAATTTTCTGTGAGTGACATAACCAGAAGAGCGCCAACCGACAGCACCAGATACCCGCCCGCCAGCGGCACGACCGTCCCGTCATAAAGCTGCCCGATCAAGAACCCGCACGCAATCGCTACTCCCGTGGAAACAAAACTGACGAACGCCGAGGCCGATCCGGCGATATGCCCCATCGGCTCCATCGCCAGCGCGCTCATATTCCCGAACATCAGCCCGAGGCAGAAAAAACTCAGCCCGGCATAGGCCAGAAAAACGGGCAGGGGAACAACGGATACCTGCACCGCCAGCGGCAGAAACAAAAGAGAAAGCCCGATCATCCCCAGCAGCGCCAGTCGGATCAGCCGCCGCATCCCCAACCGCTGCACAAGCGCGGAGTTAACGAAGGAAGCGCCGCCGATCATCGCCGCCATCATCCCGAAATAAAGCGCGAACAGTGGCCCGGCGTGATAAATATCCTGCAGGATTTGCTGGATACTGTTGAGATACCCGATGATCGCGCCGAAGCAAATCCCGCTCGTGACCGCATACCCCAGCGTCACCCGCGTCCCCGCTGCCTCTTTGAAACCATCGACGAGCGCCAAAAACTTCAGCGGCTTGGCCTGATCCGGCGGCAGTGTTTCCGTGAGCCGGAAGAAGGCCCAGAATCCGGCGACCAGCGCCGCCACAATAAAAAATCCGAACATCGCCCGCCAGGACGCCACCGCCAGAACCGCCTGCCCGAGGGCCGGAGCGACGATAGGCACCAGAATAAAAATCCCCATGATAAAGGACATCACCCGCGCCATCTCCCGCCCGCTGAACGTATCGCGCACGATGGCAATGGTCACGATCCGCCCGCCCGCAGCGCCCAGCCCCTGCACGAACCGCCCGAGCAGCAGAACCGTCAGGGAGGGGGAAAGACAGCAGATCAGGCTCCCCAGAATATAAAGCCCAAGCCCAAGATTGAGCGCCGGTTTCCGCCCCCACGCATCCGCCACAGGTCCGTAGATAAGGTACCCCGCCATCATCCCAGCGAACAGCACGGTAATCACAAGCTGCACGCTGTTCGCCCGCGCCACTTCAAGATCAACACCGATCTGCTCCAGCGCGGGCAACATGGCATCGACCGAAAGCGCGGCCAGCGACGTCAAAAAAGCCATGAGAACGATGAATTCGCGCATTGTTCAGAAGGGGGGCAAGAGGAATATAAGACCGAGTATAACTCAAATCATTCCCACGCCCATAGAAAACAGGTGTTCTTCGAGATGCTCGAACGCCTCGCTCCATCCGCCGTGATGCCCGTCGCGGGATTCTTTCGAGGAGAACCCTTCCTGCATAAAGATCATTTTTGTGCCGCCGCCTTCAAAATTCTCGAAAGTAATTGTGACCAGCGTTTCGGTGCCCGGCCTTCCTTTGTCATCGTCCCAGATATGGGTGAAGACGAGTTTGCTTGGGCGCTCGATGACCTTGTAAACGCCGCCGAGCCAGTGATCCTTGCCCTCCTTGGACCGCAGGCAGGAGCGGTACGAGCCGCCCTCCTCGATCAACCCCTCATTATGCGGGATGGTAAACCCGAACGGCATACACCACTGCACCAGCTCGTCAGGATCGGTCCAGGCCTCGAACACCCGCTCGCGAGGCGTTTCAAAAATCCGCTCAATAATCAGTGTGGGTTCGATGGAAGAACTTTTCTGTTCGCTCATGCGGCCTTTTTCAGAACCTCGCCCATATTCCTCAGCCCGTCCTCGAACTGCCCGCCGACCATTTTGTCGCAATCCATTATGAGATGCATCCCCTTGGCGATGAAATTTTTATCGCCGGTCATGCTCCACGTCACACGGGTGCCTGCGCCTTCCGGCGTGAATGTAAAAATGGTTGTGCTGGTAGCCCGGAACGGCTTGATAAATTCCAGCCGGAATTTGACGATTTCATTTGGACGGCTCTCGATGATCGTCATCCTCCCTTCGCCGACAGTCTTGTTCCCCGCCCAGCTCATGGCGGCATCCACACCGGACTCCGGCCCCTCGAATGAATTTTTCGCATTCGGGTCCATCCGCGCCCATGGCGACCACGCGTTCCAGTTTCGCAAACTGTTCACCTGCGCGAACACCTCAGCGGGAGATCCGGGCACCACTGCGCTGCGCGTAACCTTGAAACGATCCGGCTGGATATTAACAAAAATCGCCAGCCCGATGATCGCAACGCCAAGGATAAGAAAAAAAATCGTCATGAATGTGCTCCACTCTTATAAGGCAACCAAAGCCTTGAAACCGCCATAGGCCATGCGCTTGCAGTCGAAAGGCATATTATCAGGGTCGCACTTCAACCGCTCATCCGCCATCACCTTCTTGTTCACCTTGTCACGGTGAGCGCGGGATTTATAAACGATGTAGGCAAAAACCACAGTCTCGCCGTCCTTGGTCTTGAAGGCATTGGGGAACGTCTTGCAGAATCCCTTGTCTTCCATATCCTCGCCCACGCACTCGACATAAGCCAGCGCACCATGCTCCATCCAGATTTTACCGGCCTGCGCGGCCATCTTTTTATACTCATTGATTTTCCCCTCCGGCACCGGAACAACAAATCCATCGACATAGGTCATGGGGTTTCCTCCTCTTGTATACTTGACACTACTAATTATTTCAGCCCTTGGCCAGAAACGCTTCAAGCTGCTCGAACGTGCCGCCCCAGCCCTTGTTCATGCTGTCCTTGCCCTCGAAGAAGGTCTGGCGTTCCTGCTCGGTCGCATTATAAGCGGTCCATTGAAGGGAAATCGTTGTTTTCCCGTCCTTTTCGGTAAATGTGGTGATCGAGTGCATTTGCAGCGGCCAAGTCGGCGCCAGAGGGTGACGCATGATCTCGGCATTTTCATCCGAAAAATGCGTAATCATCACCAGCCGCTCCGTAGCTGAAATTTCCTTGAAAATCCATTTCCCCCACCATTGATCGCCGCTGGGCATATCCATGCGGTACAGATAGCTCCCGCCCACGCGCAAATCCATTTTGCCGAACCCGATAGGGCAGCCTTTCGGCCCGAACCACAGGCCCAGTTGCTGCTCGTCCGTCCATGCCCTCCAGGCCCGCTCACGCGGCGTATCGAACGTGCGCTCGATAGTAAAGACGAAATTATCGGCGTTTATTTCAGCGTTTTTTATGGGATTTGTCATACTAATTCCCCCCGAATAATGGTTTGATATTTCGACTTGAGCGCAAGAAAAGTTCCCCAAAACGGCTGAGGCTTCTTGCCTTGAAGAAGAGAGATGAGCAGTCCAATGTGCGTATGCCAGCCCGGAGCGACATTCAGTAGTGCGCTGCCCGACAACTCGGTATGCGTCAGGGTTAATAGGGTATTTTCGCCTTGAGGCTCCAACTCGAACAAAACTTTAGTCGCGTTTTCTCCCATGACCCATGTATAGGAAAATCTCTTGGGAGGATCAAAAATCAGAACTTCGCCACCGGCATTATGGCTGCATTCAAATCCCTCGGGTGCAGGCTCATTTGTCAGCCTGCTGTTATCAAATGTGACGTCGTAAGGTCCGTCTTGCCTGAATTCAGTGTTAATGGCCGTGAGCCAAAGCACAGATTTGTGCGGTTGCGTGATATAGTCCCATACGGTTTGCATGTCAGCAGGCATAAGCCGCCTGATCCGCAGAGCATCGGGGCCGAGAACCTCTGCGTAAAGTTCATTAAAGTTTTCAGTCTTTAGTTTTTTTGTCTCCGTGGCCATGACCACCTCCTTTTTTGTCAGCTTTTAAAAGATTTTCAAGCGCATCGAATCGGTCGTTCCAGAACTTCCGCATCCGTGAAAGCCACTGTTCCATTTCTTCAATCTCCGAAGCGTTGATCGAATAAATTCTCTGCTGCGCTCTCTTCTCCATCTGGACCAGCTCGGCCTCGCGCAGCACCTTCAGATGCTGCGAAATGGCGGAGGGGGTTGAAGAAAAATTTTTGCTGATGTCCGAAGCTGAAAGCGCATGATTCGCGGCCAGCATCTCCATGATACGGCGGCGGGTCGGGTCGGCAAGGGCAGCAAACTTGTCCATAGGAGTTATATTATAGATTATACTTAATTAAGTAAACACTAAAAAACATTATATAAGGTTCGCCTTAAGATGCAAAGGCAGGTTATTTAGAAGTTTGCTAACAAATATTGGCAATCTACCCCTTCAATTACTGACCTTAAGGATTTTTCTTCCACCAAAAGGACTCTTTTTTATATGATGAATATCTCCGGTTCGCCCGGACCGGAGAAAACCACAGGAGACACGCATGGCCTTCTCGAATGAACGGAAATCGACCGGCGACGGTTACCTGACCGGAAAGCTCCTGATTGCCATGCCCTCAATGGGCGATCCTCGTTTTAACCGCGCCGTGATTTTCATGTGCTCACACGATGAGAACGGCGCCATGGGCCTGGTCATCAACCACAAACTTCCCGGCGTCGCCTTTCATGAGCTGATCAGCCAGCTCGACATCCGCTCCGACATTGTCATCGACCTGAAAAAATACCAGATGCCGGTCATGAGCGGCGGCCCTGTGGAATCCGCCCGCGGCTTCCTGCTCCACTCCCCCGATTTCCGCCGCGAGGAAACGGTGGTCATCGACGGTCAGTTCGGCGTGACCGGAACGGTCGAGGCGGTCAGGGAAATATTCACCGGCAAGGGGCCGGATCACCTGCTCTTTATTCTCGGTTACGCAGGCTGGAGCGCGGGCCAGCTCGACTGGGAAATCCAGCAGAACGCCTGGCTGGTCACGGACGCGAACCCGGCAATTATTTTCGATAAAGATCTCGATGCCAAATGGACGAAGGCGGTTGGCCAACTCGGCTTCGATCCCGGAATGCTCTCAGGAGCCGCGGGTAGCGCGTAACTAGGCGGCCAGCCTCTTTCTGATTGTCTCGAACCCCTCCAGCTTCTCCAATGGACCGAGGGCTGCCAAAGTCGGAGGTGAGGAGAAAATGCGCTTCGCCACATCTTCGATGGCCGCAACGTCCACGGCATTGATTTTATCGATAACCTCCGCAATATTGCGGACCTTCCCATTCAGCAGCAAAGCCTTCGCGCACATATCGATGCGCGAGATCATCGACTCTTGCCCCATCAGTGTCCCCGCTCGCATTTGCGCCTTGGCCCGTTCAAGCTCAGCAGAGCTGATAGACCCCGCAAGCTTCCGGACCTCATCGCACACGACAGGAATAAGTGCGGGCAGCTTCTCCGGTCCCGTTCCGGCGTAAATTCCGAACTGCCCATCATCCGTATAGGCGGAATGAAAGCTGTAGATGGAATATACCAGCCCGCGCTTTTCCCGCACCTCCTGAAACAGGCGCGAGGACATTCCACCCCCGAGCAAAGTGGCAAGCGTCTGTGCAGCAAAATACGCATCCTCATGTCGCGGAACACCCTGGAAACCGAGCAGGACATGACTCTGCTCCAGATCCTTTTCAAGACGGTCCTCACCGCCCGTATAGCGAGCTGCGGCTTTTCCGTTGACAGTGTCGTTGGGGAGCGCATTGAAAAACTTTTCGGCAAGCGCGACCAGCGCTTCATGCTGCACGTTGCCCGAAGCGCACACTGCCATCCGCCCCGGCGTATAAAACTCGCGGATATAATGCTGCAGCGTTTCGCGGCTCATATCCGCGATGATGGGTGATTTCCCGAGAATAGGCGCACCCAGCGCCTGCCCCGCATAGGCGGTCTCGTAATAATTATCGAAGATCAGGTCGTCGGGCGTGTCGTTACACATCCCGATTTCCTCAAGGATAACCCCGCGCTCGCGTTCGATCTCCTCGGGCGGCAGCGTCGAATGCTGCACCATATCCGCCAGAACTTCGACGGCCAAAGCCAGATCGTCCTTGAGCAAATGCACGTAATAGCTCGTGAGTTCCCGGCTGGTATAGGCGTTCATGCTGCCGCCGACATTCTCGATCGCTTCGGCCAGATCAAGCGCGCTGCGCGTCTTGGTCCCTTTGAACAGCATATGCTCGACCATATGTGCGACGCCGTTATGCGCCATATCCTCGTACCGCGTACCGACATTCACCCACACCCCGACCGCGACGGTCTCAACCGTTGAAACCGGATCGCTGACAACCCGCAAACCATTAGGTAATGTACTGATTCTTAATGTGTTCATGTCAGAATGCATATAGAAGAAGAGGCGAGAAAACAACGTTTGTTTGACAATTTTGTCATAACTTGATGTAATTCCCGTAGAACTAAAAAAGCGATGAAACGGGTAGATCGTGGGTAATTTTATTTCAAAAAAACTGGCACCAATCGCTTTGGCGTTTGTGATTGCCGGGTGCCACTCCCCGAGGGATATCCCCGATGATTCTGAACCCTCGCACGGCTACGCGAACTTTATTACAACTCTGGCCTCCCTCTGCAAAACCAATAAATATATCCTTTTGGGGGACACGGACCACGGTGCCCCTGTCGTGCGAGAGATGACCGCTGATCCTGCTGTTATACAAACCCTCAAGGATTGTGGAAGTACATTGGTCATAGAGGACGGGGGTATTAAGGAAAACGAGGGATACAAAACTCCTCGCTACACTCCTGAGCCGCAACAGACGAGAGACAGTATTTTAACGGTCCAAAAATTTCTCAAACAAAAGTTTAATGATCCCGATGTTAACCTTACAGGTGTTTGGGATAAGGAAACGAACAAATCTTTCTCCACCTTTATCACTGCGCTGAACAACTCAGGGGACTCTCTATCAGATTTAATGGCCTCATTATCTGCGTCTGAATCCGTCTACGATCCCTCGATTCCTCAAAAAATTACCAAGGATTTCGGCTCCGGACGGGATGTAAAAGCCTTCCTTAAAGCTCTGAAGTATCTAGATGAGACAGCCCAGCTTCCGGTCAAAACAACTGAAAAAACGAAATATCAGGATATTCAGGCTGCAAATGGCGCGAATTGGACGGGGCGGGAGCATCTTGATGACCCTAAACTGGCAGATAATAGGAATTTAGCAAGGGCACTTCAAGCACAACTCAATCGGTTATATGAGGCTGCTATGAAAGGCGTTCCGATTGTTTATCCCGACCCGCGCCACGAGGAACTTAATAAAGATATGGAACTGGCCAGCGCCATTTTTGAAACAACATATAAGAAGCAGATCAGGACAACCGATGATGAAATAAATCTGGCGATGACCCTCGACGCTCGGGCAAACAAGGATTTGAAATTCAGACAAGCTTTTAACCGACTGTCAAAACTTATGGAGTATAGCTTATCGGAGCCTCTGAATGGCCAGATTGCTGAAAACATTAAAGCTCTAGCGGGAGCAAACCCTGCCGTCATACTTTATGGCTCCGCTCATATGACTGAAGCGAGAGACCTTGACGAAATGCTTGGGCAGGAATCGGCCGTGACAATCCTTCTGAAAACACGCCGCGACCAAGTATTTATAACGGATCCACCGGGCAGCAGGAAAAAACCGACAGTAACCTATGAGGATACTCCGCAATATATCTATGACATCCATCAGGATAGAATGACGAAAATTATGAAGGGCGAGCCTAGCGAACAAGCTTACCGCAGCATGGTGCGCTACGGAATTACAAAACAGGAATATGACCGCAGCATAAAAGCTATGCCGGAAGACTTGCGCCCTTACGCACTACCTTATAGCTACTACGACTCAAACCCACACAACGATGGTATTCCCGTAAACTGGTTGGAGACGGACGTAATCTACAAAAACACCCCGGGATAAATGTGCTTTAAACCTTTTTTCCCGAAACCCGTGATCGTTGCCGGATGAAATCTTCAACTGTCCGCAGGTTATTCTCCAGAACCGTATACTTTTCTTCCCGTTCCATCAGCCCCGCAAGATGGTTGGGGAGTGAAGGTGTAAACGCCAGCCCCTGCCGCACGGCGTCTGGAAACTTGGCCGGATGGGCGGTGGCCAGAAGGACGATGGTGCCTTTGCCTTCCGTCTCCTCCGAAAGCATCCGCGCCCCCATCATCCCGACCGCCGTATGCGGATCAAGGACATAATCGTCGAACACCGAACATTTCTGCATCATGTCCAGAGTTTCGAAATCCTCAGCGCGTGAGGAATAAAATTTTCCCCGCGCCGCAATCATCTGCTCACCCTCAACGGCAAAATGCCCCGTTTCCTTGAACGAGTCCATCAGAGCCTTCAGCTTCACCGGGTCACGGTCGAGAAGATCGAACAGGTACCGCTCGAAATTGCTCGAAATCTGAATGTCCATGGAGGGGCTAAGCGTCGCAAACGCCTCGCCCGTGGTCATCTCCCCCGTCGCCAGAAAACGGTCGAGAATATCGTTCTTGTTTGTCGAAACGCACAGATGCGTGATCGGCAAACCCATTTGCTGCGCCGCATAGGCCGCGTACATATTGCCGAAATTCCCCGTGGGAACCACGAACGAAACCTCTTTTTCCGGCGCACCGAGCCGCACCGCAGCCACGAAATAATAAACGATCTGCGCCATGATCCGCGCCCAGTTGATCGAATTCACGGCGGAAAGCCTAACCCCGTCCCGGAAGGGCGCATCGTTGAACATCGCCTTCACGAGGTTCTGGCAATCGTCGAACGTCCCTTCGATCGCAATATTAAAAACATTAGGCGCGTCCACGGTCGTCATCTGCCGCCGCTGCACATCTGAAACCCGCCCTTTGGGGTGCAGGATGAAAAGATCGGCCTGTTCGCAGGCCTTGCACCCCTCAATGGCCGCCGACCCCGTATCGCCAGACGTGGCCCCAACAATCGTGATCCGCTCGCCGCGTTTTTTCAGCACATGGTCGAACAGCCGCCCGAGCAGTTGCAGCGCCACATCCTTGAACGCGATGGTCGGCCCGTGAAACAACTCCAGAACAGTGATATTACCACCAGCCTGATGGGGCAGGGGATGCAAAGGTACGACGTCAGGGTGTCGGAACACGTTAGGGCCGTAAGTCTCTTCAAGAATTTTCCGGTACTCCACCCGCCCGATGGCGCCCTCGACAAAGGGATAGGTCACCGCCTCCGCGATATCGACATAGGATTTGCCCTTGAGGGCTTCCACGTTAATGGCAGGCCAGCTGTCGGGAACATAAAGCCCGCCGTCAGGGGCCAGCCCCGCCAGCAAAACGTCCTCGAAGGTCCGGGAGGCACCGCCCCCGCGCGTTGATAGATACCGGATCATAACCCTGTCTTATGGGACTTAGGGCGGGGTGTCAATTCTTAAGGTCTGGGTGAGGTCGAAGGTGCCGGAGCGGGCGGTGCCCCTTGCGGTATGCCGACACCATCCGCAGCAAACGAAAACTCCCCGGTCAGCCACTTTCTGAATTGGGACTCCTCGGGGAAAAGCCGCAGAAGATCCTCGCGGTCCTGATAACGGCCTTCAAGCATATTGCCGCGTGTGCCGGGGATTTTCCCGAACGCGTCCACGAAATCATCCAAAGAAAACCGTCGCGTCCCGCGCATCAGCTTCTGGAACTCGTCAGGTTGGGAAATCCGCATGGCCTGAATATCGAGAAGATACCCCTGCATATACTGCTTGGCCATGCCACTTTCGCTGAAGAACGCCTCGAACGCCGGAGCCAGCAGCTTAGGATCGTCGCGTAAGGCTTGCAAGCCGTGCTTCTCATAGGCATCGCTGACCGCTTTGAAAATCGCGCCATCGGACTCAGACTCGATGTTCTCAAGAATCTCCTGCCGGAATTCATCGTGTCCATTATCCGCGTGTTCCATGATCATCAGGGCAGCAGCGACTTTGGCGTTGGCCTCGACCCCCAGCGACCACAGGCTGATATCCTGGCGGTGATAGCGCCCAAAATCCATATGGTGGTCAAAACGCCTGTCTTCCGTCTGATCGGCATGATACAACTCTTCATAAAACGTAAGCAGATTGCCGGCGTCGATCTCTCCATCCTTCAAATCGCCCGTCGTCGCAGTCAGAAGATTGAGGTCCGTGCTGTAAAACCCCGCGATCATCGGCATCGCTTCCTGGGTACAGGTGATAACGCTGTTTTTCATGGCGCGGTTGATCAGGGCATTGCCCATAGGGATTTCCAGCGCCGTCTGCACGAAGGCGATATTCGCCAGCATCCTTGGGTCAGTATTTTTGATATCCTCGCCCGTGAGGATTTCGGGGCGGGCCGCGATTCGGGCCGCAAGACCAACCGGCAGACACGAATCCGCCGCGCTGTCCCGAAGTTGCCGCCCCAGCTTGATAACATCTTCCGCGGTACCCACGGCAAGCTCCGGCTCATACGTCAACTCATGCCGACGGTCGAGAACCTTCTGGGCACGAAGAATAGCCTCTTCATATTCCTTGATGATTTGTGGCAGACGGTCCTTGTCCTTGTATTTCCCGCCCTCGTAATAATGACGCTCCAGCGCCCGCCGCTCGTCGCGCAAAGCGCGGTCAGCCTCAGAGCCTGCCTGCGGCGCAGTCGATGTGTCCTGATCGTTTTGAGGGTCTGCCAAGCCCGCTCACCCTATATTTATAATTATTATTTACAGAATGCCTATTCTACAGACCTTTACGCACGAGGTCAACAAAGCCGCGATGCATGGGGGAGGGATAAGTCATTGTTAATTCAGGATGAAACGCGCTGGCCCAATATTTCCCGCTCCGCACCCACACCGGCGCCCCCTGATGCTCGGCCAGAATCGCGACATCCGGTCCGACATCCGTGAAAATCGGCGCCCGGATAAAGGAGACCTCATAACCGTCAATCTCCGCATGATGGCTCTCCAGCTGCCGACCGTATCCGTTCCGTTCAACGGTCAGGGGCAACAGGCCGAAAGATTTCTGCTGCGGGTGGGTCACGCGCTCGGCAATCAGAATCGCCCCCGCGCAAATCCCCCAGACCGGCTTGGTCTTGAAATTCCGCACCAGCGCATCCCACAACCCAAACGTCTCGATCAGCTTAAGCATCGTTGTGCTCTCCCCGCCAGGCAGGATGAACCCGTCAACCGCATCGAACTGCTCAGGCGTTTTGACGGCGCGGAATTCCCCACCCGCCGCCTCGATATGCGCCCTGTGCGGCTCCACCGCCCCCTGCAGGGCCAGCACACCGATGACAGGTTGAGAGGGGGAAGAAGACATGGCCCGCCCGTTCTCTAAAACTCACGGCTGATGAAAAATTTGAGGCTGTGATCCGGCGCGTCCTTGGAAATTCCGGCGCGGTAGCCAACTTCATATTTGTATTTTCCGAACATCTCCCCTTTGATCACCGGGCCGATCGTATGCGACTGGGCGCTGTAACCTGATTGCTCAGACAAATTCCCGAAATCATGGAAACTTTCCAGCGCGATTTTGTGCGTATCGTTGATTTTGCGGGAGACCTGCAGGCGCAACTCCGCGCTCACCCCGTCCTCCGCGTCCTCGCCGATATCATGCTCGAAAATCTGGTTGGCGCGGAATTCATAGGGATCGGCAGGAAACAGCTCATATAACCCGAACGAAACGGCGCTCGGCTTCTTGTCGCCGTCCTTATGGTTATAGCTGGCGCGGACCCCGAGATCGAACCCGTGATCCTCGGCCTTCAGAACGTAAAAGCGGTTCTCCAGCGTCACGCCTTCATATTCCAGACTGTCTTTTTTTCTCCGGTCGCCCGCGACGATAACCCGTGCAGCATAATGTTCCGTGAACCCGTGGTCGAAATGAACCCGCATCCGCAGCCGCTCATCATCCGAAGAATCCTCGTCCGCCTCACTGTACCCGAAACGAACGACCATCTCGCTTTTGCCCTTAACGACCTTTGCCGAGCCGACATCGCCCGTCGTTGAAGCAAAAGCGGACGGTGAAAAAACCGAAAGCGCAAAAACAAAAAAAGGAACAGTGGTAAAACAAAATCGGATACACATGGCAATCCCTAAACTGAGATGTATTGGCAAAACACCTGCGTTTTAAAGGGAAAAACAGCCTGTGGCAAACTTTTATTAAAGAAAAAACCTTCGGCTTTACCAGCCTCTATTCGCCATCCGCATCGACTCTTCAATCTCGCCGAGATCGGTCCCGCGCATCGCCTCGCCCAAGCCCTTGGAGGCTTCCAGAACAATCTTAGGATCGTTGTAATGCGCAGTCGCCTTGACGATCGCCTTGGCAAAATTGGCCGGGTTCTCAGATTTAAAGATACCCGACCCGACGAAAACCGTCTCCGCGCCCAGCTGCATACACAGCGCAGCATCGGCGGGAGTGGCAATGCCCCCGGCGGCGAAATTCGGCACAGGCAAGCGCCCTTGCTCTTTCACAAGCTTCACAAGCTCAAAAGGCGCACCGAGATTCTTGGCCTCGGTCATCAACTCCTGATCGTCCAGCAAGCGGATACGCTTGATATCCTGATTGATCTGCCGCAAATGCCGCACGGCCTCCACGATGTTCCCGGTTCCCGGCTCGCCTTTGGTCCGCATCAAGGCCGCGCCCTCTCCAATCCGGCGCAGAGCCTCACCCAGATTTTTCGCGCCGCAAACGAACGGCACCTTAAAATCATGCTTATTGATATGGTAATCCTCATCCGCAGGGGTCAAAACCTCGGATTCATCAATGTAATCCACTCCGATAGCTTCCAGAACCTGCGCCTCCGCGAAATGTCCGATCCGGCACTTGGCCATGACGGGGATGGAGACCGTATCCATGATCGCCTGCACCAGCTCCGGCGGACTCATCCGCGCCACCCCCCCGGCCTTGCGAATATCGGAGGGAACGCGTTCCAGCGCCATGACAGCGACCGCGCCTGCATCTTCCGCGACCTTGGCCTGATCCGGGGTCACAACGTCCATGATGACGCCGCCCTTAAGCATTTCGGCCAGCCCGGTTTTGATGTTTATGACGTTTCCGCTGTTATTCTGGGAAATCTTGCTCATAGCCGCATATTCCTGCTAATATCACGAGTTTAGGGGCGGTATTTATGCACAGAACCCGCCGGAATGCAAAGAAAACATAACCAAAATTCGGCAAAGGGGCTGAGGGTGTGCGGGTATGAGGGTGACGGATTTTTTTAGGGGCTGCGCGAGCGCTGTAAAAAGCCTGGTTTTTGGCCACCCGGATGACAAAAACCAGCTCTCTGATGAGGGTGTAACCCTTACCGATGCCCAGGCGCTGGAACTCTTTGCCGAAATCCGCGCCATGGAGCTTTCCCACAAGTCGGAACGCGGGAATGGCGCCGGGTGCAACGAGCGCGCCCACGCGATATACGAGATTCTTGCGGAGCGGGGGGTGAGGAACATAGAGAAGGCATGGATATCCTCTCCTCTGACTTCCAGCGGGAAACCGAATTTTCTGATCAAGCCTCCGGTCGAGGTGCTTTATCAGCGAAATGCAAGAAACTTCGGGGAGGGCGCTTCGAACAGAGTGAAAGACAACCAGCCTTACAATATTCACGTTGCGCCCGTCATACCCACGGTTGAGGGGCGGCGTCTGGTTTTTGACACTTATTTCTATGAAACCCCACCCGAACAGGATCAATGGCAGGACGACTTCAAACCCTATGAAGACGGCGTTGTGTTGAACTTTCAACTGACCAGCCCGGAGTATGTGTACTTCAATGAAATTGGCTCCAGACTCCCGAAAGAGGGGTCATTGTCTCAACTTTGGCAGCGCAGCTGTGCATCCTCTGAAGTCCGAAGTGAACTGAGAAAGCTGGACTCCAACCCCGTCGACACACCACTAAAAGCCAAATGGCTGGAGGAAAGACAAACCCCGGAGCCACGACACGATTCAGGCCCGGAGTCGGCTTTATAAGGCACAGACCATGAAAATCTCCTTCTGCACCACCTGCATGGGCCGCGCCCACCACCTGAAGGAAACGCTTCCGCAGAACATCCGCGACAACATCGACAGCAAGGTGAAAGTCGAATTTGTCGTCCTGAATTACAACAGTGGTGATGACCTGCATGAATGGATGATGACCGACCAGGACATGAGGCAATTCATGGATCTCGGCGTCCTGAAATACGGCCGGACCACAGAGCCGCAGCACTTTCATATGGCCCACGCCAAAAACCTCGCGCACCGCATGGCCACGGGAGACATCGTCTGCAACCTCGATGCCGATAATTTCACCGGCGTTGGCTTTGCCGACTATCTGGCACGGGTATTCCATGAGGACTCCGAAATCGTCGTCAACCCCTCACATACGCTGTTTCATACCCCCGGCTTCGAGGAGGGGGGCTATTACGGACGGGTGGCTTTGACGCGGGAAAACTTCCACCGGCTGCACGGCTACGATGAAAGCCTGCAAGGTTGGGGCGGCGATGATACGGATATATTGCAGCGCGCAAAAGGCCTCGGCCTGAAGCACATGAAAATCGAAAAACAGAGATTTATGGGCATCATTCCGCACTCGAACGAAAGCCGCGTCGAGCATATGGCCGAGGGCGAGGAGCGGGAGGCGATGCTTCGCTATGTAGAATCCCACAAATCGCCCGAACAGACGATGGCATCTAAATTATTCAATAAGCTGAAGGTCTTGGCGGTCCCCGTGCAGGCCAATCCCGGCGGAAGTTTCGGCCTCGGAACCGTCACCATGAACGATGGCGGGGTCAGGCAGTTCCTGCCTGTAACGGAGGACAGGATGTCCCGCTTCAATATTTGCGCCTGGGGTCTTCCCGAACTTCTGCGCGGTCGCCTGAACCCGCGGATCATTGATGCGCCAGAGGATGCACCGGAGGACAACACGGCCATGGGCGATCACGCCCATGATCTTTAAGACAGTTGATTTTTTTGTCTGACCCCCATAAAAATAACCTACAGCCCAAAGAGAAAGACGCATTAGAAAAAACTAATTTTGTCATTTTCGAAGGAAGTCTTTATAATTGTGCGTATACCATATGGATCTTAGAAATAAGAGGAAAAGAGAAATGAAAAAGATATTAAATATGGTCTTAGCCATAACACTGGTCTTTTCAGTTTTCCCGGCTCACGCTCAGAAAGAATATCAGGATATCAATCTTTACGCGGAGTGTTCGGCCGTTTTTTCTGTGCTTGCGAAGGAAAAAAGCGGAAAACTCCCTCAGGATACAATTGACAGCTATTATTCGGCCTCCGCGACTTTTTATAAGGTCGCCTTGGCGAAAGGCGGAGAGGAAATGAAGGCTGTATACGGTGCGAAAGCGCAGGAACTGGAAAACATATCCCGCAAGGACACTATAGCCGTTCAGCAGAAAAAGGCTCTTGAAAAGCAATGTCGCCTAGCTGCAAGGGAACTGGATATATACATAAGAAAGTAGCAAGAGCCTTCTGCAATCAACACCAGCCCTTTACTTGGGGCCAGACCGTAAATTCTAACAACACCCGCACCCGCCTTTAGGGCTGGTCGTGTCGCACTCTTCACCGTCATCTAAGTCTGCCTCTGCCGCGGATTTCGCGCTCTCATCCAGAGGCTCAGGACCGCAGCAATCCCCATCGTGTTCATGGACCGGCTTGTGCGAATGGCCATGTCCATGATGATCGTGGTGATGGTCATGATCGTGATCGTGCCCGCAGCATCCATCATGGTCATGATGATCGTGGTGGTCGCTGTGGGAATGACCGTGCCCCATCAGACCCTCAAGCCACAGCGGGCCTCCTCCCGATCCGGCGGGCAGGGTGGTGGACATCGAAAGCGCCTTTTTGATCCGGCTGAAACTGTTGCTCACGGGGTAAATCTCCAAAAGTTCATGCTTCCCCCATTTTAGCGCAGAAACCGCCCGCCGCCACAAGAATTATTTACGGGGAGACCAGCCGGCAGCCCTTCTGCTGGAACAGCCCGATCAGCCTCTGCTTCTCCGCCTGCGCCTGATGCATCTGCTGCGATTTGACCGCATTGCCCTGCCCATGCCCGCCCAGCCCGCCGACCGTATGCGTCAGCAGCCCGACCCCCGGAACCTTGTTCATCACGCCCGAAACCGCCAGACCCGTATTGACGGTCTGAGACGCAAGCCCCCCGTAATTCGTCGGCGTTCCGCCGCCATCGATGATGATCTCGTCCATCGCGTGAATGCCCTGCGCGATCTCGTTGCAACTTGCGCCCGCTGAAGTCATCTGCGCGTGCGTCAGCGTGTTCTGGTTCGCGCCCGTCCCTCCCCCGCATCCGTTAAGCGAAAGCGCCGCGCCCAGAAGAAAAACAAAAAATCCGGCCCGTCTCATATTTAATCTCCTGAAAAAAATCCATCGGCCATAATCGTTGGCCATGATAAACTCAAACAACCCACGCGCGCAAAAAATTATCCGCCTCTTCCGAAAAATTCTCCCGCCGCGCAGGGAGCGATGCAGTCAGCATCTCCGCCGCCGCAAACTCGCCCTCCGCAAAATGATCCAGAAGCGCGATCCGCCCGGTCTCCTGCCCCTCGTTTAAATTCGCCTTCCTCACAATAAGCGCGTCGATCTCCCCCCGCACCGCTTCAGGCAAATCGCACCCGCGCATCAGCTCCTGCAGATTCATCGGCAGGTCGCGCAAATCCTCCCCGCGCAGCCGCAGCCAACGCAGCGCCATCGCCGGCCGCAGGACATAGAGATATTTCTTGACCGCAATCACATCCCGCGTGCGCCAGTTCTGGTCCACCTGCCGCGTCCCCATATTGACGTAATGGTGCAGCAACGCCTTCCGGTCGGCCACGCGCAGCCAGAAATCCTTCAGCGCGGCGGAAAAGTCCGGCGCGGCGCGGTAAACAGTCGGCGAGGTCAGCCACTCCATGACAATCGCGTTGGATTTCAGGCAGAGCTGCAACGTCTTCCGCACATCCCACCCGCTGATATCGAAAACGCCCATGATCGGATATTCAATGACATCCCGCCCCGGAAAAACGCTGAGGTACCAGTCGCGGGAGTGCGCGTAGAAAAACCGCACGTCATAATCGCTATCCGGCGAGGCGAACCCCCACGCCCGGCTCCCCGACTCCGCCGCATGAAGAATCCGCACCCCATGCTCCGCCTCCGCCCGCGCCAGCGCGGCCTGGATATCCTGTTCAACTTCGGGGTCGATCGCGGCCATAAAATCTTAAAACCCGAAGCCGAATTTTTTCATGACCCAGAGCAGGACAAAATAAAGCACGACGGTCAGAACGCAGCACAGCGCCAGCGCCATGTAAAAATGCACGCCCGAGCGCAGAAGGGCGGGCAATACGAGGAACATCGGCAGGGACGGCAGCACGAGCCAGAACGTCGCCTCCGCATGACTCGCGATTTTTTCGGAATCGTGCGTATCCTGCCACAGCCAGATCATGCCCAAAACCGAAACGACGGGCAGGGAGGCGATCAGCGCCCCCATAGCGGGGCTGCGCCGCGCCGTTTCCGAAATCGAGGCGACCAGAAGGCCCGAAAGAGCGGCTTTAAAGGCGGCATACCACATGAATGACTTTTAGGGTTTTGAGTGGCAGGCGTCAATGTCCCTGTAATTCCCGAAATCCAGAAAGACGTCCGCATAACCCCTCGCTTTTTCCTTTCGCACTTTTTTGATGCCCGGATAGTGCGCGGCCAGTGCGGAAAGAACCTCATGCACGTGCATATTCATACAGCGTTCAGGAAGAATTCTGAATGTTCGTGTCTTGATCTGGCCGTCTATTTCGGCAGCAACGGCCAGAGAGGAGATATTGACAAGTGTCACCATGCCGGGAAAGCCAAAGTTAAAATCGAAAAAGGAAAACGAAAACACGCGAAGCGAAGGGATCGGGATGGACCCTAGACCGTTCACACTAAGACCGTCATCCGCGATCGTGAGGATGACAGGATTCAGAAGAGCATTCAGGTAATTCCGGCTTTCATACGCCGCGTAAATCGCCATAAAAACCATAACCAGCCCTCCAAGTGTCATAACCCAGCTTTGTGCAGACGCATCCTTCAAAATCGCTGCGGCGAACAGGGAAAAGATCACGGTCAGCAGGAGCCGCGAGACCAGATAATAATACCGAAGCGGCCCTTGAGTGCGATAAATCATGAGAAAGACTATCGGGCAGGCAATCGCAATGTCAACTTAACCGCTCACGGCTCGTAACCCGGCTCATCGCGGCTCCCCCCGCTCGGCGCGGCAGGAAGCTCAGCCCCAACGGCGGGCGGCCCGAAAAAATCGATCAGCGGCGCAGGGCGCAGCCGCGTACCCTGAAAGGACATCTCCAGCAAACACCCCTGCGCGGCCACCGCGGCGATATCGCGCTTGACCGCAATCACGCGGTCGCGGTCGTCGGCAAGCAGCATCTCGCGCAGCTTGAGCATATCCCGCACCTGCTGCTCCGACAGCGCCACGCGGATGACCATGTCCGAGGATTCTTCCGTGTCCGCCTCGGGATGCTCGGCAAACGTAATCCCCGGCTTCTCCCGCGCGGGCAGTGGATAAAACCCCAGCTGCCGCCGCACGAAATCATGATAATCCGGGTCCACGAAGCGCGAAGACGCCTCGTCATACTGCAACACCTGCCGCCCGCCGCCCTCGCGCAGCGACCACAGGATCAGGTCGTGCATATTGTCGCGGGGAATGGCCTGCACCTGCGCCAGCGCATCCGGCCCCAGCACCCCCTCGGAGAGTTTGGCGGAGATATAGGATTTCCCCACCCCCGGCTCCCCGATCAGGCTGATTTTAACATCCGCCGCCGCCCCGGTTTCCAGAGCGGGCGTCACCGACCGCGCAAACGCATCGGCCAGATCGGGCAAATTCTCGGCGGTAATGAATTTCTGGCTTTTCAACCAACACCCCTGTTTTCTTTCCAGAATATAGGGATGGGGGAGGGGGTGTCAAATTATTGAGAAAAGAAACCTTTCTAGGAGGTCGCTATTTTCTCTTCACCTTGTGATTGCTCACTATTATCCTGCAAGGAAGTTTTCATTGATTTTCTTAATAAGTTCTTTTCACTTCGAGAAACCAGCCTTTTTGCCTGAGTAGCCTTATCGCCTTCTATAACTTCTCTTTTAATGATCTCGTTTTCGAGAACGGCTTTAATTTCTTCATTTGTAACTTTTACATCGCTTGCCGTCCTGCGAAGCTCTTTTCGTATGGTTGAAATAACGGAGTCAGATAAAAGAAGCGCAGCGACCGTAAAGCGGTTAAGAACTTGTCTGTAAGAATGATATTCCTGAAGTTTAGCTTTTTTGTGACCTTCTTTAGCCAGCAAGGCAAGTTTCTCAATGTCCTCACTGTTTTTATGGGACAACTGCAACATATCAAACTCAACGACAATTTCCGACGTTATAGGCTTTCCAAAACCAACCTTATATATTCTCCAACTAACGCCGTTGGTTAATCCAACCCATTCGATTCCCTTATTGGCAGCATAATCAATCGCCTGTTTGACGTGCGGTTCTTTTAACTCCAGGCCGATAGCTTTAACTTCGATCAAAATGACTATATTGCCGTCAATCTTCACAGCTAGATCGCAATAGGTTCCCCTGATCGAATATTCCGATGTAATATCAGCATATTTATCGTACCCAAAAACATACTCAAGCATATCTGTAACGATTGTTACGGTATCAGACTCATTAGAATCTTTTGCTTTTGCGGACTGCAAGATGGGTTGAAATCTTTTAAGGGAAGATTTAATTCTCTCAACAGCTTTTGAGGGTACGGACATGACTATCTCCTAAATAGAAAGAACAAAATAACAGAAAACATATTTTGGTTGTAAATAATTTCACTCCTACTCGATCATCCCCGGGGTTGCTCACATAAAGTATTTTCCTAAAACCCTTTCCATCCGACGGAGGTGCTAATCGCCTCTAATTTTCTGTCTTGGTCCAGATACATTCTGGTCGAGGCTACTCCCTCAAATAAACTGAATGTTCTCTGCCAAGTGAAAAGCATGAATATCTTATCGCAGGGCTGCGTACCCCCGAGCTTTAGATAATACTCGTAACGCTGGGGGGAGTCGCAATAATTATCGGTTCTTGTCGCGTTGTATTTGATCTTTTTTCCATCGAGGTACTTTTTTATCCCCGCTTCCGTTGTGCCTTTGGAAAGAACAGGCTTAAGCTTTTCCTCGGCAGCTTGCCGATAATGTTCTTGATCCATGGCGCAGGCGGAAAGAAAAGCGCAGGCAAGCAATAGCGGAATAATGCGCTTGTTTCTTGCAACTAAATTCCATCTCATCACTCCCACTCGATCGTCCCCGGCGGCTTGGAGGTGATGTCGTAAACCACGCGGTTGATCCCGCGCACCTCGTTGATGATGCGTGTCGCCGTGCGGCTCAAAAATTCATGATCGAAATGGAAATAATCCGCCGTCATCCCGTCCGTGCTGGTGACAGCCCGCAACGCGCAGACATAATCATACGTCCGGTCGTCGCCCATCACCCCCACGGTCCGCACGGGCAAGAGAACCGCAAACGCCTGCCAGATCGCGTCATACAAACCTGACAACCGGATTTCCTCCAGATAAATCGTATCCGCCTTCCGCAGGATCTCCAGCTTCTCCGCCGTGATCTCGCCGGGAATTCTGATCGCAAGCCCCGGTCCGGGGAAGGGGTGCCGCCGGATGAAATCCTCCGGCATCCCCAGTTCGCGGCCCAGCACCCGCACCTCGTCCTTGAACAACTCGCGCAGCGGCTCAACGAGCTTCAAATCCATATGCTCGGGCAGCCCGCCGACATTATGATGGCTCTTGATTGTCACGCTCGGCCCGCCCGTAAAGCTCACCGACTCGATCACGTCGGGATAAAGCGTCCCCTGCGCGAGGAACTCCGCCCCGCCCACCCGCGTCGCGCAATGGTCGAACACATCGATGAACAACCCGCCGATCAGCTTGCGCTTGATCTCCGGGTCCGAAATCCCCTCCAGCCCCTTCAAAAACTTCTCGCTGGCGTCTTCATGAATGAGCGGAATGTTGTAATGATCGCGGAACAGGCTGACCACCTGCTGGCTCTCCCCCGCCCGCATCAACCCCGTATCGACATAAATGCACGTCAATTGATCGCCAATGGCTTCATGCAGCAGCACGGCGGTAACGGAGGAGTCCACGCCCCCCGACAACCCGCAGATGACTTTACCCTTGCCCACCTGCGCCTGAATCTTCGCAATCGCCTCGTCGCGGAACGCCGCCATCGTCCAGTCGCCGCTGCAGCCGCAAATCTTGTGCGTGAAATTCTTATACAATTCCGCCCCGTGTGGCGTATGCACGACTTCGGGGTGAAACTGCACCGCATAAAACCGCCGCGCCTCGTCCGCCACAATCGCATAGGGCGCCCCGCCCGACGTGCCGACCACTTCAAACCCGGCAGGCAGCTTCGTCACGCGGTCGCCGTGGCTCATCCACACCTGCTCATGTGCGCCCTGTTTCCACGCGCCATCCAATAAGGCACTTTTCCCTGTCACATCGACATAGGCCCGCCCGAACTCCCGCGTTTCCCCCGGCTCGACCTTCCCGCCCAGCTGCTCGACCATCGTCTGCTGCCCGTAGCAGATGCCAAGGATCGGCAGCCCCAGCGTAAATACGCAATCCGGCGCCCGCGGGCTGCCCTTGTCCGTCACGCTGCACGGCCCGCCCGACAGAATGATCCCCTTCGGGTTAAACGCCCGGATGCGCTCCTCCGGCGCCTGATTGAACGGCCAGATCTCGCAATAAACCCCCGACTCCCGCAGCCGCCGCGCAATGAGCTGCGTCACCTGCGACCCGAAATCGAGGATCAGGATATGGTCGTGCCGATGCGTAAAATTAAGGGGTTCGCTCATGGGGTCTTGTGCTGCTTTCGGGGGAATCGGATGTGTTTTTGTCATTCTTGTTATTTAACCCTGCGGGACAAGGCTGTAAAGCAGGGGTTACGGCAAAACCGTTGATTTTTTTATGAAAAGCAGCTTACACTTGAGGAAAGACAACGTTTTGGAAAACCATGTTTGACGCGGGTAGAAACAAGATATCGCTGCTTTTGGTGATGGATATGCAAGACGGGATGTACGACATTCCGCCGCAGGAAACGACTCTGCTTGAGTCTGAACGTCTGGCCCGCATCGAACAAAGAAAAGCCGCGATGGAATCCCTCGCGGCCGACCTCCAGCCCTTCATCGACCAAATGCGCGACAGCGGCGCGGAGATCATTTGGGTCGTTATGGATGAGGAACGAAACACACCTTACGGCGGCCTCTTCAACCTCACCCCCGCGCCGCAGGATCAATGGGTCGTCAAATCCGTCCCCTCCGCTTACGCGGGCAACGAGGATTTCTTCGACAGCTACGTTTGGCGCGCCGAAGCCGAAGGCAAAGAGTTGGAAATAAACACCTGTGGCCTCTGGGCGCTGGAATGTGTCAACGCCACACATACCAGCTTTCATAACGCAGGCTACGACAGCCGCATTGTCGGCGACATGATTCTGGACAGTCATAATCCCGGCAGGAAAGGGCAGCGCCCCAACCGCGGGGAAAAACAGATTCTCGATCAGATCGCGCAGGAAACCAGCGGCGACTCCGCCATTAAATGGTCGGGCGAACTCCTCGAAGAACATCGCGCCCGCAACCCTCGACACACCCCCTTGGAACTTTCTCTCTGATTTTCGTCATTGTCCCCCGCCCGAAATCTTTATTGTGTTTTCGAAAAGACAATGGTGTAATCGCGCCGTGTTAATTTTTGCAAGGGTGTAAAGTGCCGTGAGTAAAACGACGAGCTACAGTTTCGAATATTTCCCCCCGAAAACCGAAAAAGCCGGAGAGATGCTCTGGTCGGCCTTTCCCGAATTGGTCGCCCTCAAGCCCAAATATATGACCGTGACCTACGGCGCCGGGGGAACCACCCGCGACGGCACCATCCAGACCATTTCGAAAATGATGGATCAGACGAAGATTCCCATCGGCTCTCACCTGACTTATATCAACACCACCAAAGACGAACTTTACGGATATGTGGACGGCCTCTGGAAAAAGGGCATCAAGCACATCATCGCCCTGCGCGGCGATATCCCGGCGGGACAGGAAGCGCCGCCCGAACCCGGCGCCGAATATTTCCGCTACACCTCCGACTTCGTGGAGGGGCTGGTGGCAAGGCACCCCTTTGAAATCTCGGTCGGCGCCTACCCCGAAAAACATCCCGACGCCAAATCCCTCGACGACGACATACAGGCACTGAAACTCAAATGCGAGGCTGGATCGACCCGCGCCATCACGCAATTCTTCTTCGACAACGAAGTCTACTATAAATTCGTCGAACGCTGCCGAAAGGCGGGCATCACGGCCCCCATCTGCCCCGGTCTGCTCCCCGTGCACGATTTCACCAAGATGCTGACCTTCGCCGAACGCTGTCAGGCCGGCGTCCCCCAATGGATGCACGAAAAATTTGCCGGGACCGAAGGAAAGCCGGAGGAGGCGAAGAAAATCGCCATCGACCTGCTGGTGAACCAGAGCCTCGATCTCAAGGCCAACGGCGTGGACCATATCCACTACTATACGCTCAACAAGGCCGACATCACTAAGGAAGCCTGCGAAGCCATCTCTTAAAGCCAGTAAAAAGAAGGGAACGAAAAAATGACGCACCGCACAATTTTTTCTCTTTGCTCCCTAACGCTGACATCTGCTACCTTTTCATAAGAGATAATGAATTAAGCAAGATTTTTGGGGTAGAGTCTCCTGATGACACATCCAGCGCCACATGTTGTAGTTATCGGAGGCACGGGCATGGACCGTGTCCGCCTCCACCCGAATCTCGACTCGATTGAGGACGGAAAATTCCGAGCCGAACATTCCTATTCTGCTGTCGGTGGCGGCGGCGCGAACGTGGCCATCGCCATGAAGCAGCTCGCAAGCGTCATGAATATGCCGCTCCACGTCTCCTTCTTCACCAGAGTGGGGCGCGAGCATCAGGATTATAATCTGCGCCACGAAGTGTACCGCGAAATGGAGAATGTCGGCATCGACATGCGCGACATTGCCGCCAATCAGGATTTTCGCATCGAGGATAATACGGTTATTTCTTTCGGCAAAGGCCGCTTCATCTCCCTCGAACAGCAATTCGGTAAGGCCAAAATGGCCTCCAATGGCCCGCTCGATCATATGCTTCCAGGAGCGGCAAAGCCTTATGACCCCGGCGCGATCGAACAGGTGTTGCAGGCCGTCAAGTCCGCAGACTTCGTCATCGTGACCCACCACTACCCGGAAATATCCGAAGCCGCGGCATTGGCCGCCCACGAATCGGGCATTCCGGTCTTAATGGACTATCCGGTAACCAAATACGACGCTGCCTGGCAATATCAAAGGACTCTGGAAGCTTGCGACTACATATTGGCCCCGGCGGAAGCACGGCTGCCTGACATGGTTGATGGCGCTTATAAAAACGGCAACAGCCTCTTCTCCCGCCTCTCAAATCGGTTTGGCGACAAGTTTATCGCCGTCTCCGATGGTCTGGAGCCTGTCCTGACCAGCGACCACGGGCGCAAGGGCCAGTTCCCCGTCAAACAATTCCCCGTCGTCGATGCACTTGGCACCGGCGATGCACGCACCGCTTCTTTCGCGCTCTTTTTGATTCGCGGCACGGAACCCGAAGTGGCCCTCAAACAGGCCAGCCGCATCGCCAGCTATTCCGTCCAGTATCCGGGCAGACAATGGATCGACAGCGCTCCACTGTTCATGGCCTCCGATGCTGCGTTTACTGATCCCGCCGCGAACGATAGGGACGCACACGGTCCGACCGAAAACTATCTGGGCTGATTCTTGCAGGGACCGCCATTTTCCTTTTTTCCGGCAAGGCGCGGACAGGCGCTTTTTTCTTGATCTTTGCGGCAAACCGTTCTATCCCATTCATGATTTATTTTTGTAAAACCCCCCTTATGGAGGAATGAATGGTTCTCGCTACCAACCTGGGCTTCCCGCGCATCGGTGACATGCGCCAACTGAAAAAGGCCGTCGAAGATTACTGGAAGGGCAACAGCTCTCAAGAGGCACTTCTCGCAACGGGAAAATCCCTGCGCGCTCATAACTGGAAACTGCAGAAGGATGCGGGCATCGAACACATCCCCTCCAACGACTTTTCCTTCTACGACCAGATTCTCGATCTGATCTGTACGCTGGGCGCAATTCCCGAGCGTTACAAGTGGGACGGCAAAAACGTCGATCTCGACACCTACTTCGCGATGGCCCGTGGCCGTCAGCAGGGCGGTGTGGACGTGACCGCGATGGAAATGACCAAGTGGTTCGACACCAACTACCACTACATGGTGCCCGAGTTTACGGAGAAAACCTCCTTCAAACTCTCCTCGACCAAGATTTTTGACCAGTACAAAGAATCCAAGGATCAGGGCATCGAAACCCGCCCCGTGATCGTCGGCCCCATTACCTTCGTGCGAATCGGTAAAAAGCAGGCCGGATTTGACGCCTGCCGTTGCACGCTGGTTCCCAAGCTGGTTCCGGTCTACGTTGAGATCCTCAAAAAACTCAAAGATCTCGGTGCCCAGTGGGTCCAGATCGACGAACCCGCGATGGTTCTCGACCTTGAGCCTCAGTACCGTGACGCCTTCAAGGCGGCCTACAAGGAAATCCGCGAAGCCGTCCCCGGCCTCAAAATCATCGTCACCAGCTACTTCGATACGCTGCGCGACAATGCCGACACGTTCTTCTCCGCTCCGGTCGATGCCTTCCATATCGATCTTTGCCGTGGCCCCGGTCAGGCAAATACGGGAGCGAACAACGCCGAAAAGGATCTCGATGCCGCTCTGGCCAAAATCCCCTCGGGCAAGATTCTTTCTGTTGGCGTGGTCGATGGCCGCAACATCTGGAAGAACGACCTCTCCAAATCGCTTAAGCTCGTAGAAAAGGCCGTAGCGAAACTCGGCAAGGACAATGTCTTTGTAGCCGGAAGCAGCTCGCTCATCCACACGCCTGTGGACCTCAACAGCGAAAAGGAAATGGACAAGCAGATCAGAAGCTGGCTCGCCTACGCGACCCAGAAACTCTCTGAAATTGCAACCATCGCCAAAGGTGCTAATCAGGGTAAGGACGCCATCGCCGCCGAAATCAAGGCCAGCGATGCCGTACAGGAAGACCGCCGGACCTCGACCCGCATCCACGACCAGAAGGTCAAGAAGCGCGTAGAGGGCATCACCCCGGACATGAAGCAGCGCAAATCGCCCTTCGCGAAGCGTCAGCAGGTCCAGCACAAGGCGTTGAACCTTCCGCTGTATCCGACGACCTCGATCGGCTCCTTCCCGCAGACTCCTGAAATTCGCAAGGCCCGCGCCGACCACAAGGCCGGAACCATCAACGATGCGAAATACAAGGAAGCGATGCAGGCGGAAATCCGCTCTGTTGTGGAGTTCCAGCATGAAATTGGCATTGATGTTCTCGTGCACGGCGAACCCGAGCGTAACGACATGGTCGAATATTTCGGCGAACAACTGGCTGGCTTCACCTTCTCGAAATTCGGATGGGTGCAGTCTTACGGTTCCCGTTGCGTGAAGCCGCCGATCATTTTCGGCGACGTCTCCCGCCCGAACCCGATGACCGTCGAATGGTCCAAATACGCACAGGATCAGACCCAGAAGATCATGAAGGGAATGCTCACCGGCCCCATCACGATCCTGCAATGGTCCTTCGTCCGGGACGACCAGCCGCGCAGCCTGACCTCCAAGCAGATCGCTCTGGCGATCCGCGACGAAGTCTCTGACCTGGAAAAAGCGGGCATCCGCATGATCCAGATCGACGAGGCCGCCTTCCGCGAGGGTCTGCCTCTGCGCAAAGCCGACTGGAAAGCCTATCTCGACAACGCCGTTGAGGATTTCCGCATCACCGCCTGCTGTGTTGAGGACGAAACCCAGATCCACACGCATATGTGCTACTCCGAGTTCAACGACGTCATCGATTCGATCGGCGCCATGGATGCGGACGTGATCTCGATCGAAACCTCCCGTTCGCAAATGGAACTGCTCGATGCCTTCGCGCAGTACAAATACCCGAATGAGATCGGCCCCGGCGTGTACGACATCCACTCCCCCCGCGTGCCGAGCACGAAGGAGATGGTGGACCTGCTCGAAAAAGCCAAGAAGGTTCTGGACGAACGCCAGATCTGGGTCAACCCGGATTGCGGTCTGAAGACTCGCGGCTGGCCGGAGGTCAAGCAGGCACTCAAGAACATGGTGGTTGCCGCCGACGAGATGCGCGCAAAGGCGAAATCGAAAGCCGCCTAACAAGCTGATAAAACAGCTTAAAAATAACAAAAGGCCCGCTTTTTGCAGCGGGCCTTTTCATGTTTCGAAACCAAAAAACGAATTTTTTTGACATAAACGCTTTCTACAGCAATACTGTGTAAAATTATAAAAACAAGAAAACAGGGTCAAAACCGATGGCGGTTTTGTTTAGCAAAAATAAGTCGTTTCGCCACGCCGCGATGATCGAGGGCGTGATTCTCGACAATGACGGCACACTCTATAAGGAACCCGAGAACGCCCACGATGTCCACACGGAAGCCGCCGTTCTGGCCGTAAAATCCCAGCCCCAGATGAGCTTCCGCAGCGTCCTCGAAATTGAAAGCCTGATCGACAAAAGCAAAAAACACTATGGCGGCGCTCTCGAAATATTCGCCGAGGAATATGGCATGGATGCGGAACAACTCCGCCGCGATCATTACCGCAATTTGATCGAACTGACCAGCCAGCAGGACGGATACTTCGACCACGCCGACGCGCCGGAACAGGCGTTAACAGAACTCAAAGGCGCGGGCGTCGGTCTTTACATCGCCACCCACGGCAACGAGGAATGGACCGATTATTCACTCGGCCGCAACCATCTTGCACACCTCTTCAGCGCCGCGCACGACGACGTCATCCATAAGGACGATGTCCCCGGCCGTCCGGGTAAAAACCAGTCCCCCGCGATGTACGCGGCCCTTCTCGACAAGATCGGTGTGCCGCAAACCAAAAATCCGGCGGAGCGCGGTGTCAATTTTGCGATGGTCGAGGACAGCGTCTCCAACCTCAAACACGCCAAGGCGCTGGGCATGATGACCATTCTGGTCGATACCGTGGGCAAGGTGAACGTCAGGAAACTGCCCGATTATGTGGATGTTGTGGTGCGTAACCGCAACGACATCGCCGCCGTGATCCTGGGCAATAACGGCCTCCATCATGATGAGGATCTGGAACAGGAAAGGACGGGCTGGACCCTCGAAGGCCCGGAAAAATCTGAGCCGCTCCATGTGCGCGGCCACGACCACGACTGAAATCCTCTAAGCCTCGACCCGCTTCATAACCGCCGCGAAAAACCCGTCCGTTTGATGCCTCAAGGGTGTTAGGCGCATAAAAGGACTTCCAAGCCCCCTCGTCTCATCAACAGGCTCAAGCGTAAAATCCGGATGCCGCTCCAGAAAAGCCTCTATCTGCGCCTCGTTCTCCTCGCGCAGCAGGGAGCAGGTGGCATAGACCAGCCTCCCGCCGGGCTTCACGCACGGCGAGGCCTTCTCAAGAATGTCCATTTGCAGTGTCTTAAGCTCCGCAATCTCCGGCCCGTATACCCGCCAGCGCATATCGGGATTCCGCCGCCACGTCCCGCTGCCCGAACACGGCACATCCAGCAGCACAACATCGAACGTCCCTTTTTGTCTCTTGAGCCACCGCCGGTGCCGATCGTCCGACAACGGCCGCACCTCGATAATATCCGCCAACTGCGCCTTCTTGTAACGCGCACGTCCTTTCATCAGGCGATTCTCGTCCGTGTCCATCGCCACGATCCGCCCCTTACGCATCATCGCCCCGGCCAGGGCCAGAGTCTTCCCGCCCGCCCCGGCGCAGAAATCCAGAACCTGCATCCCCGGCTGGGCTTCGCACAGGGCGGCGATCATCTGCGATCCCTCGTCCTGAATCTCGATCCATCCTTTTCGAAAGGCCTTCGTGCGGGAGAGAAACGCTTTCCCCGCGCACCGCAATCCCCAGGGAGAGTAAGGGGTTTCAGAAGTTTTGACGTTATCCCCCTCAAGGGCGCTGATAACCTTTTCCTTATCCATAAGAAACAGATTCACCCGCAGATCAAGCGGCGCCGGGAGCAGCATCGCCTGCATCTCCGGTAAAAAATCATCGCCGAATAATTCGCGCAGCCGCGCCTCAAACTCCGGCGGGCACTCCGCGCACACGGCTTCCGGCATCTCGGGGGAGTCCAGCGCCTGCCCCTCCAGCTTCCTGACAAGATAAAGCTCTTGCTCCGATAAGAGGTCCGGCGAGTACTGCGAAGCATCGAACAGATCGGCAAGTCGCTTTTGCTGCAGCTTTTCGCCCAGCACCAGCCAGGCGATGACAAGGTGGCGCGGCTTATTCTCGACTCCGGCTTTATCAAGCCACCACCCCAGTCGCGCATGAGCACGCACAATATTGTAAACGCGCTGTGCAATTTCATTCCGGTCCTTGGCGCCGATATACCGCCGCACCCGCATATAATCGCCCACGCTGGAATCAAGCGGCACACGGGCCAGATGCCCCTTACTGAGTATTTCGATAGTCGCTTCGATGCGCGAAGAAGGTTTCATGACTGTGGGTGTAGACCTAAAAATCTAAAATGAAAAGAAAAAAGCCTGACCGCAGATCGCTGGTCAGGCTTTTTATGTCTGTACGACTCAATCTGAACGCCCGAAGGCGAAGAGATTAGTGAGCCGGCTCTTCAGCAGGGGCTTCTTCGCCGGCTGCAGGAGCTTCTTCAGCGATCACGCCGCCCATGGTTTTGATTTTCGTGCCGTCAGCAAGTGTGTGCTCGCCATCGGGAGCAGGGGTCTCGGTGCCGTCAGCGCCGACAACGGTGACTTGGCCTTCTTTGACGTGAACTTTCGTGCCGTCAGCAAGGGTCAGTTCTTTAACTTCGGCAACTTCGGTCGCAGCAGCGTCAGCAGCAGCTTCGGTTGTAGAGGCTTCAGCAGGAGCAGCTTCCGCAGGAGCGGCAGCGTCTTCAGCGAAGGTGACTTGGCTTGCGCCGAACAGGGCAGCAGCGGCAACGCCGGCGGCCATCATCAGGTGGTTCAGTTTCATGTTTTTCTTCCTCAATGAAAAAATCCGCGAAAAATCTCGCAGAGCGAGGGAAATATGCTACAAACCTCAAGAAAGATCAAGGAGAGAGATAAATATCAAATAATTTATCTAAATCAATAAGTTAAGAGGGATCGATCTTGTCTTCAGAGGGAACTTTCTTATCTTTTCCTTTGAATTTTCGATAGAGTTTTAGGATAGGAAAAGATAGAATCATGGCTATTCCGGCCACAACAGCAACCACTGGGCCAAGAAGGTAAGCGATAAAAGCTATGGCAGGGCCGATATAGGCAAACGCAGGAAAGCTCGCCAACGTAAGCCCGCTAAAGAGCGCCAAAAAAACTACAAACCGGAGCCTTCGAGACATCATATATCCATGAAAAAAGAAAAAAAAGCTTCATACAAAGATTATATCGACAAAAACATTACGAACAACGCGCAAAGCTACAAGATCAGCACACCACTACACTATGCCGGAATTATCGCAAAAGCAATGGAACCCTTTTGGTTTTTTCTGGGCAAAATGGAATCGGAATACTACCAGCCGAAACTGGACGAAATTACCGTCACCAAGCCCGTCTACGTCTGCGGACTGGCGCGTTCTGGCACGACGATAACCCTAGAACTTCTTCACCACAGCAACGTCTTTTCCAGCTTCACGTACCAGTACTACCCGTTCATTTCCTTTCCCCTGATTTGGAACAAGATTGTGGGTACACGCGGCGACAGTCAGGCTGTCGAAAGGGCGCATTTGGACCGGATTAAGGTGACGGCAAAAAGTCCTGAGGCGATAGAGGAAATGATATGGATGCATTTTTTCCCGGGCCGCATCACCGACCCTGATATTTCCAGTGTGCTGACGGAAAACAACAGCAACCCCGCCTTCGAGAGCTTCTATAAAAACAGCATCAGGAAAATGCTTCTTCTGGGAAAAAAGGAACGCTATCTGGCCAAGGGCAATTACAATCTGGCCCGCATACCCTACATTCTGAAACTTTACCCCGATGCCCGCTTCATTCTGTTGATCAGAGAGCCGGAAGCGCACGTCGCCTCTCTGATGAAACAGCACTACCTCTTCTGCAAGGTTGCCAACCCGAGGGTGCTAAGATACATGAAACAGATAGGACATTATGAGTTCGGGCCGCACAGAATCCCCCCCAATTATAATTCCTGCCAAGATGCCCGGGAAATAGTGAAGGCATGGTCGGAAAACAAGGAGGTGGAGGGATGGGCGCATCTTTGGAACAACACATACGGATTTCTGCATAACACCCTCTCTTCCTTCACCAATCTGTCAAAAAATATTCTCTTGATCCGGTACGAGGATTTATGCTCGGAGCCTCTCGAATACGCAAAAAAAATCACGGATTTTTGTGACATTCCATTCTCGGAGGAAGTAAGAAATTTTGCACAAAAAATCAGCGCCCCGGATTATTACGAAGCGGGATTTACCGAAGAGGAAAAAAAGAAAATTGGAGAAATCACAGAAAGGACGAGAAGCCTATTTTATTGACAGAAAAGGCAGATCGGAAAAACGGTAACGCTTTGCCGTGAAGAGAGAGGGAATTCTAATCTTGTCCTTGGGAAAAATAGATCGGCCTTTACCCGTATACGGATAGCGCCCGGGAGCATAGTACTCCCAAACAATATTTTTATCGCGCGTAATCTCGAAAACACGCCCGCTATGCGTTTCGGTAACAAGATAGTTCCCGTTGGGTAAAGGATCGACCATACCATTGTAAATGCTGCTGAACGGGTTGTCCTTTGTTCCATGGTATGACCACACGATGCCCATCGTATTCAAATCGATCTCAAGGATCCGCGCAGCATCCGTTTCGGCCATCCCTCCAAGATTATCGAGTAGAACCAAATGACCGTTCTCGAGGAACTTAGGGCTGTGCTGCCCGTGCCATGGTCCAAAACTGGACCACTCGGCCTCAAGGGTTTCAACATTAATGATTGTCAGAAGATTTAGGTTACGGAAAGAGATTAGAAGACGGTTCGCCTTGAGCATAGGCGCCTTGCCGATAACAAAGTCGGGTATTGGGGTGATCGTGTTAGGGTGAAGAACATCCCCGGTCCTCAAAAACCCGTCGAGTGGAATACTTCCAAGCGTTTTCATGAAAGCCTTGGCATTTGACTGACTCAAAGCCTCAAGAAGGGGCGATTTTTTAAGAACCTTACCCTCGGGGCTGATAAAAAGCAGGGACTCGTTAAGGTAGGGAGGATCAAAACTGTAAAGGTTGGTGTCTACGGAGGCCACATACTCCGAGATAAACGTAACAAGCGTTCCATCGGGCAGAAACGCCAAATCATGATGAACTGGCAGAGGGAGATCCCAGAGGATATTCGAATCTTTGTCGATTTTTGCCATCCCGTACTCATACACATTGCCGCCCCCGCCGAAGAAAAAAACATAAAGATCCCCATTACCAGAAGGATCAAGAAAGGCACGGTGAAGGGTGATGTGCTGCGCGGGCAGCAGGACCGGGACATGAGTGGGGTTGGGCCAGATATCATAAAATTTCGCCGTCCAGTGGTGAAGGACTTTGCCGGAATGGTCAATCAGGGAAACCTCATTCCTGTCGGCGGATGTCAACAGGGTCGCATCCCCCCAGACAGCTTGAATTTCATAGGTAAAGGCTCCCTTCTTCTCGTTACGCTCAGGGAAGAAAAACCATTCCGGGAACGGGACATCGCTCATAGCCTGAACAGTCCTGAGGCTGGAAAGACCGATGGAGGGCTTGACTAGAATGTCGTTGAAAGCAGCAGGATTGAAAAAATGAACAAGAATAAAAAACAGGTAGGCAGAGATAATTCCCAAAAAAAAGAGTCTCATAGAATTCCGAGGGTAATTTGTTTCACTTCATGACAATCTATAAAAGCCTTGCGGAAAAGACAACGCCAATAATAGCAAGGAGTTGTTGTCTAAAGCAAAGCCTTCAGTGTCAACGAAACCGCCGTAAACGCCAGTAACACCTCAATGACCGCAAAAAACCGCTTCTGCGGGATCCGCGAATGCAGCCTCTGCCCCAGCGCCAGCGCCCCTAGAAAAAACGGATAAGCCAAAAGCGCGGTGGTAAAAATCTCCCAATCCATCAGCCCCGTCCCGAACGTCCCGGCCAGCCGGGGGATATTGGAGAGAAACAGGATCGCCGTGATATTCGCCCGGAATGTCCGCGCGTCAAAGGCCTTATCCTTGAGGTAAAGAATAAACGCCGGCCCGCCGCCCCCGATCATCGCATTCATCGTTCCGCCCAGAAATCCGGCCAGATGCGCCCCTCCAGCCTTAATCACCCGCCCCAGCGGATCAAATTTTGTATGGGTCCGCGCCAGATGCAGTAAAATATACCCCGCCAGCGCCAGCCGGATGATATCCCCGTCCAGATACTTGAGGAGCAGGATGCCGAGCGCGACGCCGATGAAGGTCATGGGCAGCAGGGCGCGGATATGCGCCCACGCCGTGTCCTTATAGGTGCGGAAGATCAGAAACCCCATCGAAAACTGGAAAAGACTGGCCAGCGTCACGGCGTCCTGCACGGGCATATAAAGGCTCAGGATCGGAATGGAAATCAGCCCGCCCCCGAACCCGAACAAACTCTGCGCGAAAAACGCAAAGGTCAGGATAAGAACTGTGAGAAGAGTCAAACTCGTCAATTCTCCGTCCGGTAATTCGGCGCCTCGCGGGTAATCGTCACGTCATGCACGTGCGACTCTCGGTACCCCGCCGACGTCATCCGCATGAACTCGGTTTTGTCTTTCATGTCCGCGATTGTGGCCGAACCCGTATACCCCATGGCCGCGCGCAGCCCCCCGACCATCTGGTGGATGACGTTGCCGATCGGCCCCTTATAGGGCACGCGCCCCTCGATCCCTTCCGGCACAAGCTTCTGCGACTGGTTGATCCCCGCCTGAAAATAACGGTCCGCCGAGCCTTTGACCATCGCCCCGACCGATCCCATCCCGCGGTAGGATTTATACGACCGCCCCTGATAAAGGATCACTTCACCCGGCGCCTCGTCGGTTCCGGCGAACACCCCGCCCATCATCGCGACATCGGCGCCTGCAGCAATCGCCTTGGCGAAATCGCCCGAATATTTCATCCCGCCGTCCGCCACGACGGGAATGCCCTTTTTGCTGCACACGGCCGCCACATCCATGATGGCAGTAAGCTGCGGCACACCGACCCCGGCCACCACCCGCGTGGTGCAGATCGACCCCGGCCCGATCCCGACCTTGATCGCGTCCGCCCCGGCCTTGATCAGCGCCAGCGCCGCCTCGCCCGTTGCCACGTTACCGGCCATGATCTGCAGGTTTTTGTGCTTCTTGCGGATCGCCGCGACCGTCTCGATCACCTTTTTCGAATGCCCGTGCGCCGTATCGACCACGACAAGGTCCAGACCAGCCTCCGCCAGCGCCAGTGCCCGGTCGGCCCCGTTGCCCTCGCTCGTCCCGACAGCGGCGCCCACACGCAGCCGCCCCAGCTCGTCTTTCGTCGCGACGGGAAACAGGTTGGATTTCTCAATATCCTTGACGGTCATCAGCCCGATGCACCGATTCGCCTTATCGACGATCAGCAGCTTTTCAATCCGGTGCTGGTGCAGCAATTTCTTCGCCTTCTCCTTGCTCACCGACCCCGTGACCTTCACCAGATTCTCGTGCGTCATGAGTTCGCGCACCTTCTGCTTCGGGTTCTCGGCAAAGCGCACGTCGCGGTGCGTTAGGATACCGACCAGCGTCCCGTCTTTTTCCGTCACCGGAATTCCGGAAATCCGGCTCATATGCATAAGCTCAAGCGCCTCGGCCAGCGTCGCCTCGGGCCGGATCGTGATTGGGTCCACCACCATGCCGGATTCAAACCGCTTCACCCGCCGCACCATCTCGACTTGCTGCGCCGTATCCATATTGCGGTGAAGAATGCCCAGTCCCCCGTTCTGCGCCATGGCAATCGCCATCTCAGCCTCGGTGACCGTATCCATCGCCGCCGAAAGAAGGGGAACTTTAAGCTGGATATTTCGGGTCAGGAACGTGGATGTATCCACCTCCATCGGCTGAACGTCGGACTTGCCGGGAACCAGCAAGACGTCGTCAAACGTCAAGCCTTCGCGGATATCCTGGGTGTTTTTTTGGGAATGTCTGATCTTGGCCATGCAAATCTCCACTCAAATCTTCGGGTCGCGCTGCGCGGAATTTGCAGGTGAGTTATACGGGTTTTTCGTGCAAAGTAAAGAAATTACTACTCTCAGCAGCCTAAAATGTGAGTGCTGGGATAAATATCTCCTTTTTTCGATTGAGCTATGCTAAAAAATAACAAAATCTGATTATTTCTCAACCTTTAGGACTTCTTGTGAGAAACGGCTGGCTGGACTATCTTAAAGTTGTGCTGGCGGTAATGGTGATAGGACTGCATTCACTGGTATTCTTGGAGTCCTTTCCCGCTCTTTCATCATTTCTATGCAACGGGGTGTTCCGTGCGGCCGTACCGTTGTTCTTTGTCATCAGTGGTTATTTTCTGCCTCGTGAGACTGACAGCAGGAAGCTCTACGGCTGGCTCAAGAGGATACTCGTGCTTTATGCCGTATGGACGCTTGTTTATCTTCCTGTATTCATATGGCAGATACCTCTCACGGCAGTCGGGGTTTTCCGCTTATTAAAAGTCATTCTCTTCGGTTACGGTCACTTATGGTATCTGCCGGCTCTGGCAGTGGCTGCTTTTATTACCATAAAAACAAAAAAACTCGGGTCGCGCCTCAATCTTTTACTGGCATTAGGCTTATATTGGACCGGCTGTACGCTTCTCTTCTACCTATTGTCATCCTCTCCCGGAATACCGCCATTTTACTACTATCGCAATGCGGTTTTGTTTGGCCTGCCTTTCGTTCTCGCTGGTTACTATTACAACGATCTGGAGCATTTTTTCGAAAAAAGCCGCCCTGTGGTTTTGCTTCTGGCATTCGCTTTATTTCTTGTAGAAATTTCAATCGTCAAATATTTTGCTCTAGGTCGCTCTGTCGATATGTACTTCTCGCTGATAATTCTGTGTCCCGCCGTTTTCGGCTGGGTGAAATCGCACAGACCTTTTGAAAGCAGCCTGCCTCTTGGAAAATTGTCCTTGGCATTATACTTGGTCCACCCCTTTTTTGTAATTTATGGTAAATACTGGGGAGTCCCGGAGGGCAGCGCTCTCTTCTTTTTTTCACTGATATCAAGTACGTTCGCTGCCATAGCTCTCGTACTTTTCTCCAGACGCTTCCGTTTCATCCTTTAAGAGAACGGCTTTTCAACCCTTAAACCCCGTTGCCACGATATATTGCTCCGAGGAATCCTTCCGGCTCGCCGGCGGCTTGATATGCTTGACCTTGGTAAACCTCTTTTTCATATCCTTAAGAATTTCACCTTCTGCCCCGCCTTGGAACACTTTCGCCACAAACGATCCGCCGGGCTTGAGAACCTCGGTGGCGAACAGATACGCCGCCTCCACCGCCGCCATGATCCGCAGATGATCCGTCTGCTTGTGCCCGATGGTGTTCGGCGCCATATCGCTCAGAACCACATCGGCCAGCCCGCTGTCATTCAGCTTGAAGATCTCTGCCCTCAGCAGGTCCGGCGCGTCGTCCTCCATAAAATCCTTCTGGAAAAACACCACCCCGGGCAACTCGTCGATCTCCAGCAGGTCAATCGCCACCACCTTGCACTTCTTCTCCAGCGCCACCTGGCACCACCCCCCCGGCGCGGCGCCAAGGTCCACCACAAGCATTCCGGCCTTCAGCAATCCCGCTTTTTCATCAATTTCCTTAAGCTTGAACGCCGCCCGCCCGCGGTAGCCCATCTTCTGCGCCTCGGTCACATAAGGGTCGTTCAGCTGCCGTTGAAGCCATCGCGTTGAGGAGCTTTTGCGTTTTTTCGCTGTTTTAACGCGGGTTTTGGGTCTATTACGCGACATCCTATAAAGCCATCACAAGAGTGGAGGTCACAAACGCCATGAAAAAAACAGCAAGGCAAGCCGCCATGAAAACGACGCCCTTTGTCCCCGGCGAATAATGAGCCATCAACAGGAACAGAATATAAAAAACGCTATAAGTGATCTGCGCCCGCGTATGGACATCCGTCGTTATTACCCCCATAATCCCGTTTTCTCGGTGGATGCCCTGAAAGATTTCGGATTGCAGCCTGAGCATCATAAAACAGGCGACACCGAACCCCAGCGTCCACCAGCGGTGTTGTTTATGCACCAGCATGAAAAGGATCGGCAGCCAGATGACGTCTAACCAATATCGGATGAACTCGTCCATAGAGCCAGTGTAGGATAAGCCCTTGTTCAAAAACAGCATAAAAATAAGCGCCTTAAAGGTTTTTTTCGCCCTGTTTTTTCTGCTTCAGGCCTCCCAAGCCCACGCCCAGCCGAAATCGACCACGGTCATCCGCGACACCGAAATCGAAAACATCATCAAAAAATGGGCCACGCCGCTCTTCCGGGCCGCGGACCTCAACCCTGATGGGGTCAAAATTGTTCTGATCCAGAGCCCTGATGTGAACGCCTTTGTGGCGGGCGGCGCCAATATCTTCATCTATACCGGGCTGATCGAACTCACCCAGACTCCCGGAGAATTGATCGGTGTTCTGGCTCACGAAATCGGCCATATCTCCGGCGGCCACCTCATCAAGACCCGCGATGCGCTCGAACGCGCCTCTTACGAAAGTATGATCGGTACTCTGCTCGGCATCGGCGCGGCGATTGCCACAGGCGAGTCCGGAGCGGTTCCGGCACTCTCTCTGGGATCGAACTCGATGGCGATGCGCCGCTTTCTTGCCCACAGCCGGGTGCAGGAATCCAGCGCGGATCAGGCCGCCCTGACCTTCCTCGAAAAGGCGGACATAGATCCGGCAGGGCTGGCAGGTTTTCTCGACAAGCTGAAATCCGAATCCCTGATGCCCGCCGACCAGCAGAGCGAATACATCCAGACCCACCCGATCCTTGAAAACCGCATGGAGGCTCTGGAAACCCGTATTAACGCCTCGCCCCATAAGGGAAAGGGTTACCCCGACTCGTGGCAAAGGGAGCACGCGCGGATGAAGGCCAAGCTCATGGCTTTCATCAATCCGGGCCAAATACCGTGGGCGTATGATGACCGCGACAATTCGGAGGCCGCCGCCTATGCGAGGGCGATTGCCGCCTACCGCAACAACGAGGTTGAAGACTCCCTGAAAAAAATAGGCGTCCTGATCAACCGCGCCCCGGAGAACCCGTATTTCTGGGAATTAAAGGGCCAGATGCTCCTCGAATACGGCCGCCCCGAGGAAGCGCTCTCCGCCTACCGCAAGGCGCTGGCGATCGTGCCGGACGCCCCCCTGATCCGCGCCGCGCTGGGCCACGCCCTTATCGAAAGTAAGCCCTCTGGCCCGCAGCAGGAAAAACAGTTTCTTGGAGAGGCGATCGAGGAACTGGAGCGGGTACTCAACGACGAGCCGCGCTACGCCCTGGCTCACCGCCTTCTCGCTACAGCCTACGGCAAAACCGGGGAGACCGCGCTGGCCAAGATTCACCTCGCGGAGGAGGCCATCCTCCAGCAGAACTTCGATTATGCCCGCCAGCAGGCGGAAGGCGTGGTCAACTCCGCCCCGAAGGACAGCAGGGAGTGGCGCAAGGCAAAAGATGTGCTATCTTACCTCGACACGCACGATAAGGGGTGACTTTTACGCCCCGAGCGACGAATATGCTTTGATGATGACCTGTGAGTTTCGAAAGGAGAAACCCTTGATCCGCGCCCCTAAAACCTTGAAAAATACGATTTTATTGATGTCTGTGGCTGCTCTGACCATCTCCGCGCCCCTCTCGGCGCGTGCCGAGAGCGCCTTCACCCCCGAGCAGAAAAAGGAATTGGAGGGTCTCTTCAAGGACTACATCATGAACAACCCGCAGGCCATCATGGACTCCGTTCAGGTCTACCAGATGAAGGAGCAGGAGCGGGCGCAGAAAAGCGCTGAGGAAAAACTCTCAGAATACAAGGATAAGCTGACTCAAAGCGACCTCCCCTTCACCGGAAACCCTGAAGGCGATGTGACGGTCGTGGAATTTTTCGATTTCAACTGCGGATACTGTAAGAAAGCATTCGAGGACGTGACGAAAGTCCTTGAGGAGGACAAAAACCTTAAGGTCGTGTTTATTGATATGCCGATCCTCAGTGACAAGTCCCAGGTGATGGCAAAAATGGCCATGGCTGCGTATAAACAGGGCAAGTATTTCGAAGCCCACAAGGCCTTGATGAACTTCCGCGGCACTCAAACCGAGGAGAATTATCTCAACGCCTTGAAGGAAGCAGGCTTGGACGTAGAAAAAATCAAGACCGACATGGCCAGCCCGGATATCGACATGGCGATCCAGAAACATCTTAAAATCGCCAACGAGTTGAACATCCGCGGTACGCCGGGCTTCGTTATCGGGGATCAACTCCACCCCGGCTATATCGGCTTGGATGGTCTGAAAATGGCAATTCAGGATGCCCGCTCCGGCCAGAAGAAACAATAGATCTGGAGAGGAGAGGGGCCGGAATGTTTTTCAGAGGCCTCAGTATCGCGCTTCTGCTGCTCGCGGTTTATGTTGGCATAAGTTTTTTCCAGCTTAGGTCTGAGCTTTTTAAAGTCTACGACGCTCCGCCGGAAGCGGTGATCGCAGCACAAGACGCTGACCTCACGATTGTGGAGTTTGTGCTCTACAGTTGTGAGGCTTGTCGATCTATATTCGGTCCCTTCCAGGCCGCGATGAGGAAAGATGGCAAGATCCGCTACATCCCGCGCCCTGTGGCCTACGAAGACGAAAATCCCGGACAGTCCGAGCGCGTCTATCTGACCTATGCCGCCGCCAAGCAGGGGAAATTCGAGCAGACCTTCAACTACTTCATGACCAACGATGTCACACTGGACCAGCGCGGGTACGAGGACTTGGCGGGAGAATTAGGTCTCGACCTTGTGCGCCTGAAAACCGATATGGAATCCGAAGATGTCAAAAAGTCTCTGGCGGAAAATGAAAAATTTTTCGAAGAATGGAGGCTCCAATCAGCTCCAGCCTTTTTGATGGGCGAAAAGGCCATTTTCCGCATCAGATCGACAGACGAAATCCCGACCGAGGAGGAGTTCATCGGGATGTTTGAAAAGGCCCGCAGTTTTTTCTAGACTGGTGCAGGAAAAAATAACGCAAAGTCTCTCACATGAAGAAAATCATCATCCTCAACGGCCCGAACCTCAATCTTCTCGGCATCCGCGAACCCGAAATCTATGGCACGACGACCTTGCGCGATCTGGAGGATATCTGCCACCAGAAGGCCTACAGCCTGGACATGAAAATCGACTTCCGCCAGACCAACCACGAAGGCGAGTTGATCGAATGGGTGCAGGAGGCGCGGGGGATTTACGCCGGAATGATCATCAACGCTGCGGCCTTCACGCATACGTCTCTGGCCCTGCATGACGCCCTGAAGATCGTCGATATGCCGATCATCGAGGTGCATCTGACCAACCCGAAGGAGCGCGAACCCTTCCGCCATTTCTCCTACGTGGAGTTGGTCGCCGTCCATTCCATCGCCGGCAAGGGGCCGGACGGCTACACCGAAGCCATTGATAAACTGGCGGAAATATTGGGAAAATAGGGAGCAAGACTTCCTCCTTCCCCTTTTGGGCGGAACTCGCTAATATGCGCCCGTAAAAAAGAATTAACGGAAACCGGAATGAAAATTGACGCGAAAGCCATTAAGGAACTGGCGGAGATCCTTGAGGAAACCGGCCTGACCGAAATCGAGGTCGCAGACGGGGACAAGATCATCCGCGTAGTGAAGGGATCGAGCTTTGTGGGCGCCCCCGCGGCGGCGGCCCTTCCCGCCTATATGCCCTCCGATCCGGCCGTGCCCCAGATCGCCAATATGGAATCCCCCGGCACCGTGGCCACCGCTCATCCCGGCGCTGTCAAATCGCCGATGGTCGGAACCGTCTACCTGCAATCCGAACCCGGCACGCCGAAATTCGTCGACAAGGGCACCAACGTCAAACCCGGCGACACACTTCTGATCATAGAGGCCATGAAGGTCATGAACCCGATCAAGGCCGACCGCGCCGGAACAGTCACGCAGGTTCTGGTTGAAAACGGCCAGCCCGTGGAATTCGGCGACGTCCTGCTGGTCATCGAATAAGGCGCAGGCATAAACCGTCATGTTCAAGAAAGTCCTGATCGCCAACCGTGGAGAAATCGCCCTGCGGATCGTTCGCGCCTGCCGAGAGATGGGCATCCGCACCGTCGCCGTCCATTCTACGGCGGACGCCAGCTCCATGGCCGTGCGCCTTGCCGATGAGTCCGTCTGCATCGGCCCGCCGAAGGCCAAGGACAGCTACCTGAACATCCCCTCCATCCTCACCGCCGCCGCCCTGACCGGGTCGGACGCGATCCACCCCGGCTATGGCTTCATGTCCGAAAACGCCGACTTCGCCTCGAAGGTCGAGGAGCATGGGTTTACCTTCATCGGCCCCTCGCCGGAGATTATCGAGAAAATGGGTGACAAGGTCCGCGCCAAGCAGACCGTGCAGGAACTCGGCCTTCCCGTCGTCCCCGGCTCGGACGGCAGCGTGGACAGCGCAGCAGAAGGCCTGGAAATCGCCAAGGGCATGGGCTTCCCTATCCTCATTAAAGCTGCCAGCGGCGGCGGCGGCAAGGGAATGCAGATCGTCCGCCATCCTGACTATTTCAAGGAGGCCTTCGAAACCGCAAGGTCCGAGGCCGCCGCGAATTTCGGCGACGACACCGTCTACATCGAAAAATTCCTCGAAACCCCGCGCCACATCGAAATCCAGATTTTCGGCGACCAGCACGGCAACGCCATTCACTTGGGCGAACGCGATTGCTCCATCCAGCGCCGCCACCAGAAACTCGTGGAGGAGGGGCCGTCTCCGGTCCTGACGCCCGAGCAGCGCGAGGAAATCGGCACGCTGGCCGCCGACACGGTGCGCCGCCTCGGCTATGTCGGCGCGGGCACCATCGAATTCCTCTACGAAAACGGCAAGTTTTATTTCATGGAGATGAATACGCGCATTCAGGTCGAACACCCCGTGACCGAAATGCTCACCGGCGTTGACCTCGTCGCCGAGCAGATCAGGGTCGCCGCCGGCCTGCCCCTCTCCATTCAAAAACAGAATATCCGCTTTCGCGGCCACTGCATCGAAATCCGCATCAACGCCGAAGACCCGAACGATTTCACGCCCTCGCCGGGCCGCATCGACACCTTCCACGCTCCCGGCGGTCTGGGCGTAAGGTTCGACAGCGCGATTTACGGCGGCTACACCATCCCGCCCTATTACGACTCCATGATCGGCAAGCTCATCGTCCATGGCCGCACGCGGGAGGAATGTATCAGCAGGCTGCAACGCGCCATCCGCGAAACCGTGATCACCGGCATCAAGACGACTCTGCCCCTCCACCAATGGATTCTCGAGCAGCCCGATTTCATCAAGGGCGAATACACGATTCATTGGCTCGAAAAGAAGCTCAAGGAAAAGGCTGCGGGCTAAAAGGCCTAAAACAGGCCCCAAAAGTCCCCTTTTTTACAAATCTCCCCGAATTCGTCATAATAGGGCCATGCAGCTGGTCCTCACCACCGAACTCTTGCTCGAAGCCTACAAACAGGGTCTCTTCCCGATGGCCCAGAGCGCCCACAGCAAATACATCCACTGGGTCTGCCCTGAACTGCGCGGCCAGCTGCCCATCGCCGACCTGAAAATCTCCCGCAGCCTCCAGAAAATCGTTAAACGCCAGACGATGCGCTCCGTCTTCTACACCATCCGCATCAACACGGCGTTTGAACAGGTCATTGACGGCTGCGCCCGCAAAATGCCCGACAGGCCAGAGACCTGGATCAACGGCCAGATCAGGGAGGCGTGTGTAAGGATGCACAGGGAGGGCCACGCCCACAGCGTCGAGTGCTGGCAGGGCGACGAGCTCGTCGGCGGCTTGTATGGCCTCGCCATCGGCGCCGCCTTCTTCGGCGAAAGTATGTTCTCCATCCAGCCGAACGCGAGTAAGGTTGCGCTCGTCCATCTCTGCGCCCGCCTCTGGCGCGGCGGCTTCACCCTGCTGGATACGCAATTCGTCAACAATCACCTGCAGCAATTCGGCGTCTATGAACTGCGCTACGAGGAATACATAAAAATTCTGCGCGAAGCCGCCAAAACCCCCGCCGACTTCCTCCTCCCCGGCACCAGCGAAGCCGAACTCATCGCCCGCTATTTCAAGATGCGCGACGACGAAAAGATTTACGGGGAATGATTGCAGGTGTTTCTGCTAAGCTCTGCAGGGAAAACCAGCGATTAAAAGAATAAGCCATGCGATATATTTTGACACTATTTTTGATAGTCCTTTTCCTCTCGACTACCGCGCAGGCGCAGGAAAAGGTGAACTACTGGCTGATGAAAGTACCCCCCATAAAAGGCGCAACAAGCCTTCAACGAGAACATGACGATGAATCTTTTACATCCACATTAAGTTACGATTTATCTGTCAAAGACCATAAAACGGTATACACGACATACAGAAATTTTTTTAAGGGTAAAAAATGGCGGGATTTTTTGGAAGAACACCCGATGACGGACAAAGATTGGGGCGGCTATCACTCTCGTATTCTTCCTGACGGCACAGCCGAAGCGGGCTATGGTGCGTCCTGGATTTCCCCTAACAAAGCTTTTTCAGTAATCGTCAGCCTCACTTTAGTTGATTACGATGAAAATATCTTTAAAGGCAAAGTAAAGGTTCAGATTTTGCCGAATTCAGAGTTATTTATGAGTGAAGAATCTTACCAGAACGAACAAGAACTTTTTTCCGATCCGCGGGACATTTTTATTGCTGCAAAAGTTTTCGGCAAGGATATAGAGGATCTCTATAAGTTTGATTTCACCAAAGTACCGGAAAAATATAAAAACGAAAAAGTTATCATCGGCTACAAAAAACTAGTGGACAGTGCAAAACAAAAACACAAGGAATTCGGCGATAAATACGTCGATCGTGCAGCCATTCCGGGTAAGTGAGCTAATCACTCCCCGTCCGGCAACCCCTGCGTCTCATCGTCAATAATCTCTACCTCAATCGGCACCGGCTCCGGCACGGCGTTGATCTCCGGCGCCTCGTCCACCGCCGCCTTGTCCTCCACCGCGGGCGCAACCGGAACCTTCAACTCTTCGGTCGGAGTCTCCGCCCCGTCCGGCGCCTCGGGAACTTTCAATTCCTCCGTCGCGGCCTCCGGCGCAACCGCATCCTCCGGCTTCTCTTCGCTCTCCCCGCCTGTCTCCGTGGTCGTCAACCCCTGCAGCAAACTGTCAAACGTCTTCGGCTCCGGCGGCTGCGCGGCATCCGTCGCCACCCCGTCCCCGCTGGCGGTCGCGCTCGGGGTCGGGGCACCCTCGGCCCCCATGCAATCCAAAACCCAGACATCATAAATCGGGTGGTCCATGGGCGACAGGGCGGGGGAGGAGGAAAACATCCACCCGCTGAACACCCAGTCCGACTCTGCATCGTCCTTTTTGCGCCCCTTCTCCGGCGTATCCTCCCAGATTTGCAGGAACGCCGCGGCTTCGGGCAGATCGACGGGCGAGGATTTCTGGCACGATTGCACTTTGATGAACAGCGACCCGAATTTCAGGGTGCTGCCCACATCCGCCTCGAACGTCATGGTCCGCGCCGTGGTTTTCTCCAGCGTCCGCAGCTTGATGCGCGGCTGCTCGCTCATCTCCCGCGCATGAGAAATGCCCGCGAAGCCCAGCGCGGCGCAAAGCGCGATAAAGCCAACGCCGTTTTTACTCCGGCACGGCCTCATCGGAATTATCGGAGGAGGATTTCTTTTCATCTTGCAGGCTGAATATGAATTTACCCAAAAGCTGTTCAAGGTTCTGCGGCGCTTGCGTGTATTGAATGCGCCCGCCCGGTTCGATCATGGCTTCATCCGCCCCCGGCTCCAAAGATAAATAAAGCCCGCCCAGCAAACTCTCGCTGCTGATCAGCGCGGCGGTATCCGAAGGAAGTTTATAGGCCGGATCGATATCCAGATGCACCCGCGCCAGATACGTATCTTGCAGCAGCTCCACATCGCGCACGGTCCCCACCTTCACCCCGCTGATCTGCACCCGGTCGCCGGATTTCAAACCGCCGACACTGGAAAAATCGGCCGTGACTTCATAGCCGTTGGTCGCCCCGACATCCGCCTTCTTATAGCCGTAGGAAAGGAACATCCCCGCTGCGGCGATGACCACGCCGCCCAGAACCGTTTCGACCACACTGCGCTTCATCTTGACCTCGTAAACAGACAGAAGAATAAGAACGGATGATTGAGGGTTAAACAAAAACGCAGCAAATCTCAAGCCCCCTCAGTCGGCTCATCAATCTGGGGGAGACCAGGCTTCATAGTCTCCCGTGGCTTTATCGCGCCGTCCACCCTGCAGAATATGCCCCGGCGGGCGGTACGCCCCCGTAGTCCCTGTCATGTTCGGCTGGTGCGGCTGCTGCCACGTCCGGCGGAAGGAGGGCGAATCGTCGCGGGGCAGGGCATCCGTCTGGTGATGCAGCCACCCGTGCCACTCCGGCGGCACCTTGGAGGCTTCAGCCTCCCCCTGATAAACCACCCAGCGGCGCGTATATTTATAACCCTTGCGCGGCTTGGCCTCGTAATAACGGTTGCCGTAAGGGTCGGTGCCGACCTTCTTGCCGCTGGAAAACAGCGTGATCAGCATCGTATAGGCCGGGGACTGCGCGCCAAAAAAACTGAGAAAACCCATAATCCGAAAATCCTTAAAAGGCTTGCTAAGCCGTGGCGATTATGGCAGAGGAAGAGTCAAACGAAAAGGACAAAAAATATGGATATCAAGGCCAAACTCAAGGAACTCGGACATGACCTGCCGGAGGCGGCATCACCGGCGGCGAACTACGTGCCCTTCGTGATATCCGGCAAATCTCTGCACATCGCGGGGCAGATTCCCTTCCTGAACGGCCAGCCGATGCACAAGGGCAGACTCGGTGAAACCCTCTCGAAAGACGAAGGCGTAAAGGCCGCCGAGGCCTGCGCCCTCAATATCCTCGCACAGGTCAATAAGGCCGTGGGCGGCGACTGGTCGACAGTCTCCCGCTGCGTGCGTCTGGGCGTCTTCGTCAACTGCACGGGCGATTTCATCGACCAGCCGGAGGTCGCCAACGGCGCCTCCAACCTCATCGCCGCCGTAATGGGCGAGGCGGGCAAACACGCAAGAGCGGCCGTCGGCGTTCCCTCCCTCCCCCGCGGCGTGGCCGTGGAGGTCGACGCCCTCTTCGAACTGAAATAATCTTGCGAAAAACGAACGATTATCCCTGTTGTTTCGCAGACGCTCGCGATAGCTGTGGACAACAAAAAACACGCTGAATCGAAACCATAGACTCAGCCATTGGCTAAGACATACAGTCTTCGGGCCCAACCCCTGCCACCCATTTTAAACCCCACGGAGATTTCATATGTCGTCGATTGCCCTTGAAAAAGAAACAAAAATGTTTTCCGGTTCTTTACAGTCTCTGGCCATCCCGCAGCCCATCAGCCCGGACGACAACACCTATGCCTGGTCGGTGGGCTTCGGCAACCTTGTGATTAACGAGACTGCGGGCCTCGACAAGATTGTGCTGAACGGCGTCCTGCCTGCGGATGCAAGGTTCGAAACGGATACAAATGGGCTGTATATCCATATTGGTGCTGAGACGATTACCGTCAATAACCAGTTTCTGGACAGCTTCAATCCGGGCAATGGCTATGAATCCTATCAGGTTGAAAGCCTCGTCTATGGCGACGGTTCGGAGATAAGCCTGCTGCACAACCTTAATTTTACGGGGACCGGGGAAAGCGAGACGGTTCAGGGCATCAACGACGACAACACCCTGCGCGGCCTTGGCGGCGATGATTTCCTCTACGGCAATCAAGGCGATGATACGCTGGAGGGCGACGAAGGGGCGGATAATTTGAGCGGTCAAGAAGGCGACGACACGCTGGAGGGCGGAACAGAGGCCGATAATCTATACGGCGGCCTGAACGACGACACGTATGTCTGGGCGGTCGGCGATGGAAATGATGTTATCTCCGAGGAAGGCGGTCTCGACAAGATCGTTCTGAACGGCGTCCTGCCCGCCGACGTGCGGTTCGAGAGCGATGGGGGATATAGCCTGATCGTCCATATCGGCGATGAGAGCATCATCATCAGCAACCAGTTATTGGACCATTACTCACCAGGCAACGGCTATGACGTTTATCAGGTCGAGAGCCTTGTTTATGGCGACGGCACGGAAGTCAGCCTCCTGCATAACCTCACTTTTACGGGGACCGGGGAAAGCGACACGGTTCATGGCATCAACGACGATAACACACTGCGCGGCCTCGGCGGCGGCGATACTCTGTTTGCCTATGAAGGCGACGACACGCTGGAGGGCGGCGAAGGGGCCGATGGCCTCTATGGCGGCCTGAACAACGACACTTATGAGTGGTCTGTCGGTGACGGGAATGACACCATCTCCGAAGAAGGCGGTCTGGATAAGATCGTTCTGAACGGCGTTCTGCCCGGCGATGTTCGATTTGAGAACAATGGGTATAGCCTGATTGTCCATATCGGCGATGAGGCCATCACCATCGGCAGCCAGTTTTCGGACTATTTTTTCCCCGGCAACGGTTACGAAGTTTATCAGGTCGAGAGCCTCGTCTATGGCGACGGTTCGGAGATAAGCCTGCTGCACAACCTCAATTTTACGGGGACCGGGGAAAGCGAGACGGTTCAGGGCATCAACGACGACAACACCCTGCGCGGCCTGGGCGGGGACGATTATCTTTATGGCTATCTTGGCGACGACACCTATGTCTGGGCGGTCGGCGATGGCAATGATTATATTTCCGAAGAAGGCGGTCTCGACAAGATCGTTCTGAACGGCGTCCTACCCGCCGATGTGCGGTTTGAACTAAGTGGATTCAGCTTGATCGTCCATGTCGGCGACGAGAGCCTCACCATCAGCAACCAGTTCTTGGACCATTACTCACCCGGAAACGGCTATGAAGCCTATCAGGTTGAAAGCCTTGTCTATGGCGACGGCACCGAAGTCAGCCTGCTGCACAACCTGACCTTCACCGGGACGGGCGTGGGCGAAAGCGTCTCCGGCCTGAACGACGACAACACCCTGCGCGGCCTCGGCGGCGATGATTATCTGTATGCCTATGAAGGCGCTGACACTCTGGAGGGCGGCGAAGGGGCCGATCACCTTGTCGGCGCAGAAGGCGGCGATACCTTCGTTCTGGACAACCTGCTCGGCGTTGACACGATTGCCGATTTTGCCCCCGGCGACAAAATTGACGTTCGCGGACTCTTCGGCGCTTCACCGGGCCTCTACCCCAGTCAGGCCTTTGCGAACGGCTATCTCCGGCTCGAACAGGTCGGTTCCGACACCTACCTCTATGCGGATACGGACGGCGGTCTCGGCGCAAACCCGGAACAGCTTCTGGCCTACATCAGCAGCGTGGACGCATCCACCCTCAATACGGAAACCGATTTTATCCTGCCCTCGGCCACCCCGAACACCGACCCCGTGGCGGTCGATGACTTCTTTACCGGCCTTGAGGATATTCCGGTCACCGGAAACGTGCTGCTGAACAATGGGCTGGGCGTGGACAGCGATGCGGACGGCAATCCCCTGACCGTTCTGCCGGAAACAATCACCACCTTCCGGGGCGCTCTGGTGACTCTCCATTCCGATGGAACGTTCCTTTATACGCCGCTCCCGAATGCCTACGGCAACGACAAGTTCAATTACTCGCTTCTCGACGGACAGGGCGGCTTCGATACCGGCAAGGTGATTATCACCCTGACCAATGTCATCAAGCCCGTTGTCGCCCTCTCTCTGGACGCAGGGGACGGCAACGACAACCTGATCGGCACTTATCTGAACGATACGCTGCATGGCAATGGCGGCGATGACGTCCTGTTCGGTCTCTCGGGCGCGGACAAGCTCTACGGCGGTGACGGGGACGACATCCTCTACGGCGGGAAAAGCTCCGACCTGCTCAGCGGCGGCGCCAACGCCGACACCTTCGTGCTGGACGGCATCACCAACCGGGTCGATACGATGACCGACTTCAACGTCTTTGAGGGCGATCATTTGCAAGTCCGGGATATTCTATCCTTCGATCCGCTGACAGATGCGATATCGGATTTCATCCATATTACTCAGACGGGCGCAAACAGCTTTGTTTCTGTTGACGCGGACGGCGCTCTGAACGGCTCGAACTTCATAAACGTCGCCCGCTTGACGGGCGTGACCGGATTGGATGTAAACCAGCTTTATGCCGATGGAAACATCGTCATTCAGCACGAGATCGTCTAGCGTCTGCGCCGATATTCAACCGGAGGGGCCAATCTCAAAACTTGGCCCTTCCGGCATATTTATGTATAATTCCTGCAGGAAAAAAATAAGCGGGAATCCGATGGCCAAACCCCTTCTGATGTATCATCTCACCAGCGCGGGGCAGGGCGATGAAACCCTGCGCTCCCTCTTCGAGCACCACGCGCAGACCATCGGCCCCGAATGGATCCCCGAGGCCGGGCAGCGCAACGGCTTCTTCGTCTCCAGCAGCCTCACGCGCACCCGCAATATCGGCCAGATCCCGCCCGATAAAGATATGCTCAAGGAAATGAAGCGCCCGAAAGTAGGGCGGGAAATCATCGCCACCGTCGAATGCGATTTCTCCGAGGGCTGGGACATCGATTACGAGGACAGCCCCGAACTCGCCAAAATGGCCTTCTTCAACTTCGCGGAGCAACTCGAACAAGCGCCGCCCGGCCGCATCGTGCTGTTCGACGGTACGACAATACACGCCATCCGCGCCGTGAATGACGCCACCCGCGACGGTCTGGAACTGGACATCATCACGCCTGACCAGCGGCAGCAACAAACACTCTTCATGCCGTGGGATTCCCCGATGGACACTCCGCATTTGAAAAACCTCAGAACCCTGTCCCCGCAACGCCTGAACGCGTATATACAGGAACTGAAAAACCAGCCGCGCTTTTCCGAAAATGCATTGCTGCAGGGTCTGCGCGACTACCTTGTCGAAACAAAAGGGGCCGAATACCGCACCCACGAGGAAAAAATCATCCGTGACACCATTGCAAGCCTCGAACGCCGCGCCGAGCGTGAGAATCCGATTCAGCCGCAGGCGGTCAGCCTGAAATATTACGGCCCGCAGCCTCTAAAGATCGTAAAGATGGAAATTCTCGGCCCCCGCAACCGCTGGGAGCCCGTCGAGCCGCCACCCGATTCCCCGGAAAATGCTTAGGATTCAGACCATGAAAAAAGTTTTTATAGTCGTTATTTATATTGTCACAGCCTCCCTTCTGATCGAGCAAGCGGCTGATCAAAACTTAATTTCAAAAGCTTATGCGAACAGCGAAGAAGCAGTCCTGGAGCAGCTCAAAACGCTGCTTTCAGAGGATTATTGCCCGAATAGCGGAGCGGGGAACTGGGACTGGAACATCGAAAAAGAGGCTCCTGAGTGTTTGCTGGAACAGGCAAAAAAGATCAGACTCGCGGTTTTCGGGCCTTCCGAGTTTTCGGATGAGGAAGAACAGAAGCTGAGAAAGCTTGTTGCTAGTGCAAAGGAAGCTCAGGCAAAGCTGAAGGAGGTTGGATGCAAACCGGGTGAAGTTAAAAAATGGACAGATAATGGTCAAGTCGATGCTCCCCCTGCGTGTATGCAGACAGAAGCGCGTATTGCGCAAGAGCACAACCGAAAAAATGGCATGGGAGGGGGGAAAACCTTCATACAGGACTATGTGTTGGATACAAAGCTTAGGCACTTGGAAGATATGGATAAGCTAAATTATATTCTCGCGCAGGTGCTGTACCAATATTCGTGTGATGCCGATATGCAGACTAGCGAAGATTGTGTGTTGAATTTTTACAACTCTATAAAAAGCAAATGGTGAGTTTTTTATTCAAGGGAACGCTCATGGGCTTAAGCCATCAATACCCGCTGGAAAACCCTAACCGAAACCTTATCTGGACCAGCCCCCCACCCGATTCCCCGGAACAGACTTGAAAAAGGCGCACGATCCGTCCGATTGGTTCTAAAGGGGGTAATTTGACAATAATCTGGACAATACTCTATCATGCTAGCGTATTGATAAATAAAAAATATTGCTTTTTTAGGGGCAAGAGACCGGGAACTCCAGATGACCGAAGATTATCAAGCCAGAGATAGAAACCTTCCCGCCCGCTATGTGATCGGGGAGAATGCTGACGGCACCCCTCAAGGCTATGCCCTGTTTAATATAGGAGATTATAGAAATTTAGACCCCACCCAGCAGGAAGCCTATGTAAACGAACTTGTCCGCTTTGCGACGGCAACCGGGGCAGCAGGGAATATAACGGATAAAATACGTGTTATTGCTGATGCCGCACTAAGCAACCCGAATTACGCCGGCAATCAAGGTTACGAACAATACCATTTTGCGGTGGTCAATACTGAATACTCTCTTGTCGATTTTTTGATAAAAGATACTGACTTTTCACGAGATTACAGGGATGTAAATACTGAAACCTTGAGGGATATATACTCCTTTGACTTCAGCGAAAGGCAAAATGGTGTATTTACAAATTGGTTGGCGCATCACGAAGGCTCCCATGCTCTAGGCCTCTCGGAAGCGGGGGCGGATTTTTTCGGGGCGGCAAAGGCGCTTCAAATCAATCCTGATGGTGCCAAAACCCTGCAATTCATCGCGGACACTCGGTTGACGCATGCTCTGTTCTTTGATCCTGTTAGACTGGGAGAAGACAGCGAGGGTTTTTTTCAAAATTATCGTTACGGTTATAAAACCTTTCAGGCGATAGAGCAGGTGCTCGATATGCCTCGAGAGCAACTTGCCTCCATGTCGGATCAGGATTTATTAAGAGAAGCCTCGGCTTTTGAAGAGCGTATGCAAAATCTGACGAATGCGGGTGTCTCGGAATTCGCCGTGCATCAGGCGCTGTGGAATTATAATCCTGAAAACTCTGATCCTCCCGCGGGAGCCGCCATCATGCGGAGCGGCGATATGAATGCGATCCGGAACTTAGCGGAACGCGTTCTTGAAACCTCCGGATTTGCCGCAGGTTCGCATGAGGAGCAGCTTCTGAAAGATTTTATCGGCACAATGAACCGCAGAACGGGAATCGAATGCCAGAACACAAGGGAAAGTGAAATGTCAGCCCCGGCCAATGATGTAAGTGTATCCCGTCAGTACGGTTTGAACAGATAGGGCACCATCTCCCTACTCAGGCAGCTTCTCGGCCTTGAGCGGCTCGCGAGGATTGTTCGAAGTCAATTCCCGAATGAGCTCTTTTACCACCACAGAATCTCCACCTTCCGGCTTTCCTCTGGTTTGCAAATACTCCAAGGCATCAAGCGCATCATCGCCACCAATTTCCTTAACGCGCACCATACATAAATCCCACGCAAGCCAAAATACATCATCTATTGCTTGATCACCAGCAAGTCCAGATGAATACACACGCGCAACCATCGCGACACGCACAAGTGTATGGGGGTCGTTCTCTAAGCTGAAAACATATGACAACTCCGCTCTTACCTCATCGCGCCCTGAACCCCGATTTTCATTCGTATTTGCCCGCTCGTATGCGATAGCGACTATTTTTGTGACAATGTCGTTTGCTCTCTTAACCATGTTTGCGTGGTCAAGAGTATCTGCGATAGCACCTTGCGCCACTAGCGGGCTGAGCATGAGTATGGCCAAAAACAATATTCTCTTTATGCACATTCAAAACTCCTGCAAAAACACTGGCCTAGGGAACGAATCAAGGTTCGCCTCTCTACGCGAACAGACTAAAAAATAGGGTATGAACTTAATCGCAGTATTTTGAGCCGAAAATGGCGTTTTTTCGAGAACCGCACCGCAGAATACTTAAAGGTATTTGAGAAGCGGAAGCGGAGAAAAACGCCATTTGCAGGCCAAAAGACAAGAATTGAGTAGCCCTACTCAGGCAGCTTCTCGGCCTCAAGCCTCTTGGAGCTTTTCTTCAGCTTGGCCTTGAGCTTGGCCGCTTCCTTGTCGTCCTGATATTTGAAGACCAGCGCTTTGCCGTCGAAATCGATGAAGACCAGCCCGCCTTTTTCCAGCTTGCCGAACAAAATCTCCTCCGCCAGCGGCCGCTTGACCTTCTCCTGAATGATCCGCGCCAGCGGCCGTGCACCCATGGTCACGTCATAGCCCGTCTCGGCCAGATATTTCCGCGCCTCATGCGACAACTCGATGGAGACGTTCCGGTCGGCAAGCTGCGCCTCGAGCTGAATGATAAACTTATCGACCACCTTCTCGACCGTCGCGGGCATAAGGTTCTGGAACGGCACGATGGCATCCAGGCGGTTGCGGAACTCCGGCGAGAACATCTTGGTGATCGCCTCGTTCTCCGCGTAATCCATGCTGCCCACCTCGCGCCCGAACCCGATGGGCTTCCGCGCCATGTCCTGCGCCCCCGCGTTGGTGGTCATAATCAGAATAACGTTGCGGAAATCCACGCTCTTGCCGTTATTATCCGTCAGCTTCCCGTAATCCATGACCTGCAGCAAAATATTGAACAAATCCGGGTGCGCCTTCTCGATCTCATCCATCAGCAGGACGCAGTGCGGATGTTGATCCACCTTGTCGGTCAAAAGCCCGCCCTGATCGAACCCCACATATCCCGGCGGCGTTCCGATCAGGCGCGACACCGAATGCCGCTCCATATATTCCGACATATCGAACCGGATCAGTTCGACGCCCAGAGACTTCGCCAGTTGCCGCGCCACCTCGGTTTTTCCGACTCCCGTCGGGCCGGAGAACAAATAACACCCAATGGGCTTCTCCGCATCGCGCAACCCGGCGCGGGAAAGCTTGATCGCATTCGCCAGCGCCTCGATAGCTGGTTCCTGATCGAACACCATCGTCTTGAGATCGCGCTCCAGCGTCTGCAACGCCTCGCGGTCATTCTTGTTCAGCGTAGTGGAAGGGATGCGCGCAATCGCGGCCACGACCTCCTCGATATCCTTGACTCCGATGGTCTTCTTGCGCTCGCCTTCCGCCACCAGCATCTGCGCCGCGCCCACCTCGTCGATAATGTCTATGGCCTTGTCGGGCAGCTTCCGGTCGCCGATATATTTCGCCGACAGCTCGACGGCGGCCTGAATCGCCGTGTTGGTGTATTTCACATTGTGATGCTCTTCGTAATAAGGCTTCAGCCCCTTCAGAATTTTCACCGCATCTTCGATGCTCGGCTCGTAAACGTCGATCTTCTGGAACCGCCGCACCAGCGCCCGGTCCTTCTCGAAATGGTTGCGGTATTCCTTATAGGTCGTGGACCCGATGCACCGCAGCCGCCCGCTCGAAAGCGCAGGTTTGAGCAAATTGGACGCATCCATCGCCCCGCCGCTCGTCGCCCCGGCGCCGATCACGGTATGAATCTCGTCGATGAACAGGATCGACTCTTCGATATTCTCCAGTTCGGTCAAAACCGCCTTAATCCGCTCCTCGAAATCCCCGCGGTAGCGCGTCCCGGCCAGCAGCGACCCCATATCCAGCGCGAAGATCACCGCATCATGCAAGACGTCCGGCACCTGCTTCTCAACGATGCGCTTGGCCAGACCTTCCGCAATCGCGGTTTTCCCAACGCCCGGGTCGCCGACATAAAGCGGATTGTTCTTGGATCGGCGGCAGAGAATCTGGATCGTCCGCTCGACTTCCTTCTCCCGCCCGATCAGAGGATCAATCCGCCCATTCCGCGCCTTGTCGTTGAGATTGATGCAGTAAGCATCCAGCGCCTCTCGCCCGGTCTTTGTCCCGTCTTTCGGCGGCTCTTCAACGCCCGTGGGCGCCTTGTCCGTGCGGCTCTGTGTCGGAACTTTGGCGATGCCATGAGAAATATAATTGACCGCGTCGAACCGCGTCATATCGTTTTCCTGCAGGTAGAAAACCGCATGACTTTCCCGCTCCGAGAACATGGCGACCAGCACATTCGCCCCCGTCACTTCCTCGCGCCCAGACGATTGCACATGGATCGCCGCGCGTTGCAAAACCCTCTGGAACGTATTGGTCGGCTTGGCTTCCTCCGTCTCGAAATTCACCAGATAGCTGAGGTCCGTTTCGATATAATGCATGATCTTGGATTTCAGATCGTCCAGATCGACCCCGCACGATCGCAGCACCGCCATCGCGTCCGGGTCGCTTGCCAGCGCATACAAAAGATGCTCAAGCGTCGCATACTCATGGTGCTTCTCATTGGCGACAGCCAAAGCGCGGTGGAGGGTCTGTTCAAGATTGCGGGAGAGCATGGTTTCCGTCTTTTATATACCTAACCAACAAGTCTAACTCATTAAGTATACTGCAAAAAGCCTTTAGGAAAAAAGAATTCACTAAAAACAGCTTGAATTAGCATGGAAGAACCGATAGTTCTAGTTAAAATGCCCCGTAAACCTCTAGAATAAAAAGAAATAATGACCCAAGAGACACTTCATTCGATGAAACGCAAATCATCCTCAATCTATCTGATGGTTTTTTTTTCAGGGCTGGCGGCACTGTCATGGACCGTGATCTGGCAGATAGAATCGTCTCTGGCTCTTGGAGTTTCAGCATGGGGAGCGGCCTTGACCTTGGCGGTGACTATGGGAGGAATGTGTATCGGTGCGCTGGCGGCGGGTTATGCGTTAAGAGCCAATGAACGGATTAATCCCTCCCGTATCTATGGGGTTCTCGAAATACTTATCGGAATATCAGGTCTTTTTCTCATTCCTGCCCTTCAAATCGCTGAGGATATGGATACGTCCGCCTATCGCCAGATGGCCGGAAGCCATTACGGCGTTCACCTGATAGGCATAATTTTATCTATGGGATTTCCGGCTATATGCATGGGAGCAACAACTCCTGTGTTTGGCTTGATGGCTCGACAACACGGAACTTCAATCTCGGTACTTTACGGCTTGAATACGATTGGCGCGGCTTCAGGCTCTGTAATCGCGGCCTTCGCGATCATTCCTCTGCTGGGAGTACAGGCAACAGCAGCCCTGATCGCTGCTGTAAATCTGATGGTGGGTATATATGCAATAATATGCTTTAGGGAAAAATTCGATTTGTCGCTGGGGTTCGTGGACATGAAATCTGCCCCAGCACAAAAGAATATCCCAGGCAGTCACGAATATATGCTGGTTTTTTTAACTGGATTCGCGACCTTGGCCTTGGAGGTGGCGTGGTTTAGATCTTTTACAGCTACTTTTTGGAGTACGACGGCGGCATTTTCAATCATGCTCTCCTCGGTCCTCATTTCCTTGGGGTGCGCGGCGCAACTGGTCCCTCTTTTAAAAAGAAAGGGCGTCAGTCTGGCGCTGTGCGTTTCTCTGGCCGGTATTGCTATTCTATTGGCAACGCCTGTTGTAGAACGTTTTGATTGGCTGACGACTACGAACAGCAGAAAACCGGCAATTCTTTTTCTGAATTGGTTCTTTCTGACACTGTATATCACGGGACTTCCGATGCTCCTCTTGGGGCTTGGCTTACCCTGGGTTCTGGACAATCAGACATCCACGCGTCGTTGGGGGACTCTCTACGGCGTGAATACTTTGGCGGCTGTGCTGGGTTCGATAACGGCGGGGTGGATTCTTCTCCCCACCATCGGCTTTGCAAGGACGTCTTGGCTGATAGGTTCGGCTGTGGCCCTTTTAGGAATCCTGATCCTTCACAACTCGGCAAAAACAAGGATCAGGATTTTTCTTGTAGCTGCAGCTGCTTTGTCTTTGGCGGTGGTATTTGAATCCGGCGTGGGGAGGACAAGGATTCAATCACATCTTAAGCAAACTCCCGATAACACGATTTCAATTTTGTCCAGTCACGAAGGGCCGGACGCAACCGTGTCCGTAATTGAGTTTTCCAAAAATAAGGAAAGAGCCCTCGTCATCGACGGATTCGTTGCGACTTCGCAGATGTCGGAAGGGAAAGAATCAACTCTTATGACCCAATACATGCTCTGGATGGGGCATCTGCCCATGCTATTGCATCCCGACCCCAAAAAGGCTTTGGTTATCTGTTTTGGCACCGGCCAGACGGCCAACGCTCTGCGCCGCGAAAATCCGCAGGCTTTGACCATAGTGGATATCAATAGAAATGTTTTTAATATGGCCCCTCTTTTTTCGAGTAATCAGGGCATTTTGGAAGATAAAAGAGTAACCCCGGTGGTGATGGATGGCCGGGCGTTTTTGCGCCGGACGCAGGATATATACGACGTCATCACATTGGAGCCGATGCCACCGACATTCGCTGGCGTCAACGCCCTCTATTCGAAGGAGTTTTATATTACGGCGAGGAAAAAAATGTCCCCGCAGGGCGTGATCGCGCAGTGGTTACCCTTTCACCTTCTCTCTCCTTACCACACGGCCTCCATCTCAAGAACTTTTAACGAGGTTTTTCCGAATTCGGTCCTCTGGATCGACCCGCAATCAATGACCGGAATTCTTCTCGGCTCGAACGATGACAAAGCGACGTTGGGCGAAAACTTTCCCGGCTTTGAAAGAAATAAAATGGAAAGGCTTTTACCGGACGAAAAGGTCAAAAAATCAGTTTATCTGAAAAAAGAGGCTTTAAAAGCCTACGGCGAACAGGGCGGGGATATGGTCACGGACGACAACCAGCTGCTGGCCTACGGCTCGGCCAATTTTAGCACGCACGGAAACACAATGGAAATTACGAAGGAAAACTATGACAGCCTCAAGGCCTTTAAGGCTTCCTTTTACAAGACACTAGACGCGGCAGGGGAGGGCGCTGACAAAAATGAACCGCCTCTCGCTTCTTCTCCATAATCGAAAGAAACACTGCTTTGATACGCCTATTCCTTGCCTTTTGTCTGCTTCTTTTCACGTTTCCGGCGCAAGCGGCGGAGAAAATCACGGCCACTCCGGTGCAGACCCGTATGGCTCAGGACGTTGCGGCCGGAAAGCCGCTGGTCGCCCACGTCATCGTCGCGTTATGCGACAACAAATATCAGGGGATAGTGCCCGTCCCGGCGCATCTCGGCGATGGGGACGACCCGCGCTCGAACCTCTATTGGGGCGCTATGTTCGGCCTGAGGACGTATTTCTCGCGCATGGATGGCTGGTCAGAGGTCGAGATAACCGGACCACAGGATGAAGCTGTCCTTGACCGCGTAGCGTTCAAAGCGACCTTGAAACGGGACGGGAAGTCCGTCGATGCGATCGTCATTGCGGAAGCTTGGCGGGAAGGCAAATCAAGGCGCCCACTGCGCGTTTTTTAACACTGTCGGGAGGTGAGTCCGCAGAAAAATACATAATCGGTTCCAGCGAAGACAAACACGAAATTGAGGCAGGCGGCGCTTCTCATTTGATCGCTTATATTGGGCACAACGGACTCATGGATTTCGCCCCGCCCCCTGTATCAGAACCTCAGGCAAACGCTGCTCCGCGCTCCTCCATGATCTTGGCGTGTTATAGCCGCAACTACTTCGCGGAACTTCTCCTTATCCGGCAAGCGCACAGCTTGCTGACGACAAACGGCTTTATGGCCCCGGAGGCTTACACGCTGGAGGCGGCTGTGTCGTCTTGGTTTTCCGGGGGTTCGTCCGAAGAAACGCGCAACGCGGCGGGTGACTCTTACGCAAAATTCCAGAAGGCGAACCGGAAATGGTCGCGCAAATTGTTCGCAGCGGACCCTTAAGGGCAAGGGCCGCAATCCACACCCCTCACTCCTTCTCCATCGTGCACTGCAAGGGCTGCTCATTGGCCCGGGCGAAATCCATGACCTGCGCCACCTTCGTCTCGGCCACCTCAAATGTAAAGACGCCGCACACGCCCACCCCGCGGCGGTGCACCGTCAGCATGATATCCGTGGCCTCCTGCCGGCTTTTGTTGAAAAACCGCTCCAGCACATGCACCACGAACTCCATGGGCGTGTAATCGTCGTTCAGCAGCAGGACTTTATACATCGAGGGTTTCTTGGTCTTCGGCCGCGTCTTCAGGATGATGCTGGTGTCCGGCTGCCCGTCGTCCGGCCCGCGCCGCGGCGCGTTCCCGTCATCGTCGGAAAGCCGGATAACCTTCTGCTTTAAGCCGTATCGTTCGGCGGAGTGCATCGAAAAAATCTCCATGAACCTGAAACCCGCGAACCAAAAACCCCGAGTCCCTGAAAAAGAATCAGCGGATAATATATTATTGCACAGATGACTTTCCAGTTAAAAAATGACCTCCGGAGTCAGCAAGACCCAAAAATACCATTGGCCAAACCCTTGTTTTTATTATAAATACCCTCACGGAAAGAAAAGGAAACCCCTAATGTCGCAAGACGCTCAGCAGAAAAAATGGGAAGCCATGTTGCGCGGCCAGGTGATCGGCGCCACCGTCAACAAATTCGCCATTATTCTGCGGATGATCGACCAGAAGGCGCAGGTCATGATCTTCCTCAATTCCATCCTGATCCCCGTATGCATCCGGGCGATCGAGGAGGGCGCCTTCGTCGAGGCCTCGAAAATCTCGATCACTGCGGCGGTGCTCAGCATCCTCTCCGCCATGATCTGCATCTACCCCAAGCGCAAATACCGCAAATCCGGCGACCGCCGCCTCAACCTCCTGCATTTCAACGATATCGGCCATCTGGCGGAGGAGGATTATCTGGAAAGAATCTCGCAAGTCTTGAACGATCCCGCAAAACTCTCAGCGACCGCAGCTTACGATCTCTATGACACCGCCCGCTTTTCGATCATCCCGAAATTTTTCTGGCTGAAGATTTCCTACGCGACTTTTACGATTGGCAACTTGCTCGCCATCGTCGTGGCCCTGTACGGTATGAAAATCGCTTAAGCGGCCTTGTTCCCGATCACGGACGTCCGCCGCCCGGACGCGAAATCCAGCACGATCTCCACCCGCTTCTCCCATGTGAAGTTTTTCAGCAGATCCGCGAACGCGCTCTCGGAAAGTTTCTGGCGCAGCGCCGGATCGTTTTTGAGCCGAGAGATGGCCTCGATCCACGCGATCGGATCGCCCGGGGGCACCAGCAGCGCGTTCTGCTCGTTCGTCAGAAACGCCCGCAGGATCGGCAGGCTCGAGGCAACGATCGGCTTTTGCGCCGCCATATATTCGAACACCTTCATCGGCGAAATCCAGCGCGAGATATTTTTCCCCGATTTGATCAGCGCCTCGTGCTGATAGGGTGCCAGCACGATATCAAAGGCTTTCAGGTAGCTGGCAACATCGGAGTGAGGCTGATGCCCATAGAAAATTACATTCTCCGGAGGCTTGCCTTTTTTGTATTTGGCGATCTCCTCCTTGGAGCCACCCACGATGTGGAAATCGCAATCGGGCAGCTGCGGTGCCAGCTTCAGGATCATCGAAATCCCCTTGCCCTGATGCATGGTTCCCGCATAACCCACGCGGAAGGCCTTTTCACGCCCCTTCAGCGTCTGCGCGGGCGCGGCGGTGCCGGAGATGTTATGCGGAACCTCCGCTGCGTCGTGCGCCACAAAAATCTGCTCGGACCGCAAGGTGGGATATTTCTTGAGCAGATCCTGCTTCAGCGGGTCCGAAAGCGCCACGATCCCGCTAAATCCGGGCTTCTTGATGATGCGCGTAATCGCCGCGGACTGCGATTTGTTCTGCGGCATTTGCGAGGCTTCGAACACGATGGTCGAACGCGGCGGGGCAAAAAGCGCAATCGCGATGGGATCGCGCCCGAACACCATGTCCGGCTCACCCATCGCCTTGATCTTCTCCGAGATATGCCGCATCCGCTTGTACCCGGACAGCACGGGGATATTGACGTCATGAGAAAGCGAAAGCTTGAAGGAACCGCTCACGTCATAGCTCTTGAAAATCTTGTCGTGGTCCAGCCGCGGGTTGCCCATGGCGAACAGCGTGACATCATGCCCGGCCTTGCCGAACGCCTCGCACATCTTCATGACATGGACCGAGCGGGACTCGGGCGAGGGGAACGACGCCCCGGAAAAATAATAAATTCTCATGGTTTCAAACCCTTAAACACAAACAGGGCGTACACCCGCCCCCGCCTTTTTGCAAGAAAATTCACCCTCTGAAACAACCATACCCCCCTCCGCCCGTCAAAGAATTTCTCGGAGGCCGAATAGATTATTCTGGATTATTCGGGTCTTGCGCCGATCAGCCGATGGAATTTTTCGGCCCGCCGCGTATGATGAAGACTGCGGCTGGGTCCGGGCCGCGTAACTCTCGCTGTCCGCAACATTTCTGAACGCCGCATGTCCTTTTCCGTCCTGAAATCCATCCGCAGCCCCGAAAAAATCCCCCATGTGAACAAGGTTCTCGCGGGCTGCCTCTCCGCCCCCGCCTCATGGGAAATCGAACAGATTAAAGCCTTGGCCATCCTCATCGGCGGCCAGTGGAGCGGCGGCACCCTGATCGGGGCGATGCTCGACGCCCACCCCGATATCGTGATTGCCACCGAATTCAACCTGCTCCAGCAATTCAAAAACGGCCTTTCCCTCAAACAGGCCGCCCGCCTCATGCTCTTCAACGCCCGGATGTTCGTCCGCAACGGCGCCCGCTGGACGGGCTATCACTACGACATCCCCGGCCAGTATCAGGGCCGCTACCGCACCCTGAAAATCATCGGCGACAAGAAGGCGCACTCCTCGGCGCAGCTTCTCTACGCGAATATCGGCCTGATCGCGGAGATGCAGGAAAAATACGGCCGCCCCGTCCGCCTCATCCACGCCGTCCGCAACCCCTACGACACACTGGCCATGATGGTCCTAAAGCAAGGGGTCTCGATGGATCAGGCCTTGGAATCCTTCGAAAAAATCTGCGACGGCGCCGCCTTCGCCTACCGCCGCTATCCGGGGCAGGTGCTGCTGATCCGGCAGGAGGATCTGAAAAAGGAACCGCGCCACACCATCCGCCGCCTGATGGCCTTCCTCGAAACCGAATGTATGGACGACTACGTCAAGGCCTGCGCCGGGAAAATCTACGCCGAGCCCAGCCGCCCGCGCTTGTCCGTCCAATGGACCCAGAACCAGCGCAGCCGGATCGACGACCTCATCGACCGCCACGAATTCCTGAACGGCTACGCCTTCGACGAACGCTAGCCCCCCCATTTATCAGCATCCCCGCGCACGCGGGGATCCAGAAAATGGACAACACAGAACACGGGAGAAAAAAGGACGTCCGCGCCTTTTCCCTCTCCCCGTTTGCGGGGAGAGGGATCAAGGGAGAGGGGCATGAACCCCGCGATTATCCCGTCAAAAAGCCCCCCGCTGCCTTTGTCATCCCCGCCCCGCTTAGCATCCCCGCGCAGGCGGGGATCCAGAAAACCCCTCGTCACCCCGGCGCAGGCCGGGGTCCACGGCCAAGCCTTCGCCGGAACGACAAATTCAACCGCCGCCCGCGTTGTGCCCGCTATGTTTAAAAAATTGTACGAATAGTCTTCCCGCCGCCCGCCGGTGCGGCTAAACTCAACGCATGAGATTTCTCCTGCTCCTCCTCGCCGCCCTGACCTTCTCCTCGCCACAATCGTGGGCGTCATGCGTGAAAGAAGTCGATTTTTCCGATGAAGCCAAGCTTCAGGCCGAAATCGACAACGCCTATTTCATCGGCTTTGTCCAAGGCGTTTATTATCAGGAATACCCCAACGGAACCTTCAAGGAAGCCGGAATTAAGCCTTTCATGGTCTACCGCGCCGACCCGAATCTGGATTTAAGTCAGACAATCGTGATTAAGGGGGATGAAATCGAAGAACCGGAGGTTGGCAGCTACGCCTGCGAATTTGAATTACCGAGAAAAAACGCTTTTGCGGAAGTGGTGTTGGTTAAAGATGATGAAGGGGTAAAACTATTTCATGATTTTTTAACATTGACGGAATACTTCAAAAAATACCGTGAAAAAATATGGGGCTGACATAGATAAGGGTGAAGAGATTACTTGTTAGCCCACTCAAGTAAAATTTTCAAGAGATTGCTTGAGGGGCGATAATTGAACCTCCATTCACACTCTTTCAGGAACAATTGGAAATGCT
>JAGNKE010000032.1 GCA_018000295.1 Alphaproteobacteria bacterium | reverse complement strand
CGCCCGCCCGCGCCAATCGCCTATATGGATAAAGGCTCTTTCGCTTACGCTCCAGAGCCTTTATCTATGAGAACAGACCAGCAACCGATTCACTCTACAGGCGGACTCAAATATGGGGGTTGACCAAAAATGACCGCCCATTACTTCCTTCAGGCACCTGAGGCTTGCGATATCCTTGGGGCATTCAGGTGGGCGCAGGTACGGGCTTTGGGGGGGGATGACAGGCTGGCGCTGGCCGTGGCTAAAACATGGTTGGGGGAATCTTACGAAAACTCTGCGTTTTGGGATTCCGTTATCCGTTATTTTATCGAACAGCCCGCACTGCCGCATGCACAAATTCCTGCCGCTATCGATTTTCTTCAGGCTCAGAAATACAAGGTCCGCGAATGCGTGACTGGGCCGGGCATGGTTGAAACGATCCAGCCCCCGCAGCCCAAGTTGCGAATGCATGGCCGTTCGCTTCCTACGCTGTTACGGGAGGTCGAGCGCTGGCAGAAGGAGGAAAAAAAGCTCGCTGGCGTTCAAAACCTTTATTTCAAAAAATCCGGGATCAACGGGTTTTTATGGTCTCCGACCAAAAGCTCTGACGAATACTGGACGATCCGCGAATTGCTGTCGGGGGCTGACCTGATCCGGGAGGGGCAGGCTCATAACCATTGCGTGGCGACGTACGCGAGATACTGCGCGTCGGGAGACTGTTCGCTGTGGTCGCTGGAGCGCCATCAAAACGGAAAGGTTGAAAAATGCCTGACTCTGGAGGTCGATGAGGAGCGCGAGATTGTCCAGTGCGCTGGACATAACAACCGCGACTCTTCGAAAGAGGAGATGAAAGCCGTGCGAAAGTGGGCGGAAACTGCACGATTGAAAATTGCGCCGTGGGTTGTTGCTGGCTGACTGGACTAAAGCTGAATGAATTATGATTTCTGCTTATATTCAGGACGGACCAGATGGTCGAAGAATCCATAATCCCAGTTCCGCATAGCCATAACCAAAGTCACCCCATCACGATTGTCTATGGGCAAGTTCGACTCCTCACGGGATATCTCGCTGAATTCACGGGCCAGTCGCAACAATTTGTGCTGAAATTCCGCAGCACTGGCCTTTGAAAGCGAACCATTTAAAACACGCAAAAACCTATGCTCACCGCGAAAACTGCTATTAAAGTATTCCTGCCCGACATGTTCACGAAAGAACCGCTCAAACGGGCCATTCTCAATCCAGGAAAAATTAGGGCTAATGAGGAGTTTTATTTTGCGGGAGTAGTTGGATAATGCCAATCTTGTTAAGTTTGAGGATTTTCAACACACATTCTTCCTCGCTTAACGTGAAGTATTGCGTGATATTTTTCATCGTCCAGTGATTATCCGGTCCTTAACGATAGACATTCGCGCGTGTATTCGTCAACGACCGTGAGCGTTCGGATCTTCGTGCCCTCTTTCAGCCGCTCGGCCACAAAGTCGTAAGCCCAGACGTGATTGGCCCAGCACGGGCGAAGACGAATGCACGAGCCGTCATTCAGATAAAGACGGCCTCTCTTCTTCTGGCGTTTGGGAACCTTGAGGCTTTCCTGACGCCACAGGCGCTCTATGCGCTTGTGATTGACCGCCCAGCCCGCAGACTTCAGCATCGCCGTGATCCGCTTATAGCCGTAACGCCCGTAGCGCACGGCCAAGGCGGTCATCTCCGCAATCAAAACCTCTTCGTCCTCCGGGCGCTTGGCGCACCGCCGCTGCAACCCCCGGCTCTGGCCCAAAGCCCTGCAGGCCCGGCGCTCCGTGATGCCCAGCTTCTGCTGCGCATAAATCACAGCTTCCCGGCGGCGGGCGGGGCTGCTCAGAACTTTCCCGACGAAACTTCCTTGAGAATAAGATTATCCAGCGTCAGGTCGGCCACCGCCCGCTTGAGCCGCGCATTCTCGACCTCCAGCTCCTTCAGACGCCGCGCCTGATCCATCCCCAGACCACTATATTCCTTGCGCCAGCGGTAATAGGTGTTGCCCGTCACCCCGATCTCGCGCAATACCTCCGCCATCTCCTTGCTTTGACCAACGAGAACCTCCGCCCGTCTCAATAGCCCGATAATCTGCTCCGTCATATAACGCTTCTGCGACATCCAAACCTCCATAAAGTATGTCCAAATAACCTACCGGAGATTCACTCTCCAGCCGGACTCATTTATAGGGGGCGGATCAAATTTAAGTTGGGCAAAATACAAGGGGCTGTTTTAACGGCTAAAACTTCCCGACAACGTTAAAGAACACGCCACTGCTGTCGTAATCCAGATCGGTCAGATCGTCGGAGAAATCGGTAAAGTTATAACCGACTCCGGCTTTGATATTCTGGTTGAAATGTTTGTAAGCCCCCAGAAGAACTCCGGCTTTTGAATCCTCAGCCTCCATAACGTCGAGGTAGCGGACTTCCCCGGTCACCTCCCAGCTTTTCAGCACCTCATAATCCATGCGCCCGATCAGGAGCAGAGCCTGACTGTCGAAAAACTCCGAATCCTCCACCGTATTGTCGCGGATTTCGCCGAAGCGGTAACCCACCTTGCCTCCCACGGCCAGTTTCGGCGTTACATCGTAAATCGCATCGGCGGAAAAGACATGGCTGCGTTGCTCGTAATCGTTGGCCTCGCCTGTGCGCGTACCGTCCAGTTGGTCGGGGCTGGCGAGGTCGCTGAGATACTCATAGCGGATGAGGGCATTCAGGCGGTCGTTCTCAACCGGGCGGTAGGCATAGCCGAGGCCGAATTCTATGTAATCCGCATCCAGAGAGCTATTGAGACCAGAATCGCTGATCGCCATATCCAGATCGCTCAGAAACCGCCAGTCTTCGGATGTCTGGTAAGAGAGCGTGTTGCTCATGAGCCACGAATTGCGGTCGCCCTCCAGATCATTTTCATCGCGGCGGAATTCGATCGTGCCGGAATATTTGGTTTTCTGCGCGCTGTAACCGCTGGTCAAGGAGAGCGCCAGACGGTCTGTATCGCCGGATTCCGGATCGGCGATGATGCCGTTCTCAAAGCGTCCACCCCACGTCCATTTGTCGCTGGCCGCCAGATCAAGCCCGAAGGAGTGAATCAGACCGGAGGAATCGTCATCGAAAGTCTGATAGCGCTGTTCGCCGAAGGTGGAAATGCTGTCCGAATACCGGGACCGTCCGCCGAGGGTCAGGCTGGAGCTTTTCCCGCGGGTGCCGATATCCGTGCGGTCCGGGTCCATTTCATAGTTCGCATAGTAACTTGTTCGGTCGGATTTCAGATATTCCGCGCCGATCAGCGCCCCGGCGCCCTTATTGCCGCCCGTCAGTTCCCCGTTAAAACTCAGGCGGTCGTTGAGGTCATAGCGTCCGCCGATTCCCGCTCGGTGGTTATTGTCGCGGTCTTGTGTCCGGTGCAGCGTCCCTTGAACCAGACCATAGACATCATAGCGTTCCTTCTCACCCGCCGCGTTCAGGGGGACGTAATGATATTTCAGCGCTAGGTCGGTGCGCGCCCCTTCTTCGGAGAGAATATCGCTGTTCTCACCATATTCTGAGGAACTGCGGTCGTCGTGGCGCAGGGCGACGGTGACGTTTCTTTCAGGTTTAATCTGATAGCTTCCACTGACCTCCCCGGAGGTGAGATCGCCCGTTTCCTCGCCGGATTTAAAATCGATCTTGCTGCCGACCGAGAGTTTGTCGTTCACCGGAATATTGGCGGAAAATCCGTGCTGGATGATTTGTTCGTCCGTGAGTTGTCCGGGAGCGGAAAACCCGTCCTGACGGCGCAAGGTATAAGCGTTAAGTGTTCCCTGACGTCCCTTGATAAGTTCGGAGAGATCAACGGCCATCTCGGCGCGGTAGGCGTTGGCGTCGATATCCTCGCCCGCCGTTTGGTCGATGGCATCGAAGTTAAATCCGCCATTGGTGGAGGAGAGGGCACCGTTGCCTGCGCCTTTTGAGCGTGCCTGTTCGAGTTTCAGGTAGGTTCCGGGCGCATAGCGCAGCGTGGCATCGAACCCGCTGAGCGTTTGATCCAGACCCGAGCCTTGCTGATCGTAAATACTCGCGCCCAAACGGATATGGTCGTTGAACCAGTGGCTGACGCGTCCTCCCTTGGTCAGGTTGTTGATCTCGGCCACGCTCGGGCTGTGTTCATATCCGGCAACGAGATAGGCCGGGTTGCCCGACAGTGGCCCGGTGCTGACGATGCTGTCCCCCGAGGAGGTGGATGACAAAGGCTCACGCAGCAAAATGCGACCCTGCGTATAGTTGATTTCGTAATCCTGCCCGTAGACCAGATATTGGGATTTTAAAATGATACCGGAATCGCGGTCCCGTATTTCTATTCTCAGCCGTTCGGAGCCGATGACCACATCCTGCCCGCGCAGATAATAGAGCGATCCGCCCGTTCCGCGGAATTCCTCAAGAGAGGCCACCGTGCCGGGATCGGCGCCGAAGGCGTTGATCTCTGTTTTGCGCTCACCGAGCCGTGTGGTTTGGGTACTTAGATATTGAGCGTTAGCGCCATAAAGCGTCCGGCTGTAATTCAGAAGGTCGGTTCCGGTCGTCCGCGTCTGGAAGTTCCCCCACATGATATGGCTATCGTCCTTCTCGGCCTTGATATAGAACTTGCCTTGCGTCGGAGCGTCTTCCAGCGTTGTCGAGTCGTCGCCATAGACCTGATAGTATTTCTTCGGATCAATTCTTTTCAGAAGATAGCGCGGATCTTTGTTCGTGAAGTTGGAGAACAAATCCTCAATCGGCTGTTCCTTCGTATCGGCACTGGCTGTGACCTGCCAGTCTTTCTTGATTTTTCCCTTGGTGTAAAAGGCCAATCGTCCATCGACAAAGACATCGCTGTTGTAGCGCTTGCTATCTTTTCCGGTCACCAACTTGGCCGGACCGTCCACATTGTTTTTACCGAATGTCAGGTCAGCAAGGGCGATATAGAACCAATCCTGATCGGGAATCAGGACCGGGCGGATGATTTCTCTCCGCGAACCGTCGGGGGAGGAGGTCTGGATGGCGATGTCATGCAGGCCTTCGGGCAGAATCTGGCGGGTGGCGAATTGACCTTCCGCATCCACGGGGATATCCAGGCCGAGAGTATTGACCTTAGAGCCGGGGGCAAGGTTAGTTCCGTTGATCGTCACGATCCCGCCGGAGACAGGAATGTTGCTGAGCGAAAGGTTGTTCTCCCCGTACCCGACAAGCTTTTCCCTTTCTGGCGATTCCGGCTCCTCGGCGGGCCTTTGCTCATCGACCAGCTTTAAAAGCTGCGGTTTGGTTTCATCGAAACGGCCCTTTGCATCGTAAACGCGCAGGACATATTGCAGGTGGTTCTCCTTCGATCCCGTCGGCGAATGCCAGATCCCCTGCTGGGCCAGCAGACCATCCATCGGCACAATCGCCAGAGGTTTGGATTGGAGCGACGCGCCTTCCTTGAAAATCCGCACCTCCGCCCTGTTGATGAAAGAGATGTAATTTGAATAAGGGGTAAAGGTAACGGCTTCGCCGCGCACGATGGCCTGTGGCACAGCGGTCACGTTCAAAGCCTGATTATTTTCAAAGACTTCATAGCGCAACTGGATATCGGCTTGTTCCAGCGCCATATCCTTGCAGCGTATAACATCCGCGCTGTTCAGGGCATCTAAACCGCTCAAGGGCGCACCGTCGATGGAAATTCTGAACGGCGTGTTTATCGCATGGGCGCCGTCCTTTGCGTTCAGACAGGATTGCCCTTGTGCGTGTCCGTGCGGCGGACGCTCAACTGTTTCGTCCCTGCGTTCGGTATTCGGTGGGGGTTCAGGGAGCAGGGCAGGCGTTGAGACATGAGAGTCCATCGACTGCTTGCCGATGCTGGCCGGAGGCTGACAAAAGCCTTCGCCTTCGCAGCGGTCCTGCGCTGAAGTTTTTGTGGCGAAGGCGGTGCTGCCAAGGGCAATCGCGGCTGTGCTAAGGAGAAGAAGCTTTTTCATTGTGCGCCCGCCCTATTATTTTCTGAAGTGGAGGGGAGAATAAGTTCCTCCTCGATCATGATTTCATGACAGCAGTCTTTTCCTTTCCACTCCTGACGCAGAATTTTGATCACGTTTTTAAGGCGCTTGCGGGCCAGTTTTTCATCGCCGATTTCCGCCTTATAGGAAAACCGCACGACCGACGGGCCGGATTTAAGCTGCCCGGGAAGCAGGACAAGCTGGCTCCTCCATTCCGGCCTGAGTTCGATTTCGCCGGAGATGAAGGCCTCATCCGTCATATCGATCCGTACAACGCGGTGGATGGCGGCGCCGAAATTAAGCTTGGCCATTTTCCCGCGGGTCATCCTCACCATGCCGGGGTTTTCCGTGGTCAGGCGGTATCCGGTGGGCAGGGTCCGCACATCAACCTTCATGATGAAATTGCTGCCGCGTTCCTCGTCAGGAATTTCGCTGCAAGCGATGTGATAGCGTCCATGCTCATCGGTCGTGACCAGAACGCCGTTGACGGTGGCCAGACGCACGTTGGGAATGCCCTTTTCGCCCTCATCCTGATAGCCGTTGCGGTTGGCATCATCGAACACCTTGCCGATCAGGTCCGAGCAATCGAAGACGGGGTCGGGGATGATCCGCACCGTTGCGGTGGCGAGGTTCGTCACAGCCGTCGCACCGTTAAACGCCTGAACGCGGTTGGTATATTCCCCCGGCTGGACGCCCGAGCCGACGATCAGGATCATCTTGTATTTCCTGGTCTGGTTTGCCGCGAGGTCTTGATTGAGCCACGTCACGGTGCGGCCGCTGACGGTGGGTTGAAGTTTGACCCCATCCAGGCTGCCGCTGCCCTCAACGAATTTGAACCCGGCGGGGATCGTATCGCGGACATCAAGGCCCGTGAAGGGATTGGCGGTAGTGTTCCGCAGCGTGATCGTATAGGGCACGAACTGCCCGATATTCGTATTCACGATCGGCGTGGTCTTGCTGATGACGATATCGCCCGCGTTGATCGGGTCGAGCGGGATATGGTTGTTCACCACGTTGCCGGAGACGGCGGGGTTGATGACAAAGGTAAAATAATGCTGTGTCGTCGCCTGATCCGCCGGGGCGAAAGCACCCGTGCTGGCTGGGCAGGCTCCCCCGCTTTGCACAGCATCCCCGGTATCGGGCGGGTTAGGGCTGTCATGGACTTCGGCGGGGTCGGGCGCGGCATCCACGGTTAAAGGCCCGGTACAGACGGGGATAAGCGTCGAGGGGACGGGGGTGAATCCGGCGGGATAGGTCGTGACCGCAAGCGTATACGTTCCGGCGGGCGCTCCAGGGGTCAGCAGGAACTGATAAAAACCGTTCGCGCCTGTTGTCACGGCCTGCGCGGGTGCGCCACCCACCAGATCGGTTGCCGGATTAAACCCGCCGGGGCCGGTGATCGTGACTACTGCGCCTTGCACTGGGGCGCGTGTGACGGCGTTATAAACAATCCCCGCCGGATCAAGCGGCAGGGACTGCTCGATGATATTATCTCCGGCCAGAATGGTTAGATCCGTAAGCGTTCCCGTAACGGTGGTCGTATCCGCGCCGGCCGGGTTTCCGGCGTTCGTTCCCCCGTTGGCCGTCGAGCCTCCGGTATCCCGGGTATTGGCCACGGGCGCAATGCCCTGTTCATTCGTCACTGCATTGCCAAAGACGATACCCGAATTCGGCTCCTTGAAGCGGATTTCATAACCGGAGCCGGGGGAGACGGTTGTCAGCGTGTATGTCCCGTCCGATGCGGTCGTCGTCGTATCGATGACGGTTCCGCCCAGCACCAGTTCGACAATCCAGCCTTCGATCAGGTCTTCCCCGCCGTCAATCTGGCGGTCGTGGTCGTCATCGCGCCAAACCGTGCCGGAGACAGTCGCGGCGCTGGCGATGCCGACTGTATCGGTTGCCGTGTTGTTGCCGTTAAAGCCTGCGGGTTCGCCGCCGCCGGAAATCACCGCCTGATTCGTCAGGAGTTGGCCGGAGGCGCCGGAAGCCACCTGAGCGCGGAAAGAAACAGCGTTTCCGTTCGAGGCCGCAGCGATCACGCTGGTCGTCGTGCAGGTAAAGCTAGATCCGCCCACAGTCCCCGAGCAGGTCCATCCAGTCCCGTTGGGGACGGAGGCCAGAGTCAGCCCTGCCGGAAGTGTATCGCTGAGCGTGATCGTGCCGCTGGTCGGGGCTGCGCCGATATTGCTCGGTGTGATCGTGAAGATTCCCGTAGACGATCCGGCGGCGAAGCTCGACGGGCTGTGCGTTTTCACAATCGTCAGATCAGGCGAGGCCGAAGGGACTTCAGGAAACAGGTTGGCCGCCGAAAGCGTGTTCGCGCCTGTGAGGTCCAGATTCAATATCTGGCTGGTTGTGGCGGTTGGGTTGCTGGCCGCTCCGCCCGTGGTTCCGGCGGTCGTCGTGCCGTTGGTCGTTCCGGCGGGCTGGGCGGCCTGCAAAAGCGTATAGGTTCCCTCAGCCAATCCGGTGAAACTGAAGGTTCCATCCGAAAGACTAACCGTACTTGTGGAAACCGGAGTGCCGTTGACGTCCGTTCCCGTGAGGTTGACGGTCACGCCGGACAGGCCGTAATCCACCCCGTCCTCTGCGGCGTCATTATCGTAATCGAGAAACACCAGACCCGTGATAGAACGCCCGTTCGGGATTTCAGCGAAGTTATTGTCGTTCGCCGCTGTGTTGGGGGGCAGGATGATCGTGCTGATAACGCTGGGGGCCACGCCGACCGCTGTGGCCGTTCCTGCTGTGCCGCCATTATCGACTGCTCCCGGCGTGGTGATGCCGTTGCTGGTGCTTGCGGGTTGCGTGGGTTCGCGCACGGAATAGGTGCCGGGATCAAGGTTGGTAAAGCTGTAATCCCCATTGGCATCGGTCGTGGCCGTAGCGATCACCGTATTCCCGCTGTCGAGAAGCTGGATGCTTACGCCGGAGATGCCGGTATCGGCTCCGTTCTGGACGCCGTTATTGTTGACGTCCCTGAAGACGCGCCCTGAAATGGAAGACCGCACCACTTCGGCGAAATCGTTGCCCGTCGAGCCGGAGATTTCCCCGCTGCCGCCATCGCCGTTCAGGACGATGCCGATAATCTGGCTGGTGGTTGCGGTGGGGTTCGAAGCCGTTCCCGCCGTGCCCGTGCTGCCGTTGGTCGGGAGTATGGCTCCGGCGTTGGTGATGCCGTTCACGGTTCCCGTTGGTTGAGTCGGTTCGCACACCGAATAGGTTCCCGCCGCAAGGCCCGTGAAAATATAGCTGCCGGTCGCCGATGTGGACGTGCTGGAGACCAGGGCGCCCGAACAGTTCGCGCCGGAGCGCAGTTGCACCGTCACGCCGTTGATCGGATCATCCGTTCCGGACTCGTAAGTGCCGTTCGGGGTCACGTTGTGATCCTTGAACACGCGTCCGGCGATATAGCCCAGCGTCGTGACGGTCAGTTCCGCATTGGCCGGGGCCGGGTTATTGCCAAGGTTGGTTTGCAATGCTCCCGCAGGAATATTGTTCGTATGAACGCCGATGGTCGTGGCCGTCACATCCACGCTGATGCTGCAGCCGCCGATGGGAACAGACGCCCCATTGGCGTAGCTGATGCTTCCAGCGCCCGCCACGGCGGTCACAACGCCCGGACAGGTAGTCGAGACATTCGGCGTTGCTGCGACAACGACCGCGCCGGGCGAGGTGGGCAGCGTATCGGTAAAGATCGCGCTCAGCGTCAGGGCCGCGTCGTTATCGTTGACAAAATCAATCGTCATGGTGGACGTCCCGCCGGAGGGGATAGCGGCCGGGGAGAATTCCTTTCTGACTTCAGGGGGCGAGGAAATCGTCAGTTCCGCGCTCGTCGGCTCATCGTTCGTGACGCCCTCAAGCGTCGAGACAGCGCCCGCCGCAATCGTATTCGTATAGGTTCCGGTAATATTGCTCAGCACATTGACGGTTACCGTACAGGAGCCGCTGGCCGGGATCGTTGCGCCGGTGAGGGACAGAACAGCCGTCGAAGCCTGCGCCGTGACGGTCCCACCCGCGCAGGTGGTCGAAGCCGCAGGTGTTTGCGCGACCACCAGTCCTGAAGGCAAATTGTCCGTGAGGGAGGCTTGCGTTAAAGCGGCGGTATTAGGGTTTGTCAGGGAGATCACCAGCGGCGCCGTGGCTCCGGCGGAACGGCTGGTCGATCCCGTCGTAAAGCCGGAGGGGTTGCCGGCATCAAGCGTAAATCCGCCGATGGCCTTATGGATGGAGAGGGGCTGTTTCACCCGCAGGATATCGCTGGCAGGTTGCGAGTTTTGCGCGGAGATTCCGCCGATCGTTCCGGTGACGCCGCCGATCGGAATCGTGTTCGTGTGGTCGCCCGCAACGCTCGAGGTCACGTCGATCTCGGCGTAACAGGTCTGCGCCGCACTGCCCGAAGCCGCCGGGAGGCTGGCGCCGCTGACGATAATTTGCGAAGTGGTGGGTGTGCTGATGCTCGCTCCGGTGCAGGTCGTCGTCGGGTTGGCCCCGGAGGGAACGGTTACGCCCGCAGGAAGATTATCGGTGACGGAAATACCCACCGCAGGTTGGGAGGTCGGGTTGTAGACAGTGATCCGCAGGCGCGAACGTTCGCCGGGTTGAATCACGTTCGGCGTAAATTTCTTCGTAATGCCAAGATTGCCCTGCGTCGTCAGGCTCGTAGTGGCCGCGCCGCTGTTAGACAGCGCCTGATCGGTCGTCACGCTGCCGATGGGAATGAAGTTCGTAATTCCGCCCACAACCACGGAAGTGACATTCAACGTGACCGTGCATGAACCGCTTGCGGATAGTGAAGCTCCCGACAAGGAAAACGACGTTCCATCGGGCGTTGCGCTGACTGTTCCCCCGGGGCAGGTGGTCGAGGCGCTTGGCGTAGCCGCGATCCGCATCCCGTTTGCCGAGGCACCTGATGTTCCGTCTGTCGTGAAATAATCCGTAAAGGACAAGTCGGTGACCGCCGTTGTGCCATTCGTAAGCGTGACCGTCAGAACGCTGGTCTGTCCCGGGAAAGTGAGTGTACTTGGGGCAGTAGCCTTTGCGATGGTGATTCCGGTCGGGGCGTTGAAATTCAGCGTCCCCGTGACGGGGGTCTGGTTCGCAGCGCCGCCATCGGCCAGAATGTTCCCTGCAGGAATGGTGTTCACCCAGTTTGCTGAACCCGTGGCCACTACGTCAAAAAGCACATCGCAGGTTCCGCTGCCTGCGATTTCTGCGCCTGTCATCGTGATCGAGGAATCCCCACTGCTGCCCGTAAATGACGTTGCCCCGGCGCAGGTGGTCTGCGCGTTCACCGGATTGGCCAGAATCATGCCCGCGGGCAGGGGGTCGGTGAGGCTGAGGCCCGTAATCGGGATCGCCCCCGAATTGCTCAGCCGCACCGTAACCGTCGATTGTCCGCCGGAGGAAATGCTCGTGGGCAGGAAGCTTTTCGTCGCGGACAGGGAGGAAGTAAAGGTGATGCTGCGCGTATTTGAATTGACGGGGCCGACCGGATCGGTGGTCCCGTCCCCGTAGGTCTGCGTTCCCGCCGCAACGGCCGTGTTGTCGTAAACCCCTGCCGGGCCGGTGACATCGACTTGCAGGGTGCATGTGCCCGATGATCCGGTTCCGTTGCTGGCGCGGGCCGGAATTGTCGCGCCGTTCATGGTGATGGAGGTCGTTCCGGCAACAGCCGTAATCGTCGGGCTGCCGCTGCAAGTCGTCGAGGCGTTAGGCGGGTTGGCGATCCGCAGCTGCCCCGTCCCGATATTGGCCGCAGGCAGGCTGTCGCTGACCGAGGCGGCGGTGATCGTATTGGCCGAGATATTGGTCAGGGTGATCGTCATCGTCGAAACGGAGTTTTCCGACAACGGTCCTGCGGGAGAAAAAACCTTGTTGGCGGTCAGGGTATTGGCATTGACGGATGAGGACGTGGAATTGGAAGCCGAGCCGTTACAGGTCGCGCCCGCGTTGTAACAAACGTCTCCGGCCCCCAGTATGTTATTCACGGCGGCTCCGTTCGCCGCGCCGCTGTCCGTCATTGCCCAGAAGGTGATCACGCAGCTTCCGGGCACGAAGGATGATGTGCGGGCGGGCAGGGTGCCGATGGTCAGCGAAACCGAACTGGCGCCGACGGCGGTCGGTACGGTCAAACCTGAACACCCTGTGCCTGAGAGGCTGGGCGTGAAGGTCAGCCCGTTGATCGTTCCGGTCAGGAAGGTCTGGCCGTTCGTTAAGGTGTCAATCGTCTCAATATTATTGATGGCGGCAGCCGACCAGTTCTGGACGGTGACCTGATAACGCACCGGGTTGCCGGGGGCGGGATTGGACGGCGTGACCGATTTTAAGATCCGCAACTCGTCCGAAACGAGTATTGAGGCGGATGTGGATTGCGAGACGATTCCGGCTGTCACTGTTCCGACGGCGCCTTCGGCAATCGTATTGGTAAAGGAAATCGGGACGTTCGGCGTTTGCGCCGTCGCCGTGAAATTAACGGTCAGCGTACAGCTTTGTCCGGCGGCAACCGTGGTATCGGCGGTTTGTGTGACGCCCAGATCGTTAGCGGTTCGTGCAAAAGTTCCCGGTGTTCCTCCGCCCGTACAGCTCATGGAGGGGATGCCGTTGACCTTCAGGCCGTAGGTCAGATTTCCAACGCCGTCAATCGGGCTGTCGGTAAACGAATTGATCACCAGCGCAGAATCACCGCTGTTTGTGAAGGTAATATCCAGATCGTCGCTTTGCCCGCTGGCGATAGCGAGGTTATCAAAGGATTTTGTCACCGCAAGCGGAGATCGTGTTCGCACCTGTGCGCTGGCGTCCAGCGGCTGGATGCCCAGATCGTTGCTGAAATCGGTTGCACCGTCGATCAGATTCGTCTGAAAGGCGGTCTGATAATCCCCGTCCGTATGCCGGGCCTCGACCTGAACCGTGATCGTGCAGCTTCCCGCCGCGACAATCGTTCCGCCCGTGGCCGTGATCGACCCGTCACCGGCGGCGGGAGTAAAAGCCGGAGGCGTTCCACCGCCCGTGCAGGCTGACGTCGCGCCAGGTGTTGCGGCGACCTGTATATAAGAGAGTCCGGCCCCCGGAAGCGGGAAATTATCGGTGATATCGAAGTTCGGCAGATCGATGGCGCTGGGGTTGCTGACTGTAATGGTCAGGGTCGTCGGCGCGCCACCGAGAATCAGGGTTGAACTGGCAAATGATTTGGTAACAACGGGGCGCGAGATCGCCAGCACGTTGATGCTCTGGTTGACCGCGCCGCTGTTGGAGACCGCGCCGCCGTCGTTTCCGGTGACGGCGCCGCTGGCGATCTGGTAATTATAGGTCTGGGCCGTTCCATCGGACGTTCCGGCGGTGACGGGAATGATGATGGTACAGGTTCCGTCCGTGCTGCTTCCGGCATCCCGTGCGGGAATGATCCCGTCATCCAGTGTAATGGTCTGTGTTCCGATGACTGTCGTCAGGGTTCCCGATCCCGGATTCGTCGCCGGGATTGACGGATCGGTACACGTATATGTGGCCGCTCCCGAAATTTTCAATCCGTCCGGCAACGTCCCCGGCAGGAGATTGGAAAAATCGACGTTATTTATCGGCGCGGTCGTGTTGCTGTTCGAAAGTGTGATTTCAAGCTGCGTCGTCTCGCCGGGATTGATCGAGGTCGGCTGTCCGCTCGACAGCGTGACTGAAGCGCCGAGGCCCGCGTACGCCGCAGAGGAAAAATAGAGCGAAAAAAAAGCGCAGAAAAAGAGAAGGGACGCTTTTTTTGTGATCAATTCTAGACGCATGAGATTAAAAAAACTTGCTGTAATTTAGTTAGATTATATAGCTCACTTTTTATTTAGCATGGGCGAAACGGGAATCTGCAGGAACTCGGAACATGGAAACATTTATCCCCATGTTATATTAGAAAAACATTATCCACCCTTTTGTGAAGAATAGAAAAGAATAAAGATTATTCGGCTGTGGGCGCTTTTTCAGGCCAGTATTTTTTCGTGCGTTCGACGATCTGGACGACGACAAAGCCAATGGCAATCCCAAAGATCAGGCTCAAGGAAGCTTCCAGTCCCCACGCGGCCAGACCTTCCAGATGCAGGCCGTGGACAAGATGCTGCATTTCATGATGAAGGACGGGGATGGCGTGGATGATGATGCCGCCGCCGACCCAGAGCATCGCGGCGGTGCCGATATAGCTGAGAACCACGAGCAGGGCGGGCATCCCCTTGATCATAATACGGCCCAACTTTTGGGTGGCCTTGTGATATTTATCCTGCGCCAGATGGAGGCCGATATCGTCCATCTTCACGATGAAGCCGACGAAGCCATAAACACCGCCCGTGATGGCCAGGGCTACGAAGAGCAGGGCACCGAATTTCATCAGCAGTGTTTCTTCTGCGACCACCGCGTAGGCAATCGCCATGATTTCGGCAGACAGAATAAAATCGGTGCGAATGGCTCCGGTGGTACGGATTTTTTCCAGCTCTTCGGGTGTGATTATTTCGACTTCCTCGTCCTGATGATGATGCTCCCCGTGAAGCCAGACATGGACGATATGGTGCAACTTTTCGTAACCTTCAAAACACAGAAAAGCGCCGCCGAAAGCCAGAAGGGGCGCAACCGCCCACGGCGCAAATGTTCCCAGCACCAGCATGGCCGGCAGGAGAATGACGAGCTTGTTTTTCAGGGAGCCCTTGGCGATGTTCCAGATGATCGGAAGTTCGCGGGAGGGGCTGAGGCCCACGACATATTTCGGCGTAACGGCGGCATCGTCGATCACGACGCCGGCCGCCTTCGAGCTGGCCTTCGCGGCTTGCAATGCAACATCGTCGATCGTGGCGGCGGTCACCTTGACGATGGCGGCGATGTCATCGAGGAGGGCCAGTAAACCTGAACTCATGTGTTCTTCCTTTAATCCTTATCCTATTTCAGAAGATGTGGATCAGCAAGGCAGGAGTGCGTGAAGGGTCGGTTGTTTTTGGTGTCTCTATTGCGGGCAGATCAGCCCGAGAGATCGTAAGTGGAGGGCGCGGACTTGCCCCCCTCGGGTTCTTGCTCAAACCTGACGTTTCTGATGTCCGTGGCTGTCATTCCGGCCAAATGCTGTAGCCTTGAGTTTCCGGTGCCTGCGTCCGCCGTTTCTTTGGTAGCGGCGGGCGTTTCGCCCCCCGGTAGGGTCACGCCTTTGCCAAACCCCTGCGTTTGCAGAGCCAAGTAATCGCCGAGCTTCATATCCGCGATCCTGCCCAATCGGCTTTTCGGTTTGTCTTCGTCCATTTGTTTCTCTAATTTCGGGGTCGGATAAGTTATGTATAATTATTTATCTTCTCACTTCGGCGCATGAATTTCAACGTCGAACTCTACTAGATAGCAATTTAGGGCTTTTTAGCCCAGAACTGATACATTTTGCGGAACATCGCGGGATATTGCCGTTCCAGCTTGTCCCAGTTTTCCAAGTTTGACCGTCCGGGATCTCCGGGGAAGTTTCGGTCATAGATTTGCATCATGTTGCCCCCGAGGTCGCTGAAGCCGAGGAATTCAAGGTTTACTCTGTCCAGCATCTGCGAAAGCTGCGGGATTGTGAGGCGGTGCTCCATGACATGAAAGAGAAGGTCGCGGCATTCGGAAGTGAAATAATAATCATGGGAGTAGATGATCGATTCATAGTCGATCTTCTTTAGCAGCCTGTGCATATCCGCGCGAAACTTGCGAATGGCCTGCGCGTCGTGGCCGTAGTTTTTTTCCTTTATTATTTTTTGCGCTGCCACAAATCCCTGACGGGCTATTTCGCTGTAGAAGGCCAAATGCATAATGCCGCCGGGTTTTAGGAGGCTGACGAGTATGCCGAGCCCCGCTTCGGGTTCTTTCAGGTGGTGGAGTACCCCGCAAGAGACGATGATGTCGTATTCGCATTTAAGAACCGACCCGAGAAGAAGGATATCCGCCTGACGAAACGTCACGTTCGACAGGTTGTTTTCGATCGCGATGCGCCGGGCGTAGGACAGGCTGGTGAGGCTCAGGTCGATCGCCAGAATATCCGCCTTCGGGAAAAGCTTTGCATAGACGAGGGCTTCCTTTCCCGTTCCCGCTCCCGCGATCAGGATCTTCAGGTCATCCGTTTCCTTGAACTGAGCCAGGGCCTCGGGCTTTTTGACATTCAGCAAAATGCGCCAGCGGGGGTAGGGGAATTCCTCGTATTGCTGCTGAACCTCGCTGGAGGTTCCGGCCTGTATATCCGTGATCGGGGGGATGGACTTCCTGAGATCCTGCTCCGTTAGGGGTTGGCGCAAGACATAAAGCGTAAAGTTTTTGAGTTCGGGGCGTTTTTCACACGCCTCCAGAAAATCCTGTGCCTTTGGATGTTTGTGCAGGGGCCGGTAGCAGCCCAGAAGGCAGAGGGCGTATAATTCCTCCGACAGGTTCGGGCTGGATTCCACTTTTGCCTGCAAATCGTTCAACCATGCATTTTCTTCTTCCCCACAGTGAAAAATAAACTCCGTGTAAAAGCAGTAGGTTGCCAGAGCCGCGACAAAGGGCAGGTATTCGGGTCCGAATTTCTTTGTGCCGTTAGCCGAAAAATCCTTCAGTAAAATATGCCGGAGGTGTGTTAGAAACCTTTCAAATGTCAGGTCGCTAAAGCCCATATTTTCAAGGCCCAGCGTGAAGAAACGGTCGTTCAGGGGAGACGTGTCCCTGCATTTTCCGAAGGCTTTTTCAAAGGCCTTGAAGTCTTCCTGTTTAGCGAGGTTGACGAGCGGGGCGTGGAGGGGATCCAGGCGGTATAGGCTCATCCAGGCATTTTGAAGGCGCTCGATGTCCTGATCCCCGCTTTCCATACATATAGCGATCAGTTGTTTTATATCCGGGCTGAAGGCCATAAATTTCATATTGCCGATCAGGCTTATGAACTCCGCCTTATGGGCGCTCTTGGCTGGGGCTGCCTTTATAGCCATGGCGCAGTATTCTATTGCCCGGGGGATGTTGCCCTGCTGGCGCATGATCCGCATTCCGGTGGCGTAGGATTCATCGTAGGCCGGATCAATCATGACTGCGGAGTGCAAGTGTTGCAGGGCTTCTTCGGCTTTTCCCTGCATAAATCTGAGAACCCCGAGATTATGATAGGCGTCCGCGGAGGGGTGGCGGTTAATAGACGCAAGCAGGTTTTTTTCTGCGTTCACGAAATCCTGTTTTTTTATGCAGGACACAGCTTCCTGATAGTAAGCCTTTGATTCCTCACTCTTCTTGTCAGCCTTGTGCAGACTCATTATCCGTGCTCCGAAAAACAGTTGATCCGGGTTGGGATTTTAGCTTTGTAGCACCTGATTTTCCATTGATTATTGTCTGTCAGGGCTTAAAAAAGCGCTACAACGTCATTGGTGTTCAAGTTCCGAATTTATTTTCAATGACCATCTCCTTGCGCTCGATAAAGCCCGGCTTGGGCCAGGCGGGCTTGGTGGCCTTGCCGATGGCCAGCATCATACCGATTACATGGTCCTGCGGCAGGTTGATGATCTGTGCGACTTTATCGGCATCAAAGCCGATCATGGGGCATGAATCATAGCCCATGGCCTTGGCGGCCAGCATCATGGTTTGCGCGATGAAACCGACGGAGCGCATGGCTTCGTCCCGCTGCAGCTGTTCCTTGCCCTCATAAAACGGCTTCACCCACGGGACGAGGACATCCTGCACTGCCTGCGGGGCGTTACGCCAGTAACGCTGCGGGTTTTTCTCCCACGCCTTGACATCGGCTGTAATGACAAACAGAAGCGAGGCCTCGGTGACCTGCGCCTGATCCGCGGCGGCGGCGCGGATCTGTTTTCTCAGGTCCGGGTCGATTATCTTGACCAGCCGCCAGTGCTGGATATTGAAGGAGGAGGGCGCCTGCATGGCGAGGTCGATCAGCTTGTCTTCTTCTTCCTGCGTCATGCGGTGGGCGGGGTCGTAATGTTTGAGGGAACGGCGCTCGCGGATGGCCTGAAACGTGTCCATGGGTTTTCCTTAATAAGGGTGCAGGGTTGTTCTGTCTGCTTATTCTGGCTTTATGTAGGCCGAGTTACAAGTGTGTAGAGTTTTTGCTGTAAAATCTTAACTTACAGATATTACGGTCATATTTCGCTGCAAAAGAAAGGCTTGATTTCGGGGGGGCAGACCGATTATAAAGCATTTCCAAACTTTCCTAGTGCGTCCCCTTCGTCTAGAGGCCTAGGACACCTCCCTTTCACGGAGGCGACACGGGTTCGAATCCCGTAGGGGACGCCAGTTTATCCACCAGCGAAAACCAATATCATCCAAAAAACATAGGGAATACAACGGTTTTGGGCTATAATACGGCTTAGGCTGTCCAATGCTGTCCACCTCAATCCTATAAAAATGGGGGCTTTATTGGGGGCCTCTTAAAAGAGCTAAAACCAAAAGGCCCCCAAATGAAGTTGAGTGAACAGAAGTGCAAAACGGCCAAAGCTAGGGAAAAAAATTATAAGCTCTCCGATGGTGGGGGCCTTTATCTAGAGGTCACCACGAAAGGCAGCAAGCTCTGGCGGATGAAGTACCGCTTTCTGAATATGGAGAAGAAGCTCTCTATCGGGGAATATCCCGTAATCACTTTGTATGATGCGCGGCAGCGCAGAGAAGAGGCGAAGAAACTTCTGGCTAATGGGCTTGATCCTTCATCAGTCAAACAGGAAATCAAGAAGGATCGTATTCTAGAAAACGCGAATACCTTTGAGGTTATCGCCCGTGAGTGGCATCAGCATAAAAGCCCCGAATGGTCGAAGGTCAATGCTAAGATCGTTCTGGAGCGCTTGGAGCGGGATGTCTTCCCGGAAATTGGAAAATATCCGATCAGGATGATTACCCATAAGATGCTTCTGGATTTAGCCAATACGATCAAGCAGCGCGGAGCCAATGAGTTGGCCAAGCGGCTGATCCAGATGTGCAGGCATATTTATCGCTACGCTATTGTGACAGGCCGCGCTGATCAGAATATTGCGGAAGATTTAAAGGGTATGATCAAGGCTAAGCCTCAAGGTCATTATGCCGCCATTGAAGCCAAGGACTTGCCTGAATTTATCACGGATTTGAGAAACCATAAGGCCAAACTTAACCGCCAGACTTATCTGGCCGTCAATTTCATGATGCTCACCTTTGTGCGAACGAGCGAAATGATCAAAGCGCGATGGGAAGAGTTTGACCTCAAGGCTAAAACATGGCTAATTCCGGCCAGTCGCATGAAGATGGGCAAAGAGCATCTTGTGCCCCTTTCAAGGCAAGCCGTGGCGATTTTGGAAGAGTTACGGGAAATTCATAATCATCCAGTTTATGTTTTTCCCAGCCGGAATAGCCGCAACAAAACCATGAGCAATAACACGATCCTGATGGCGCTGGATCGTATGGGTTACAGGGGGAAAATGACTGGACATGGTTTTAGGGCTTTGGCCATGAGTACGATCATGGAAAAGCTGGGTTATCGCCATGAAGTGCCGGATTTGCAGCTTGCCCATGCCAAGCGCGGGGACGTAGCTAGGGCGTATGATCGCGCAAAATTTCTGAGTGAGCGCACGAAAATGATGCAGGAATGGGCGGATTATCTAGATAAGATTGTATCAGGCGGGACCGTAGTTACGGGCAAGTTTGGCAATCGAAAAGGCTAAATTTCAAAAGCGGTAGTGTTAGTTATTCAGACAATATTAGACGCTATGGGACCAAATTATTTGTTATCATCTTCCTAGCACGTTAAACTTCGATCTATGACAAATCATTTGCCTCATCCAATAAAGTCCGGTGGTGCCGGGGTTGTTGCTTCTTCACCATTGAAGAAGTTTGAAGATAAAAAGCGAGAACCTTGTGATTTTGAACACTGGGGTAAAATGGTCACGTGGACTTTGCCGCAGGCGCATGGTTTATGCTTTGGCATTGCTCCTATCCAAAGTAGTATTCAAGAGCACAGTAAGCTGATCAATCTCATGGTTAATAGTAAACAACCGTATCAGCAGGAAATGTTCAAAGTCTGGAATTTAATTAAGAACGCATACGACTCCTTTATTTTGCACGATACAGTCAAACCCATAAAATTCATTCAATGGGCAGGTATTCATGACGTTGCTATTCCTAAAGAGCTGCGTGATTCGGCAGAAAGCATTGACAAGAGAAGGACTAGTCAGCAACAGCAGAGCGAGAGCACATTGCAGTTATCTGAGTTGGAATACATTCCACCTTATATGTGTCTTATGTTAAAAGGTGTTAAAGCCTTAAACCTCTCCTCTGATACACGAGCCAGTATGGATGATATCATGAGTTGGCTTGAGGAAAACTGGCCTTCCGAACTGGAAGGAAAATCGGAAAGGATGATTAAATCTATGGCTACTTTTTTGCGCCGTCCGGAAGATAAAAAGGGCGGAATAACCCCTAGTTGAGGATTTATCCACAGCCTCTGGGTGTCACCCACTAAGATATTGATTATAATTGTAAATCTTTAAGGGTGTCACCCACTATTCAGGTAAGCTTTAAACCCTTTCAACGTTTCGCATCCTCTATTAAACCTGTTTGGATTGCCTTGTTTTTAACCAAACGAAGGTGATTCAAAATGACCAATCAAATTCTTCCTGAAACAGGCTTTGTGCGTTTGCCTGCCGTCCTGAAAGTGTTTCCTGTCAGCAAGTCCACGTGGTGGGCGGGAGTAAAGGAGGGCCGCTTTCCCAAACCCGTCAAGCTGGGGCCGAAAACGACTGCGTGGCGGGTTGAAGATATCCGGCTACTGATCGAAACGCATCGGGGATAGTCTCATGTCGCGACGCTTGTATCCGCATAACCGCGTACGATACTGGTACGCTTATGAGTTGGAGGAAATCTGTGCCCTTTTTTCCGATAAAGGGCTGCATATCCAGACCGTGAGGAAATGGATCAGCAAAGGCGGTCTTAAAACCGTAGGTGCAGGTAAGCCCGCCTTGGTGTTTGGGCATAATTTGATTACTTTTCTCAAACGTCACAATTCCCGAAATAAGTGCAAAACCGTTTTTCGGGAATTCTATTGCGTTAAATGTCACGACTCCCGGCCTATTTACCAGAATAAGGTGCGGGTGGTCCATGAAGGCAAATATATTAAACTTTGCGGTCTTTGCCGCTCGTGCAAAACGCTCATGTTCAAGAGCTATAAACTGGCAGACTATCCGGCGATCAAGCGTACCTTTTGTGTGGTTGACGTTTTGGAATTATACGATTGTTCCGATAGCACCGATAAGACTCACATTCATGTCGAAGAGCTTAAGCGTCCAAGTGAGTCCGTTCAGGGGGAGCTATTCCATGTCTGAAAGGAAGGAAAACTCCCTGTTCAACTCCGCCAATGAGCGGATGAAATACAAATACCGCATTCATTTGCGCCGGGTAGGGAAAAGGGATGAAAAGACCATCTTGGCCGCGCTTAAAAATATCAGAGAGTTTGAGCGATTTATTGAGTTCACAGGGTTCGAGGCTTTTAATGAGGGCGTAGCGGATCAATATGTTCAGAAACTCCTTTCCAGAAACCTATCGCTCTCCTTCATTTTCGATAATCTTAAGGCCTTGCGCGATTTTCTGAACTGGCTAGCGCGGCAAAGGGGATACCGCAGCAAGATTAACTTTAACCACATTGACTATCTCAATATTTCAAACAACCAACGAAAGGAAGCCAAAGCCATGCAATACCAAAAAACATATAAATACGATCAAATTATTGACGTAATCCGAGCCATGCCGGAGCAAACCCTCAAGGAAAAACGGGATAAAGCTCTCATTTCACTGCAGGCGCTTTGCACGCTGCGTATTTCCGAATTGCGTACTGTCAAAATCAAGAGCCTGATCGAAGAGGATGGTGTGTATTTCATTTATGTTTGCCCCAAGAATATGAAAACCAAATTTGCCAAAACCCGTGCCGTCGTCTTTGTGCCGCTCCCTGAGGATATCAAGCAGAATGTCATTCGCTGGCTGGATTATCTTTTGACTCTAGGCTTTAAGGACAATGACCCGCTGTTTCCGATTATTGACAACAGCTTTAATGGGCAGAATCTTCTGCAACAAGAGATCAGGAGAGCGGAGATCAAATCCGATACTACAATACGGGCGATCTTCCAAAGAGCTTTTGAAAGGGCAGGTCTCCCCTATATTAATCCGCATTCGTTCCGCAAAACGTTGGCTCGGTTTTCCCAAACTCAAAGCCCTGCTTTCCTGAATGCCGTAAGGCAAAATCTGGGGCATAGTTCGATAGATACGACTTTGAACAGCTACGGGCAGTTATCGACAGCGGAGCAGAGGAAGATTATTGGTGAGGCAAGCTTTCCATTCAAGCTTACAGGCGAATGAATTTTTTTTCTATGCACTTTACTTCTCCTCAGGAGTGGAGAATTCTTCGATAATTCTGATGCCTTCGAAGAAATCCTCCAGTTTGCATCCTAAGATATGTGCAAGGACGTAAAGTCTGGAGGCGCTGACCCTATTCTTACCGCTTTCATACTTCTGTAGTTGAAAAATCGAGATATCAAGAGATTCTGCAACCTGTGCCTGAGTTAGGCTCTTGGCGACTCTCAGTTTGGCCAAATTGGCACTAACACACATATCGATTTCGTTAGGCTTCTTTTTTCGTATAGCTTCATTCATGCTGTGAATTAAGCATAAAGTTAACCTACTAGAAAAGTTTTAGAGGTTGACCTAAACCAGCATACTATCGTATGGCATTAACACCATACGCTCCTGTTCTACTTACATAAGTATTGTTCCCAGCTGAGTGGTTCTAGTGTCACTAGGGTCTGTACCTAATTGAAGGAATATGATTCAATTCTTCAAACGAAGGAGGATTGAATGTTTTGGTTATCGGATAAACAATGGTCAGTGATAGAGCCGCTTCTGCCACAAAATCAGACAGGT
>JAGNKE010000011.1 GCA_018000295.1 Alphaproteobacteria bacterium | reverse complement strand
GAGCGGAGTTGACTTTCAAGCCCGTCGCGAGACGAAGCTGGGTTTGGTCAATCAGTTTTTGGGTGTTTTGCAGCGAAAGCAAATTGTTACGTAACGCCGCAGTCAAAACTACATCGGAAGACATAGTAGTACTCCTTTCCTAGGTGTGGACCGGGAAATCCTATCCCGGCTTCAAGACTCTATGATAGTAACATTGAATTAAAATTTGGTTAAACGTTTATTTAACGGGACAAAATTAAAGCTGTGTAAATTAAGGGTTTTCAGGATTTTATCAGAAAGGTAGGGTTTTTGTAGCCATTAACCATTCATGAGGGTGCAGACGGTCCGATGAGTAAATCGCAGCCAAAAAAGCAGCAAACGGAAACCCAGGCCAAGGCAGAATCCCTAGAAACCCGCCAGATTCTGAAGGAGATCGAAAAGCTGGAGCGCGAGTTCAAACGCACCCAGAACCCCCGGAAACTGACCGAAATGGGCACCGCTTATTATAAGTTGGGCAAGCTGGATATGGCCAGCGCTCTGTTTACAAGGGGCTGCGCCCTGCGCCCCGACGATCCGGACAACTATAAGGGGCGGGCAGAGTGTCTGGTCATCGCCGGAAGGGGGGAAGAGTCGCTCGAATACTATCGTATGGCACTCTCCCTTGCGCCTGAAGATGAGAAGATCCGCACCGGATACGGCCACGCCCTCATGAGCCTCAAGCGCTTCGAGGAGGCCGCGAGAATCTTCGAGGACGGGCTAAAAATTAAAGACTCGGCGGAGAATAATAATAATGTCGGCGTCCTTTTGTGTGAGACGAAGTACTACAAGCAGGCGATTGTCTTTATGAAAAAGGCGGTCGAGAAAGAGCCGAAAAACAAGACCTACCGCATCAACCTCGCCAAGGCCTATTTCCGCTGCGAGAAATATAATGACGCGTTTTTCACGTTATACGATGCGCTCAAGCGCGATCCTGACAGCGCCTTCCTGAAATCGCAGCTCAGCGCGATGGGCCGCCATCTGGCCTTCCCGTCCTTTTCTCAAGAATTGAAGGACGCCCTGACGGCCTGCCTGAAAATCGACAATATCGAGCATCAGAATCTCTCGGTCGTCTGGCTCCGCCTCTTTCTGATGGATCCGGCCTATTCTGAAATACATAAATTAACAAAACTGTATAACTATGAAGACTTTAAGGAAAAAGCCGATCTGGAATCCGTCTGCACACTGCTGTGCGACGATTTCTGCAGCAATGCTTTAAGATTGATCTATAATCAGGCGGTAGACTATGAAATTTTCCTCTCCAACCTCCGCCGCCGGATTCTGGAGTTTTACACATCAGGTGAAGCGGAAAAGGCCTCACAAAAAAAATTAAAGACGATCTTCAAAATCCTCTGCGCTTTGGCGGAAAACGGCTTTGTGCATGAATACGCCGCCGCCGACACGCAAGAGGAAATCCAGGCGCTCGACCAAATAAGAAAAGAAATCGCGCAGGAAACCCAACCGCCCGCCGCCGCGGCCCGCATCGCGCTGCTCGGCGCCTACACGCCGCTCTATAAAGAGCAGGAGGGGATCATCGCCCGCGCCCGCGCTCTCCCCGCCGCCGACCTCCATCCCTTCTGGAGAAGCCTGCTCGCCCTCCAGATCGAGGAGCCGCTGGAGGAACGCCGCCTGCGCGAAACCATCCCCGCCCTCGGTCGCCTGAGCAACGAGGTCTCCCTCAAGGTCCGCGAACAATATGAGGAAAACCCATACCCCCGCTGGCGCTACGCCAACGCGCAGGTGGACGAATCCAAAAGCTACCACTTCAAGAAACCCTATCAAATCCTCATCGCCGGCTGCGGCACGGGCAAGCAGGTGATACAGGAACGCTTCATGTACCCCGCCGCGCATATCACAGCTGTCGATCTCAGCCTTTCGAGCATCTGCTACGCCAAGCGCAAGATTGAAGAACTCGGCGTCGATCGGGTGGAGTTTATGCACGCCGATATCCTTGAACTCGGGCAGCTGGATAAAAAATTCGACTTCGTCATGTGCTCGGGCGTCCTCCACCATATGCAGGAGCCGGAGGCGGGGCTGAAAGTCCTGCTCTCCTTGCTTAAGCCTAAGGGGATCATGAATATCGGCCTCTACAGCGAAGTGGCCCGCCAAACGGTAGTAAAACTCAGGAACCTCGTCGCCGAAAAGGGCTGGAAACCGGACAGGGAGGGGATACAGGCCTTCCGCGCCTATATCAACGCCCTCCCGCCCGACGATCATCTGCGCTATGTCACGCGCTGGCGCGATTATTACTCCATGTCGATGGTCCGCGACCTGATTTTCCACGTGCAGGAACACCGCTACACGTTTTTGCAGCTCGATGAGATGTTCAAGCGCCACGGCTTGGCCTTCCTCGACTTCTCCTTTATTTTCCCCGACGTGCTGGCCGATTTCCTCCGCAAGCATCCGGGGCCGGAGAATTACCGGAATTTCGAATTGTGGGACGCCTTCGAACGCAAGCGCCCCGAAGCCTTCGCGTCGATGTATCAGATGTGGCTCTGCCGCGAGGAAGCGCACGCCGAAATCCTCGCCGGACCAAAGATCATCAATGCACTGGAGGTTTGAGGAGCTCAAAGTGCTGTAAACTTGCCATAATTCATCCTGACGTGGTAAAAAGACTTATGAGCGGCAAAGATAGCACAAAAGGCGCAGGAGTGACGCGCCGCGACCTCATAAGAGATCTCAGCGCCGGTGGTTTTGCTCTGGCTGCTGGCGCTCATGTCCACACCGTCTACTCGCAAGATCCTAACGGCGAATTTAAGGTTGTCGTCGACCCACAGACCGCAGGCAGCCCGAGCGAAAATGATACCCCGAACGCAGGAAATCAGCCCGAAGTCAGAACATACAGCACGATGATGGCAAAGCTATTATCTGAGAAACTTCCCGAACTTGACCCTGAGATCGTCGAACGTATCGGCAACGATTTTGCGCACCATAATAGTCTGATACCGTTTGCGTCGAGTATGCTCGCCGCTGGCCTGACCGCCGATCATGTTTTAAAGGATCGTAACGCAAGCCGAATGAACTGTATTGGGACAGCCTTTTTGCTGTCTGCGCCCGTCGGCCTTTCCATGCCGGGAACGCCGCCACAGGGAGACCTTAAATTTGTTCTCGAAAACCAATACGGGGTTCCTCCCGAACTTTCGGGTAAAGTCGCTGAAGAACTTTGGATGACGCTTAAAGTCGAATCGATGGTGCCCGCTTTAGTCGCTACCGCCGTATCGGCATACACGGCAAGACCTATCGCCGATGCTATAGAGAGAGTATTGCCTGAAGTCGAGTAATTAAAAATACTGTCACGAAATCCTCACCGCCCCGAAGATTATCAATGCTCTGGAGGTTTAGATATTATATAGTAATAATAACATCAGCTAAAAAAGCCTTATGGCTAAATAAATGAAATTTGTTATTGAAGATAGGGCACACGGAAACTGTAAAAGCTACCCCACCTTTGATGAGGCCTTGGCAGAGCTTCTCTCCAGAAGCAAAATAAATTGGGATGAAGAGCCAAACAAATGCCCATGCAAAAGCTGGAGGACCTGCGAACGCAGATATCATATTCTTGAAATGGACGACAGTGTCAAACCACCAAGGCTTATTTCTGACATGAAGATTTTTACGATATCCTTCAGAGGTATCCAGTGGCACACAACAATAATAAACTAAAAAGGACGCACCGGGCTGGTCGGTCAGGACCCTTGGAGAGAGAACCCGGTGCGTCCCGGCTGCGGATAATATACCGGAGTATGTTGCCCCGCAGTTTGGAAACGCAGCCCCGATGGTTAGGGATGCCGGGTAGCGTCGCTCGGAGCCGGTTTCCAGATACTTCAATTACACAGACTTCACAGCATACCCGTGTAAACGGGTATCCACCCTAAGGGGTTCATGGATTCCCGCAGGCGCGGGAATGCCGCCAATTTCAAATCAGACCTTACCGCAGCTGCAGCAGCTCCTGCGTCATCTGGTCCACGGTGTTGATGACCTTTGTACCCGCCGAATAGGCGCGCTGCGCGATAATCAGCTGCGCGAACTCGTCCGCAAGATCGACGTTGGAGTTTTCCAGCGTGGACGGCTCGAAGAACCCCGCGCCGCCCGTTCCGGCCTCGCGCAAGTTTTCCTCGCCCGAACCTTCGGTTTCCGTGTAGGCGGTTCCCGAAACCTCGCGCAGCCCGTTCGCGTTCGAGAACGTCACGAGCGGCAGCTTGTACAGCCGCGTCGTCGCGCCGTTGGAGAACTGGGCGATCACGAACCCGTCGCGGTCGATCTGCACCCCGGTTCGCAAACCGAGTTCCGCGCCGTTCTGGTCGGAGAAGAGAACCGTGTAATCGCTGGAGAACTGCGAGAAGCTGCCGATATCGATATCGATGGTCTGCAATTCCGATCCGTTCCCCCAGTTGATGTTGTTCAATTCGATATCCGTGTTGCTCGCATTGTCGGCCAGCGCGTTGATCGTGCCATCGCCGTTGAAGTTGAGCAGGCCCACCGACAGCTCGTTGTTGTTCGGGTCGATGATCCGCACCTGCCACCAGCCCCGTGGGTTGTATGTCGGATCGCCGGGCAGGAATTGCAGCGCCGGGAAATCGCCGGTGCTGTAGGGCGGGGAATCCGCAAACGTACCGTTTGAATAATTGCCGGATGTGCCGATATCATCCGAGGTATAAGTGCCCGCCGTCAGCCCCAGCACCGTCATCGGCGTGCCCACGGTGTTGGCCAGCGTGATGGTCTCCGTGCCTGCCGTGAAATCGTTGTTCTGGATGACGAGTTCCCCGTCATTGCCCAAAAACGCGTTGGCGTCGGCCAAGTTGGTGTTGATCGCGTTGATGATCTCCCCGATCGTGTTCACGCCGATCGCGCCGCCGCCGACCGCGCCGCCATCATTAACCTCAAGCGTGATCGTGGTCGTGCCGTCATTGACCGTGAAGCGGTTGCCGTCCGTCAGTCCCAGATCGGCCACCAACTCGTCCGCAGCCGTCTGGCCCGAGATGCTGGAAAAGGCGGTCGCCTGCGGGCCGTAGGTCTTGACATACTGGAAGGTCATGGTCTGCCCGTTACCCAGCGTGTCGAACACCGTCAGACCCCGCGTGAAGTCGGGCGCAGCCGTGAGAGCAGAAGCAAAACTCGTATCCACTTCGCCGGCATCAAGGTTGATCGAAAGCTCCGCTGAGGTCGTCGGCCGCGTCAGTCCGCCCAGAAACGCCACGTCGATGGGAACGAGGGAGTCAAGATCCCCCTGGTTGGCGGGAAGGTTGCCGTTCGTATCCAACTGCCAACCGTACAGGAAGAATCCCGCAGAGTTTTTCAAAAGCCCCTGCGAGTCCTCGCTGAACTGCCCGTTCCGCGTATAGAGGAATTCGGACAGGGATGTATCGAGGGAATCCCGCTTGACCGGAAAGAAGCCCGACCCGGAGATCGAGGCATCGGTCGCGGACTCCGACTGCGAGATCGGCCCTTGCTGCGTCACACGCTGGATCCTGTTCGCCGTCACCGTACCGGGCGAATACCGTGAGGTGTTCGTCGCCGTGGTGACAAGACTGAAGAACGACGCCTCCGACCGCTTGAACCCGGTCGTGTTGATATTGGCGATGTTGTTCGAGATGATCGCCGTTTTCTGCGACTGCGCCGCGAGGGCAGACACGCCTGTAAACAAAGCTCCGAACAGTCCCATATTAGTTCTCCTTACGCTGGTTAAAAGGGTTGAGTGTTGTCATCTTTATGCGCCCGTAGTTGTGGGTTTCGGGGTTTGAACATTAATGATGTTGGCGATGGAAACGGCGCGCTCGCCGACCAGAAGGAACGTCTGCCCGTTCTGCGTTTCGATCCCCTTGACGTTTCCGGTTACGACCGTGGAGCTTTTCAGGCTCTTGTCATCCGCATCGATGGCATCGACCCGCACGTTATATGTTCCCGCCGGAACCGTCCCGCCGCCCTTTTTCTGCCCGTTCCATGTGAAGTTTTCGACGCCCTCATCGTCGCTGACATCCTGGCTGAACACCAGTTCCCCGTCCTCGGAGAAAATATTGATCGTCGTTTTGTTAGAAACGCCCTCGATGGCGTAATTGATCTCTACGGGCTTCGCTCCGTCATAGTACATCTCGGCGCTGAGGTAGCTCACATCCTTGCCGACATAGTTAAGCGCACTGGAAAATGAATTGCCGATTCCAAGGGAAACCAGATTATTTAGCTTCGAGTTGATATTGATCTGCTGTTCGACGCCCGCGAACTGCACGAGCTGGCTGGTGAATTCGTTCGTATCCAATGGCGACAAGGGATCCTGATTTTGCAGCTGCGTGGTCAGAAGCTGCAGGAAATCGTCGAAATCCTCGGCGAGTTGCGAACTCGAATTCGCCGTGTTCTGCTGCGCTCTGAGGGCGTTGTTAATGGTGACGTCACTGGCCATAAATAAAAATCCTTTTCAGCCTAAATCAAAGCGTTGTAGCGAACTTGTCCGGTTTCGGGATCGACCGCCCACCCATCGGGGGAGGCAAGCGCAACGATTTCCTCAGACTCATCCGAAGAGCCGCCGGATCCATGCGAACCATGACCACCGCCTCCGCCGTCACGCCCGAAACTGTAACCGTCATCGGCCAGCGAGAATTCCAGTCCAGACCCGTCGGCGTTCAATCCTGAGTCCTGCAAGGCGCGTTCCAGAATATGGGCATCGCGCTGCAGAAGGTGATAGGTCTCCGGTTTTTCGATGGTTAGAACCACTTTCGCGGCGTTGTCCTTATTTAGGCTCATCTTCACCTCGACGCGGCCCAACTCCGGCGGATCGAGTTGCAGGGTGATCCGTGTATCCTGTTTTTCAGGCCCAAGTTTCTGGATCGTGGCGGCCACGGTTTGCACCACCGGATGAGCGGGCGCCGCGCCGTGTGCTTGCGCGGTGGGATTCGTCAGGGAGGCGTTCATCAGCGGGGCAGGGGAAGCATTGGTGATCGCCCCGGTGACAGCAAGGGGTCCATTTGCGCCTGCTGGCGAAAACAAAGCCATATCGTCAGGCAGGGTAAAGATAGGGGCAGGGGCGTCCTGCGCAGCTTTGGAAAGAGCGGGATTCGCAGCCTGCCCTGAGGAATCCTGACCCGCCTGAGCCGCACGGACCAAGGAGCGGAAATCATAGCCCCCGTCCTCAGCAGGATCGGTAGGCGTTTCGATCCCGCCCAGACTGTAACGGTCCTCGAACCGCTGTGATTTAAGATGCTGGAAATCTTCAGGCGAGAGAACCTCGGCGGCGATCGTCTTATCCGGTTTCACCAGTTCGACGGTGCGGGCAAGAATTTCGTTCAAAAGCGCAAGCTCGTCGAAATTGCGGTCCTCGTTCAGCGCCTGCTCAACTTGTTCCTGCAGTTGGGCGAGGTCTTCGGACGAAAGACCCAAAGACTCTGTCATATCGGGCTTGGCCAGAAGCTCCTGCAGCGCCTCAAGACCGTTACGGAAGGCGAGCTGTTCTTCGGGCGTTTGCGCGACAGGCGTAAAAATTCCGTCCGCTGTCTGACTGTTATCTTCGGCTTTCGTCAGAGTGTTGGTCAAAAAGTCGATAAGTTGCTCCAGTGGGTTTTTATCCGCACGGTCTTCAGCCTTTGCTCCATCGGTGGGGGCGCTTTCCTCACTCTGGCCACCAGTCAGTTCTTCCAGAAGTTTCGCAATCGCATCGCGCAAATCGCGCAGGGCTGAAAGTTGCGGGTCTTGTTCAGGCGCGGAGACTACAGGTTTCTCCTGTATCTCCGCAGATCTGCGGTTTTGGCGCAGATAATCTTCAAAACGCATCTCTTCGGCATCGTCGGAGGCTTGAGTTTCCTTTGAAGCAGAGGAGTCCGCGCTCTTTCTGGTCTCATAAACCTTGCGTGCTTCGGCCTTTTGGCTCGGTAAATCATTCGCCGGCTTCGGCAGATCTTTCGGCAGCGGGGTTATGTTGAGAAAAAAATCGGTGTTCATGGTCGTTCTATCTTTCTAAAAACTCTTTCCTAGGCCGTTTCACTGATTCCGGTGGACACGCGGCGGCTTTGCGGCGAGGCCGCAAGTTTGCCGTTTTCGCCGTAACTGAACGTGCTTTTCGCTTGCGCGGCGCGGATAGCGGCATTGCGGATCGTCGAACTCAGCTTCTCGGTGCAGCGGCGCATCCGGTCGAGGTTCTCAAGATTCACATGAATGACTTTCGAGAACTGATCCTGAACCGCCTTGAGTTTCTCCTTAATGGCCGGGTCGGCGGCTTTTATTTCGTCCTTACGCAGGATCAGGGCGCCGATCGCGGACTGATAAGTACGGCCCGCCTCGGCCTTCCGGTCCTGAAACTCAAGAAACCCGCGCCCGTCCTTGGCTTGCAGGATGGAGGTTTCCTCTTCGTAAACCCGCTGCAGGTATTCGGCGGCGGCAATCATCTCGCGGATCGCCGTGTTGATATCGACGGGCGGTTTCTTCGCCGCATCGCCGTGCGCCTTTTGTGGCAGAGATTTCCCGGAGTCTGAAGTTTTATACATATTATCCTCCCGCGCCGTTCGTCGAAGTATGCCCGTTGGCCGCCTGCGGCCATTCCACGCGCTGCCCGAGTTCCTGCGCCACGAAAAGACTCTCCATCGTCGTAGCCAGCGACCGCTTGCGGATTTGCTCTACCATGGCGTTATTGGACACGCTTTTCTCGCGCAAATCGTGCTGCAGTTTCTCAAGCTGCTTGATCAGGGCAGGGTCGGCCTTGCGGAAATCCTCCAGCCTCCTGCGGAACTCCTCGGCAACAACCTGATACCGCTCGACCAGCTTTTCCTTCTCCATCTGCAGAAAGGCAAAGGGCAGCATATTGTTGGTGACAAGCGCCTGCGTTTCCTGATCGGCCATATCGCACAGCCCCTTGGTAATGCGGATCATCTCGCGCAACGCAACCGCGGGTTCCTTGGAAAGAAAGCCCGTGGAGGTCTGTTCGGCGGTCTGTGGTTTCTTGGTCATCAAATACTCCCTTACTTTTTTTCTAACGCTGGAGAAGTGGTCTCGGCCTGCGATTGCATTTCCTGCTGCCGCAAAAGCTCGGCCTTAAGCTGTGCCGAAAGTCCGATCGTATGGGTCTGTGCAATTTTCTTGCCGTACTCCTGGAGCAGGAGGCCGCGGAAAATTTCCTCACCCTTGCCGCCGCCGAAGGTTTCATCGGTGGACAGCCCCTCGAACATCGGCTTCATCATTTCGGTAATAAAGACGGCTTCAAATTCTTGAGCGACTTCGTCGATTTTCTTAGCGTTCTTCGCGGCGGCCAGTTGATCGCTGATCCGCACCCCGTCCATCTGCGAGAGCTGGATCATGCCAAGATTGGTGTTGGGCACAAGATTATCCATCACATCACCTCGATTTCGGCCTGCAGAGCGCCGGCGGTCTTGATGGCTTGCAGGATGGTAATAATGTCGCGGGGCTTGACGCCCAGCTTGTTCAAGCTGGTGACGAGTTCCTGCAACGTCACGCCCGAATCCAGCACCGCCAGTTTCACATCCTCGCCGACATTGGCGGAGACATCGCTGCGCGGAACGATCACGGTCTCACCCTGGTCGGCGAAGGGATTGGCCTGCGAGACTTGCGGGGTCTCAGTAATCTTCAAAGTCAAATTGCCTTGGGCAATCGCCACGGAGCTGACCCGCACGTCCGCGCCCATAACGATGACTCCGGATCGCTCACTGATCACAACTTTGGCGGGCTGGTCAGGTTGAACAGGCAGAAGTTCGACATCGGTAATAAGGTCAGTGATAGACCCCTGATAGTCGGCGGGCCGTTTAAGAATAACGCTGGCCGAATTCTCAGCGGTGGCAAGCTGCGTACCCGTAAAGCCGTTGATCGCCTGTGCGATCCGGCGAGCGGTGGTGAAATCAGGATTCCGCAGACCGAGACGCACTTCCTGCAATTCTTCCATTTCAAAGTTAATTTCGCGCTCCACAATCGCGCCCGAGGGAATTCGTCCCGCCGTGGGCACGTTCTGCGTGACGCTTTCCGCCTCGCCCTCAGCGGCGAAACCAGAGATATTCACTTCGCCCTGCGCGACGGCATAGACTTCTCCGTCGGCGGCAATAAGGGGCGTCACAAGAAGCGTCCCGCCCTGCAGGCTTTTGGCATCACCCAGGGCGGAAACATTCACGTCAATGCGGGAACCTTGATTCGTAAAGGGGGGCAGGGTGGAGGTGACCATAACGGCGGCCACGTTGCCGGTATTCATATTCTCGCCGCGGATATTGACGCCCAGCCGTTCCAGCATGGCGATCAAACTCTGCTCGGTGAACGGGGAGTTGCTCAATCCATCGCCCGTGCCGTTCAGCCCGACGACAAGCCCGTATCCGACCAGCTGGTTTTCCCGCACGCCTTCGATATCGACGATATCCTTGATGCGCGAGGTTTTTGCCCAGCTTTCTTGTACGCTGGCAAGCAAAAAGGGTCCGGCCACCAGCGCGAATCCCAAAATTCTGAGAATTGGCGACCGGATACCCACCGAGCGTATTTTATTATTCGGACCTTTTACGGTCCGTTGAGTTTTAAGTTTTTGTTTTGCCGTTTTCAGCATAACACCCTACTAAGCGTTCAAAGTGGCAACGTCATAAAGGCCGTTTGTCCTCGGGAGGCGTTCTTGATGAGTGAAGATAATTTCCGTAACTCAAAAACAACGCCACCCGAGTCACAACTTGCGAAACCCGTGCCAGTTTCGCGCAACAAAAAATCCAAGAATTTTCATCAAATTTTTCGCAACAGGGATTCTGTGGAAAAAAATCAGGATAATTTTGCCGCAACCCCTTCGAAGAACTAGGCAATTCTTACCCGCTTGCAAAGCGCTTACTATAAGGCGTAAAATATTAACATCAGCTACGAAAAGATTCGCTCGCAAGAGAAAGGAAAAGTCATGAAGGTCGAGGGGCCAAAGAAATCCCAGTCCACCTCACAATCCCGGAAATCCTCGGCGTCCGGCGCCGATAGTGTGGACTTCAGCCAGTATATTAAATCCGGTCAGGAGGCCTCTTCGGTCTCGACGGCCAGGGCGATTACGAATGTCGATTCTCTTCTCGCCGTTCAGGCCGCCGAAGACCCGACTGAGCGCGCCGCCCGCCGCCGGATGCAGGACCGCTCGGACAAGATCATCGATGGGCTGGAGAAAATCCGCCTCGCTATGCTCAACGGCACCCTGACGGTCGGCCATATGATTGATATTGCGGATATCGTCGCCTCCCACCGCGAAAAGATACAGGATCCCAAGCTCACCGATATTATGGATGAAATCGACCTCCGGGCACAGGTTGAACTGGCCAAAATGCGGGTGGCCATGGGCGCCTGAGCGGCGCTTTTCCTTGTATTTTCTATAATAATCCTGCAGGAAAAAGATATTTTCTTGTCTTTAAGGTCTCTTCCCCCTATAACTTTTCAGTTTTAAAATTCTATGGCGTACAAATTTTTTAGGGAAATAAGAGAGAGATGAAGACAGCGACGGCAGTAACTATTCCTCCAAAATACGACCCGGAAAAAGATAAAAACGGCTTTATGAATCCGGTCATGCTTGAATATTTCCGCCAGAAGCTCATCGCCTGGCGCACCGAGCTTCTCAAGGAATCGGAACATACGATTCAAGAGACCCTGCAGGGGACGGAACTTCAGAAACCCGATATGGCTGACCGCGCCTCGGCGGAAACCGACCATGCCCTCGAACTCCGCACCCGCGACCGCGAGCGCAAGCTCATCAGCAAGATCAATTCTGCGCTTGAAGCCATTGATCTGGGCGAATACGGCTTCTGCGAGGAAACAGGCGAACCGATCTCTATCCCCCGCTTGAAGGCCAGACCGATTGCGACCCTCTCCCTGGAAGCGCAGGAGCGCCACGAGCGCCTCGAACGCACCAAACGCGACGAGTAATCATAAGCTCACGGACACAAAAAAAGAGCCGGTCACAGAGTAATCTGTAACCGGCTTTTAAGTTCAATCGGTGGGTAAGGTATGACACCACCCGCCGTTCCGGAGCCTTCAAAGAAGGCTCCGTGGCCTGACTCCGGGATTCGCTCACGAAATCAGATTAGAACGGGAAGATGACGTCATAAATCTGTTGTCCATAGCGCGGCTGCTGCATATCTGAAATCTGGCCCTCGCCGCCGTAGATAATCCGCGCCTCCGCGATCTGGTCATAGCTGACGGTGTTCTGCACCCCGATATCCTCGGGCCGGATCACGCCGTCAATCGCCAGAATTCTTTTCTCGTAATTCACCAGCACTTCCTGCTTGCCGTGAATAACCATATTCCCGTTGGGCAGAACCTGAGTAATCAGCGCCGCCATCCGCATTGTGATTTCGTCCTCGCGCTCAATGCTGCCTGAGCCGCGGTGGTTGGAGCTTGAATCGAACTGCGCGAGATTGGTGTTATCCACCGCCTGCGGCAAAACCCTGTTGAGGGCTTGCTCATAGCCCAGCATGGCATCAAGCCCTGCGCCTTCGGTGCTGGTGCGGGTGCGCTGCGTGGTGTTATCGAGCTCGGCCTCATCCTTGATATTGATCAGAACGGTGATGACATCCCCGATATTACTCGCTCGTTGATCTTTGAAAAACGTAACGCGGTCAGACTGCCAGAGGGAGTTTTTCTCGCGGAGAACTTTTTGTGGCGCAGGCATTGGCAGGCTCACGGGCTGATACCCGTCCTGTGTCACCGGGTTGGAGATGCTGGACATGGCCGGCGCCTCGCCGACTTTGGAAAGGCGGTCCGCCGTCGCGCACCCCGTCATCAGGGCGCAGGCCGCAGCAGAAATCAAAACTTTGTTCAATCCGTTTCGTTTACACATTCCACACCTCTCTTAGTGGGTTACTCAGAAAACATCATTGAGCGACTCGGACCTCGTTAATGCCGGTAACAATCGCTTCAATCGTAATATTGCTGGACGTATTGACGATCCGGATGGTTTCGCCCTTCGAACCGTTTTCCAGAGCCTTGCCCTTGGCGGTCAGGTTAAGAACGCCGTCATCCAAAATCATGGTGACAAGATCGCCACGGGAAACGATTTTAGGGGCCATCAGGTCGCCCGCCCGCAAAGGCCGTCCGGCAACCCCGAACCGCCGGGGCGTCATGCCGACCAGAGCTTGATCGTCCACGATCGTTCCGTTCAGGAAATTCGCTTCCTCGACCTGAATGTAGTCGAGATCCTCAATGCCAATGACGTGTCCGTTCTGGATATTCTCTTTCAGCACCGGAACCGTAATCAGCGGATGGATCGTGCCGCTGACCTGAAATTTCTGAATCGGGTTATCAGCCGACGGCGCCGCAATAGTCGCCTCGAACGTGTTGTTGCTGCGGTTCAGGGAAACTTGGGTGACATCAAGGCTGGCCTTTTCTTCACGGGGCAAAACAATCTGCCCGTAATCCGTGGGAATCCGGACAGAAAACGCTCCCCCAAAACCCTCGTGGGCAATAGCGGTCTTGAGATGATCCTCAATCATGTTTTGCCCGATGATCGTCGCCTCGCGCCGGATGGTGACCTGATCGCTGCTACCCGCGGGCCGCCACGGAAGGTCAAGGGCAATCGCAATCCGCAGCAACGTGCGGGCGTTTAGCACCATATCCTGACCGGGTCGAGGAGAGACGCCCAGAACGCGGTCATGATCGCGCTCCAGCCCATAAAAGACGTCTCCCACCGTGATGTTATTACCTGTAACGACGACGTTTTCCTTGACCCCCATGGCCCCGTTCGCATAGACGGGCACCGCCAGCATCACCATAAAGGTCAGCAGCCACAAAGCCGCAGCCATACGATGTCTGTCCGTTTGGGAACGTTTCAAAATCTTCGTCATGTCAGGCCTCTCTCCATGCCCTTATCCGAGCGGTTAGCGGAGTTGCGTGATCGTCTGCAGCATCTCGTCGCTGGTGGAAATCACGTTGGAATTCATTTCGTACGAACGCTGCGCGGTAATCAGTTCGGTGATCTCCGAAACGACGTCCACGTTGGACCGTTCCAGCGCGCCCTGTTCGATCAGCCCGAAATTATCAGCGTTCGGGTTGCCGACGACAGGGGCCGCCGAAGCCGTTGTCTCCAGAAGGAAATTATTGCCGATGGCTTCAAGTCCGGCCGGATTGATGAAATCGGCAAGCTGAAGTTGCCCAAGATTCTGCGTGGCGACCTGATTGGCGATCGTGACCTGAATTTCGCCCGAGGCGCTGACGTCGATCCCCGTCGCGTTGGCCGGAATGGTAATGCCCGGCAGCACACGGTAGCCCTGCACGGTCACGACCTCGCCGTTCTCGTTGATCTGGAATGTGCCGTCACGCGTATAGGCGGTCTCGCCGTTCGGCAATTCGACCTGAAAAAACCCGCGCCCGAGAATGGCCAGGTCCAGATCGTTTTCCGTCATCTCCACCGGCCCTTGCGAATGTTCGCGGTAGACCGCGCCCGTCTTGACGCCCAGCCCGACCTGCAGTCCCGAGGGGACTGTCGTTCCGGCATCGGAGGACGTCGCGCCGGGTCGGTTCAAGGTTTGATAGATCAGATCCTGAAACGCGGCCCGTTGGCGCTTGTAGCCCGTCGTGGTCATGTTGGCGATATTGTTCGATATCACGTCCACGTTGGTCTGTTGCGCCATCATGCCGGTTGCGCCGATATCAAGGGATCTCATGAGCTTACTCCTTCTTTAAAATCCATTCTGTTGTCCATGTTCATCTCAGCTTCCGCCGGTCAGTTTTTGAATCGCGTTGCGCTGCCGATCATGCTCGACCTCCAGCATTCGCTGCACACTTTGAAAATGCCGCAGGATTTTGATCATGCGCGTAATCTCAACGACGGGCTGGACGTTCGACCCCTCCAGATACCCTTGCCGGACAACCGTATTCGCGGCCTCCTGCTCGGGCGAGGAGGTCGTATAGGCATTATTGCCCTTGGGTTTGAGGCTCTGCAGGTTTTCGAATTCGACAACCCTCAACCGTCCGATCTGTCCGCTCTGGTTGGAAAGCACGCCGCGTTCGTCCACGACGAATTCGGTAGAGTCCGCCGGAACGGTGATCGGTCCGCCGCTGCCCAGCAGCGGATAGCCCGCGCTGTTGACCAGCGTTCCGTCGGCGGTTTTCAGGAAATTCCCGTCGCGTGTATAGCCGGTCGATCCGTCCGGCAGTTGCACGGCCAGAAACCCCGGCCCGTTGAGCGCAACGTTCATATCGTTCCCGGTCTGCGTGATCGAGCCGGGGGCGGTGTTCTGATATTGTCCGTAATCCAGCACGAACGACAAAGGGTCGCCGTTGCCCCTCGGGTCGGCAAGATATTCCTCGAAGACAGGGCTTTGCTCACGAAAACCGTTCGTGTTCACGTTCGCGATATTATTCGCGACGATATCCAGATTATTCTGAAGCACAATCTGCCGGGACAGCCCGAGATAGAGTGTGTTTTCCATGTTTACGCATCCTTATCCCACGACACGCTTTCTTTGGCGCATCTGTTTGGCGTTTTCTTACGCCTTTATGTTCTGGAAACAGCAATGCAGGGATCGTGCCAAAAAGATCGGAGGCTAGGAAATACCGGAAATAGAGACATCTTTTACGAGGATAAATTCCTTATGGATACTTGTCCATGCGGGTTAGACGCGACGCGCACTTTGTTTTATAGTTGAACTTCCTGAGTTATAGACACCCATATAACTTTTTTCTGGCAAGACAACGGCATGGCAAAAGACGAAGAAGAACCGAAGGAAGGCGCAGAAGAGGGTGCGGAAGGGCAGCCTGCGGACGGGGAAAAATCCAAGGCTGGCCTCAAAAAAATTCTAATGATCGTAATTCCCGTAGTCCTTCTGCTCGGCGGCGGTGCAGGTCTGTATTTTACCGGAATGCTGGATTCGCTTCTTGGCGCGAAAACGGAGGAGGGAGGTGAACACGCGGCGGCTGAAGGGGAGCATGGCGCGGCCCCGGCGGAGGGTGGACACGGCGCCCCGGCGGAAGGCGGTCACGGGGAGGCGGCGGAAGGCGGCCACGGCGAAGCAGGCGGCGCCTTTCTGGAAATACCGACCATGATCGTGAACCTCGAAAGCGACGATGGATCGCCGCGCTATCTGCGCCTGACTGTCCAACTCGAACTGGAAAATCCCGCCGACAAACCGGCGGTCGAGGCGGTAACTCCGCGTGTGGTCGATCAGTTTCAGACCTACCTGCGGGAATTGAGAGTCAGGGATTTGCGCGGCTCCGCGGGAATCTACCGTTTGCAAATGGAATTGCTCTCGCGTGTGAATCAGGCCGCCGCCCCGGTCAAGATCAAGGACGTGCTGTTTCAGGAAATCCTGATTCAGTAGGGCGTTATTCCGCATTTCCGCCATTCCTGCATTTTTTCACGGAACGATTTTTGCTATATTAATGATTCAGGCCATCGGCCTTTCATGGTAAGAACTTAAATCCGTATCAAACTTCAGGGCGTAAACAACCGCACGAATCCCAAAAATGAGCGAAGCTGGCACCGACGAAGTAGAAAAAATGAGCGCCGAAGAAAAGGCGATGATGGAGCAATGGGAATCCATGGCATCTGAAGACGGGGCTCCAGCAGATGATAAGGCCGATACCGTTCCGAGCGCGGAGGTCGCGGAGGGGGAGGGCGGAAACACCCGTATTCTCAATCAGGATGAAATCGACAGCCTTCTGGGCTTCGACGACGACACCGGGCTGGGCGCCGAGACCTCGGGCGTGATGGCCCTGATTAATTCGGCGATGGTGAATTACGAGCGCCTGCCGATGCTCGACATCGTGTTCGACCGCCTCGTGCGCCTGATGTCCACCACCCTTCGCAATCTGACCAGCGACAATGTGGAGGTCAGCCTCGATCAGGTCTCGACCGTCCGTTTCGGCGATTACATGAACTCCATCCCGCTTCCCGCCATGCTCTCGGTCTTCAAGGCGGAGGAGTGGGACAATCAGGGGCTTCTCGTCACCGACAGCGCCCTGATATATTCCATCGTCGATGTTCTGCTCGGCGGCCGCAAGGGCACACCCTCCATCCGCGTCGAGGGCCGCCCCTACACGACGATTGAGAGCAAACTGGTCGAGCGCATGATTAATGTGATCCTGGGTGATCTCTGTTCGGCTTTTGATCCCCTCTCTCCCGTAACTTTCAATCTCGACCGCATGGAAACCAACCCGCGTTTCGCCACGATCTCGCAGGGCGGCAACGCCTGCGTTCTGGCACGATTGAGAATCGACATGGGCGACCGCGGCGGACGGGCGGAAATCCTGATCCCTTACGCCACGCTGGAGCCGATCCGCGAACTTCTGCTCCAGATGTTCATGGGCGAAAAATTCGGTCGCGACTCCATCTGGGAAAGTCACCTCACACAGGAGCTTTATAAGACAGACGTTCAGGTGCAGGCCATCTTGGGGGAGGTCACCGTCCCGCTCGGGGTGATGATGAATTGGAAAGTGGGGGATCAGATTTTCCTGAACACCCGCATCGACGAGGAACTGGAACTGCGCTGCGGCCATTTCCCGATGTTCAGGGGGCCGGTCGGCCAGCGCCGCGGTAACATCGCCGTGATGATCGAGAAATATATGGAACCTGAAAAGCAGGGGGATTCGTAATGTCCGAAGTCCTCGCCCTTTTGCTGGATATGCTGATCGTCGGTCTTCTGGCCGCGACGATTTTTTTTACCATGCGTTTATATTCCAGCCTCAGCAGCTTCCGCGAACATCGCGACGATTTTGAGCGTGTGGTCGGAAAACTGATTGCCAGCATCTCCCAGGCCGAGCAGGCGATAAAAAATCTCAAGCACGTCGGCACCCTTGAGGCCGAAAGCCTTGAAGTCATGATCAGGGAAGCCAAGGCCGCTGCCGACGACCTGAAAATGGTCAATGAGGCCAGTAATAATATGGCCAATCGTCTGGAGGAACTGGCGGGAAAAAACCGCAAGATCGCCGAAGGCATGGACTCGAAAACGCCCTATCTCGCCCGCCAGCAGAAACGCTTTATCGAGGAGCCGGAGCTTGAGCCTGAACCCGCTTCCGTGCGCCCGGTCGCTCCGATTGCAAAGGCCTCAACCGCACCCGCGCCGACACCGCAGGCAAAAGACAAACCCGCTGAGAGTTTCCCCTCCTTTTTCATTCAGGACCGCGAACTGGACGCGGCGCCCTTGGCCCAAAGACCGTCTTCAGCCGGAAAAATGCGCGAGGGCTTTGTTGATGTCTTTGAGGCACAGAAAGAGGAGTGGGGGGATATATCCGACGACGATATGCCGATCCCGCCCGCCTTGCAAAGTCAGGCCGAACGTGAACTCTATGAAGCTTTGTTGAAAAACAGGCGTAAGGCCGCAAACGGGGGCCGCACCTGATGGCGGCGTTCGACCCGTATAAAATCCTTCCGGCCTTGATGATCGTCTGCCTTCTGACCTTTTCCCTCAAGCTTGCGGAAGTGGTCACGGGCCTTCGCAGCCTCTCCGGCGCGGCCTATGCCGAAGAAGCGGCGCATCCTCCTGAAGCCAAGCCTGCGGAAACTCCTGCGGAAGAACATAAGCCGGAAACCCCTGATCCCGCGCATCCCCCTGAGAACCCTGAAAAAACTCAGGAATCCAAAGAGGAAACACCAAAACCGGAATCTTCAGGAAATAAAACGCCTTTGGTTTACGAGGACAACGCCGCCCAGATGCCGGAATGGAAGGATGCGGGGGATTCCGCCGTCGATCTGTCTGATGCCAAGAAGGATGTCATCGGCGATATGGCCGAGCGCCGCGTACGCCTCGACGACCTTGAAAAGGAACTCAAGGCCCGCGAAGCCCTCATGAAGGCGGCCGAGCAGGAACTGGACCGTAAATATAAGGAGCTTTCGAAACTTAAGGAGGAAATCGAAGGCCTCCTCAAGCAGCAGTCAGATGAAGAAAAGAACCGCGTCATGAGCCTCGTAAAAGTCTACGAGAACATGAAACCCAAGGACGCCGCCCGCATATTCGACACGCTTGATATCGATATATTGGTGGACGTGATGGGCAATATGTCGGAGCGCAAGATGTCCCCGATTTTGGCCGCGATGAATCCGGAACGGGCCAGAACAGTCACCATTATGCTGGCCGAACAGAAGCAGCTTCCCGAACTTCCGCCGGGTCAATAAAAAAAGTGCATACCCGGATATTCTTCTTAAGAAAAAGCGGGACAGGCCTTTCAGAAATCGAAATTCCCTCTAAAATGTATTGAGATTTTTTTCCTCTGCTTACCTTGCGTTAACCATTTCCCGCCATAATGCGCTTACGGAAGGTCATTTTTTTCAACGCTGCGTCAAACTTTTCTCTGCTGGAAATTCAAGGAGACTGAACGTGTCTGTAAACAAGAACATCAACATCCTGATCGTGGATGATTATACGACGATGCTCAGGATTATCAAAAACCTGCTCAAGCAGCTGGGTTTCAACAATGTCGATGAGGCCACGGACGGCACAGCCGCCCTTGAAAAAATCAAGGCCAAGGAGTACGGCCTCGTGATTTCTGACTGGAATATGGAGCCGATGACCGGCCTCGAACTGCTCAAGCAGGTCAGGGCGTCCGAGGCGGCCTTCAAGAACGTGCCATTTATTATGGTCACGGCCGAAAGCAAGACGGAAAACGTCGTCGCCGCCAAGCAGGCCGGGGTAAACAACTACATCGTCAAGCCGTTCAACGCGGAAACCCTGAAAACCAAGATCGCCTCTGTTCTGGGCGAGTTTTAAGAAATATATCTGCCGAGAGGGCGTATAAAGATGAGTGAAAATCTTGCAGTAAAGCAGCCGGAAGAGGGCACATCCAAGCGCGACAAGCTGGTGAAAATCATCGGCTCGATGCTCGATAAGGTCGAAAAGGCCGGCGGCCTGACCCGTGAATCGGTCTTTCAGGAACTTGTGGATCTGAAAAAGGTTATCGAGGATTCACGCCGTGAAATTGGAATGGCCCGCCCCGGCGATATCCGCACGAAGGATATCCCGACCGCCACCGACGAACTGGACGCCGTCGTCGAGGCGACCGCACAAGCCACAGCCACAATCATGGACGCTTGCGATGGAATACAAACCGCCGCAGGAGAACTGGGCGGAGATCACGCCAACAGGATTAACGATGAAGTGATGAAGATTTTTGAAGCCTGCTCGTTCCAGGATATCACCGGGCAGCGCATCAGGAAGGTGGTCAGAACCCTCACGGATATTGAGGAGCGGGTCGGCCATTTGATTTCCCTTCTCGGCGATAAAGCCGCCGGAACGGGAGACAATGAGGACAAACGGGTTGGGGATGCCAGACTGCTGAACGGACCGCAGCTTCCGCCGCAGGCCGTCTCTCAGGACGAAATCGACAAGCTCCTTGCGGAACTTGACGGCCAGTAATTCTAAGTCGCTGAACTGAGTTTTTTCTAAAGTTTACTTCCAGCACTATAAAGCGAATCGTTTACGGTTCGCTTTTTTTTTCCATCGGATATATTCTTTAGGGAAGTTCGAATATTTCTCTGCGATTCGCTATGGCCAATCAATACCTCGCCCTGTCCTTGTTCCTGATGCTGCTGTCCTTTTTCATCATCATGAACAGCAAATCCGGCTTTGACCAGTCGAAGGCCAGCCCGGTGATGCGGAGCCTCTCTGTCGCCTTTTCAGGAAAAACCAAGGAGCAGGGTCAGGCGCCGTTGAACGAATTTGTCGAAATCGCCCTGAAAGGCGAGGGGGACTCCCTTGAACGGATAGAATCGCTTTTTGTAACAAACCTCACCGACGTGCAAGCCAAGCGCAACCGTCTCGGCAATATGATGAGGATACGCCTGCCTGTGAGTTCCTTCGCAAGGGGGATAGAGTACACGGAAGAAAGTGGCGGCAGACAGGGCAACTTTGTCCCCACGCTGGTGGCCCTTCTGCAAACGCAGAACCGCGGAATTCCTTATCGTATGGATATGCTTCTCAGCATCCCGCAGGATCCGGCGGACATGACGAAATCCGACCCGGAAGGTTTTCAGAAAAAGCTCGAAACGGTCACCGGGTTCGCCCAAAAACTCGAAGAGATGGGAATTCCGAAAACGCTTCTGAGTTCAGGACTGCAAAGGGGAGAAAACGGCTTCATAGATATTTACTTTGTGCGCTATGAACCCTTTCGGGCCGCACAGAAACAGCCGGAGTCGGAGGAGCTATGAGCGAATCCGAAGAATCCGGAGGCAATGTGGTATCTGCATTTCCCCGCACGGATCAAAAGCAACAGAAGTCTTTTCAAGGCTATTCAAAATATGTGCAGGAGATCGACCCGATCGAGGAGGAGGTCAAGCTCTGGTTGATCACCATCACCGATGTCGTGGCGCTGATGCTCACCTTTTTCGTGCTGACTTATGCCATGTCGGTGCCCGAGGAGGACAAGTGGAACGAACTCTCGGCCTCCCTCAGCAGCGAGTTTACGAAAACCTTCTCGAAGCCTTATAACGCCGGACCGCAAGACACGATCAGTATCGACAAGCTCGATCTCTCGCGGGCGTTGGGCCTGCCTTATCTCAGGGGGTTGATCGAGCAAGCCTACGAAAAGCAGGAGATAACCGACTACGCCATCGCGCAGCAGGGCGACCGTCTGATTGTGTCCTTGTCGAATGACATAATCGTGGAGAGCGCCTCTCCCGAGCGCAAGGCGGAGAGCCGTGCGGCCCTGATCACGTTGACCGATATTCTGGCCCGGATCAAAAACCGCATAGAGGTCGTCGGCCATGCGCCGCAGTCAGGTCCGGCCCCTCAGGCGGTAAACGCGGACGGCTGGGCGTCATCGCTTGGTCAGGCCGCGCAAATCGCCGCCTTTCTGCGTGAAAACGGCTACGGCAAGGAAATCTTGGTGCGCGGCCTCTCCAGCGCCCGCAGCGAGGAGGGGGCAAACGCATCCGGGCGTGTCGATATCATCATTTTGCGCGATAACGGCCTCGAGCGCGAATTGCTGATGATCGAGCAACCCTGACGGGATGAAACGGCAAACCCTCTGGACCGCAGGGGACACCTGTGGCAACCTGAAGCGATGAAAAGATTGTTCTTTGGCTTTTCAGTTTTGTCTCTTTGTTTCTCTCTTGCGTACCCCCGGACGGCTCTTGCTCAGCAAAAAATTGCGGTGAGATCGGGGGCGCATGAAGATTACTCACGCGTGGTCTTCGATTGGGGCCGCGCGGTGGAATACACGATCGACGAAAGCCATGAAAAACTTCTGATCATCCGTTTCAAGGAAGCGGGACGGACGGATTTATCAGGCTTTGATTCCTCAAAGCTGGAGAATGTCACAGGGTTCCGGGTCATCAAGAACGATCCCCTGACAGTCTCCATGATTGTCCCGGAGGACAGCAAGGTCAAGGCCTTTGCGCTGGCCAATAGCCGCGTGGTCGTCGATATCTATAATCCGCCGAAGCAAGATGCAAAAGCCGCCCCGGAAAAGAAAGAACCGGAAAAAAAGCCTGAATCCGAAAAGGAACCGCCGAAACAAGCGGACGCCACACCGGAAAAGAAACCTGAACCCGTAGCGGAAAAACCTGCCGCCGAAGCCAAAACAGAGGAACCTCCGGCCAAAGCCTCTGAAAAGCCGGAAGAAACCCCACCCTTGCCGCAAAAAGTTGAACAGGTCAAAACCGAGCCGCCGAAGGAACTTCCCCATTCCAGCCCGCCGGAAGAAATGACACCAACCGAGACTCCGGCCATCGGAACCGAAAACACGGCGAAAAACGGCCTGAAATTTTCACTGGTCCCGGAAACGGCGCAGCAGGCCAAACCGCCGGAGCAGGCAAAGCTGACCCCGCCGCAACCCCAGCCCGAGCCGCAAGCGCAACTTCAGCCTCAGCCTCAGCCTCAGCCTCAGCCGACACCTCAGCCTTCGCCGCCGAAAGCCGAACCAACCCCTCCCAAGCTTGAGATCGATCCGGCGGCGTTGCACGTCCTCACCGTAACCTCAACGGCGTCTGTCGGACTGGCTGTGTTTGAGAATATGGGCGACCTCTGGTTCGTCACCGACCGGGATTCCGGGCACCTCAAGCCGGTCGTCAACAGCAGGACGCCCTATATCTTTGCGGAAATGCAAGACCAGCCGCTCGAAGGCGGCCGCGCCTACAGAACTTCGATGCCCGCAGGCTATCAGGTGAAAGCCAAGGGCGGCGAATTATCGTGGAAGGTTATTTTCGACAAGCAGGAACTCAAATTGACCCCGGTAGAGCCCGAGCGCATCACCCGCGGCGGAAACTTTTCCCGCGGCGGAAAGCTGATCTTGCCCCTCAAGGAACCCGGTTCCATTCTGGAAATGACGGACCCGCTCACGGGTCAGACGCTAAAAATCGTCACAGTTAAAAATGCCGAGCAATATACAGGTCCGGCGCAGGATTTCGTGGATTTCACTCTGCTGCGCTCCATCGTGGGACTAGCCGTTTTTCCCAAAGTAGATGACCTGAACGTCGATTTGACAGAACAGGGAGTGGAAATTTCCCGTCCAGGCGGTCTGGCACTGCTGCCGCAAAAAACCATCGGCAGCGCTTCGTCAGATACGGGCGGCCCGCCTTCGCCCTACAAGGGTTCTGCATCGGCCGACTTTGGCCCGCGCATTTTCAACTTCGCGGAGTGGCAGAGAATTCCCTACGACTCCCTTGAGCAAAATAAAAATATAGTTTTGGCTTCATTGCCCGAATACACCAAGGCTTCCCGCGCCGAAGATTTAATCGCCTTGGCCAAGGCCTATCTCCTGAGCGGTATGGGCGCCGAAGCTTTGGGTTTCCTGAATTTCGCCGGACAGGAACTGCCGGATATCAAAAAAAATCCTGAATTTATCGCACTGCGCGGCATGGCCAATGCCTTTGACGGCAAGACCGATGTTGCTTTGGCCGACCTCCAGCGCGAGGAACTCAAACCCTATCAGGAAATCGGATACTGGAAAGCATACGTCCTGGCCGATCTTGGCGACTGGCAGCAGGCCATAAACGTCCTGCCCGAAAATCTCGCCGCTTTCTATGAATATCCCGGCCTCGTTAGCCGCCGTGTGGCCCTTGTTCTCTCCGAAGTCCTGCTCCGGGCGGGCCGGATCGATAAGGCCGACGAGCTTCTGGCCCTCGTCGAGTACTACAAGGACGAATTGGACGAGCCCATGCGCGCCGCTTTATCCTATCTGCGCGGGGAATCCGCCCGTCAGAAAGGTCAGAAGCAGAAGGCGCTCGATATCTGGAAGGAACTGGAAACAGGAAAGGATGATTATTTCCGCGTCAAATCCGGGTTGGCCATCACGCGCCTGCTGGATGAGGAGGGGACGATTACCAATGAAAAAGCGATCGACCGCCTCGAAAGGCTGCGTTACGCTTGGCGGGGCGACGAGGTCGAGGCTCTGGTCAATTACTGGCTCGGCAACGCCTATTTCAAGAAAAAAGAATACGTTAAAGGGCTCGGTATTATGCGCGATGCCTCTGAAGTCGCCGGAGAAACGGAACTCGGGCGTCGGGTATCCGCGGATATGAGCAAGACCTTCACCGATCTTTTCCTCGGGGCCGATCTCAAAAAGCTCAGCGCCCTCGATGCCGTGGCGCTGTACGAGCAATTCACCGAACTGACCCCGCCCGGAGAACCCGGCGACCGTTTGGTCCGCAATCTTGCCGAACATCTGGTCAACGCCGACCTCTTGGCCCGTGCAGCAAAATTACTGGAAAATCAGGTCAACCACCGACTGAAAGGTGAGGAAAAACTGCAGGTCGCCAAAAGATTAGCATCAATTTATCTTCTTGATCGCCAGCCGCAAAAGGCCATGCAGACCTTAGGTAAAATGCAGGAATCCCTTGGCCTGATCCCCGAAGGCCTGGAAAAGGAGGAAACGGTCCGCGCAATGACCCTGCTGCGGAGCCGCGCTTTAGCGCAGGACAATCAACCCGAGCAGGCTCTGGCTTTGCTGAAGAATATAAGCGCCGCCCCCGATGTCAACCGCCTTCGGGCCGATATCTCCTGGCAGGCTGGCTATTGGGCGGAGGCCGCCGACGCGCTCAATCAGGTGCTGGAGGACCAGAGGCCCGGGGCGGATGGAACTTTGACGGAAAAGCAGGCACAGGTTATTATGAATCTGGCTGTAGCGCTCAACCTTTCGAACGACCGGATCGCCATTGCCAATTTACGCGAAAAATATCACAAGCTGATGGCGACATCTTCCATGGCCCATCAGTTCGAGGTAATTACGCGCCCTCGGCGCAACACGGTTCTTGCTGACCGGGAGACATTATTATCCGTGGTCTCGGAAGTGGATTTATTTAAGGATTTTTTAGATGGCTATAAGTCGGAAACCGTTGAGAAAAAAACGACAGGCGGAGCAGAACAAACAGGCAAGCCCTGAACCTGATGCTTCGCACAGCGAAGATGATATGCAATCCATTATATTTTACGAGTACCAACGGCAACTAATCAATAAGAGAAAAGACTCACAAATAACCATTTTGCTCTTCTTGTTAATAATAACGATTGCGGCTGTTTTTTTGACACTTTCTAGTCTTACAAGAAAGACTACGGTATATCAAAGCTCTGAACCAGTGCCCCGCACAACAGCGACCAACCCTCCACGAGGACAAAGAAAATAATCTTAAACGGCAGTGAAACCGTCACGGGCGGAAGCATCATCATGCCCATGGACATCAGGATGGAGGCGGTTACAAGGTCAATAATCAAAAACGGCAGAAACAGCATAAAGCCTATCTCAAATGCGCGGTGCAATTCCGAGATCATAAACGAGGGAATCACGATCTGAAGCGGGATCGCCTGTGGCGAGTCGAACGGGCCGGATTTACTCAACTCCACAAAAAGATCGAGGTCTTTCGGACGCGTATTGGCCAGCATAAAGGTTTTGAACGGCGCGGTGGTCTTGTCAAAAGCCGTGACTTCGTCGATATGCCCGTCGATCAGGGGCTTGATCCCGGCATCATAGGCGGCCTGAAGTGTCGGAGTCATAATAAAAAGCGTAAGAAACAGGGCCAGTGAAATCATGACGGTATTAGGCGGGGTTTGCTGGATACCGATCGCTGTCCGCAAAAATGACAGAACGATGACAATCCGCGTGAAGCACGTCATCATGATCAGGATAGAAGGAGCAAGAGACAGGACAGTCAGCAACGCAACGATCTGAATAATCCGTCCGCTGGCCGTAGCATCGCCCTCTTCACCGAAATCGATGGAAATATTCTGCGCTACAGCGGGCGTACAGTAAAACGCAAGCGCAATAAGAAAACAAAAAGCCAGAAAACGCAGAGAACAATGAAATCCTCGCGCAGAACGAACATCCGGGCTGAAATAATTAAAAAACATGAATCGCTTGCCTGAAGAAAATCGTACACGCTCAAAACCAGGCAAGAAAGATTAACGATTGGCTTCCTGAGAAGCATCCACAGCATCGGGTGAGTCAGCGACGGGCTTGATTCCGGTTTTAATGACGGTTTCTCCCGATAGGCCCAGAACGACCAGATGCTGTTCATCGTCGCACTGGAAGAGAACAAGGCGTCGCCGTGAGTCAATCGGCAAGGTTTCAATGATTTTAAGCCGCTTTTTTCCTTGAATATGAGGAGTAATCCCCGAAAGGCCGAGCCTCTTGAGAACAAGAGCCAGCCCGCCCATAAGGGCCAGCACAAAAACCAGCGCGGCCAGCATACGCCCGATACTGAAAAGATCATCCGGACTCATGACGTGCTTTTCTCAAGCTCTTGGAGTTTTAGAAGTTTTTTCAGAGTATAGCGGGCATCATGAACGCCGTCATCGACCGCCTGATGAACAAAGCTGATTCCAAGAACCTCATCTTTCTCGATCCCGCACGATCCATAAAAAAGATCAAGTCCATAATACAGTTTCGATTGCGGGTGCCCTTTTTCCGCCGCAGCCTTGAAATGCTGCGCCGCCTTGCGTTTGTCCTGCTCAATTCCGCCGTACCCGGTGTGAAAAACAAGGCCGAGTTCATAAATCGCTTCGGCGTGCCCTGCCTGCGCGGCAAAGCGCAGATATTTAAACCGCCGCATAAAGAAACTCTCATCCGTCTCCCCCCATTCAGGAAGGGAAAAGCAGGAATAGAGATAAAGCGCATCGGGATCCTTGGTTTTGATATAGGGTTTGATGAGCTTGAACAGCCCTTTGGGATTCCGCCCGGTTTTCAACATATGATAGGCGCGGCGGCGCGTGAGATACCCCATCATCATGGCGCCTTCGCCTCCTTAAGGCCTGACTGGAAGGTCTGGATATCCAGCGCCAACTCATCAAGCCTCTGGATCAGACCCGCAAGGAGGGGCCGCAAACTTTCGCGGACGTTAGGCGCAGATTCCGAAACATCGCGGCACAGCCGCTCGACCCGTAAGCCAAGATCGCCAAGAACCGGGGCATGACCCTGCCGCAAAGTCTCAAACGCCTGCGAAAGAATCTCCGACAGGCTCTCGATCTCCCGTTCCAGAGTCTCCTGATGTCCGCCAGCATTCATAAAATATCACCGATTTCAGTCAGTTATTCCCCATTCTTACTAAAATTCCGTTCCGTGTCAAAAGGATCGGGTTGGCCGTTGGCGCGGTACACATACGAAAGGATCTCCCCCACCGCCGGAAACGTCTCGCTGGGGATCGGGCTGTCCAGTTCGATCTTGGCCAGAAGCTGCGCCAGATCGCCGTCTTCGCGCACATAAATCCCGTTTTCATAGGCCAGTTGCAGGATTCGCTCGGCAATCGTTCCCCGTCCGGCGGCGGCAATCCTCGGCACTTTTTTCCCGCCCATGGACTCCTTAAGCGCCACGGCGGTCTTGTCTTTCGGGATTTCCCTTGAATTTAAAGGCTTTAGCGGGTGCTCGCCAGCGGGGTCCGACCCGTCGTCATAAAGGTCTGTCATTGGCATGGTTCCTGCAAGGTTCCCTCCAGCGCCCCGCCATAAAAAAACAAGGGGCCGGTGGAAAGACTAGTGTAAGGAATGCGTCATGTCGACTCAAGAGATCGGCCTGCTCAAGGCTATCGGTGCCAAGCTCGATTATCTGGGCCAGCGCCACAAGGTTATCGCCGAAAATATCGCCAACGCCGACACGCCGGGCTATAAGCCCAAGGATCTGACTCCGGTCGATTTCGGATCGGTTCTCAGCGGCGTCACGGGCGGCATGGGCGTCCAGCCCGCACAGACCGACCCCATGCATATGGGCCCGTCCGGCGGCGCCGTGGGGCAGGCGAATGACCGCAAGCAGAAAACTTTCTACGAAGTCGCCCCCGTCGGCAACGCGGTGGTGATGGAGGAACAGCTCTTCAGCGCGGGCCGCAACGTCATGGATTACAACCTCATGCTCAATCTCTATCAGAAGCAGATCGGCATGATGAAAATCGCCCTTGGTGTCAGATAAAGCCAACGTCAGATAACGGCAGGGAAGAAGGAGAAGGATCATGAGTTCAGATATGTTAGGCGCAATGCTGGTGTCCTCCAGCGGCATGAAGGCGCAGGGTACGCGGGTCCGTGTGATTGCGGAAAACGTCGCCAACGCGGATACGACCGGCAAAACCCCCGGCTCCGACCCCTACAAACGCCAGACCATCAGCTTCGCCAACGAACTCGACAAGAAAATGGGCGTCCAGCTCGTGCAGGTGGACAGGATCGGCGTGGATAAAAACGCGGAATTCACGATGCAATATATGCCCGACCATCCGGCGGCGGATTCTTCGGGTTACGTCAAGCTGCCCAACGTCAATATGCTCATCGAGATGATGGATATGCGTGAGGCGCAAAGATCCTATGAGGCCAACCTCGGTCTCGTCGAACAGGCGCGCGGCCTGATCCTGCGGACGATTGATTTGCTAAGGGCGTAAACGACAGGTATAGTATGAACACTCAGGGAGTCCCCCGCCATGTCCGCCGATAAAATCACAGACCCGAACTTCGCCGCGAAGGCCTATACGAACTCCCTCAATGTGGGGAGCAAGGCGGGCGCGTCTCTGGCCGATGACGGCGGCGTCAGCTTCTCGGATTTTCTCCGCGGATCGCTCGAAAATACCGTCGGCAAGCTCAAGGCCGGGGAGCAAATGTCCGCCAAGGCCGTAACCGGCGATGCGGATGTGACCGACGTGGTCCAGGCCGTGACCGAGGCCGAACTCGCCCTCCAGACCGTGATCGCCCTGCGCGACCGCCTCATCTCCGCCTATCAGGATATTATGCGGATGCCGATTTAAGGCCGCTGCCAATTTTCTTCCCTCTCACCCTGCAAGGGGAGAGGGCAGGGAGAGGGGGAGCCCATCACTGAATGATCCCGTATGCATTTTTGTTTTTACAGTTGAGGCCGCTCAAAACAAATGGCAGTGTAAAAAATATTTCAAAAAAGTTTTTCTGAGAGGATCATTAAAATGGCGGAACCTGTGAGAGTTGTTGATGTTAGTGATCTCGGAATAGGAGCGGAGTACAATGATGGTTGGTTAGAAAATATCACGTATATAACCACTCCGCCCATTTCTGGCCCTTTTGTCATAGGAAACAAAAACCCAAGCGTTCACAATGTGAATATGCTCAGTGTTAATATTGATTATAATATTTGGGAACAGGTAGGTTACACGCTTTTATACAAGTCGAATGGCCCTGACACTGACGTCTTCATAAATTTTCATCATTATGAGGATTATTTCAACGACGAAACATACTCCACACAAAATATTGCTACCATCAAGAACTATACTTATGTGAATCTTCCACCTGTAGCAAAAAATGATGTTATAATTTTTGAAAACATCGCCAAAAGTTATTACGGAAATCTTTTGGAGGACAATGGTAATGGCGCAGACTATGATTCAAATAATGATTACATAAGAGCGGTTAAATCAACGATCAAAACAGAACATGGAGTTGTTACGATAACAAATAGTTCTATTGATCGTCACTTTGGGGAGTTTCAATACAAACCCGACGATCCAAATTTTCAGGGCGAGGATTATTTTGAATATACGCTAGAAGACTCAACAGGCCTGCAATCAACGGCTTCTGTTAGATTGTTATTAGGGGAAAACAGTCCGCCGGACGCTAAAGACGACTCCTTCTCCATGCTCGAAGACACGCTCCTCTCCGGCAACGTCCTCGCCGACCACGGTCACGGACCGGACAGTGACCCGAACGGCGATGTGTTGCACGTCTTGGCCCAGACGCTGACAACCGCCAAGGGCGGCACGGTCATCCTCTCCGAGAGTGGCGATTTCACCTACACCCCGAAAGCCGATTTTTACGGCACGGACAGCTTTACCTATAAGCTTCTGGATGAGTACGGCGCGCATGATTTTGCTAAAGTGTCTATCCGGGTGAATGACGTGGCCGATTTCTATATCGGCACGGACGAGGGCGACCGTTACGTGGGCGGTTATCTCAACGACACGCTGATCGGCCTGAGGGGCGATGATGTCTTACAAGGCGGCAGCGGCTGGGACGCGCTTTACGGAAACGAGGGCGCCGACACGCTGTACGGCGGCAAAGGGTCCGACAAGATGAATGGCGGAAGCGATGCCGACCTGTTCGTGCTGGATGGCATCAATTATAATCGGCCCGACACAATTCAGGATTTAAGCATTTCCGAGGGCGATAAAATCCAGATCAAGGACATTCTGAATTTCGATCCTTTAACCGACGCGATTACGGACTTCGTGCATATAACGCAAAACGGCGCCGACAGCCTCCTCTCCGTGGATATCAACGGAACCGATGGCGGCGCATCCTTTGAGGTCGCGGCCAGAATCAAGGGCGTCACGGGTCTGGACGTCAACCAGCTTTTCGCGGACGGGGATTTGGTTATCAGTAATATTGTAGCGGTTTAGGGGATAACTCCGCCCCGCCCCCCGCCGCGCAATAGTCCCGCCGCGCCCTTTCTGCTACCCTGTTCCCCATGACAGACGCGGAAGTCATCGAAACCGTGCGCGAGGCGCTGCTGATCACCATCCAGATTTCCCTTCCGGTCCTACTGGTCGGGCTGCTGGTCGGTGTGAGTATCGCGCTGATTCAGGCGCTCACGCAGGTGCAAGAAATGACACTGGTCTTCGTGCCGAAGATCGTGGCGATTTTCCTCTCGCTCTTTTTCTTCCTGCCCATGATGATGAACACGCTCATCATGTTCATGGAGGGGCTGGCGCTGAAAATCGCGGGCGGCTAGGGGCCAGAGAAAGGGGAGGATCATGCAGGCCACTCTGGAAACCTTTCTGGCCGGGGGCGTTCTGGCCTTCATCCTGACCTTCGTCCGCATTGGCGCCGCTGTAATGATTATGCCGGGCCTGGGCGACTCTTTCGTCTCCGAACGCATCCGCCTGCATCTGGCGCTGGGCCTGTCCTTTGTCCTGTTCCCGCTGGTGATGCCCTTCATCCCGCAGCCCTTGCCGCAAACCTTCATGCTGTTTGTCATGATAGCCACAGAATTTATCGTCGGCCTGCTGATTGGCACGGTGGCGCGGATTTTCATGACCGCGATGGACACGGCGGGCATGATTATCTCCATGCAGTCCGGCCTCTCGAACGCGCAGGTCTTCAACCCCTCTCTGGCCACGCAGGGTTCGCTCATGGGCGCGCTGCTCTCCGTGACGGGCGTCCTGATCCTTTTTAAAACCGATCTCCACCATTTGCTGCTCATGGGCCTTGTCGAGAGTTACCAGATGTTCCCGGTCGGCGAGGTGCCGGATACGGGAAGCATGGCCGAGGTGATGACCAAGGCCGTGACCTCCGCCTTCACCGTGGGCGTGAAGCTGGCCACGCCCTTTATCGTCCTCACCCTCTTGATCTACGTGGCGATGGGCGTCCTCTCCCGCCTGATGCCGCAGGTGCAGGTCTTTCTCCTCGCCCTCCCGATCCAGATTGTACTGTCCCTGATCCTGCTTATGCTGGCCGCCTCGACGCTCTTCATGACGTGGGTGGCTTTCTACGAGAACAGCCTGACCGTTTTCTTCCAGGCCGCCAGCCCCTAGGAGAAGCGCAAGATGGCCGAAGGCGACGAGCAGGACGACAGTCAGAAGACCGAAGACCCCACCCCGAAAAAAATAGAGGAAGCGCGAAAGCGCGGGCAGGTCGCCCTGTCCCGCGAAATGAACAACTGGGTGATGCTGCTGGCCGGAACCCTGATGGTCGGCGTCTTCGCGGGTCCGGTCATGAGCGACCTGACCGTGATGATGCGGAGCTTCATCGAGCGCCCGCATGACTTTCCCTCTATGCCCGGAGGGTTATCCGTGGTTCTGGGCGGCGCGGCATGGGAGGTCGTAAAAATTCTCTTCCTGCCGCTGCTGCTGCTCATGGCCGCCGCCTTCCTTGCGCCCTTCCTGCAGGTTGGCCCCCTGATGGCGCCCGAAGTCATCCGCCCTGATTTCAGCAAGATATCCCCGATCAAGGGGTTCCACCGCCTCTTTTCCATGCGCTCGATTGTCGAATTCGTGAAGGGGATACTGAAAATCTCCCTCGTCGGCGCGATGTCGGCGATGATCATCTATCCCTATTTCGACCGCTTCGAGCATTTCATCGACCTCGAAACCATCGCCGCCCTCGCCGAGCTTCAATATCTGGTCGTAAAGATGCTGGTCGGAATTCTGGTCCTGACTCTGGTGATCGCCGTGACGGACCTGCTCTATCAGCGCTACGAATATTACCGCAAGATGCGGATGACCAAGCAGGAACTCAAGGACGAATACAAGCAGACCGAGGGCGACCCGATGGTCAAAGGCCGCCTGCGCCAGCTCCGCGCCCAGAAAGCCCGCCAGCGCATGATGCAGGCCGTCCCGACCGCCGACGTGGTCATCACCAACCCGACGCACTTTTCCATCGCCCTCAAATACAATCCCGCCGAAATGAGCGCCCCGGTCTGTGTCGCCAAGGGCGTGGACGATCTGGCGCTCCGCATCCGCGAAGTGGCGAAGGAACACGAAATAATTATTTATGAAAACCCGCCGCTGGCCCGCATTCTCTACGACACAGTCGAAATCGATGAAATGATCCCCGCCGAGCATTTCAAGGCCGTCGCCGAAGTCATCTCCTACGTCTACAAGATCAGGGGCCGCCCGCTGGGATAGGGGAAGAATCAGGCGCAGACCCATCCCGAACCTGTTCAGAACCTTGCCTTTGTGCCATGATTCCGTTAGAACCCTGATGTTCATATGTAAAACGACCCGATCCCGCTCAGAATGACGATAGACCACAAGGAATTCATCGAACGCCATCATAAGACAGCCCGCGCCCGCCATCAGGTCGAAGGCCGCCGCCATTTGAGCAGCCTTCTGGTCTTTCTCATTTTCGCGCTTTATCTCGTGGTCATGGTCTTCGTCGTGACCGTAGCGCGGGTTGACAGCACAACGGTCTTCGTCTCGATCTTCGTTTTTGTCGCCGCCACGCTGGTCGCCTTCGCGGCCAAGAGGGCGCAATATCTTCAAGCCACGCAGGAGGACGAACTCGTCCTCATCAAGGAGGTGATGGAGGGCAGCCGCGGCGGGCGCCTGATCACCGACAGCGCCGATAACACGCTCTACTATAACCAGCGCTTCGCCGAAATGTGCGGCGTCGAAAAGGACGTCAGCTACGCCGCGTTGGTCCGTATGTTTGAGAATAACGACAAGGCCTCGGGCCTGCTCGACTCCCTCTCCGATGTGGCGCACCGCGGCCTGACCGATTCCATCGAACTCTACTGCGACCGACGCGACCTCGAAGGCTGGTATCAGGTCACGGCGCAGCCCATCGCCGGCCACGCCGGATATATCCACTGGCGCCTCGATAACGTCACCGAGCGTTACACCGCCGACCGCTCCGTGCGTGAGGAGCGGGAGAAACTTATCGACTTCACCGATAACGCCCCGGTCGGTTTTTTCTCCGTCGATGAGAACGGCCGCTTCCAGTTCGCCAACGCCACATTCGCCCGCTGGCTGGGCGAAGATCTCGCGCTCCTGCTCTTGCAGGGCAAGCTCCACACCTATATGGAGCATCCGCCGGAGAACGCAAAACCCTTCGAACTCACCAACGAAAGCGCAGGCTCCCAGATCGTGGAGGTGCAGATGAAGGGGCCGGCGGGCCGCATCTTTCTGGCCTCCGTCAATTACAGCATCGTGCAGGATGAGAGCGGAGCCGTCCGCACTCGCGCCGTCGTCCACGACCTCACCGCCGAACGCGAAATGCGAAAGGCGCTCCAGGCCTCGGAAGACCGCTTCCAGAGATTTTTCGAGGAAGCGCCCCTGGGGATCATCCTCGTCAATCAGGACGGCATGATCGAGGATTGCAACGGCGAATTCGCCCGCATGATCGGCCGCACGGTTTCGGATATCGAGGGCACGGACTTTAAAATACTTTTAGGCGGCGAAGACCGCGACACCGTGCTTGAAGCCCTCAGCCACACCGAAAAGGGCCAGCAGATTTCAGGAACCATGGAAGTCACGCTCAAGGGCGAGAAACGCCCGGTCATCACGCAGCTTCACGCCCGCCGCTTCCGTGAGGGGCGCAGCATGGTCCTGCATTTCATCGACATGACGGAGAAAAAATCGCTGGAGGAGCAGTTCGTCCAGTCCCAGAAGATGCAGGCGATCGGCCAGCTCGCCGGCGGCGTCGCGCACGACTTTAACAATATGCTGACCGCCATCATCGGCTTCTGCGACCTGCTGCTCCTGCGCCACAAGCCCGGCGATCCGTCTTTCGGCGACATCATGCAGATCAAGCAGAACTCCAACCGCGCCGCCAATCTGGTCCGCCAGCTTCTGGCATTCTCAAGACAGCAGACCCTGCGCCCGCGCCTGCATGACTTGACCGATATCCTCACCGAACTCTCGCATCTCCTGCGCCGCCTGATCGGCGCGAACATCGAACTCGATATCGTCCACGGCGATGATCTCGGCCTCGTGAAGATCGACGAAGGCCAGATGGAGCAGGTCTTCATCAACCTCGCTGTCAACGCCCGCGACGCGATGGAGGGCGGCGGCACCCTGACCGTTACGACCGAGAATTACACCAACCGCAAGCCCCGCGAAATCAAGACGGAGGATATGCCCCCCGGCGACTGGGTGCTTGTAAAGGTGACGGATACCGGAACGGGGATAACGAAAGAAAATCTCGCCCGCATCTTCGAACCGTTCTTTACGACCAAGGAAGTCGGGCAGGGGACGGGCCTGGGCCTTTCCACCGTCTTCGGCATCATCCGCCAGTCCGGCGGCTTTGTTGATGTCGAAAGCGAAGTCGGCAAGGGCACGACCTTCCTGATTTATCTCCCCCGCGCCGCCGAGTCGGAGGAAGAAGAGGACGAGCCTCAGGAACTGACCGAGGAAAAACCGAAGGATCTGACCGGAACCGAAACAATCCTGCTGGTCGAGGATGAAGACGCCGTAAGAACATTCAGCCAGCGCGCCCTGACCAACAAGGGCTATAAGGTTCTCGCCGCAGAAAGCGGCGATTCCGCCCTGCGCCTGTTCGAGGCGGCGGAAAACAAAAAGCTCGACCTTCTGATCACCGACGTCGTCATGCCCGGCATCGACGGCCCCACCCTGGCCAAAAAAATCCGCGAAGCCAGCCCGAAGCTCAAGATCATCTTCATATCCGGCTATACCGAGGAACGCCTGAAGGACCACATGGGCGAACGCATCTACTTCCTCCCCAAACCCTTCACCCTCAAGCAACTCGCCGAAAAGGTGAAACAGGTGCTGGAGGAGTAGAATGAGCGAATTGACTCCAGAAAAACTTGAAGAAATAAAATTGCGCTGCAATTCCGCAACCGCTGGCCCATGGGTTTCTTATATTGAAGGCCGTGACCACATCAGCGGTTCTAGTTTTATTAGAACAGCAAAAGATGACATTGAGTTGACGGGAGCAACGACTGAGGATCAGGATTTTATCGCCCACGCAAGACAAGACGTCCCCTTGCTACTTTCGGAAATAGCAAGACTAAGAAAACTATAAGACTTGTACAAATTAAATACATATATAAGGATGGCCCTTCATTCCGAGCATCCCCGCGCCCCTTTTGTCATCCCTGCGTAAGTGGGGATCCAGAAATAATTGAATAAAAAAACTAGAAATTAGAGATAATAAAGAACAGTGCTAAATAACACGATGCGACAAAGATGATTACAGATATATAGAAAAGCAGCGCAGAACCAGTTTTTCGTTTCAGAATCTTGATGACCCACAAGAAAGGAGTTGCTGTGTTTAATAAACTCAAGGCTCTATAAATCTCCTTTTTCATTTTAAACGTCACAACTCATATAGCTTTACAGTTTACTTTAACTTTCGAATATTTAGGCAAGAGTAACATAACCTTTTATCTCAGAAAATTTTATTACAATTAAAACGGTCCATATAACGGTCCATATAGGTCAAACCCGCCCGCGTTGTGTTCGCCGTGCCCGTTGTGTTTCAAAAAAATGATCGCCTACGCAGAAACATAACGCCTTAACCTCTAATTCTCCTCTTTAACCTCCGTGGTCAAAACTCCTGTAATCCGTAACGCCCGATCGCTCATCTCCAATTATGAATAATGTTCTTTTTTTGTTCTTTTTTCTTGACGCAAGAATAAAACAAGAACATTGTAATGTGCATAAGGCGGTTCGCGCCGCCAGGTAGGATTTGCACATCACCCCCAATTATGCCAAAAGGGAGTCTCCGCTATGACCATCACCCCGTTCAGACAGGACAAGGATAACGCCATGACCCAGAACACCGCCGAAAAGCAGAAGGCGCTCGACGCCGCCCTCGCGCAGATCGAACGCGCCTTCGGCAAGGGCTCCATCATGAAGCTCAATGACGGGCAGATGGCGATGGAGGTGGAGTCGGTCTCCACCGGCTCTCTGGGCCTCGATATCGCGCTCGGCATCGGCGGCCTCCCGCGCGGAAGGATCATTGAAATTTATGGCCCTGAAAGCTCCGGAAAAACGACACTGGCACTGCAGGTCATCGCTGAGGCGCAGAAGGGCGGCGGCACCTGTGCCATCGTGGACGCGGAACACGCGCTCGACCCCGGCTACGCCCGCAAGCTCGGCGTTGACGTTGATAATCTTCTCATCTCCCAGCCCGACGCGGGGGAGCAGGCGCTCGAAATTGCCGATACGCTGGTGCGCTCCGGCGCGCTGGACGTTCTGGTCATTGACTCGGTCGCCGCGCTCGTTCCCCGCGCGGAGTTGGAGGGGGAAATGGGCGACTCGCATGTGGGCTTGCAGGCGCGCCTGATGTCTCAGGCATTAAGAAAACTCACCGGCTCCATCTCCCGTTCGCGCACCATCGTTATCTTCATCAACCAGATCCGCATGAAAATCGGCGTCATGTTCGGCTCCCCCGAAACGACAACGGGCGGCAACGCATTGAAATTCTACGCCTCCGTCCGCCTCGACATCCGCCGCATCGGCGCGATCAAGGACAAGGAGACCGTGGTCGGCAACCAGACCCGCGTGAAGGTCGTGAAAAACAAGATGGCCCCGCCCTTCCGCCAAGTGGAGTTCGACATCATGTACGGCGAGGGCATCTCCAAGACCGGAGAGCTCATTGATCTGGGCGTAAACGCGAACATCGTCGAAAAATCCGGCGCATGGTTCGCTTACGACGGCCAGCGCATCGGGCAGGGCCGCGAAAACGCCAAGCAGTTCATGAAGGACCATCCTGAAGTGGCCGCGAAACTCGAAAACCAGATCCGTCAGAACGCGGGCCTCGTGGCGGAAGCCATGCTCGCCGGACCAGAATCAGCCGGAGACTCGGCGGACGAGGCGGCGGCAAGCGCGGCGAACGACGAAGGGCCACCCCCGGCCAAAAAGAAGAAATAAAGGTCTTCGGCAGGATATTAATAGTCAAACACAGGGACGCTCTCCTGTTCCCGCAGGTTGTGCAGGTGTACGAGGTCTTCGATGGACGTCACGCGAAGGGCGCCGTTCTTTTCCAGATGTTCGAGCGCCCGCGGCACCGCAAACTCCGGGTGCGGATCGTTCTCGCCGATACAATCTTCGAGTAACCGGACCTCATACTTTTTATCCAGCGCATCCAGCGTCAGGTCCGTGATACACAGAGAGGCGTGAAACCCGGCAACCGACAGCGTCTTGATCCCGCGCTGCCTAAGAACTGTATCGATATTCTTCCCGCCGACATCGCTATGCAGGAAAGGGGACATTTCCTCCTTCCGCACCATGATATCTCCACGCTCGGGCTTGTACTCGACCATATAAAGCCCGCCATTCGCATTCGTATGATCCTCGTCGTCGAACGCATAGCAGATAATAAAGACCGGAACCCCGAGATCGCGGTACTTGTCCGCCATATCCCGGATCCGCTCGGCCACCGCTCGCGTCTGCTCAGTCCCGTTCGGCTTCATCATTCCGCCTTCCGTGGTCCAAGACATATACGCAGGATCATCGAAGGTGGGGTCCACCCTCCACCGCTGCGAATCGTTAATCAACAAGGCATGGTGTTGTAAGGAAGGCATCCCCGTCCCGCTTTTTTGAACCCTTGGAGAAAAAGTCTATCAAGTTTTCGCACAACTGAAAAGTTTCATGCCTCAAGTCACAAAAAACACCGGAAATTCAACCCTTCTCGCGCATCAGCGCCTGCTTCTGCCGCCCCCAGTCGCGCTGTTTTTCCGTCTCGCGCTTATCGTGCTTCTTTTTCCCGCGCGCGATTGCGATTTCCAGCTTCGCCCGCCCTCTTTTATCGAAATAAAGCTGCGTGGCGATGATCGTCATCCCATCGCGGGTCACCGCGCCGATCAGCTTGTCGATCTGCTTCTTGTGAAGCAATAATTTTCTTGGACGCGTCGGCTCGTGCTGAAAATGCGGCCCCGCTTGTTTATATTCCGCAATATTGGCCCCCCACAGCCAGAGCGCGCCGTCCTTCGGTCCAACGAAACTTTCCTTTATGCTGCATTGCCCGAGCCGCAGCGACTTGACCTCGGAACCCGTGAGCATGATCCCCGCCTCGAAACGGTCCAGAAGTTCGTAATCGAAACGCGCCTTCCGGTTCTCGGCCACCACCTTGTCGGTCGAGATCATCGCGGGCTTTTTCTTGTCTTTTTTCCCGGCCATAACAGTTTGCGCGCCTTTCTTTTCAGGAACCGCGAGGGTACAGGCAGACGCAGGTTATTGGCAAGTGTATTAAAAGGCAGGTCAGGCCCGCCGGGCCTTGGCGCGTCCGCCTTTCAGGCCCGTCTGCTCCAAGGCAGCATCGACAAGCTTGCGCGCCTTCTCCGAAGCGGGAACAAGCGGCAGGCGCACCTCATCGGAACAAAGCCCAAGCGTGGAGGCCGCATATTTGACGGGCGCAGGATTGCTCTCGCAGAACAAAGTTTTCGCCAGCGGCAACAAAAGATCGCGCAGTTCGGAAAATGTCTCAAGGTCACCTTCCATCCAAGCCTCCTGTAACCGGGCGCATTGCGCCGGAGCCACGTTGGAAACAACGGAAATGCAGCCCACGCCGCCCTGCGCCAGAAACGCCGCCGCCGTGATATCGTCGCCCGAAAGCTGGCAGAAATCAGGGCCGATCGCCATACGCGTCTCCAGAGGTCGAGCCAGATCCGCCGCAGCATCTTTCACCCCGACAATATTCGGAAGTTTGGCCAGCTTGGCCATGGTCTCGACGGTCATGTCGATCACGCACCGCCCGGGGATATTGTAGATGATAATGGGAATCGCCACTTCATCGTGGATTTTCCTGTAATGGGCGTAAAGACCATCTTGCGTTGGTTTGTTATAATAAGGGGTGACGATCAGCGCTCCATCCGCGCCGACATCCTTGGCGTGTTGCGTCAGGGTGATAGCCTCATGCGTGGCATTCGAACCCGTCCCGGCAATAACCGGAACTCTCTTGTTGGCGATTTTCACGCACCGCTCGACAACAGCCATGTCCTCATCGTAAGTAAGAGTAGGGCTTTCACCGGTAGTACCACACGGAACCAGACCATGCGTACCTTGCTCGATCTGCCATTCAACAAGATTGTCGAACGCTTTCCAGTCGATTTCGCCTTTTTTAAAAGGTGTAATGAGGGCAGTGATGGAGCCTTTAAACATAATCGGACTTTCTTGACGATAATTCCCGCGATTTGTGCCAATTTATCGCCTCGGAAGCCGCCGCGCAAGGTTCTGATCGTTCTTCTGGGCGTTTTTCAGTTAGCATTTCTGCTCTCAGCCCCCATTTTCGCAAAGGATTCGGAGATCAGCCGCGTCCAGACCGCACAGGCGCGAAAGAATACGGTCCTTGCCATTCAAGCCTTCCGGCAGGGAAAAAGGGAACAGGCGCGTAAATATATCGCCGAAAGCCGCGATCCTCTGGCCGCCAAGCTTTATCACTGGCTGGTCTTCACCGAAGAACGATCAAGCTGGGATCCAGGCCTTTTTGTGACGCTTACCCGCTTCATCCGCCAAAATCCGGACTGGCCGGGTATTACCAAAATGACCGCGAAGGTCGAGGACATCATGCCCGCAAATTTTCCCAGCAACGACGTCCTGACATGGTTCAAGGATTACCCGCCCCAGACGGGCAGGGGCATGAGCCGCTACATGGACGCTCTGGTCGCGCAGGGCCGCAAGGACGAGGCACGGAAGTTCATGGTCGATTGGTGGGCCAGCACCCTGACCAGTCGCGATCAGCAACGCGGCCTTTTCGAAAAATACGGCCAGTTTTTGACCCTCGACGCGCACAAGCGCCGCTTTGATGCGCTCCTGCTGGCTGAACGCTACGACAGCGCCCGGGCGATTGCCGGCGTGTTGGGGCAGGGCTACCCCGAATTGGCCGAGGCACGGATTGCGCTGGCGCAGGGCAAAAAAAACGTGGAAGGGTTGATTAAAAAAGTCCCCGGCTACCTCCAGAGTGACGCCGGGCTTCTCTATGAGCGCATCCGCTGGCGCCGCAAGAACAATCAGGATTTCGGTGCAATGGAACTGCTGCATCAGGCGCCAGACAGCTCGAAAATCCAGAACCTTGAGGAATGGTGGGAAGAGCGTCAGATCATCGTCCGCCGCCTTATGGATCAGGGGAGCTACAAGAGCGCGTATCTTTTAGCCCAAAAACATCAGCAGAAGGACGGAGTCTCCTTTGCCGAGGCCGAATGGCTGGCGGGCTGGCTGGCGCTGCGCTTTATGAATAAACCCACCGAGGCGCTGGAAAGATTCACCGCCATGTACAATCAGGTCGAAACCCCGATCAGCAAGGCCCGCGCCGCCTATTGGGCCGGACGTGCTTCCGAGGCGATGAAAAAGGAGGACATGGCCCGCGGCTGGTTCAAGAAAGCTGCAGCGTATCAGACTGTCTATTACGGCCAGCTGGCGAATATCAAACTCCGGGTGCAGGACCATCTGCCCAAGGTCGCGCCGCCAACGCTCTCGCGCACGGACAAGGACAAATTCGCCCGCAACGATCTCGTTCAGGCCGCGCAGCTCTTCAATGCTGCCGGACAGGATGGTGAGGCCGGAAGGTTCCTGCAGGCCTTCATCGACGCGGAGGAAACCCCGAAAGCCTACCGCTACGCCGCCGAACTGGCCGCGCAGATGGGCCGCACGCACGAAGCGATTAAAATCGCCAAGAAAGCCACCAACAAAGGGTTGTTCCTGACCGCGCAATCTTACCCCACGATCACCAAATGGGTGCAGGGGATTGACGATATCGAATGGGCGCTGATCCATGCACTGATCCGGCAGGAAAGCATGTTCGACTATAATGCCTATAGCCCGGCGGGCGCCCGTGGCCTGATGCAGCTCATGCCCGGAACGGCGAAGGACACGGCCCGTAAACTAGGCATTGCCCACGACATCGCCTGGCTGACCGAACGGCCCGCCCATAATATTCAGCTCGGCACCACCTATATGCGTTCGCTGTTGCGGAAATATAATAATTCCTACCCGCTGGCCATCGCCGCCTATAACGCTGGACCCGGCCGCGTCGATAAATGGCTCAAGACCTATGGTGATCCCCGTACCGGCCAGATCAGCCTGATCGACTGGATCGAACTCATTCCCTTTTCCGAAACAAGGAACTATGTCCAGCGCGTTCTGGAGGGGGTGTATGTCTACCGCCTCCGCCTGAAGGGGGTGCAGAACAACCCCGACCAGATTCTGTTCATGGCCGAGAATTAAGTTAAGTAATATTAAGAAAAAATACCCCAAGATTACATATATATGTATGTAGTCTCATTTTATCTGCTTATTAATATTCGTCCGCTAATATATACTAAAGATATTGGGGATTTTTCTTTAATCATTTTACTTCAGATATTTAGGCATGAAACTATTAATAGCAGACGATCACACGCTGTTCCGCGATACTTTGGTTCAGTATATCGAGCGCGCCTATCCCGGCGCTAAAGTGGCTTTGGCCAAGGATTTCCATGAAACCCAAAAAATTCTGGCCGATGAGCAGGATTACGATCTCGTGGTGCTGGATTTCAAGATGCCCGGCATGAACGGCTTCGAAGGCCTGAAATTCATGCGCGACTCCTATCCCGGCAAGCCCGTAGCGATCATGTCGGGCGTAGCCGAGCCGGATGACGTGCGGACCTCACTCGAGTTGGGGGCGCGGGCCTACTTTCCCAAAACCCTGTCCGGAAAGTCGCTCCTGAATGGAATCCAGCAGGTCTTGTCCGGCAAACCCTACATTCCGCTGGAGGAGAACACGGAGAACTACGCGCCCGCTTATTATAATGATCCGAAGCCTAAGACCACGCATACGAATGGCGCATCGGATAAAGATCCTCAGGAAATCCGCAGAATTCTCGAAGATTTGGGATTGACGCCCAGAGAGCGCCAGATCGTCACGCATCTTGCACGCGGAGAAACCAACCAGGATATTGCAGACTCATTGAATCTAAAAATCGTGACCGTGAAGCTGCACGTCCGTAGCATCTGCCGCAAACTCGGGGCCAAGAACCGGACGGTTGCCGCCCTCAAGCTGCGCGATTGCGGCCTGCCCACGGATTAACGAAATCGGACGGAAACGAGGCGGTGTGGGATAAATCTGAGATGAAAAAACAACGCCTTCGCCAGTTTGTCCAAACCAATTCTGCCGCCGTAATCGTCCTGGGCCTGTCCCTCACAGCGCTTCTGACAACCTACTACCACGTTCAGAATATAGCGGAAGCGCTCACCGCTATTGAATTCCTATTGATTTTCAGTTTGCTGGCGCTGGCATTTTTCAGCCTCTATATGCTGGCCACTAATACCAGGGTCAGGAAAAGCCACGAACAATTACTGGACGAACACCGCGCCGCGCATGATCTGCTCGGCAATCGCCTGATGGCCATCGAGGCCGCGCAGGAGGGCATAGCGATGATCAATCCATCCGGCGCCCTGACCTATATGAACACGGCGATGTTCGGGATATTCGGTATCCCGTTGGAGGCGGAGGACCAGTTCATCGGTGAAAGCTGGCTGCGTATTTTCCCGGAGAAGGCAGCAGAAGCAGCTGCCGAAAAAATGCTCCCCGCACTCGAACAACACGGCTTCTGGCAGGAGCAGTTGAACATCACTTTGGAGGGTGAGAGCACCCAGCGCAGCCTCGACATTTCCGTCTCCCGCCTGCCGGACGGCGGCTTGATCGCCACCAGCCGCGATGTAACGGAACGGTTTAAGGCCGCACAGGAAAAAAAGCATCTGGAGGAACAGTTCTATCAGGCGCAAAAGATGGAGGCCATCGGCCGTCTGGCCGGAGGCATCGCTCACGATTTCAATAATATTCTTTCGGCCATTTCCGGTTACGCCGAATTCCTCGACGAAGACCTCAAAAGCGGCTCGGAGGAGCAGAAATTCGCAAAAAATATCCTAACCGCCGTGCGCGAAGCCAAAGCCCTCGTCGATCAGATGCTGGCCTTCTCCCGCCGCAAGGACAGCGCCAAGGAGCCCGTCGATATCGTCATCTCCCTGCAGGAGACGGTGAACATCCTGAAGGCCAGCCTGCCCAAAACCATAGAAATAAAAACCGACTTTGAAACGCCGCAAGCCATCATCAACGGCAACGCCTCGCAGATCATGCAGGCCTTCATGAATCTCTGCGTCAATGCTCGCGATGCGATCGACAACGACCGGGGCGAAATCCGCATCGGCGTCAGCCTGGAGTTCGCCGACGAGTTTCCGCATCCCGAGGCCATCTGGGACAGCCTGCCCGATCCGCGTGAGCAGCCCCCGACTTGGATCGAGGACGTAGACGCCACAAAAACTCGCCTTATTCTCGGTCATGTGGCGAAGGAACAGGCCTACATCCGCCTGCGGCTCTCGGATACCGGCTGCGGCATGAGCCGCGTGGTGATGGAGCATATCTTCGAACCCTTCTTCACCACCAAGCCCGTGAACAAGGGCACCGGGCTCGGCATGGCCACCGTCCACGGCGTGATCGTGGGCCATCAGGCCGCCATGGTCATCGAAAGCGCACTGGGGCAGGGGACGACCTTCGATCTTTATTTCCCCGCCGATGCCAAAATGCTGACCGCGTCCGAATCCGCGCCCCGTGAGAGTATATCCCCGAAGCAGGCACAGACCTCATGGGTCGGTGCACGGATACTTCTGGTGGAGGATCAGGATTCCGTGCGCGACATGATGATGAAGATGCTCCTGCGCCTCGGCTACCGGGCGGAAAGCTGCGCCAGCGGGCTTGAGGCGCTTGACCGGCTGCGGGAGGAGCCAGGAGAATTCGACCTCGTGATTACAGACGAAAATATGCCCAAGATGACCGGAACCGAACTGGTGCATCAGGTCCACTACGACTTCCCCGATATTCCGTTTATCATGCTGACGGGCTACGCGCAGCAGCAACTAGAGGACATCGCCAAGGACCACCCGGCCATCAAGGCCATCCTCAAAAAGCCGCTCTCAAAGGAAATCATCGACCAGCAGGTCTCCGCGGTTCTCACCGCCCACGCCAAACCCCGCGTATCCGGCAAAAAGAAAAGACAGGCTTGATTGTCTGTTAAAAAATCAAATTTCATAAGGGTCAAAATCCAACGAAATAAAATTGTCGGCCATAAACTTAATAGTTTTCGTTGTAAGATGCATAGATGGTCTGTTGCACCTTGCATCATATTTCAGAGATACAATCATACAAAAATTGAGTTTATCTATAATGCCCAAATCTCCTATTGGGATATGAGCTTTCGCCTTGCTAATAAAAATTTCCATTTTCTCGTCCAAGAAAAGCGCATCGTACTTATAAAGAATTTCCTGATAGGCGATAATCCTTGCAGGAAGTTCTGTTTCCATCGCTCTTGGATCGTCATACGATAGAACAACTGATATTGTGGTTTGATCATCTGATTTTTTCATTAAATGTCCTTAACTCACCAAATGATGCCCTCTTAATATTACTCAGAGGCATAACTATCTGGAATCAGAATAAAGAGTAATGCTTCGAATTTTTAAATAAAATGATTATCAACGTCTCGTAATTTGCTGCGCAAATATCAGCGGATCATCCCCTCGCGCCACCACGCGAAGGTCAGCAGGCACAGCAACAAAAGCAAGCTCATCCATTCCGGCATCAGGGGAATATCCTTCACCCCCGACACGGTGTAATCGTTGTTCCGCCGCAGCCCGACCCAGTTATTTCCGGCGTAGCTCCGGCTGTTGGTCAGCAGCCGCACCCGCGGCTCGGGCGCATCGGCCAGCCACACCGCGCCGCCGTCAGACGCGCTGAGAGCAGGCTCAAGCTTTTCCGCAGTGGTCTTGACGCTGAAGAGTTCCGGCGGGTTGACGTCGCCGATGATGGCGTAACGCCGCTCCCCGTTTCCGTCCTCGAAGGCGTAGATGCCGAGCGTACTCGCTGTCACGCGGTGCTCCAGCCACCCCTCCGGCGTCGGCGCCAGTTCGAACATGCTTTTTTGCCCTTCGGGCGTGGTCATGCCGATTGTTTCCTTGTCCTGATCGTAGATATGCTTGCGCACGATGATCGTGTTTTTCTCGGTGCTGACGCTCAGCGCCCGCTCATCCAGTTCCGGTTCCTTCATCAGCCAGTGCACGACCCGCCGCAGAAGTTCGGCATGCGGCCCGCCGGTCTCGTAGCCCCGAGACCACAGCCAGATCTGGTCGCTGGCAATCTGTGCCACGCGGCCCTTTTTCACCCGGTCGAGGATCAGCAGGGGCTTATCCTCGATCCCGTTCAGCAGCGCATCCCCGCTCTCCTGATGAATCCCCACCTGCCGCAGCCAGCGTCCCCAGCTCGGCACACCCTTGTCTTTCGAATGATAATCGCCCCAGACGAGGCTGTTCGTCACCGGATGCCGCCGCCCCAGATCGGTCGGCGTCGGCTTGAACGGCCGCTCGATGACGTCTCCTGTCGGGCTGCCCGGCAGGATGCTCACAAGGCTGGTCATATAGATGGAATCATCCCCTGCATAGGACGGCCCGCTGGCCTCCAGGAACGCGCCGCCTTCCTCGACATACTTGGCGATATTGTCGAAATAGAAATTCGGCAGAATGCGGTTGAGGTGGTAGCGGTCGAAGATAATAAGGTCGAAATCGTAAAGCTTGATCTCGAACAGCTCCCGGAACGGAAAGGCGATCAGGGAAAGCTCGTCCTGCGGCGTGAAGTCCAGCTTCTCCGGCTCACGTAAAATCGTGAAATGCACAAGGTCGACGCCAGGATCGGAGGTCAGCAGATCCCGCCACGTCCTCCCCCCCGCATGGGGCTTACCGGAGACCAGCAGGACGCGCAGCCGATCGCGTACACCATTGACCAGAAGCGCCGCCTTGTTATTGGCGGTAGTCAACTCGTCGTTCACACCCTGCACGGAAAGCTCGAACACGTTCTGCCCCGGATTTTCGATGGGCAGGCTGAGGGTTTGCTCGATATTCACCGGCACATTGAACCGTTCCGTCGTCCCGTCATGCCGCGTGAAGGTGACATCGGCGGTGGATGCGCCGATATTGGCGGTATCCTCAATCTTGTATTTGACGTCCACGGCCTGCCCGACAAGCCCGTAACTCGGCGCGTTGGTAATCACGATCTGCCGATCACGTTCGTTGCGGTCGCCGCTGAGCAGCAGGCTGATCGGCCCGTACTGCGTAAACTGAGCCGGATTTTGCGGCACGTCGTGGATTTGCCCATCCGAAATGAAAATCACGCCCGCCCGCCGTTGCTGCGGGATGCTGGCGAAGGCGGGATCGAGAACCTCGAACAGTTTGGTCCGGTTTTCAAGGCTTCCCGCTTCCGGCGCCTCGATGATCCGCAAATCCAGTCCCTCAACTTTATCAAGCTGCGCCTTCAACGCGGCAAGGGCGCGGTCGGTGCGCTCCTGGCGTTGCCCCATAGTCTGGCTGGCGCTGCGGTCAACGACAATGACTGCAACATCGTCCACACCTTTTCTGTCTTCGCTCAGAAGGGAGGGATTCATTAGAATAAGAATAAAGAACGACAAGGTCACAGCGCGGAACACAAGCGTCCGCCGTGACCGCCAGAACGCCGCCGCCACAAAAAGAGCACCGATCACTACTACGGCGATCAGCCACGTCTCGTCGATGAAGGGGGAGAAATGCAGACGAAGGGCAGGACCGTTCATGGCATCATTCTCCTATTGGTCCAGCCGCTTGAGGATATGCGGAACGTGCACTTGGTCATTTTTATAATTGCCCGTAAGCGCATACATCACAAGATTGACGCCAAAACGCAAGGACATCTCCTCCTGCTTCGACCCGCCGAACAGCATGGATTGCCGCGCCGACGATCCGACGCCCGAGGACGCCCACGACCCCGCCCAGTCATTCCCGCCGATAATGACCGATGACACATCATCGCGTCCCCCCGCGCTGTGCTGCTCGACCCACACCGTGCCGCCGTTATAGCGCCCCGGAAAATCTTTCAGCAGGTAGAAAGAGCGCGTCAAAACATGATCCTTGGGTACGGGGATTAGAGGCGGAATATTGAGCGATCCGGTCATTTGGCGCAGCGTGCGGGCGCTCTCTGTCTCGGCGGTGCTGCCCGTGCTTCCGCTCTGGTCGCGTGTGTCGAAAACGATCGTGCCGCCGTGATCAAGATAATTCTGCACATTCTGCATCGCCTTGCCGGAATAGGGGGCCTTCCCCGGCGAAACTGCCCAGTAAAGGATCGGAAAGAACGCGAGGTTGTCGGTTTCGGGGTTCACCGCGACCACCCCGTCCGGCTCCACCGACGTCCGCCGGGTCAGGATTTCAGAAAGGCTTTCCAACCCGCGCTGGGTGACGGCATCAAGCCCGGAATCTCCGCTTTGAACATAAGCCAGATAAAACCCGTTGGCATACGCCATATCCTTGTCTGCTGTAGAATCCTGAGCTTGCGCAGAGGACGCTAAAATCAGCAGGAACAGAAAAAGGAAAGCTGAAAATCCAAAGCCGCGCTTGCGCCTCTGACCGAAAACGGGAAACAATCCCCCCGAAAGAATGACGATCATGATGACCCAATCGAGAAGAAAGAGGATAAGCGCGGCGTAAAGCAGGCGCGGCATCAAATCGATCTCGTAATCGGCATCGTAATATTTTTGAACCACGCTGGAGGGCAGGGTGCCAACGGATTTTAAAGGAGGCAGGGCGCTTCCCAGATTAAGCGCGACCTGAAACCCGCCTGTTCCGTAAATTCCCGGCGGGTGCGTCGAGTCAGGAATGAATCCGGCGACCTTATCCGCAGGAATCGACTGCACATACCCCGGTGGGGGCGTCAAGTTCCCGTTACCATCCAGAACTTGTATCGGTTCAAGGTAGCTCTGGTTGACATTCAGGGATTTGACGGAATGACCGGCCATTTTGATCAAGCGGTTAAGGATATCCACATAAAGACCGGAAAGGGCAAGGTCGGACCAGTCCGGCGTCGCGGTCGTATGGATCAGCACGACAAGCCCGCGCTCCAGAGGCGTCCCGGTAATCAGGGGGGTGCCGTCCTCAAGCCGCGCCCAGACTTTGCCGTCCAGCTCTTGCGCCGGATCGGCCAGAACCTGCTGCTTGACCTTGATGTCGGGGGGAATCGCCAGTCCATAAAATGGGCTGCTCGGCTCAAACGCGGAAATAGCTTGCGGCTTTTCCCACGACAGCGAGCCTTCCAGCGCCCGCCCCCCGGCACGCAAACGCACGGGCAGGAGATATTGCTCACCTTGCGACTCGCTCAGATTGGGACCGGAAAATCGCAAAAGAAGACCGCCCGCCTTCACCCATTGTTCAAGTGCGTTCAGTGTATCGGACGGCATCGCCCCGACATCGGGCAGGATAATCGTGGACAGGTTTTCGATCTTCAACAGCGCATCAAGCGTATCTGTCGTCAGCGTCGCGCTCGGCTCCAGCGCCCGCTTGAGATAAAATCCCGCGTTCATCAGCGGAGCGGTATCGGCATCCTCCGCCGGCTCGGCGATCCCGACATGGCGCTTCTGGAATTGGTCGTCGAGCAGAAACACGCTGCCCGCACCCTTCATCCCGCTGATCCTGAAAGAACCCGCTTCGTTCCGCAAAGGCTCGGGAATATCGAACAGCACATTCTGCGGCAACTGCGACCGCTTGAGTTCAACGGTCTGCACATCCAGAATCTGGTTGCTGCGTGAAAGCGCCTGCACCGGAACCGGCATTAGATCAGGAATCGCGGGCGCTGCATCCAGCGAAACTTTCACAAGCGCTCTCTGCTCTTCAAGGCTTTTGGTATCCTTTTCCCGAGCGGGACGCAGCAGAAGAGGCAGGCGAAAAGGCTCCGGCCCGGTATAGGTCAGGCTCCCCTGCGCCTGCAGGGTTTGCACCAGAACGTCCAGATTGCCTTCATCCAGACCGCCGCCGAGCCAGAGCGTATGAAGGCTTTGCGCGGGTTTATTCTCAAGGATAAGCGTTTGCGCGGCTTTATAATCGGCAGGCCAAGGCTGCGTCCCCAATCCGCGTAGAACTGACACCGCCTCCTGATAGGCCATCGGCCCCTTATAGAGTGGAGCTTTCGCGCCGGGCAGGGGGGCCGTCGTCAGGATATAGAGTTCGCGCTGCACCCGCGAGGCTTGCTTGAGCGCTTCCTCTGCGGCGCTCATTTGAAGCGCCCAGGTCTGCGCCCCGGCCCAGCTATTATCGATCACCAGACGCACCGGCCCGCTGCCTTCGATATTCTCCGCCGGATTGTAAACGGGCCGCGCCAGCGCGATGATGATGAGCGCAGCGATCAGAAGCCGCAGGAGTAAAATCCACCACGGCGTCTTATTGGGCGTCTGCTCCTCCGAGATCAGTCCGGCAAGAAAACGCGTCGCTGGAAAATAAATCATGCGCGGAACGGGCGGCGTGACCCGCAGAAGGTACCACAGCAACGGCAGCACAAGCAGCGCCGAGAGAATCCATGGCTGTAGGAAAACCATGTTGGCCAGAAGACCCATCATTGGCGGCCCCCATGACGGGCTGCACCGATCAGAAGCCAGATGCCTAGAACCGTATCGGAAACGCTTTGGTCAGTCCTGTGAAGGATGTAACTCCAGTTCCGCTCGGCGCAAAGGGCGTATAAAGCCTTCATATGGTCATGCATACGCTTTCGGTAAGCCTCTTGAATCGATCCCACATTATTGACCGTTTCCCGTTCAACTCGCGTCAGCCCCTGAAACGTAACGCGCCCCTGGAAATTCAACTCAAGCTCCTGCGGATCGAGCACCTGAATCACCAGCGCGTTTTGCACCGAGGCCGAAAGAAAATCAAAATTCTCCTCGATATGGGACAGAGGCTCCAGAAAATCTCCGCACAGGATCAGGGAGGAATTCTGGGGAAGTGGAAAGAAATCGGCTGCAGGCAGGCTTTCCGGTTTGAGGGGTTCGGCGATCAGGCTTTGCGCAATCCTCTGGAGTTGCAAATCGCTCCGTCCGGTTTTCGGGTCGCCGAAGAGACCGACCTGCTCGTTCGCCCGCGCCATCAGGATCGCCAGCGCCAACGTGATGACTCGGGCCGTGTTCAGCTTTTGTGGTAGTGTCTTTGCTGAGGAATAGGCCATCCCGTCCCCGCTCGAACACCAAAAAAAAGTCTTCTGCGCGATCTGCCATTCTTTCTGCCGGATAAAAATCTGGTCCGTCTTGGCCGATTGCCGCCAGTCGATGTCCTGCGGTCGATCCCCCGGCAGATACTCGCGGAACTGCCAGAATTTTTCGCCCATGCCGGATTTGCGAAGGGCATGGTCCCCGTGCAGGATTCCGTTCGCAACCTTCTCGGCCTGCATCATAAGGGATGGCAGGTGCGCCGAGGCCTTGTCCGCCTCATGCCGAAAAGTGAGTAGGTCTGTAAGGCGCATGGGATATGTCCAAAAAACCTCAGATTTTTCCGGCGGTCTGCCGGATGATATCGCTGACAGTGATGCCCTGTGCCCGCGCCTTGAAGTTCAGCGCCATCCGGTGCCGCAGGACAGACACGGCCAAGGCTTGCACATCCTCCAGAACAGGCATGATCCGCCCGTCCAGAAGCGCCGCCGCCCGCGCCGCCAGCATCAGTCCCTGCGACCCCCGTGGCCCCGGCGCCCAAGTCACATATTCGTTAACGATATCCGGCGCCTCCGGTCCCGGCCGCAGGGAGCGGACAAGCTTGAGGATGGAGTTCACGACCTCCTCCCCGATCGGCATATCCCGCACAAGAATCTGGATGTCGATCAGATCCTGCTTGCTCATCACGCTCTGAGGCTCGTAATGCTCGTTGGAGGTGGTGTTAAGAATGATTTCAAGCTCGGATTTCTCGTCCGGGTAATCGACATCGACCTGCATCATGAAACGGTCGAGCTGCGCCTCGGGCAACGGATAGGTGCCTTCCTGCTCAATCGGGTTCTGCGTGGCGAGAACATGGAAAGGACGGGGCAGGGCAAACGAACGCCCCGAGACGGACACTTCCTTTTCCTGCATGGCCTGCAACAACGCCGACTGTGTCCGCGGGCTGGCGCGGTTGATCTCGTCCGCCATCAGGAATTCGGTAAAAATAGGTCCGGGAATAAACCGGAAGGAGCGTTTCTTCTTCTCGTCCTCCTCCAGAACCTCGGAGCCGATGATATCCGCGGGCATCAGGTCCGGCGTACATTGCACCCGGTTGGAACTGAGCCCCAGAACCTTCGCCGTCGTCTCCACCAATAAAGTCTTGGCAAGCCCCGGAACGCCGACCAGCAAAACGTGCCCGCCCGAGACCAGCGTGACGAGGGTCAGATCGACGACCCCCGGCTGCCCGAAGATGACTTTAGATATTTCCGACCGCGCCCGGAACAGCTTTTGCGCCGACTCATCGACAAAATCCTTGGGGTTGCGGGTTCTTTTGCTTTCGCTCACGGCAGAGAAACTCCTTCCTTAAAGAGGGGATGGCGATTATGATACCTTAAAAAATGACCTGAAACATCCGTTTCGGCGGTATCTTAATGCCAAGACCCCCCATGACACAACCACTACCGGAGCCAGACCCGCAGAATTTCCGCATTGACCGGGAGGGAAAATGGTTTCATGAAGGCCACCTGATCGCCCGCGAGGCTCTGGTGAAGCTGTTCGCCGATAAGGGTCTTAAGCGCGACGGTCAGGGCCGTTATTGGCTCCAGTCTCCCTATGAAAAATACGCGGTAGAAGTTGAAGATGTGCCCTTCGTGGTTACGGACTATGAAATATCGGAGGGGCAGTTCATTCTCACGACCAATTTGGGGGAGGAAGTAAAAGTAACACCGGACAATCCTCTCGAATTGCGGACCTATCCTGCGGCCAAGGAAAAAATCCCTTATATTCATATTCGCGAAGGCCTCTATGCCCGCATGGGCCGCGCCGTGTATTATGAGTTGGTGATGAAATACGGAAAAACCCTGGCAGTCGGCGGAACGGACTATCAACTCGCGGAAGATAAACATGAGTCTTAAACCCGCAAAAACCATCTCGCCGCAGGACTGGATGATTTCGCCGGAATCGCGCCTCCTGTTCTCTGCGCTTGAGGGAGGTGAAAGCAAGGATCAGCCAGTGGCATTGTTCGTCGGCGGCTGCGTACGCAACGCCCTGCTGAACCTTCCGGTCGAGGATGTGGATCTTGCCACATCCCTAAAACCCGAAGCGGTAATAAAAAGGCTGGAGAACGCAGGAATTACAGTAATCCCCACGGGCTTGAAGCACGGCACAGTCACAGCCATCATCAACAGGCTCCCGTTTGAAATCACGACCTTGCGCCATGACGTCGAAACGGATGGCCGCCACGCCGTCGTAGAATTCACAGATAATTGGCTGGAGGATGCAAGGCGCCGGGATTTCACCATGAATACCCTGCTGGCTGATCCTAAGGGAAATATCTACGACCCGACGGGGCAGGGGCTTCCTGACCTCGCCTTGCGCCGCATACGTTTTGTTGGAGAGGCGAAAAAAAGAATAGAGGAGGATTACCTGCGTATCCTGCGCTTTTTTCGCTTTCATGCGATTTACAGCCTGGGGGAATTCGATCAGGACGCGCTCAGAGCCTGCAGTGAGGCGGCCGGAAAAATCGCCACCTTGTCGCGCGAACGCATTACGCAGGAAGTCTTCAAGATCGTGGCGTCCGACCGCCCGAATAAAATTCTCTCAATAATGTTTGAAAACAATATTCTAAAAGAGTTGGATCATGCGGAATATGAACCGGATTTTCTGGAAAGTTTCTGTACGTTTCAAAAAAATTATGGCTTGATATCGCTTCCTTCACGCCTGTACGTGCAGGCGGGACTGAAGGATGAAAATATTTCGGGCCTTGAAAGCCTGATCCTGTTTCCCAAAGTTTTTCTCAAGGATATGCAGGCGCTGTCCGGCGCGCTGACCCTCCCTGACCTCTCCTGCGACCACGCGGTAAAGGTCTGTATCTATAGGTTTGGGCGGGTAATCGCGGCGCAGGCTCTGATGGTTGAGTTGGTGCAGGATCGGGTCATGAACGGATATGCGCCGAAGGCTCTGGACATCGTACAGAACTGGGATATCCCCGATTTTCCTGTGACGGGCAATGATCTGATGAAGGCGGGTATCCCGCAAGGTCCGCAACTCGGCAAAAAATTGCAGGAATTTGAAGATTGGTGGATCGGGGACGGATTCAGGGCCGATAAAAAAACCTGCCTCAGGCATTTATAGCTTAGAAAAATTCAGGTTCCGCCGGACTATGTGTGGCGGCAGCATTCGGGACGATCTGTGGCGATAATGTGATCACTTTATCCAGCATATCATCCGTCAGGTTCCGCAAAAACAAGCGGCTGTTGGGGATCTCTCTCTCGATAGCATCCAGACCCATCGGAGCGACATTGCCTTCCAGAACCCACATCTTCCCGCTGCGGTCGCATTTCATATCGAACGCAATATAGGCCACGCCGTAATTCTCATAAAGATGCTCGGCGATCGCATCGATTTGCGCGAGGATTGCGGGGTCGGTCACTTCGCCGCGCACGACACCGGGTTGAGCGATCATCGCGGGGTCGCTCACCAAACTCTGCGCCGAACTGAGCGTCTCGGGCGGAGTCCGTTCGTAAGCCAGCCGGGTTTTGCCGTCAAAACAAAGACCGCGGATTTCACGGAACAACCCCTGTTCGTCACCAAGATACTGCTGAAAGAGAACGCCCTCCCCGTTGGAGGAATCCATACGGTTGGCATGGATGGCCTGAATAAGCTGTTCCCGGTCTTTAGCGATAAAGACATTGCGCGAAAGCGACCCTTCGCTGGGTTTGACCACAACCGGAAAGGAAAACGGGTGCCATTTGTCGGAAGTTTGTGACACAACAGATTCAGAAATTTCCGCATCGCTGCGTGGGTCGTTTTTGGCGATGGTTTCAGTATAGGGCAGGGGCAATTCATCCCTTAAGGTCTGGAACATCTGCCATTTATCGGAAATCAGGCGCTCGGCCTGCGGGCTGTTGAAGGGAGTATGCCCGAACGCGAAACGGAAATCCTCACCGCCATGATGAAATGTAATTTCAGGACTCTCACAAAAAGATTCCCGCCGGATTGTGGCAGGAATAAAAGAACCAGCACCCCGACGCCGCCACGCGTCGATCATATAATGTGCGAGATATTTCCGGCCTTCTTCATCACTCATGGACTGACGCAAAAAAATACTGTGTGAACACAAGCCCTCATTCTAAGCCGTTAGGGAAAAAACAGAAAGAAAACAGTATGTTGCGTCGCAGCAATGTGAGGAATTACGGCCATTTCACCTCAGGGGGCAGGGACATAAGGATGGCCTCGGTATTGCCCCCTGTCTTAAGCCCGAACTGTGTCCCCCGGTCGTAAAGCAGGTTAAATTCCACGTACCGACCGCGCTTCACCAGTTGATAATCGCGCTCTTCGTTCGTCCAGTCCTTATCCATCGAGCGCAGCACAAGCTGAGGATAAACCTCAAGAAAGGTCCGCCCGACCGCTTTTGTAAAAGCAAAATCCTCCGCCCAGCTTTTCCGGTCGAGATAATCATAAAAAATACCGCCGATCCCGCGCGGCTCGTTCCGGTGCGGCAAAAAGAAATAACGGTCGCACCAATCCTTGAATTCAGGATAATAGTCAGGATCGAAGGAATCACAGCAATCCTTGAACGCCGCATGAAAATCCTGCGTATCCTGTAGATCCTCGAACATCGGCGTCAAATCTGCCCCGCCGCCGAACCATGATTTCGACGTCATAATCATCCGCGTATTCATATGCACTGCCGGAACCAGCGGCGATTGCATATGCGCGACAAGGGAAATCCCCGAAGCCCAGAAATGTCCGCCGCTCTCCGCCGCGCCGGGGATATTTTTGGCATAATCAGGCGCAAACACGCCATGCACACAGGAAAAATTAACCCCGACCTTCTCAAACACGCGTCCGCGCATCAACGCCATCGTCCCGCCGCCTTGCAGAAGAGAGCCGGAGGCGTTCGGCTCTTGGCTTTTTTCCCGTTCCCACGGCGTCTTCTCGAACCGACCCGGCGCAAGACCGACCTTCGGCCCTCCGGAAAGCTCATCCTCGATTTTTTCAAAGGCCTCGCAGATCATCGCCTGCAGCGAATAAAACCAGTTCGCCGCCTGATCCTGCTTGTCTTCAAGGGTAAGTTTTTTTTCTTTGGTTTTCATAAAGTACTCCTGAAAAATTTAACGCCAGCGCGTCTGCCGCAGCGCCTCGCCCAGCACCATAGCACAGGCATTGACCATATTTAGCGCCCGCAACCCCTCCGCCATCGGAACCGTGATCCGCGCCGAGGCCGTCTGATGGACCTCTTCGGGCGCACCCACGCTCTCCCGTCCGGCCAGAAGAATATCCCCGCTTTCAAACCGGAACCCGCAATAAGGCGCGCTGGCCTTGGTCGTCAGAAGAATGATACGCCGCCGCCCTTGATACAAGTCAAGAAAATCGCCCCAGCTTTGGTGTAGCGTCGGCTGCAGCCGGTCGTAATAATCGAGGGCGGATTGACGGACCTTGCGTGGATCCCAGAGAAATCCGCACGGTTCGATGATTTCAAGCGTTACGTCAAGACAGGCACACAGCCGTATGGCTGCCCCGACATTCTGCGGGATGTCGGGCTGGTAGAGCGCAAGGGAAAGGGAGGGAAAGCCCATGTCTGCCATCTGCAATTATCCGTGTAAAATTTTATTCTCTCAATGGAATGTCGGGGATTGATCTTATATAAATAGAGGATTAAAAGACTTCTGCAAATAAGTCCCGGTGTAAATAAAATCAGGTAAAGGAATGTCAGCGCACACCCATCCCGATGAAGGTCCAGACGATGAAACCAGACGGGATTTCATGGCCCTTCTCGCGGGCGCTTTCGGCGCACTAGGAGCGGCTATAGCGGCTTTCCCGCTCGTGAATTCGCTGAACCCGGCCAAGGATACCTTGGCGATGGCATCCATAGAGGTGGATATCGCCGATATACCCCCCGGCGCTGCCAAGACAGTGATGTGGCGCGGCAAGCCGGTCTTTATCCGCCACCGTACGCCCGAGCAGATTGAGGCGGCAAAGAATGTGAATACCCAGAGCCTGATCGACAAGCAAACCGATGAACAGCGCGTGAAAAAACCCGAATGGCTGGTCACGGTCGGCGTCTGCACCCATCTGGGCTGTGTCCCGATGGGCCAGAAGGAATCGGACTCCAAGGGCGATTTTGGAGGCTGGTTCTGCCCCTGCCATGGTTCGCATTATGACACCTCTGGTCGCATCCGCAAGGGTCCGGCGCCGAAGAACCTCACGGTTCCACCCTATGAATTCCTCAGCGACACCAAGATCAAGATCGGGTGACGGATATGGGCAGCGGCGAAAGAGAACCTTTTAATAATACGGTCGTTGAGTGGATCGACTCGCGGATGCCGATTTTCACGATGCTCCAGAAGGAATACGGCGTATTCCCGGCGCCCAAAAACTTCAATTATTTCTGGAATTTCGGCGCGATTGCCTTTTTCATGCTGGCGACCATGATTGCCACCGGGCTTGTTCTCGCCATGCACTATACCGCCAACACTCATCTGGCCTTCGACAGCGTCGAGCGCATCATGCGCGACGTCAATGGCGGCTGGCTGATCCGTTATATCCACATGAACGGCGCGTCGTTCTTTTTCATCGCCGTCTATATCCATATTTTCCGGGGTATGTATTACGGTTCCTATAAAAAACCCCGCGAACTGCTCTGGATTCTCGGCGCTCTGATTTTCCTGCTCATGATGGCCACGGCCTTCCTTGGCTACGTTCTTCCATGGGGCCAGATGAGCCTCTGGGGCGCGACCGTGATCACCGGATTTTTCACGGCGATTCCCTATTTTGGCGAAGATCTGCAAACCCTTCTTCTCGGCGGCTTTTCGGTCGATAACCCGACCCTGACCCGCTTTTTCGCTCTGCATTACCTTCTGCCCTTCGTAATCTTCGCGGTCGTGTTCCTGCACATCTGGGCGCTGCACGTTACCGGCTCCAACAACCCGCTGGGCATCGACACCAAGGGGCCGCAGGACACCTTACCCTTCCACCCCTATTACACGATCAAGGATTCGTTCGGCCTTCTGGTCTTTATCATCATCTATTGCGTCTTTATCTTCTTTATGCCCGATGTGCTGGGGCACCCCGATAACTATATCAAGGCCAACCCGCTGGTCACCCCGCCGCACATCGTGCCCGAATGGTATTTCCTACCCTTTTACGCCATGCTGCGCGCGATTACCTTTAATATGAACATCTATTTCCTGTTCGGCTTTGTTATGCTGCTGGCCTTGATGGTCGATTTTGTTTGGCGCCATAAGCCGCGATGGCTCTCGGCCGGACAAGGGATTGCGATTTTCGTCATCGGCGGTGGCTTGGTTCTTCTCGGTTTTACCGGAGATTCCTGCCAGCGCATTGACCCCCAGTGGCTGGAGGCTAATGCCGCATTCAAAGGCCTGTGCGGCAACCTGCAGAGCCTTCCGGGCATGAGCGCCGAAGCGGCCCCAATCTCTGCCAAACTCGGCGGCGTTCTCGCGATGTTCGGCTCGGTCGCGATGCTCTTCGTCCTGCCGTGGCTGGACACGCATCCGGTCCGCAGCGCCCGTTACCGCCCGCTCTATAAGCTGTGCTTCCTCCTTCTGGTTGTTATTTTCCTTGTCCTGGGCTATGTTGGGTCGCAACCCGCTGACGCCTCAGTTATGGGTATCCCCTTAATTCTCGTCGGTCTGGCGGGCACGGGTTACTATTATATGTATTTCCTCGTCCTGCTGCCCTTACTCAGCCGCTTCGAGAAAACCAAGCCGCTGCCCGAAAGCATCCATCAGGCTGTTTTGAGCAAGCAAGTCAATGTGGAGGCGAAAATATGATCCGCACACTCGCCTGCCTTCTCGCCGTTCTTATCTGCCTGTCCGCAGCAGGAACCGCATACGCCTCCGAAGGCGGAGAACCGCTGCCGGACATCAGCTGGACCTTCGATGGCCCGACCGGAACCTATGACCGCGCTGCCCTCCAGCGCGGCTACAAGATTTATCGCGAGGTTTGTTCCTCCTGCCACTCTATGAAGCTCCTGTACTACCGCAATCTGGAGGCTCTGGGCTATAACGAGGCACAGATCAAAAATATCGCCAAGGAATACACCTACATCGACGGCCCGAATGACGAGGGGGATATGTTCGAACGCCCCGGCCTGCCCAGCGATCCCTTCAAATCGCCCTACGAAAACGATAAGCAGGGCGCAGCAGCCAACAACAACGCCCTTCCGCCCGATCTCTCGCTGATGGCGAAGGCCCGTGTTGGCGGACCGGATTATATCTTCGCTCTTCTTACGGGCTACGAGGAACATCCGCCCGAGGGCCACCACCTTCTGCAAGGGCAGCATTGGAACCGCTTCATGTCCGGGAACGTCATCGCTATGGCCCCGCCCCTGACCGAAGGGCAGGTGGTGTACGAAGACGGAGCGCCGCAGACCTTGGAGCAATACGCCAAGGACGTCTCTCATTTCCTCATGTGGGCCGCCGATCCCTACATGGAGGACCGCAAGCGCACGGGAATAAAGGTCATCCTCTTCCTTCTGGTCTTCGCGGGCATCATGTATGCCTACAAGAAAAAAGTCTGGAAGGACGCGCACTAAAGAACGCAGACTTTTTTCAAAGTCTTCTCCTAAAAACTTCGTTTCTATTTGCGCGGCTCGCATGGCCCGACTATGCTCTGACAAAAGCAAAGAGGGCATATGCGGGACACCAAACAGGAAGTGCTCAGATTCTGGTTCGAGGAAAGCCAGCCCCAGCAGTGGTTTCAGGTCAACGAAACCTTCGATCGCGAAATCCGGGAGCGATTCCTGACAACTTACGAAATGGCGGCAGACGATCTCTGCCGCCCGTGGGCGAAGGACGCGGAGGGGTCACTCGCCCTGTGTATCGTCCTCGATCAATTTCCCCGCAATATGTTCCGCAACAGTCCGATGGCCTACGCCATGGATCATAAAGCCCTGCTGATCGCCAAGGAGTCTATCCACAAGGGGTTTGACCAGATTCTCTCACCCCAGAAACGCCGCTTCCTCTACCTGCCGTTCGAGCACAGCGAAGATGTGCAGGATCAGGTTCGGTCCGTCAAACTGTTCGAATCGATGAAAAAGGATGACCCCGTAGGCTACGAATACGCCATCCGCCATAAGGAAATCATCGAACGCTTCGGGCGTTTCCCGCACCGCAATATGGATTTAGGCCGGACCAGCACCCCTGAGGAACTCAGCTATCTGAACCAGACCGGCGCAGGTTTTTGAAAGCGTGTCAGTCTAAAAATTAACCTTTCATTAAGTAATATATTGTCATAATAAATATGGTGCACGAATCTTCGGGTTGGACCTGATCTGAGTGAAATTTTACAACATGAAAAAAACGACATAAACTTCTATTTTATAATCATAAAATAGCTTTAGGTTTTTGAATGTTTTGCCAGAGAAAAAAGTTTCGTGTATGCTGAACCATTAGTTAATGTTTTATTTATTAATAGAAATGAGGAGAAGAATACATGCCTGTTTCCGCAGCCTCTGCGTCTCTGGAACCCCCCCACCTCAAAGCCCTGAAAGAAAAACACGCGGATATCTCCCGCCAGATTGATGAAGCGCGAAAAAGCCCTTCAACCACTGATTTTTACCTCACTCAGCTCAAAAAGCAGAAATTGATTATCAAGGAAAAGATTGAAAGTATGCGCGAAAGCGCGGCCTAGAGATATCCTCTCCTGAAGCTATTAAAAAGCCGGTCAAACGCCGGCTTTTTTGGTTACAGGCTGCTAATTACTAGCCCGAAAAAGGGTCTTTATCGTCACGCTCGGAAGCACGATCAGGCTCGGCATTGCCTCTGCCAAGGAAGTTGGAAAAGTCAAATCCGGCGGATTTGTTCTCGGATTCCTGTTGGTTTCGGGCCAGGATTTCCTCTTGCTTGAGCCGTTCGGCGTCCAACTGGGCCTGAATGGTCTCAGGATCCTTTCCGGCGGCTTTCAGACCCTTGATGACGGCCTTCTCGAACTCCTGATAGCTGCACAGGCCCAGTTCCGCCGGATGGCGCGGGCGCAGGTTCGGGGTATTCGGGTGGGAACGGTCGCGCACGGAGGCGATCGTCGGCTTGGTCGTGCCGATCAGCTTGCAAAGCTGTGCATCGGTGATTTCGGCATGGTTCTTGAGGATATAGGCGATTGCATCCGGCTTGTCGCCGCGTTTGGAAATAGGGGTATAGCGTGGTCCCTTGGAGCGGATCTTAACCGACGGAAGCTCGCGTCTGGCCATTTTGAGCCGGGTTGCGGGATCATCTTCGCATTTTGCGATTTCCTCAGGGGTCAGTTCGTGGTTTTCGATAGGGTTGCGCCCGACAAGCCCGCGCCCAATTTCCTCATTCGCCAGCGCCTCGACCTCGATTTCGGTCAAGACCGTGAAATCGGCGATCTGCCGGAAGGTCAGTTTGGTATTTTCGATCAGCCAGACGGCTGTGGCCTTGGGCATCAGCAGGCTGGGGGATTTTGCTTTCGGAGCGGCTGCCATGAACGTCACCTCATAAAAAAAACAGCAATGTTTTGATCCATAAACCTCATGTAATCGGCGAAATAATCTTCCGGCCGACCCGTCCCAAGGCCAACGTTTTTATCAAACATTATTTAAGGGAACAGGGGGGTTATAAGCCATCTGCCCCCCTGATGCCAAGTCTTTTTATTATGACCTGCGATGATCTTCGGATTGCATTGTCGGGGTTCCGGCACTAATCTGACAGACAGAAAACAGGCGGAGTCCCTTATGTTTGACGAAGAACTGCCCCGCAAGAAGAACGATGGAACCTTTCCCCGCAACCTGGAGCGCCTGTCTGTCGCCGAGCTGGGGGAGTATGTCCTTGAACTGGAGGAGGAAATCGCCCGTGTGAAGGAGGATATGGCGAAGAAGAAAGCCTCGCAGGACGCTGCCTCCACGTTATTTAAATCATGATGAATCCAACCCAAAATCAAAGGCTCTAGATCATGCGTATCGAAGAAGGTTTTAAGCTCGATTTCAAGGACGTCCTGATCCGTCCCAAGCGCTCGACGCTGGTCAGCCGCAAGGATGTGGATATCAGCCGCGAATATAAGTTCCGCTGGAGCGGGCGCACCTTCCGGGGTGTCCCCGTCATCGCGGCCAATATGGACGGCGTCGGCACGATGGCGATGGCCAAGGCCTTCATCAAGGACGGGCATGGGTTGACCGTGGCGCTTCACAAGCACTACCCCCTCGAAGACCTTCTTGATTTCTATAACAAGAAAACCGCGACAGCTGCGTGGTATAGCATCGGCATGACCGAAGCGGACGAAAAGAAGCTGGACTCCTTCATGAAAAAGAAGCCCGGTGTCGTGGATAAGCTTTGTGTCGATGTCGCCAACGGGTACAGCGAGGCGTTCGTTGATTTCGTTAAACGGGTGCGTGAGCGTCACCCCGGCCTCACGATTATGGCCGGAAACGTTGTGACCGGGGAAATGGTCGAGCAGTTGATTCTCGCCGGTGTGGATGTCGTGAAAGTGGGAATCGGTCCGGGAAGCGTTTGCACAACCCGGAAGATGACCGGAGTGGGATACCCGCAGCTTTCGGCCGTGATTGAATGTGCCGATGCGGCGCACGGGCTGGGTGGCTTGATCTGCGCCGACGGTGGTTGCACGGTTCCGGGGGATATCGCCAAAGCCTTCGGCGGCGGCGCGGATTTCGTGATGCTCGGCGGGATGTTGGCCGGGCACGATCAGGCCGAAGAAAAAATCGTCGAGAAGGACGGCAAGAAGTATGTCACTTTCTACGGTATGAGCAGCAATACAGCCATGAAGCGCCACAAGGGCGGTGTTGCGGAATATCGCGCCAGCGAGGGCAAGACGGTAAGAATCCCTTACCGCGGCGATGTGGAGGAGAGTTTGCAGGATATTCTCGGTGGCCTGCGTTCGGCCTGTACCTATGTCGGAGCAAAAAAACTAAAAGAGCTTTCGAAACGCACGACGTTCATCAGGGTTTCGCAGCAGCTGAACACGGTCTTCGGCAACGAATAGAACAAGGCAAGAAGTTTTTTTTAATTCTATCCCCAAGCGTTGCTTGCACAGAAGGGCGGCTCTGGTTAAAGTAGCTCTTCTACTGTGAGAGAGGGAAAGCGACCGATGGACGAAATCTTAAAACGCCTTCAGGAAACCGCGCAGTCTTGCGCCCAGACCTATGAAGAGTGGCGCGGGAAAAAAACCGACAGCAAGGCGCAGGAAAGCCTCCAGAGCGCGATTCACGAGCTTCGCAAGGTTGCTTCCCGTCTGGAAATTGAGTTAGCCGTGCGCGAACGGCAGGACATTGCCAACAAGCCGATTCCCATTCCCTCGCATCGTTCGTCGAAAGAATCGGTTCCGGATGGCGACGATGACCAGCAGGATTTCCAGTCGCCTCAGCATCACCAGCGGTCTTCGCACGATTCGCATGGACAGAAGCGCCGCCGCCCGCCGCATCGATCCGCGGAGCAAGGCCAAGGGTCCGCGAACTAGAAATTATTCCGTTTCAGGCGGTATTCGCTAAACTTCTCCACGTTTTTTGCGCGAAGGAAGACGTTGGTTTCTTTTTCGATTCGCAGCGTTGCGGGAACGGTTGGCTTTTTCTGCTGATCGAGAATTCTGACCTCTGCCTGCCGTTTTTTCAGCGCGGCGTTGTCCGGTTCAATGGAGAGACAGAAATCCGTGGCCTCAAGGGTATATTCATGCCCGCAATAGATTAGAGTTTCGTCGGGCAGGGCGAGTATTTTGTGCAGGGAATGAAACATCTGCTCCGGTGTCCCCTCGAACAGCCGCCCGCACCCCATAAGGAACAGTGTATCGCCCGTGAATAAGATTCCACTCTCGGGAAAATAGAAGCATATGGACCCCGCTGTGTGCCCCGGCGTTTCCAAAACTTGCATCCGCTCTTTGCCAAGAAAAAAAGAATCCTTTTCGGAAAGTCCAAAATCCTGTGCTGGAATCTTTGATCTTTCATGCTCGGGACCAAAGATTTTGGAGCCGTATTTATCTTTCAAAGCGGCGTTACCCGCCGTGTGGTCGCCGTGATGATGGGTGTTGAGAATAAAGTCCAGATTCAGCCCGTGCGAGTCCAGATGCTTGCTGATTGGTTCGGCTTCGCCGGGGTCGATCACCGCAGTCACGCCGTCTTCGGATTGCAGAAGATAGGCGTAGTTATCTTTCAGAACAGGTAAGATAGTGACGGTTATCATGGTTTAGCCTGCTCCCCAGTTTTAATTTCCTCTGTACTGAGTGCATCGGCAAGGGAATGTTCCGCGCTCCCGGGCCGCAAAGGCTTTTGCTGCGAATCATGCGGAGCCCAGCCGATCAGAAACAGGATTTCAAAGGAGGCCTGCAATCGCCCGTCCGCTTCGCCGTAACGCTGACGATATATTTCCTCCGCCCGTATGAACAGATTTTTTCCTGTAAAGCTTTTATCCCGGTGCGCCAGCGCGTTGCTTTCGCCCATGCCCCGCAGGTCGCGCATCAGCGCAAGGAGGTTTGGATAGGTGACCGTCAGAATTTCCGAATCGACGACGGGAAGCGCATAGCCCGCTCTCTGTAACAGCGCCCCGGCCTGCTGCTTGTCCGCAAACGGCGCAACGCGAGGGCTAATACCGCCCCGGAGTTCCATTTCCGCCTCCATCAGGCAGGCACGCAACTCATGCAAGGTTTCCCCGCCGAACATCGCGGCCAGAAAAAGCCCATCGGGCTTCAGGCTGCGCTTAATCTGGATTAAGGCGCCGGGAAGATCGTTGACCGTGTGCAGGGTCAGGTTGCTCAAGAGCAGATCGAGACTTCCTGCAGCAAAGGGTAGTAACTCCTCGTCGGCGACAACAGAGGGAAAAGGGAGAGAACTGTAGGGAAGGCAGGAGTCCATTACCACAGCTGAGCCGATTTTCCCCTTGGGGATGACTATGGATTGAACGGAACGACTGCCCAAAAAAACCGCCTTCAAAAAAATCCGGTTAATGAGGTGCAGGCGTTCGCCAAGTTCCCGCGCAGACCAATCGAAAAGAAATCCATGCGATGTGAATTTTTTCCGGCATCGTTCACGGTTGCGCCTTACACGCTTTCGGTCGAAAACAACGGGCGCAGAGTTATGGGCAAGTGCAGTGTCGGTAATTTTTTGGGCGCTGGTCATCTATGAAGGTTTCGGTTCGGGATCGTCGTCATCGTCCTTGATGGAGTCCTTGATCGACTTGATTTCCTTTTCGAACTCCTTGATCAGCTTGATGTCGTCGTTATCATGGTCTTCCGGCTCGTGCTCATCTTCATACTCAAGATCCTCGTCGTCCTCATAGTCGTCGTCCTCTACGGAAAATTCCGGCACAACAAACTCTTCAGCCGCTTTGAGGAATTCCTCCGGCGATGACTCGACGAGACCGATATCATAATCCTCCTCGTGAACGATGAACACATCGTCATTGGTGATATCGACATCCAGATCCTTGGATTCCTTTTCAATCTCTCCTTCGGTCTGGGCATCGAACTGCGCTTCCTTAGGCTCAGTGAGAAAGACGCCCTTCTTGAGAGACAGACGCTTGGCACGTTCTCTCTTCTCTTTTTTCTCAAGCTCTTTTCTCGAGTAGTAATCTGAAGGTTTATCCTTGCCGTAAAGGGCCGATACATCGGTATTCCGCTGTTTGGGCTTCTTCTTGCCCTCAGGGTCTTTCTCGGCTTTTACGGAAGTGTTTCCTGTAGCCTGATGGGCTTTCATCTCTGCGCTGGCGCGTTCATGGAACGACGTGCCTGCCGACTTGAAGGATTGCGGGGTTGCAGGCTCGAAGGTCGCTGGAACCGTCCAGTCCGGCTGCGCTTGCCGGAAGCGATCCTCAAGGATTTTCTTCACATCGACCCGTGCCTGCGTCCGCATATGCCCGGGCAGGAAGCGATAAGCGCGGGCGATCGTGGTCATGAAATGCGGCTCGCGTGAAATACTTCTCCACAGCAGCATATACTGGTAGATCGGCATAAATTTGATTTCAGGATCTTTCAGATAGGCCGGCGGCGCGATAATACAGAACGGATGAATTTTTTCCGGCGTAATGCCCACATGGTTGAAATAGCTCTCACCCAGCTTGACCACCATGTCCGGAGTCACCCCGAATTTCTCCGCGATGAACTGTTTAAGCATCTTGAAATTGGTGATTTCCTTGGGGATATTGAATTGTGGGGCGCTGACCGTCAGGCCTTTGCCCTCATAGCGCTCGGGGACAGGCGTATGCTTGATCGTGAAGCCCGCGTGAACATCGCCTTTAAGGCTTTTCGTCAGGGGCACGACAACAGCGGTGTTGATGGTTTTGTCGTCGGAAATTACGAAATCCGTCATATCCGAGGTCAAGCCCGCCCGCCCGCCCTGACTTTGCCCTTCTTCAACGAAGATGGAATTGACGGTCCGCAGTTGCCCCACAGCGCCCTTGACTTCGCGGAACCGTTTGTCGCTCTCCGCCGCTTGCTTGAGGAAGTCTTTCACATCAAGCGTGCTGACAATTTCTCCCGCGATCATCGAGACATCTTTGCTTGTCCAGTTTTCCGCTTTCAAATTCAGATGCTGATACAGGGCGAGGATTTGCAGCTCCAGGCGGCCGTTGGGAATAAGGCCGACAGAAATTGCATCCAGAATCTGCTGGGCGCCGAATTCGCGGATCATGCTCTTGGCGCGGAAATGCGTGTTGTGAAAAATCTTGTTTTTCGGCGCGTAAGAGGCCAAGCCTTCCTCGACTTCGAGGTAGTAAGTATGGACCCGCTCGTCGATATAGTTGGGGTCGGGGTAATACTCCGCCCCGCGCACCATGACGCTGGCTTCCTTCGGTTTCAAACCGATAAAATCGCGGGCGAATTTCTTGGTATTGGAGGCTTTAAGCTCCCCCATTTCATTGATGTGTCTGTACTCGGTGGACATAGCCTCGACCATATGGCCGGACCATTGCCGCCCGTCGATGTTCAGACCGGCCCGCGGAACGGAATTCACAATCCCGCGCACGATCCCGTCATGCAGGAAGATGTTCAGGCGTCCGTCCTCGGTCACCCGGTAGGGGATGACTTCCGCGATTTCCATGCTGCGCGTAACGATATCGACCAGTTCTCCGGTTTTCTCGTTCCGCAGCGCCTTGATCTCCAGAGAGCCCTTATCTTCGGTAATCCGCCGTTCCATAATGACAAGGCTTTCCCGTTCGGGCATTTTACGGGCGATGGCGATGAAGCTTGTCGGCGGGTCGCCCATAGGGTTGCCGTCGTTATCGTACAAACGGAAATGCCCGTCGAAATTTTTGGTGACGAAGGGTTCATCCCAGTGCGGACCGGAATATTCAACGCGTGATCCCAGAACGCGCAACTCGCGCCGGAATTCCTCGACGGTGAAAAACGTATATTCATAGGGCAGGTGGTGCTGCCAGTTCTCACGGCTGTCTTTCCGCATGATGTACTCGTACGCCCATTTGTAGGGCAGGCGGAACAAACGCGTCCGGGGGAAGCGCGGCGGTAGTTCCTCAAGGAAAAACCCGCCGCAACCCGGATCCTGCTTGGGCCGGGCGTGTTCCGAGTACCAGACCAGCAGGTCGGCCTCCGAGAGCTGCGAGACATCCTCGCCGTCGCTCTCCTCGTCGTGCATTTCCATGAGGATATAGTGTTGCGGCGGCGGGCGCGCGTAATCGCGCAGGAACATCACGCCGTTATTCTTCAGCATATGAAAATGTTTCCGCAGCGTGTCGCTGACGATCCGCTCGTTATAGCGGGCGTTGGAAAACACGATATGCAGGATGAAGGAATTGATGATGACGTCGATCGATCCCGGCGGGAACAGGTCGCTGGACACGTCGCCGTGTTTGTACTCAAGGTTATGGAGTTTGTATTTCTCCCGCGCCTTGTTCATGCTGCGCTTGCTTTTGTCCACCCCGATGATTTTCATGTTCGGGCGAAGGGCGGCCATGGCATAGGTCAGCGAACCGTCCCCGCATCCCATGTGCACGATCTTCGAGCCGGAGGGAACCAGAAGGTGCGAAAGTGTGAACCACGCCTGCCGGACGGACTCGAAGTCGATATCCTTGAGCAGGAAGTTCCGCTCCTCGATATAGTCGGGCGGCTTCTGGTCAAAAAGACTCTCGTACTCTTCCAGTCCGGTCCCCGGCCGCTCTTCATCTTCAGGCGGTTGGTTGGGCGGGTCTGTGGTCATTAATAGCTCTGGTTACCCCAAAATGTCTTAATTACAAATTTTTTCTGTATTATGCAAAACAACAGGGCAAAGCACCAGTAATAAATGCTCAAACCTCAACGATTGCCGAATCACAGACCTTATGAATAGGATGAAACACGGTAATGATCAACGAAAAGATATAAAGCATAAGCGCCCGATGAAGCAAGCTAAAGCTAAGATTTCAAAGGCTTTTTTAGGATTTACAGACTTGGTTTTGCCGCCCCGGTGCGTGGTGACGGGCGAAATCGTGGACCGGCAGGGGATGTTGGCGCCAAAAGCCTGGGCGGGGCTGGATTTCATCGCCGCGCCGCATTGTAATACCTGCGGCATCCCCTTTGCTTATGACGCGCTGGACGGCGGGGAGGGGGCGTGTCTGTCCTGTATTGAGCATCCGCCGCCTTATGCATCGGCGCGGGCCGCCGTGAAATATAACGACACCAGCCGGACCCTGATCCTCGCCTTCAAGCACAGCGACAAGACCCATATGGCCGAAGCCTTCGTGCCGTGGATGAAGCAGGCCGGGAAGGAGATACTGGAAAAGGCGGATGCGCTGATCCCCGTTCCCCTGCACCGCTGGCGGCTTCTTTCACGCCGCTACAATCAATCCGCGCTGTTGTCTGAGGTTCTGTCGCGGGAAACGAAAATTCCAAGCTATCCTCTGGCGCTCAAACGCATCCGCGCCACGCCGAGTCAGGGCCATCTGACCGCCGGAGAAAGGCATAAGAACGTCAAGGCGGCGTTTGCCGTTCATCCGGCCTATGTCAAAAAACTGGAGGGCAAAACAGTTGTTCTGGTGGATGACGTCTATACGACCGGGGCGACGGTCAAGGAATGCGCCAAAATTCTCCGCAAGGCCGGAGCCGCGCATGTCTATGTTTTGACATTGGCCCGCGTGGCGAGGGAAACCTGACGCCTAACGAGGAAGCTCGCGCAAAGAAGGTTACGTCGTCAGGCAGAGGGCAGGTTTAGGGGATATGGAGGCTTATTCAGTAGCAAAGCCGTGATCGGAAGTGTTAAGTTGTTAAAAATGAGTATCCTCAAGGCAATGGTAAGTCAATGCTATTAGGATTTGGTTGGGCGGTTATTCAAGCATCTCGAAAGTCATACATTAAAGCGACGTTCGATCAGGTTTTTGATTTAGACGAAGTGATGCAGAGCAGAGATAGTTCACTCCATGTAGAGTGTAGAGCTTGGCTTGAAGTCTGCGAGGACCCTTGGCTGAAATGGCAGTTCATCGAGCATTTAAACAACCATTCTGGTCTTCTTCAGTTCTGTACTTCCCGAAACCATAGAACATCTTCGATCTGGGATTTGACACGATTTATTTGTGAGCAAAGTGATGGCTCATATGGCGTGTTGTATATTTGGGATGACGAGGACCTTGGCGAACGAGCCGGACAGAACTATGCATCATCGTATAGGGTATGGCGAATATTAGATGGTCAACTGACAGAGCATAATGACTCTCTCTTTACTCCCCTAGTATCCCCAAACGCTTTTGGAGACGATATCCGCTTCCATCAAGAAGAATAGTCCCTGTCTGCTCCCGACTATATTCAAAGCGGAAACCCCCGCGCCAGACGCCCGGCATCGAGTGCCGGGGCCAGCCCGTGCCGCAAGGCCTGATGGCGCAGCGAGGAAATGCCGGAAATCACCTTCAGCCCCGCCCGGCGTAAATCGCGCAGGGGCAGTCTTTCGTTGCTGACGATCTTGTTCATGAAATCGACGCCCGCGACGCGGCTGCCGATATCCGTCCGGCGGCGCTTCTCGAAATCCTTGAGGATACTGGCGCTGCCGGGGTCCAGCCCGAGGCGCAGCGCGTCAACCACAGTTTCCGCCAGCGAGGCAACGTCGCGAAGGCTGAGGTTCAGCCCCTGCGCCGTGATCGGAGACATGACGTGCGCGGCCTCGGCGATCAGAACAGTGCGGGGGGCAGAGAGCTTTAAGGCTTTCATGCTCATCAGCGGCCAGGATTCCGGCGGTGTTTCCAGCGTAATCCCGCCGAGAAGATTATCGGTTTTTTCCTGCAGGTTTTGGGTGAAGGATTCGCGCGGCAGAGTTAGCAAAGCATCGGCCTGCTCCGTGGGAACGACCCAGACCACGCTGGACTGGTTCCCTGGCATGGGCACGAGAGCCAGCGGCCCGCCGGGGCGGTGAAATTCGGTCGCGGTGTAATTATGGCTGCGCGAATGATTGATAATGCAGGTGACCGCGCTTTGCCCGTATTCCTGTTTGCGGCTTTCGATGCCGCTCAGGGATCGTACGAGGGAGGCCCGCCCGTCCGCGCCTATCAAAAGACGGGCATTGATCTCAGTATTATTTTCAAGTGTGGCCCTGATTCCACCTTCTTCCGGCGTAAAATCGCGCAGGCTGACCGGAACGTGCAGGGTAACGGTGTCGAGTTTTTGAGCCTGTTCATATAAGGCCGCCCGCAGGATGGAGTTCGGAAGGTTCATCCCGAATCGCTCCATGCCGATTTCCTGCGCCTCGAATTCGCGGGTAATCGTTTCCTGCTCCGGCAGACTGTCGTCGATGATCCGCATGGTCTGGAGGGGCGTCCCGTATTCGTCGATCACGTCGCCGATCCCCGCAGCCCGGAGGATATTCAGAGAGGATTCCATCAGGGCGACGGTCCGTCCCGAAGGCGAGGTCTCCTTAAGTTTGGGCGCAGGCTGCGGATCGACGATGTCCGTCCGTACGCCCGCCCGTCCCAGAATGGCCGCAAGGGTCAGTCCGGCCATCCCCCCGCCGATGATAAGAAGATCGGGTTTTTTCGCGGCAGACCTGTTCTTTTTGGCGTTCTTCATGCTAAAGTCCCCTGTCTGGAAACGTAAGGGATATTAGGCCCGAACGGCGCCGGACACAACTGCAAAGCCGCACCGAAAGAGGACGCCATGGCCAAAGTCGAAATCTATACCTGGACCACTTGTCCCTACTGTATACGGGCCAAGGCCTTGCTGGACTCCAAGGGCGTAAAATACACCGAATACAATATCACGGGGGACAATGCGGCGCGGGCCAAAATGATTGAACGCACAGGCGGCCCTGACTCCGTTCCGCAGATTTTTATCGACGGGAAACATTACGGCGGCTGCGACGATATTCATGCGCTGGACGCCAAGGGCCAACTCGACCCGTTGCTGGCCGCGTGAGTGAGGGATAAGAGCGTATGGCTGACACTCTGAAAGCCGCCTGCATCCAGACCAGCAGCGGCCCGGTCATTGAAGATAATCTGAAAATGACCGGAGAGATGATCCGCGCCGCCGCCGCGATGGGGGCGCATTTCATCGCTACGCCTGAAAACACTTGTCATATGCTCAGCCCCGGCAGCGAAAAAAAAAGAGACGCTCCGGCGCAGACGGATCATCCGGGCGTGCTGTTTTATTCTGCCCTCGCGTCTGATTTGGATATCTGGCTTCTAACGGGGTCGATGGCGGTGCGCTTCGATGAGCATCGGATTGCCAACCGCAGTTTCCTTTTTGATAACTCGGGAAACCTCGTCGCGCATTACGATAAAATTCACCTGTTCTCGGCCAAGCTTTCCGACACCGAGCAATACAACGAGGCGGAAACCATCAGCGCGGGAGATGAGGCTGTCGTTGCGGATTCGCCGTGGGGTGGGATTGGCCTGAGCATTTGCTACGATCTCCGTTTTTCCCACCTTTACCGTGATCTGGCGAAGGCAGGCGCAAATATTCTCACAGTTCCGGCGGCCTTTACAGTCCCGACGGGCAAGGCGCACTGGGAAGTCCTGCTCCGCGCACGGGCGATTGAAACGGGATGTTTCGTCATCGCCCCCGGCCAGACCGGTGAACATGAGGGGGGACGAAGGACGTGGGGTCATTCTCTCATCATCAATCCGTGGGGGGAAATCCTCGCCGATGCAGGCAACGCCGTGGGCATCATTACAGCCGATCTCGATCTGATTCAGGTTGAGCAGGCCCGCACAAAAATTCCCTCCCTCCATCACGACAGAACGTATAGGGTAAACGCATGAGCAAGAAAAAAAGCAAGACAGGCCATGAAGCGCTCGGTGGGAACACCAAACTGGTTCATGTGGGCCGTAACCCTGATGCCTATTTCGGTTTGGCCAACCTTCCAGTCGGGCGGGTTTCGACGATCATGTATCCCTCGCTGGAGGCCTATGAAAACCCCAACCACAAATTCCGTTACGGGCGTGTCGGGAACCCTGCAAGCGAAGCCTTCGAAACCGCGATTGCGGAACTGGAGGAAGGGTACAACGCCATCACGGCTTCCTCCGGCCTCGGCGCGATTACCACGGCCATTCTGGCTTTCGTGAAAAGCGGCGATCATCTCCTGATGTGCGATGGAATCTATCCGCCGACACGGCAGTTCTGCGACGATACGCTCAGGCGCATGGGCGTGGAGGTGGAGTATTACGATCCCCTGATCGGCAAGGGCATCGAAAAACTGATCCGCAAGAACACGGCTCTGATTTACATGGAGTCTCCGTGTTCGGCGACGTTCGAGGTGCAGGACGTTCCGGCTATAGCCGCTGCGGCCAAGAAGCACGGCGTGATGACCATGATTGACAACAGCTGGTCCGGCGGCCTGCTGTTCAAACCGATCCGCCATGGTGTGAATGTGTCGGTCCAATCAGCCACGAAATATATCGGCGGTCATTCGGACCTCACGATGGGTGTAGCCGTCGCGGATACGGAAAAAACATACAAGACACTCAAGCGTGGCGCCGTGAATATAGGAGCCTTTGCTTCGCCCGACGATCTCTGGTTGGCCCTGCGCGGGCTGCGGACGATGGCCGTCCGCATGAAACAGAACGCACAGAACGCCATGGTTGTCGCGCAATGGCTGGAAAAGCAACCTGAGATCAAACGCGTTTTCTACCCGCCACTGAAAAACGATCCCAGCTATAAACTCTGGAAGCGCGATTTTTCAGGCGCCAACGGACTGCTCGCAATTCTGCTGAAGGAAGCGCCCAAAAAGGCAGCCTCTGCATTCGTCAACCGCCTGGAGTTATTCCCCATCGGCAGCAGTTGGGGCGGCTACGAAAGTCTCCTGCAGCCCCAATATCTGGACAAATACCGCTCCGCCGTGCCGTGGACCGAAAAAGGCGCCTGCCTGCGCCTACAAATCGGTCTGGAGGATCCGGAGGATCTCATAGCCGATCTGGAAAAAGGACTGGAGCGCTTCCGCAAAGCGAGTAAATAAAAATTATAAAGTGATGGAGCAAAACATGAGTAACCTGAAAGACGATGCTATTTATCTGGGAAAAAGCGTGGGTGCGGACCCGCAGCCGCAATATCTGCCTCTGCAATGGGGCAACCGCCACGGCCTGATCGCCGGTGCGACCGGAACCGGAAAGACAGTGACTCTGCAGGTTCTGGCCGAGGGGTTCGCCTATGCAGGCGTTCCGGTGTTCATGGCGGACGTGAAGGGGGATCTGTCGGGAATCTGTATGCCCTCGGCTAAACAGGATTTTCTCCTCAAACGCGCCGAGCAGATAGGGTTCAGCGATGAATATCAGGGGCAAGCCTTCCCCGTAACCTTCTGGGATTTATACGGCGAGCAGGGGCATCCCGTCCGCACGACGATTTCCGAAATGGGGCCGCTGCTGCTTGCGCGTATTCTCGAACTCAATGAGACGCAAGAGGGCGTATTGAATATCGCTTTCCGCGTGGCGGACGAGCAGGGGCTGCTGCTGATGGATATGAAAGACCTGCGGGCCTTTCTGAATGACATGAACGACCAGCGGGCCGAGATTTCTGCAAAATACGGCAACGTTACCCCGCAGACCATTGCCACGATCCAGCGGGCACTTTTGCAACTGGAGTCGCAGGGCGGAGAAAGTTTCTTCGGAGAACCTGCACTCGACTTGCGCGACTTTATGCGGACCGATCTCGACGGCTTCGGTATGATCAATATTCTGGCCGCCGACCGCTTGATGCTCTCACCGCGCCTTTACGCCACCTTCCTGCTCTGGATGCTCTCGGAGTTATTCGAGGAGCTTCCCGAGGCGGGCGACGGCGACAAGCCCAAGCTGGTCTTTTTCTTCGACGAGGCACATTTGCTGTTTAACGACGCGCCGAAATCCCTGCTCGAAAAGGTGGAGCAGGTGGTTCGCCTGATCCGCTCCAAAGGAGTCGGCATCTTTTTCATTACACAGAATCCCGACGACGTGCCGGAATCGATCCTCGGCCAACTCGGTAACCGCTTCCAGCACGCGCTGCGCTCCTTCACGCCGCGCCAGCAGCAGGCGATCAAGCAGGCCGCTGAAACCTACCGCGAAAATCCGGCCTTCAAGGTGGCGGAGGTGATTACCGAACTCGAAGTCGGGGAAGCCCTGGTCTCCACACTTGAAGGCAAGGGCCAGCCTTCGATCGTTCAGCGGACCCTGATCCGCCCGCCTTCAGCCCGTCTGGGACCGGCCACGGAAGAGGCCCGCCGAACGACCCGTACGGGGAGTTTGATGGGTAAGAAGTACGATCAGGTCATCGACAGCGAATCCGCCTACGAAGTTCTGCAAAAGCGCGCCGAAAAAGCAACGCAGCAGGCGCAGACCGCCCAAAAGACGGCGGCAGAAGCCAAAACGAAAGGTTCGGCGTCGCGTCGTCAGTCTCCGGTGGAAGCGGCGGTCATGTCTGCCGTCCGTACAGTCAGCACAACGGTCACCCGCCGGATCACATCCGAAATCGTGCGCGGCATTATGGGCGCCTTTAAAAGGTAGCCGATCAGACGAGAAGGCTTAGATCGACTTTCAAAATATCGGCGAGGGCTTTCATCGCCCGGATCGAGCCGTCTTTTTTCCCGGTTTCGATTTCCGTGAGATAGGGGCGGGAGATACCCGATTGCTCCGCCAGTTCTTTTTGCGTCAGGCCGCGGTGCTTGCGGAGAACTTTCAGCGGACTTTCCTCACGGGCCGTGAGCCTGTCAAGAACCTCTGTGGGCAGGTTAGAGGTTTTCTGATCGCCCGTCAGTTCCCGGTACTCATGAAGCGGAACGAGAACGTAAGGCTTTCCCTGAATATGCAGAAGATCATATTTCATAACCCTCTCCCTTTCTCGTTATCATAAGACAAAAGAAATCCGAACCAAAGGCCTATCGCGGCTGAAGTGCTTAAAATCTTTTCGTCAGGGTTACTGAACCGAAGATACTCTCCTGATCCTGCGTTTCGAATTCCTTGGTCCGTGCGTTCAGCGTATAGGACATCCGGTAATCGCCGTAGGTCAGTGAAAATCCAGCGCTGGCGTCGCCGACCAGAATGTTTTTTTCGACGTTGTGGCTGTCCCGGAATGTATTACCGTCGAGAAAAATATTGTGTGCCACCGCCCGCCCGTCCAGCCCGAGGAAAATCTGCCAGTTCAGTTCATCGTCACTGCCCCCGAAGACGCCCGTTCCGGGAATGGAGGGGCGGACGCGGGGCGGGGTGTCCTCGTTATCTGAGGAGCCGAGGACAAGCGTAACTCCCCCTCCGCCCTGTGTGTAGATATTGCCAAGGGAAAGCGAAAAATTCGGCTCAATCCTCGCCTTGGCAAAACCGGCGTCATAATAAAGAGCATAAGGAATCCTTCTGCTCCAGGACACCATCAAACCCGGCTCGAAATGAAGCTGGTTCTTCCAGCCCCGCGGGTCCGGCGATCCGGTAAAGTATTTATGCACGAAACGCTGCGTCGGTTTGCCTAGTGCCTCCGGCCCGACGACGCCCAGTGTAAACTCCAGTTCGTCAATATGTGCGGGAATATCGCGGTTCCAAGTCGTTGTCGCCAGACCGACGGATCCGTAAAGGAACGCTGCCCACGGTCGATCATCCTCCGGCTGGTCCTCAAGTCTGATATTTTCAGGGGTATAAAGATTATGTCCAAGGCTGTAAAAGGTGCTGGTGCTGTCGTTGAGATCGAAGGTCGGAATATAGTCGGCCATTCTGTCGATCATCGGCGGAACGTCAATCCCCTCGTTGAACCATGTCAGCCGCACCCCGCTGGTGTAATAGCGGTCAGAATTGCCGCCGAAATTGTCGTTTTCGACAGACAGGCTGACGTAGGTCGGCTTATCTTCATCCTCGGCAAAGGCAGAAGGAGGACATAACACCGAGCCGGACAGGCCAAGAAAAAGAGGGACGCTGAGAATCAAGTGACGCATAACCAGACAAGTAAGGCTTAAAGAAGCAAAAAGCGCAAGAGGAAGATCGTCTTTTGTCGAGACGGTAAATATGGTAAGGAAGGCGAATGGTTCAGGGAAAAATCACAAATTTCTATACGCATCCACCGCTTTCGGGACAGGTCAAAAACCTCGTCATCCTTCTGCATGGCGTCGGGTCGAACGGTCGCGATCTGATCTCTCTGGCCCCTTACTGGGCGCAGGCTTTGCCCGATACGCTGTTTATCTCACCCGATGCGCCTTTCCCCTGTGATATGGCCCCGCCGGGATACCCGAACTCCTATCAATGGTTTTCTCTTCAAAACCGCAATCCCGCCGTCATGCTCAGAGGCGTCAAGGATGTTGAACCGCTTTTAAAGGAATTTATCGACGAGCAGATGAAGGCGAATAATCTGACCCCGCGGCAAACCGCTCTCATCGGCTTTTCACAGGGCACGATGACCAGTCTGCACGTCGGGCCGCGTTATCCCGAACCCATCGGGGGTATCATAGGATTTTCAGGGGCGCTGCTCTGGGAACCCGATATGGCCAGAGAAAAGCTTCATCTCATTCCCCTCATGTTGATTCATGGAGAGTACGACGATGTCGTGCCCGTGGATGCCTGGCACCATGCGATGGCTACACTCTCTTCCGTTGGCTTCAAGCCCAGTGGCTATACGCAGCCGGGTCTGTATCACAGCATTGACCAGCAGGGGATTATGACGGCGGCCTCGTTTCTTCAGAAAATCTTTTCGGACGCGCTCGCCGTTTAGTGCGTTGCAAGAGACAGGACTCTAAAGCGCGATCAATCCATAACTCATTGTCATAATAAATCATTTGCAGGCGCTTGAATTGCTGCACCACAATATTATTGTGGGATGCAGCACAGAAATCTCTAAAGAATGTAAGGATTTTTGCTCAATTATGATATAATTTTATTGTGTACGCGAAATCTGCACCGCCTTGGACTCTAAGCCCAGCGCAGGTTTCCGCCGCAGCAAGGCGCTCATGTGGCAAATGGGCTCGACAGCGGAAAAGTTAAAGAGAGAGTAGGAAATGGATACGTTGACTCCCTTGGAAAGATGCCCCGCCCTGATCTTAAACGCAGACTTCAGGCCGCTCAGTTATTTCCCTTTATCGATCTGGCCCTGGCAGGAAGCGGTGAAAGCCATCTTCCGCGACAGTGTGACCGTGATTTCGGAATATGATCGCGTGGTGCGGTCCCCCGGCGTGAGCTTTAAGCTGCCCAGTGTTCTGGCGCTGAAAGAATATATCCCCATGGCCCGCTCTCCGGCCTTCACGCGCTTTAACGTCTTTTTGCGCGACCAGTGGACCTGCCAGTATTGCGGCGATTGTTTCAAGACGCAGGAGTTGTCCTTTGACCATGTGATCCCGCGCTCACGGGGCGGACGCACGACGTGGGAGAACATCGTTGCGGCCTGCCGGGACTGCAACACGCTCAAGGGCAACAGATTGCCGAAGGAGAGCGGAATGTACCCGATCATGACTCCGCGTCGGCCTTCGATTTTCGAACTCCACGAGAGGGGCCGGAAATTTCCGCCGCACTTTCTGCACGAAAGCTGGGGCGACTTTTTATATTGGGATTCCGAACTGCAGGACGATTGAGAACGAGAAGAATAACGTCCGCTTGTTCGATGGTTTTTTTGTAAAGTTTTTGGTTTGCCACGGAGAACGGTTTCAGTGGCCCGCCAGAAAGAGCGCAAGGCTTGTCGGTTCAGGCTGCGCGCAAGACTCGTGCAACGAAAGGAGGACGTTATGTTTACACATATCACAAATCTTGCACACGTCAGATCGATCACGGAGGCCTTAGGATTCTTTCTGTTCTATGTCGTTCTGTTGATAGGTCTTTCTACCTTCCTTGGACACTACATGGGCACACTCGGTCTGATCGAGGGCGGAAAGGTCGGCACCTTCTTTGAAGGCGGCCACCTGCACACCCTGATCGGGACGGGATGGACACTTTTCCTGTCCAGCATGGTCCTGTCCGGGAAAAAACTGACCAATGACCTGATGTCGGTCATTATCGCGCTGGTCGGCGTCTACCTCTCATACACCGTCGATGTTCTGATGGGTATGGTGGTGGTCTCTTACCTGACGACCGTGGACGTTACGAAATAAATTCAAAATAAAGGCCGCAACGAACGGCCCAATCATAAAAATTGCAGCCGGGGGATTTTCTCCCGGCTTTCTTTATACGGTCGATTCACTAAAACCCGCAGAAACCTTGACTCTTTATCTGATTTTGATTATCACAAATCAGAATTTCAATCGGGCTTATGGTTATGTTCAAGGAAATGTTCAATTTCGGCAAGAAGCGGACCCTCAAGGAGTCGTTCGGGTTCTTCGTGTTTCACAGCGCGCTGCTTCTCGCGGCGCTGACAGTTTTACGCAGCCTCGGCATTTAGTTTCTTGCGGATCAGGAGCGCCGACAGGACGCAGAGCGCAGCCAGACCCGCGCAGAGGATGACGTTGTAATTTGCCATCGATAGGCCGAGCAGGGGGTCCGCCCACGGAATTTCATCACAGCGGCCGCCGGGCGTGCTCAGGATATTTTCGATCAAACTCTGACCTTTTGCCTCGAAGTCCGGCAGCTTGCATAGTTCGGTGGACTCCCACCAGTGAAGCTCGACCCCCGTGTGGTAAAAGGCGATCCCGGCGTTGGTCAGGTAGTTGAGGGATGAGAGGGCCAGCAGGCCGATGCTGAAGGGCAGATTACGCCGCTTCGCCAGCCCCACGATCCCTATGAGTGCCCCCAGTGCGAAGGGATAACGCTGGGTAACACAAAGATGACACGGCTCTAGCCCCAGAAACCCTTCTGCGAAAAAGGCTGCTGCCAGCGAAAAGACACAGATAAAGACCAGAAAGGCAAAAACCGTACCCGGTGTGCTGAGAAAATGGGTGATGAGTGTTTTATACTGTTCCATGTGTCCTTATTCGGCCGAAAGCTGAAAAAGATTTCAGGAGCCAGTGTAAACCCGCCGGGGCAGGGGTCAAACAGGCTTTTAGGGCTGCAAGGACGATTTTTCTGTTGATCCTTTGCGGTTCCCCGCTATGATCTCACTACCCACCAAAAAATGCGGGTGTGGTGAAACTGGTAGACGCGCCAGACTCAAACTCTGGTGTCCGCAAGGACGTGTCGGTTCGACTCCGACCACCCGCACCATGCCCACAGCCGCTTTCCGCGTGTTCTTAAAAAGTTATCCCAGACTTTTTCAGCGTTCCAAGAATAATCACAGTCACAGGGAAAGAAAAAAGCCTTCAACTTTTCCCACGTCCCTAATCTCTACAAGTCCTCTTGATTCAACTCTGAATTTTGGCCTCAGGTTTTCTGCGAGGGTAGAGGAAACATGTATCCGTCCCGGCTCGCCCGCGCTTTCATAGCGGCTCGCCACGTTGACTGTATCACCCCAGACATCATAGGAAAATTTATGTTTTCCTAGAACCCCGGCCACGACCGGACCGGAATGCAACCCGATCCTAAGGCGCAAGCCGCTATCGATCTCTTCCATCGCTTCGAGCATATCCAGCGCCATTCGAGCCGCTCGTTCCGCGTGATCGACGCAGGAAACTGGCACACCTGCTACGGCCATATAGGCATCGCCGATGGTCTTGATTTTCTCGACCCCGTGTTTGAGCGCGAGCTCATCGAAACGGAAAAAAATCTGGTTCAGGGTTTCAACGACCGCCTGTGGAGTATTGCGATTGGCAAATTTTGTGAATCCGGCCAGATCGGCGAAGAGAACCGTTACTTCCTGATGAGCGTCCGCGATCATCTCCTCGCCCGTATGGATGCGCTCAACGACCGAGCGGGGGAGAATATTGAGAAGAAGGCTTTCAACCTGTTCCTTCTGATGCTCGATTTCCTCAAGATATGCTTTGTTTTCCGCTTCTGCTTTTCTGATGCGGGCGACCATATGAGTAAATTCGCGGTTGATCACCCCGATCTCATCGCGTTTGTGCCGGGCCAGATCCTCCATCGGTCCGCCCACACCAAACTGATAGATGTTACTAGCTAGTTTTCTAAGCGGGCTGAATAACTGGCTATTCAGGTATAGGGAAATCCCGCCCGCGAGGATCAGCATTCCGGCTGCCAGCATGGTTGCGACATGCGTATAGGCCAAGCGCATAATCCGGTCCAGAGAGCTTAGGGACAGGACCACATTGATACTTCCCAATTCCTGATCTTTGGGCGCAAGCGGTGTGGTCAGGCTCATGTAACGGTAGCCGGGCGAGATAAAATAATCGATATGATTGGGGTTCGTAAAAGTACTGGGGTCATCGTCCGGGTCAATATCTCCGTCAGTAACGTCAATCTCCATGAACGTCTTTCGCGTTTTGAGAACCTCCAGCATCGCCTCGTGCTCTTCCTCGTCGGATTCCTCGATATTCCCCGGATCGTTGCTGGCTACGATGTCCGAAGTTTCACCTTTATTCATAAGAACATTGATTTCGATATCGTTTTTGTCCCGCTGGCCGACCAGACGGTCGATGAAGGATTGCATTCCCTCAATATTCTTGTTTAACGCTAGGTCATGAATGGCCGATTCCATCGTGTGGGACAGGAGGAGCCCTTCATGTTCGATATTCGCCTTGTTGGCCTTTTCAAACTCCCTGAGGGTAAAGCTCGTAAAGAGAAACAGGACCAAAACAACCAAGCCGATTACCATCCCAAGGATGCGAAATCGCATGGAGTGAAAGAAAGTCACACCCATCGTGTCTTTTTCACGGTTGGCCAAAGATTCCTGCGTCATGTAACGCTCCCCACAAACTGCTGCCCACAAAATGACTGTAACAAGCAATACTTATGTAAAACTTAAAGGGGATATCCTTAAAAATCATAGGTATAGCGGACGATGCCTCCGGCAATATCCGTGTGCACGCCGTCTTCTTCCGTATTGCGCCAGCCGATTTCAGCGGTCAGCCCGGTGCCGAAATCATAGCCTCCAGAGACCTGCAGGAGATGATCGTGAGCGGTGGGCTCCTCGCGGCTGTCCACTTTCCGCGCTGTGAAGCCGATGGCCAGGTTCAAGCGGTCGTAGAAGGTGTTCACCAGGCTGACGGTGAAATAATGGTTATTATCGTCCGTCCCTTCGAAATCCTCGACATAGGTGTACTCGGTTAACAGGTCGGCCGTGAAATGTTCCGTTACGTCGATAGCAAAATCATTTCCGAGCCTCAGAATAACCCCGCCCTCATCGTCATCGCCCTCATCCTCCTTTGCGGCTTCCAGATGGCGGTAACCGAGCCTGTAATAGATAGTCTCGATGGGGGGGATTTCCGCTCCCTCCAGCGTGACAACATAGGAGGACAGGCTCTCGGTATTGCTCAGGCCACCATCCTCAAGGGAGACATGCTCCCGGCTTGTCCCGAGCGAACCGGAGAGGAACGTCGTATCGGCGAAAAAGGCGCTTGCGCTTGCGATATGGTTGCCGAACCTGTCGCTTTCCATTTCATAAGCGCCGCCAAGACCGATCTTTTCCGTGATTTCGTAATCCTCCGCGAAATCTTCGGTCCAGATTCCCCGGTCGCGCTCCCATGAGGTGTCGAACCCAGGATTGAACTTTCCGGCAAAGGCCGACCATGGGCCGTATTCGAAGTTCAGGGTCAGTTCCTCGACATACGCACCTTCGTCTTCAAAAAAACTATCCTTACCCGGATCGGGATCGCGCACGGGTTCAAGGACAAGGGTGGTGTCGATATAAAAATTCTCACTTAAGCCGAGTTCAGCGCTGATTTCCGCGTTGAAGGCCGAGATGTCGCGCTCGTCCTCAGGATCATCGGAACCGAGGCTGGCTTCCCCTTCCAGCTCCAGGATAAGTTCCCCCGAAACTGCAGGATAGTCTGCAAAATGATCTGTATTTTCCGCATACGCTACCGGCGCAGAGAAAAGCGCACACATAAAGAACAACAAACGGGATGATTTCTGGTGCATGGGAGGTAAGTAATAAAAAACTCATGAGAAAAATATCAGATATTTCAGGTAAGCGACATAAAATGGGGTGCAGTCTACCTACTTTTTCCACGCTTTTGTTAAGAATTGGTAAAGGAAAGTGCAGGGAAAACCTTGATCTCCTTAAGTTTTAGATAAGTTTGAGGGGAGAGAATACGTTAGTATCTGAATAGTAAAACTCGGGAGAACCTTATGAAAAAATTTATCGTTTTAGGATTGATGGCCACTGGGATTGCTTTATACGGCGCCCGAAGCTTCGCGGACGAAGCCATTCCGTCGTTGACGGAGCAGCAAGTTAAAGAAAAGCTTCTTGAATCATACCCGGAGGCTGAAATCCTCGCCAGCAAGCTGGAAACAGAAGCCGGCATCCCCGTCTATGAATTCAATATAAAGACCAAGGCCGGGGAAATGCTTGAAGTGGAACTCGATGGCAACAGCGGCTCCATTATAGAGGTTGAGCAAGCTGACACTGATGACTAGGAGTCGCAGAGTTAAACATGAAACTCCTGCTTGTAGAAGACGACATCATGATCGGGGAAGGCCTGCAGAAGGCTTTGCGCCGATCCGGGTACAGTGTCGATTGGGTGCAGGACGGATTTGACGTCGAAGACTGCCTGAAGGACGACAGCTACTGTCTTGTTATCCTTGATCTTGGACTGCCGAATAAAAACGGCTTTACGATCCTGCAGGAACTCCGCAAAAATCAGAACGATATTCCGGTGCTTATTCTCACCGCACGCGATGCGGTTACCGATCGTGTGAAGGGACTCGATTACGGCGCAGACGAATATATGCTCAAGCCCTTCGCGCTGGAGGAGTTGGAGGCAAGGATCAGGTTGCTTTTGCGCCGCCGCGAAAATCAGCGCTCTCCCCTGATTAACCTTGGAAACCTATGTCTTAATCCGGCGACACACGAGGCCAGTTATCACGATAAAAAATATATTCTCTCCGGACGAGAGTTTTCGTTGATGAGGATATTGATGGAAAATCCCGGCTCGATTTTCTCCCGGGCGCAGCTGGAGGAAAAACTCTACGGCTGGAACGAGGAGGTGGAAAGCAATTCGGTTGAAGTGCATATTCACCAGCTCCGCAAGAAACTGGGAAAAAGCATTATTAAGAACACGAGAGGCGTGGGCTATTCGATAGGTGATTGTTCATGAATTCCCTCCGTCTCAAGCTTCTGTTTTGGATAACTCTGGTTCTTTTTCTGGGGACTGCGTTTCTCGCTACGCTGATTTTTCAAATTTCGGAGGAGGAACTCAATGATATGCTCGATGAAAGTATGCTTCAGGTCGGGTATGCCGTCGCCGCGCAGGAGGAGGCGCAGCCGCGTCAAGCTGATAAAATTCTTCATGAGCAGCATGATCTGGGAGAGGACGGGGATTTCCTCATTCAGGTCTGGGCTCAAGACGGAAAGCTTCTCTATACCTCCCATAAAGACCTCGAAGTCCCTCTGATCGAAGATAAGGGCTTCGGGTATGTCGATTATGATGATGAACGCTGGCGCTATTACATCAAAAAGACGAAGAGCGGGCGGACAATACAGATTGTCGGAGAAATGGAGGAGCGCGACGAGGATATCCTTGAAATTGTCTGGACCTTCCTTCAGCCTATCCTCGCCCAGCTTCCCTTCGTCCTGATCCTTTCTTTCTTTGCGATTACACGCGGGCTGAAGCCCCTCAGGACCGTGTCAGCGGAAATAGAAAAAAAGGACTCCCAAAATCTTTCGCCGCTTATGCTGGAAAAAGTACCGGAGGAAATCAGGACCGTGGTTGATTCTTTGAACCAGCTTCTTGTCAGGCTCGATGAAGCCCTCAAGGCCCAGAGGCAATTTACAGCCGATGCGGCGCACGAACTCCGCACACCCCTGGCGGCCGTTCAGATTCAGATCGATAATCTCGAGCGCTCTCAGAATGAGGCGGAGCGCCGCGAAAGCCTTGAACGGCTGAAGGCCGGCGTAAAAAGAAGCATCCATATGGTCAAAAACCTTCTGGCTTTAGCGAGGCAGGAGCCGGAATCCGGGGAGATATTGAAGGAAAAAATTGATCTCAACCGCCTTGCCCGGCAGGTCAGCGATGAATATCTGCCCTTTGCCGGGGAAAAAAATATCCGCTTGACTGCTTTGTGCGATGAACGGGAAAAGTTTGTTATAGGAGACGAGCAAAGTCTGCAAATTCTCATCGGAAACCTTCTGCATAACGCCATACTTTATACGCCGGAAAACGGGCAGGTGGATATCGGCGTTGTAGGGGATGGGACATCGGTCATCTTGAGCGTGAGCGATAACGGGCCGGGAATACCGGAAGAAGACCGGGAACGGATTTTCGACCGCTTCTACCGTGTTCTTGGAACGAAAACCACAGGCTCGGGCCTTGGCCTTTCGATCGTCAAGGCGATTGTCCAAAAGCATAACGCAGAAATTACAGTCACGGGTAACAACGGACACAAAGGCGTGCGATTCATCATAACCTTTCAGGGCTGCCGTTCCTGACTTAAGGCAAACTTAAGAAAAAAAACCGCCCGCTTAAGTCTTATCTAAGTTTGATTTCCTATCTCATCGCATCAAGGCGGCAAAATTTTTTTGCATCCAAAAGTGTAATGTAATTTAGGAGATAATCATGTTCGAATTTAATGAAAACTCGATTGATAATTTTGTTCAATCAGAATCCGGCTACTCTGCAGCGCCAATGCTTGGCGGAGTGTCCCATCCGGCCCTTGAAAGTGCCATAAAGTCCTACGCCCAGGAAAGTAGCTCTGTTATAGATTTCGCAGATGTTCTGTCGGACGGAAAAATGGATCTGCTGCTCAGCGGTGAATCCGACAATGATGAAGATGGCGGGAGAGTCTTTCGCGGAACCCGCGGCGATGATGAACTTGAGGGCGATTACCGCGACCTTCTTCTTGGATATCGCGGCAACGATATTCTGAATACTCTTGAGGGACGTGGCTACAATATTCTTGAGGGTGGCCCCGGCAATGATGAGCTTGAGGCCAATCATCACGACACGCTGATCGGCGGGTCCGGCGATGATGAACTCTCGACGAACGAAGGCAACGGCTTCAACATCCTGAAGGGTGGGGAGGGCGATGACGAACTGGAGGGCAATCATCACGATACCCTTTCGGGCGGCAAGGATGACGATCTTTTGAGCACGGCTGAAGGTAACGGATACAACGTGCTTAAGGGCGATTCCGGTGACGATGAACTTGAGGGCAATCATCATGATGAACTCAGCGGCGGAACAGGTGACGACACCCTCAGCACGGCTGACGGCGATGGCTATAACGTCCTGAAAGGCGGACAGGGCAATGACATCGTACGCGGCGGTCATCATGATGTTCTCTATGGAAACAGTGGTGATGACTATATCGAGTTTTATGGCGGAAATAACGTCGCTTATGGCGGGCAGGGCGCAGACCTGTTCGAACTGGCTGACGGTGAATTGCCGGACGGGCTCAATACCATAAAGGATTTCAAGGACGGCGTTGACAAACTGCAGATACGCAACATTGAAGGCCTGAATTCTTTTGAAGACCTGACCTTTGAACAGGAAGGAAAGCATGTTGTGGTCTCTTTTGAAGATCAGGAGCTAGCCGTTCTGGAAAAAGTCCGGCTTGATCGAATTGATGCCGACGACTTCATCATCGACCCGAGACATACCCCCGATATCAGCGCGGCTGATTTCAACGGTGCTGTGATTGATAACCCCTACCTGCCTTTTGTTCCAGGCACCAAGTGGGTGTATGAAGGCATGACCGATGAAGGGCTGGAGCGTCAGGTCGTCGAGGTTCTTGATGAAACCCGCATGATCAACGGCGTCGAGGCGACGGTCGTCCGCGACACCGTCTATGTGAACGGAGAAATCCGCGAAGATACCTATGACTGGTACGCGCAGGATCTGGACGGAAACGTCTGGTATCTGGGCGAGTTCACCACCGCCTATGAGGATGGCCAGCCCTTAGATACGCACGGTTCCTTTGAATGGGGCGTTGACGGCGCTCTGCCGGGGATCGTGATGTTTGCAGATCCCTCTGCCCACATTGACGAGACCTACAAGCAGGAGTTGTATATCGGTGAGGCCGAGGATACCGCTACCCTGCTCAGCACAAGCGATAGTGTGACTGTACCGTACGGAACCTTCACCAATGTCGTGAAAACTTTTGAGTTCACGCCGCTGGAACCCTTCACCAAGGAACACAAGTTCTATGTGGAAGGGATCGGTTTCATCAAGCAGGTGAATCTGAGGACAGGCGAAGAACTTGATCTGGTCGAGTTTGTCGGACCGACCGTATAATCATTAACGATATCCTCCAGAAGCCCTTCCGATGAAAATCGGGAGGGCCTTTTTATTGTAAGGCAGGCTAGAATAGAAGGGAAAAAAACCCATCATGGCGCAAGTATTATGTATCTAATGTCTCAAAATTGATTCTAAGTCGGCTCTGGCCAGCGTTAAAGAACGACGGCTAAAGAAATAATAAGGAGTCATTACTCATAAAAAGAACAATCGCAATCATCGGGGGTGGGCATGCAGGCTTAAAAGCTGCAGAAAAGTTATCCTCAGGCGGCTACTGAATTGCCCCTATAAAAGTAGAGAGTATGATTATTCTACGTCCTAAGAACGTGCTTGGCTATACAAGTGAGAAAAAACGTAAACAGTCATTTAGAAAATTTCAAGATTTCATTCCAATGATACAATATCTCAAAGAGTTGGATTGAAGTTTTACCGTTCAGGCGCACCATGCCCCTTATTCCTCTACCGCAATCCGATACCCCACACCGGGCTCGGTAAGGATGAAGTGCGGATGCAGGGGGTCATCTTTAAGCTTTTCACGCAAATGCTGTACATAGATTCGCAAGTAATGCGAATTGCCCTGCGCGTTCTTGCCCCATACGGAATTAATTAAGGATGACTGTGTGACAACCCTGCCGGGCTGTCTGGCCAATGCTGCAAGAAGCTTGTATTCCGTTGGGGTCAGGTGTACCTCGGCTTCGGCTAATGTCACACGCCTTCTGTCTTGGTCAATCACCAGATCAAGATGCCGATAGATATGATCTGTTTTACCCTCCATTCTGGAGGCGTGGCGAAGGGCCACCTTGATCCTCGCCAGAAGCTCTGCAATTCCAAAGGGCTTGATCAGATAATCGTCTGCGCCGATATCCAGAGCCTCAACCTTTTCGGTTTCCTGATCTCTTGCCGATAGAATAATAACAGGAACGGCCGACCACCCCCTGATCGCACTTAAAACAGATTTACCGTCCTGATCGGGCAGGCCAAGATCAAGGATCACCAACTCGGGAATCCTGTTTTCCACCCACTTTAGCGCCTCTTGGCCGTCCCGCGCTTCCTGTACCTTGTAACCCGCATTCGTGAGGGAGACGGAAAGAAAGTTTCTTATATCGTCTTCATCGTCGATGATCAGGATAGTGGGCCGTGTTGGCATCACATCGGCTCCTTCGATAGATCGGGAACCACAAGGCGCGAAGCAGGAATAAAGATATAGAAAGTTGCGCCCTTGGCGTTATCGCCGGACATTTTTTTTTCGACCCATATCCTGCCCTCATGCGCCATCACGATAGCCTTGCAGATGGCAAGCCCGAGGCCGGCACCTTTATGCCGGTCTCCGTGACCTGAGCCACCCCCTATAAATGAGTCCGGTTGGAGAGTGAATCTCCGGTAGATTATTTGGACTGTATTTATGGAGGCGAGGATGTCGCAGAAACGTTATACGACGGAGCAGATTATCGGGATATTGAG
>JAGNKE010000042.1 GCA_018000295.1 Alphaproteobacteria bacterium | reverse complement strand
TGTTTTGTCGGCTCAAAGATTTCCGACGTATAGCAACACGATACGACAAACTCTCCCGTAATTTCATGGCAGCACTCTGTATTGCAGCTACCATCGCTTACTGGGCTAATTGAGTCTGGAGCCTAGGTGTAAAGAAAATAAAACAGATTTTTATTTTAATGCTGATACAAATTTTGATGTTATATACGGGCGACACTCACAAGCTGAAATACGCTACAGAATTGACGAACAGAAACCAATAACTGAGTATTGGAGTGAAAGCACTGACGGAAAAGCGGCATTTTCTGACACAGCAATTAATACCTTACGCAAGATGGCAGACGCTGAAAGTATTCTCATCGAGTTCACTCCTCACAACGCGAGCCCTGTAACCGCAAAATTCGACATCCATGGTCTAAGACCGCTATTACAAAAAATTGCAGAAACTTGTAATTGGAAACTTTAATTGCTTCAAGCCTAAAAAACTTAATATTTTCAGCCCCTTAAAACAATAAAAAAGCGGCGAAAGCCAAGCTCGACGCCTTTTTTCTTGCCTCCCCCGCCGGACCTCAATATTATGTCCAAAAATTTTGATCAGGGGCTGATATTATGAGTAAATCCGAATTCCGCAATCCCGACACCGATGCCATCGACGCGCAAATGGGCCACGACACCCGCAGCGGTCTGCGTCGCAATTTTGAAACCTCAGCGATCGCACTCGGCAATGCCACCCTCTATGTCGTGCGCGGCGTCGCCAAAACGGCAGCCCTGACCTTCGCGATTGCCGTCGGCGGCGCCACCGCCATCATCGCCGGCAACCGCCTCGGCGCCATTGACGACGCCACCGAAGTCCAGATGTTCATGGACAAATGGGGCATCACCGGAGTCACCCCCGAGCAATTCATCCAGAAGCTGGAGGAAAGCGGCTTCATGGCCCCGCCCGCCGAGCAGGAGCAGCAGGCTCCGCAGCCTTCGATCAACGCTGCGCCGACCGTGGAAGCGTGAGTCGTTTTAAGAGAAGTATAGAACAAGTTTCAGCCTTCGCCGGAATCAGAGCAGCGCTTTTGTTAAGATACGAAATTCCCTAAGAGGCAGAAGAAGGAAATAAAAGTTTTCTGAAATTTGACAATAATTCGTCGCTATTAACCGACGTTGCAACACCCGTTTCCCTGTATGACTGTTGCGGTGTGGAATCATCAGTCCCATTCATACCCCTATACACCACAAGATCAGAGACCATCTGATAAATCAAACGCCGTTGCTGCACAGAAAGTGTCTGAGATTTTTGTGCAATCAAAGACAAATATTCTTCCGAGAGATTGCCTGAGACAGAGATTTTTCCTGAAAGATTATCGTAGGAAATCCCTCCAGGATAAATTTTACGGCCAATATCTGTTTGCAGCAAAAAATGCGTACGCAGAGACCGATACAGAACATCCCACTCGCCCTTTAAAACTTGAGCTTTTTTCAGTAAAGGAGTCAAATCCGAAGTCGAGTAAATATCCCGGCCGCTCATTTTCTCTAGAATTGTTAAGAACCGCGCATCAATAAACCAACCCCTGCTGCTGGGGTCAACGCCCTCTACCTGACTCCATCGCAGGAGCAAAGCCTCAATGTCGGTATTGGTCCTTTCGGCATTCAAAAGCAGATCGTCCGCAGACAGGGCAGAAAGAGCGCCGACTGCCTTTTTCAGTACTGGATCTCCATACATCTCTGCGTGAAGATCCGCTATCCCGCCAAACCCCTTAAGGTTGGGAAAGCCCTTATAAGAACTCAATATTTCTCGGGAGTCTGGAACACTGGACAACCTGCTCTCCAATGTTGGGAATGGGCTATCTTCAGGTTGCTCAAACGGCATATGAAGAAGAACTGTCGGCATACGGCTCACTGCAACAGCTGGAATGTACGAGGTAAAGTAACTGAGCATATATAACGGGGTCGACGTCTTGGTTACAGGATCGACATAATTCGTTTTCATATTAACAAAAACAGGGTTTACATCGCTCAAAATTAAATATTTAACCTTTTTAGACAGGTTGAATATTTCGCTCCGGCTGAATTTCTGGTTTCCGTTCTTGTCCCATAAAAGTCTAAGTTTTGCAAAGGCGGCGTCTCTGTAATCAAGAATATAATCGTTGTTGGAGTCCAGAGCGATAAGCGCACTCCAGGGCTTTTGATCCTTGACTCCAAGAAGTTCATCGCTGTTATCGGGAAAATTGTTATTATTCAAATCATGGAAAAGGATCATGCCCTTTTCGTTGACCCACGAGATTTTTTCTCCATCACCATCGCCATCAAGATCAAACATAAATCGCACCGCGGAAGCGGGCGTAATCATTTCTACGGGAGGCTTATCCCGCGAAAGAGCAAGAACATAGGCACTTGGCGCAGGTTTGGGTAAAGGGGTATAGTAACCTGAAAAAAAGAAAAGATTGATATTAAAGATCCCGTCCACGACATACGCCCGCAGAACCAGAAACGGATACCGGCAGGCATAAAGAGTGCTGCGGATGCTGTACTCTACCGCCCCTTCGCCCATGTCCTGTTGCGGCCAGGCTTCAGAGGGAAGCCAGTCACTCCGCCTATAGTCAGGCAGCCAAAAAAACACACCAACGGTCAGGGCGACCATAAACGGGATGATCAACCGCAAGGATTTTCTGAATTTAGGTTTTCGGACACTCACAACGTCTCTCATGACAATCGAAATCATAATGGCATATAAAATGACGAAGCAAGAGGCCTTTTTATTGACGGCATCCTTGTCTCGCCCATTCCCGCTTCGTTTTTACAGAGATAAGTTAAAATCCCCTAGAAACCCGCGCCTTGGAGTGATATGAAAATCTCATGACAAAAGACATCGACACCGACATCGCCATGAACTGCCGCACCTGGGCCTTCGAGGAGGCCAAGGGCGTCCTCAAACGCCTGCGGGCCATCGGCAAGGGCGAGGTCAAAACGCCCGCCAAGGGCCATGTCGTGTTCGAGACGGGCTACGGCCCCTCCGGCCTTCCGCATATCGGCACATTCGGCGAGGTCTGCCGCACCACCATGGTCATGCGCGCCTTCCAGCGCCTCTCGGATATCCCGACCAAGCTGATCTGCTTTTCCGACGACATGGACGGTCTGCGGAAAGTCCCCACCAACGTCCCCAATCAGGAGAGATTGAAAGACGCGCTCGGGATGCCTCTGACCAGCGTCCCCAACCCGTTCGAGGGCACGCCCTATAAAAGCTTCGGGGAAAACAACAACGCCAAGCTGCGCGAATTTCTCGACGGCTTCGGATTTGAATATGAGTTCCTGAGTTCGACGGAAGATTGCTACAAGCCGGGGAAATTCGACCCGACGCTCAAGCTGATGCTCCAGAAATATAAGGAAATCAGGGAGGCCGTCTTGCCCCTGCTCGGCGAAGAACGCGCCGCCACCTATTCGCCCATCTTCCCCATCGTGCAGAAAAAGGGTACAGATGAGCCGCACCCTGTCATCCTGCACAATGCAGGCCTGAAAGGCATCGACGATCTGGAGAGCGGCATGGCCACGTTCGAGGTTCTCGACGACAGCGAATTCGAGCGCACCGGCTACAAGGCGGGCGAAACCGTCACGCAATCCATCTTTAAGGGCGGCTGCAAGGCGCAGTGGCGCGCCGACTGGGCGCTAAGATGGTACGCGCTTGATGTCGATTACGAAATGGCCGGAAAAGACCTCGTCACCGCCGCCGACGTCGCCGCGAATATCGTGAAAATTTTGGGCGGACGCGGCCCCGCCGGATTCCGCTACGAACTCTTCCTCGATGAAAAGGGCGAAAAGATTTCCAAATCCAAGGGCAACGGACTTTCGATGGAGGAATGGCTGACCTACGCGCCGCATGAGTCGCTGGCCTATTATATGTTTCAGCGCCCCACCAGCGCGAAGAAACTCTATTTCGACATCATTCCGAAAGCGGTCGATGAATATATCCTCGACGTCGAAAAACTGGCGGAGCAAGAGCCCGCAAAAAAACTCGACAACCCCGCCTGGTACATCCATGACGGCAAAATCCCCGAAGGCCAGCACAGCCCGATTTCCTTCGCGCTTCTTCTCAATCTCGTGAACGGCGCACACAGCGACGACCCCAAAGTGATCTGGAGCTTCATCCGCCGCTACGCCCCCGACGCCAGCCCGGAAAAATCGCTTCTGCTCGACCGCCTCGTGAAATACGCGATCCAGTATTACCGCGACTTCGTCCTGCCGGAGAAGAAATACCGCGAGCCGGACGCCCGCGAGCGAGCCGCGCTCTCGGCCCTCGCCACCGCGCTCAAAACGATGGATCAGGGCTTGCCCGCCGAGGATTACATGACCGCGGTGTTTTCAGCCGGCAAGGATAACGGCTACGAGAAGGAAAACCTGCGCGAATGGTTCCAGGCGCTCTATCAGGTGCTGCTGGGCCAGGATCAAGGCCCGCGCTTCGGCTCCTTTATTGCCCTCTACGGCACACAGGAAACGGTGGCCTTGATTGAGGACGCCCTAGGGCGGATGGCCGCAGAATAAGCGTTCTTTTGTGCGCCGCACAAGGATTTTCGCCAATTTTCAGCAAATTTAGCTAAAATTTTAAATAAATCTTAACCACCCGTAAACTATCATAAAATGTAAGCTGGTCTCTCAAGTAAAGGATTTTCATGGGTGCCAGCCCAGTGTGTGGGGAAACTTTATGTTCAGTATCGACAGCGCCAGACCGGCACCCGAAACCTTGCTGCAATACCTTGAATCGTTCGAGGAATTCTGCAGAGGCGGCCTGAATATGACCCCCCAATCCTTCCGCGAGATCAACCACGAGCTGAGCATCGGCGCCGTCATGCATATCGGCAAGCACCGTTTCAAGGTTTCGGATAATAATATGCACCTCTACTGGCAGGGTCTGGACGAGCGTGAGCACGATCTCGGCCCCGTCCATAATGCGAATATCATCCGGGATTATCCGGGCTTCCATAAATCCCGCACCCATGCGCTCGGCCATGAGGATGTCGTCTCCGACACGATCGAAAAGGTCAAGGGCCGCCGCGGCACCTATACGGTGGTGACATTGAAAGACGGCACGGAGGGCATCGGCCCGAACTACAACCTCGCTTTAAGAAACGCCGCTTTGAAGCTGGTTTTAAAATCCGCTTTCAACCGCGCCAGCCTGTTCTCCTGCTGGACCCGCTTCTGGGGAAATGCCTGAGAATAAAAAATACTTAAGCCCTGCATCCCCGTGAAAACGGGGATCAATTTTTTTAAACTACAGAGATCAACAGAGGAAAACAGAGACCATGGGCGCAAATATCTCTGTCTGCCTCTGTGTGCTCTGTAGTTTTTTGGACACCCCCTCTCCCTCCATCCCTCTCCCCCTCAAAAAAGGGGGAGAGGGAAAGGGCGGAAGCCCAAGGGAGAGGGGGATTACAAACTTCTTATTTAACGCCCTTCAAATCAAACCCCGCTTCGGGGAAGCCGAACTTCTCCTGATCGTACAGCGCATCGCCCTTTTGCAAGACAGCCCCCTCGCGCCAGTGCGTGACCACGCTCGAAAGCGTGGGCCGCGGACGGTCTTCAGGCACCGCGCCGGGTGTGCCGAGATGGATGAACCCCGCGATATGGTCCCGCGCATCCAGCCCCAGATAAGACTTGAACGCCGGATGAAAGGCGGGCCACTCCGTGATCCACTGCGCCCCGAAGCCGCTGGCGTGCGCGGCCAGCGAAAGCGTCATCCCGACCGCCCCGGCGGAGAGAATTTGCTCCCACAGCGGCTTGTTCCCCTTCCGCATCCGCGAGATGACGGCAACTACGATGGGAGAGCGGGAAAAACGGGTCTCCTCGATTTGCAGGCGTTCTTCCCCCGCATCGGGATTTTCGGATTGAAAAATTTCGCGCAGCTTCGCCCCCGCCTGCACACTCCCCTCGCCTTCAAAAACAATGAAATACCAGGGAACCAGCTTGCCATGATCGGGCACACGCACCGCCGCCGTCAGGATGCGCTCCAACTCCTCCGGAGTGGGTCCGGGAAACTGCATATTTTTGGCGGACGCGCTGCTGCGCCTCAAAAGATAATCCAGAACCTCTTGGGATTTTTTCCCGCAAATGACGGACATGGGCGCTCCTGCAAGTCAAGTAATGTCAGCAGGAAACACTATAGCGCGGGAGGCAGAAAAGAAAAATTCAGAAAATCAGGGACCGTCTTCAAAGAGCAAACCAGATACTGCTGAGTACGAAGGAGAGCTTTCATATCTCAATGAGAGTACAGAAAGAACTTTTAAACGATGGCCTTCAGTCACAGTGCCCTCATTAATCGCTTTGATCAAGTCAGCATCGATCTGATTTAAAGTTCCTCTGATTGCCTGTGAGTGCGGGTCTGGCGACGCCGAGTCTACAAACGCTGTAGGCCTTCCGTTGGCGAAAAGAGCATAACCGTCTACCCCCGCCACTTCATAGCGCTCAGTAATATTAGAAAGTGCCCTTAATCGATGAGAAGCTGTCACTCGTCCGGAAATCACTGCTTGACTCAAATCTGCATCAACGGTGGCAAAATCTTGCCTAGCCTTCTCTAGCCGATCACTGCCAAGACCATCACCACGTGCATTCGCACCGACCTCATCCCACTTCCCCAACAAACCATTAGGCTTATCAGTTGTAATACTTCCATCATTCTTAGACATGAAAATGAAAGGCTCCTAACCCCTAATTTATTCTTTTACGCAGTAAACCAATCCTAGATAATAACAGACGCACTGTATGTTTGTTAAGTTTTTGGGGCTGACATAGATAAGAAAAAATATCTAAGTTGGTCAGATGGTTAAGGTCAGACGAAAAAGCAGGCTTTCTGAAAGTATTCAGCAAGAAATCATCAAGCAGTTTGTCGGCGGTGTTCCGG
>JAGNKE010000010.1 GCA_018000295.1 Alphaproteobacteria bacterium | reverse complement strand
ACCTGTCTGATTTTGTGGCAGAAGCGGCTCTATCACTGACCATTGTTTATCCGATAACCAAAACATTCAATCCTCCTTCGTTTGAAGAATTGAATCATATTCCTTCAATTAGGTACAGACCCTAGTCAACTTAGATGCTGAAGAATTTGTAGAAACTCTGAAATCGCATCGTCTTATTTACATAGAGAGCTTGGATGGAGGAGAAGAGGTTGATGAACGCTATAACGTTCATCGCTGGCACTATATAAAAAACTGGCCAAGCCGCGATGATATCCCGTTTCTGCTTGATCTTGTAAATAGCCATGAGAGATGCGGCACTCTCCATGATCCTTACTCTTCTTTTGATGTCAAAACCAGCCAAACAAACAAAAAAGTTAGTTCTCTGGCTGTGATCCTTCTAAGGGCAATTAAAGAAGGGGAGTTTCATATTCATGCGGACATTGAACCTTTTGATGAAAGAGAAGAGATTATTCAATGGGCACGAGTTCAAGCAGAGACTCTGAAACCTACTACTCCTTAATCACTAATCCCGCGCTCACGGTCCGCTTGGGTGAGCTTGGATCCAGATTAGGAGTTATCCCCCCTTCCCACAGCGCGCTTTTCATCATTTGCTGCCCTCCGGCCCGATTCCGCGTTAAGTATTTTCCATGCGTATCCGTTATCTGCCTGAGCACCTGATCAACCAGATCGCGGCCGGAGAGGTCGTCGAACGTCCGGCCTCGGCGGTCAAGGAGCTGATCGAGAATTCCATCGACGCGGGGGCGACGCGGATCGACCTGCATATTCGCGGCGGCGGGAAAAGCGCGCTTACGATTTCAGATAATGGCGGCGGCATGGACCGCGAGGAGATGATCGCAGCGCTCGACCGTCATGCGACCTCCAAACTTCCCGATGAGGATTTACTGAATATCGCCCATCTCGGCTTCAGGGGGGAGGCGCTGGCCTCGATTGCCTCGGTCTCACGCCTGACCTTGCAGAGCGCGCAGAACGGCGAAGGGTGGGAGATCACCTGCGTGTCCGGGAAAAAAGGCGAGCCTGTGCCCTGCCCGCTTCCGGCGGGAACCCGCATTACTGTGCAGGATTTGTTTTTCTCTACACCGGCGCGGCTGAAATTCCAGAAAAGCGAGCGGGCGGAATTCATGGCGATCAAGGATATTGTGAGCCGTCTGGCCATGGCTTATCCCGCACTCGGTTTCACGCTTATCCATGACGAGACCCCGGCTCTCAAGCTTCCCGCGGGGCAGAGCCTGCCTGAGCGGCTGGCCGCGCTTCTGGGGCGGGACTTTTCTGAAAACGCGATGCTGATTGATTCCGAGCGCGAGGGGATTGCGCTTTCGGGTTATGCGGGGTTGCCGACCTACCACCGGGGGACGGCGCAGCATCAATATCTGTTTGTGAACGGGCGCAGTGTGCGGGACAAGCTGCTGGGCGCCTGTGTGCGGGCGGCCTATGCCGACGTTTTGCACCGGGAACGTCATCCGGTCGTGGCCCTCTTCCTCACTTGCCCGCCGACGGAGGTGGATGTGAATGTGCATCCGGCGAAGGCGGAGGTGCGGTTCCGCGATCCCGGCCTTGTGCGCGGGCTGATGATCGGGGCGATGAAGCAGGCCATCCATGCGGGCGGTTTTTCCACCTCCAGCACGGTGGCCAGCGGCGCTCTTTCGGCGTTCCGCCTGCCGCAAAATGCCGCGAACGGTCCCGGCCTGCCCCTGACGCGGGCGGGGGGGCGGTTTTCTCCCTCCTTCGGTTCTTATAGCAACCTTGCGGAGCAGCGTGAACAACTCGTCCTTGAGGACGGGTTCGCGCCCTCGGCGCCGGCGGGGTCCGGTGTTCTGCCCTTGGCGGAGGAACAGGCCTATCCGTCCTATCCCTTGGGCGCGGCGCGGGCGCAGATTCACGAGAATTACATCATCGCGCAGACGCCGGAGGGGCTGGTGATCGTGGATCAGCACGCCGCCCATGAGCGTCTTGTTTATGAAAAATTAAAGGCGCAGATGGAGAATGGCGGGATTGTGCGGCAAGGGTTGCTGACGCCGGAAATCCTCAGCCTTTCCGACGAGCAGGCCGAGCTGCTGCTGGAGCAGGCGGAGGCGCTCAAACGGCTGGGGCTTGAGATCGAGGCGTTCGGGGCCGGTGCTGTGGCTATCCAGGCCGTTCCGGCCCTTCTGGGGTCGCGCACGGATTTTAAGGTGCTGGTCGCGGACATTCTGGACGAACTCTGCGCCGATCAGGCCACGCAAAGCCTTGAAATCCGGCTGAATTCCGTGCTTTCGCGGATATCCTGCCACGGATCGGTGCGGTCCGGGCGGCGGATGAATACCGAGGAGATGAACGCCCTTTTGCGGCAGATGGAGGCCACGCCCCTGTCGGGCCAGTGCAATCATGGCCGGCCGACCTATCTGTCCCTTTCGCTGCGGGATATCGAAAAACTGTTCGGGCGGGGATAGAAAGGGTGTATTATGCTGCAAAAGGCAGAGTTTTCCATGAATCGTTTAAGTTTTTCTTTCTCGGGAAAAAGTCCTCTTCTTGTCGGTCTTTACTCCGCGCTTTGTGCCGCCACCTTCTCTGTCGTAGCCCCTCATCCCTGGACAAGTCACTTGAGCACCGCCGTGCTAGTTTGCCTGGTTCTTTCCGCTTACTATATTCGACTGGAGGAGCAGGAAAACAGCCTGACTCGGTGCCATATGACCTACATCATCGGCTCCTTCTGGAAAGGCCTTGTCGTTCTGCTTTTTTCTTTAATTTTTTCCCTGACCTTCCTGCTTTTTTCTTTCCAAACCGGTTCCCTGGAGATCAGCCCCCTTGATCCCTGCATGGCTTCTGGCGAGCTAAGCCCTTGTATGTCTTCATTTACAGACGCGAACAAATCCGGCTTCAGAATCGCTTCGGTTATTGTCATTGCTCCGATAATCTTATATTTTTTGTTTCGAATGTTCCGGGGATTGGCTTACGCCTTAAAAGGACAACCGCCTCAGTGAGTATTTTGTTGAATCCATATAATTTTTATTAGGCGGGGTCCGATTTTCCATGAATAATAACAAGAGCTTCTCGTTCTACGCTGGCGTGTTTCTGATTTCAGGCATGGTCATGGCTCTTCAGATCATGCAGTCGCGGATTTTTTCTGTCGTCGCCTGGTACCATCTTTCCTTCGTCGTCATCAGCATCGCCATGTTCGGACTCACGCTCGGCGCCCTTAAGATTTACAGGGGTGATGAGCAATATTACCGCGATAACTTCACCCTCGTCGCCCGAAGGCACTCCATTGCTTTCGCGTTCTTTATCGTCATAGGGCTTTTAGCACAGATTTATATTCCTATCGTCTCGGAAAAAATCTCGCGTACGCTTATGAACCTGCCAGTTGTGGCGGTCATGATCAGCGCCGCTTACTATCATGCCGGCATCGTCATTACGACGTGCTTGACCCGCTCCCCCTATCCTATTGGCAAGGTCTACGGCGTTGATCTTCTCGGGGCTGGCCTGGGCTGTCTTTTCGTTTTGGGTGTTATGGAGGTTGTCGATACTCCCACGGGCGTTCTTTTTTTGACGAGCCTGTCTTTCCTCGTTGCTCTTTGTTTCGCAGCCCCAAATATTGAAGGCGACAGTTTTCGCTTAGGAACCAGCACCTTTCGCCTGAGGAACCTTTCTCTGGCTTTCTCCCTTTTGTTTTTCTGCATCGCCTGCGCCAACATTCTTTTGCCTCAGCCGTTTCTTTATACGGTCTTCTTCAAGAGTGCCACGGTCACCCGTTCCATGATGAATTATGAGAAATGGAATCCTATTTCCCGCGTGATCATTTCCAAAGAACGCGAGAACCAAAGACCCTTTCTTTGGGGCCGCTCTCCTCTGCTTCCGACGGAATATAAAGCAACATATCAGGAGCTTTATATCGACGGCGACGCGTCAACTCCGATTACCAAGTTTGACGGCGACTTTTCCAAACACAAGTACCTTGAGTTTGACGTTACCAATATCGCTTACAGTCTGCCGGGGTTGAAGAAGGCAGCGATCATCGGTGTCGGCGGCGGACGTGATCTTCTATCCGCCAAATATTTCGGGCTAGAAAAAGTCTGGGCCATGGACGTAAACCCGATACAAATCCACCTTCTTACCCAGCATCCCTCCTACCGCGACTACTCTAATCTATATAAGTTACCCGGCGTTTCCATTTTCACTCATGAGGCGCGGAGCTGGTTCAGACAAAATACAGAAAAGCTCGACGTTATCCAGATGAGCCTCATCGATACTTGGGCCTCCACGGGGGCTGGAGCATTCGCGCTTTCTGAAAACGGTCTCTATACGGTGGAGGCATGGCAGGTTTTCATTAATGATTTAAGTGATCACGGCGTCTTTACCGTCAGCCGCTGGGCCAAGGATACCGAGTCGGAATTCACCCGCACCGTTTCTGTGGCAATGAACGCCCTTTTTAATCTCGGAGTTAAGGATGTCCGTAAACATATGGCGATCATCCATTCTCATCTTATTTCCACTCTCCTCGTTTCAAAAAGCCCTTTTACTCTGGAGCAGATTGAAGCTCTCAAGAAGACCGCTTTAGACAAGGGATTTGAACTCTCTATGCTGCCTGATCAACCCCTTCCAGGCGGAACTCTTGGTGCCGTTGCGCAGGCTCAATCTGCGGATGAACTCTATAAAATTGCAGAGAAGCAGGTTCTTGATGTGTCACCGTCTACAGATATGCGGCCTTTCTTTTTCAGTCAGGCCCGCCTAAGCAAGCCTATTGATATTATCAAGAAGGTCATTTACTCCAAGCCCGAACAGGATCTTATTATGAACGGGCAAGCCAAGGCGCTGCTTAATCTTTATATTATCGTCGTTTTCTCTTTTGTTATGGCTCTCCTTGTCATAGTTATTCCGCTGCTCAAGACTCTCGATGACAAAAGGTCATCTTTCTTCAAGGGCAGTACACTTTATTTTTTCCTGATCGGCCTGGGCTTCATGCTTATCGAGATCTCGTTCCTTCAGGCGCTGGGCGTGTTCCTTGGGCATCCCATCTACGGCCTCAGCATCGTCTTGTTCAGCCTCATTCTGTCTGCAGGAATAGGAAGTCTGATTTCCGATAAAATTCCGCTTTCAAATTTTACTTCACAGTTTATCTGGGCTGTCCTTACATCGGGCTATTGTATTTGCGTTGCCTTTCTCCTGCCCTCAATTTTTAACCATTATGCTGAATCGGAGCTATTGGAGCGGATTCTTGTGAGTGTCGCCATGATTTTTCCTGCGGGTATGCTTATGGGCTTTGGGTTCCCCACCGGCTTGATGATCGCTGAGCGTTTTGATCGGCGCTCTACGGCTTGGCTCTGGGGCATTAACGGCGCAGCGGGAATTTTTGGAAGCACAATCGGGATTGCCCTTAATATAGCGATAGGAATCGACAAGACTCTGATGATAGGAAGCTTGTGCTATCTAATGCTTATTTTCTGCTTCGTCATTTTCAAACAGGCAAAAAATTCTTATGGGAGTTAAAGAATACTCAGGAGATATTTTGATGAAGCCTCCAGATCTTTTCTTACCCTGCCTTTAGTCAAAATGAATTCCTGATGGTCCTCCTGAATGCCTGCGGCATTGAGTAAGCTGGTCCTGTAGTCTTCATCAACAAATCTTGAGTGCAATATCTGCTCAGTGCCGAAGGCTTGCTGAACAAACGCCAAAGCCATTACCAACGATCCGCCCAAAGATGCCACCCATAACAACAATGTCAGAATATCGTCGTTCATTTTGCCCATTTTCTCGAAAACCGCCTGTTTTGCTTTTTCGGGCTGAAGTTGAGCCTGAAGACTATCGGTGGTCTTTAATTCACACGCGAAATGTTGTGAGAACCATAGCCTGAACGGATCCCACCTTTGCCTCTGCAGCATCACTAATTCCTGGGGGCCGGGTGCGTAATAACAAATCAAATCCGTATCAATGTACTTCAGCAATCCCGCAATTACAGCGTTGCGGCCAGAGGCAACCCTGTCAATTTTTGTATTCAGAATGTGGGTGAAGGGCATCGTCTCGATCGCCACTTTCACTTTTTGAGACTTCCATTCTCTTACGATTTCCGCGGCAATCTCCTCATTGGGAGCGCGAAGAATTTTTCCCTTTTTTGTCCTCAGGGGCTTTCCATTAGCAAAGAAAACATTGCCTTCGTCCGTTTTAGTGGTAATGACTTCCTGAAAAAGCTGCTGCACTCTCTTACCTGAAACACTTTATGGACTAGAAAAACGGGTGAGACTCACACGGTCCCTCGTAAGGTTGTATGTTTCCTTTAGCCGGAATTATTTTCAACTGATGGTCCTTGTTTTGCGCCTGATAAGTTATCGGATCCTGTTCGTTTGTACTTTCTTTATTTTGAGCTTCACTCGTTATTTTCAAATCGAAACTGTAGTTACAAACATAAACTTGTTCGTTGGTAACTTTATTTTCGGTCTTCTGATCTGTAGAGCCACTCTCGGATACTTCCGGCTGAAAAATGACAAGTTCATGAACTTTGTCGATAAGCGCGAAAGGTCCGTTCTTTCCTTTCAAGCTGTCTGTATCAATTTGAGAAAAGGCTATCTCCCCAGATACTTTTATAGGCTTTACGGAGTAATCTATAATTACATCCGGCTTCATAATGTTTTTTTGGTCCTGGGTAACCAATCTTCCATTGATCTTTACTTGCTGTCCTTCGAGAAGAGATACTGACAGGTTGCCGGACATATTCGCTTCGTCGTCTCCCATCGATAAAGACTCGAGACTGATGTAATCATCAATCTGCTCAGTTATCGTCGCGGAAAGATGCATTTTATCCATGGTAAAAACGATCGGCCTGTCTTTTCCAAAAGAGTACCTGTATCCTCCTACAGAACCAAAGACCTCCATCCCTAAAGACAGACTCCATTGCAAGCTATCTAATGATCCCTTGGAGTTGATCTCCGCCTTCTTTGTGCCTTTGTTGTGATCAATAAAAATCCTCTCAATGGTCAAATCACGCTTACCAACAAATCCACCCCTTAATCGTAAATCTTCCATATACAAGGCTGTAATTTCAGTTTTTTTTATGATCATCCCCCAGAACGTTACAAAGGCTTTGAACTTTTTTGCGGATAATGACAATTCCTGAGTGCTTTGCGTTTCCCTGACCTGCAGTTCTTCGAAGTCCACACCAACAACCGGGAAAAAGCTGATCCTGTGCAATCTTCCAATAAAAGTCGGACGGCCCCCGAAAGTGTCGCTGATAAACTTCTCCAAGCTTGATTTGAGGACATCCGAACTCCCGCCCATGTTGAAGAGGACAGTAAGCATAACGGCGATAAGGGCGATAATAAAAAACAGGAACTTCAGGAACCCTGTCAGGTAGCCTCTTTCGTTGCCAGGCAGTTTTGGATCGCTTACAGTCGTCATTCCCGTCTCTTTCGCTCCACTAAATATCCTCTAATAAGGCACAGAACGGGCGATCAGTCCATATGCCCGAAGGGGTCGGTTTTGCTGTTGGTTTCAAACCCCAGCAAACGCCAGCTTTTGAGCAGTTCGGGCGGCAGGGGCGCCGATATATCCAGTCGGCCCTTTTTCAGGGGGTGAGGCAGGATCACCCGGCGGGCGTGGAGGTGCAGGCGCCTGGACATATCCAAACGGTCGAGATCGGCCTCTGCCGGGATATGCTCGAATTCCTGTTCCGGGCGTTCTTTCCGGTATTTTCTGTCCCCGATAATCGGGCTGCCGATGAGCTGCGCGTGGACGCGGATCTGGTGCGTGCGGCCCGTGCGCGGCCAAAATGCAGCGAAGGCAGCCTCGCTTCCCGCTGCTTCCAGAACGGCGTACTCGGTGACCGCGGATTTGCCCTTGTCGTCATCGACCAGCATCTTTTCCTTGCGTCCGCCTACACCTTTCAGGATTCCGGCGCGGATGGTCCCGCTGTGGTGTTCGGGGACGGGGGAGATCAAGGCCCAGTAGATTTTCTTGACTTCCCGGCCCTTGAACATGGCGCCCAGCCTGCGGGCGGCTTCGGCCGAGCGGGCGAGAAGCAGGACTCCGCTGGTGTCCTTATCCAGCCTGTGGACGAGGCGCGGCACGATGCCCAGTTCGTTCTTCAGGCCGGGGAGCAAGCCATCAACATGGCGACGGGTCTTGGTTCCGCCCTGCACGGCGAGGTCGTAGGGTTTGTTCAGAGCGATCACGTCGCCGTCGTCATAAATGACCAGAGAGCGGATGAAGTCGATATCGGCGGGGGAGAGCTTGCGCTTGTGCTCCTGATGCTTCTTGGCGGCGATTTCCTTGGCGTCGGGCATGGGGATGCGGATGTCCTGCCCCTCCTCCAGACGCATATCGGGCTTGGCGCGCTTGGAATCCACGCGTATCTGGCCCTTCCGCATGAGCTTCTGGGCGAGGCCGTAGGAAAGTTCGGGCACGTTAGCCTTGATCCAGCGGTCGAGGCGCTGGCCGTTATCGTCGGCGCTGACCTTGAAATGCTTGACGTTTCTCATGTGGCCAGACCCCGCATCAGCCAAAGTCCGGCGAACAAAGCCAGAATGGAGAGGATCACGCTGGCCAGAACGTATGTCAGAGCGCCAAGAGTTTCGCCGCGCTCGAAGATGCTGGCGGCATCCAGAGAGAAGGCCGAAAACGTCGTGAATCCGCCGAGGACGCCGGTGGTGAAGAAGGAGCGCAGATTATTCGACACCCCGTCCATCTGCGAGAATTTGACGATCAGGAGGCCCATGAGGAAGGAGCCGACGATGTTCACGATGATTGTCCCCCACGGATATTGCGGGCCGAGAAAATGGCCTGCGCCGATATTGACGCCGTAGCGGGCGATGGAGCCGATGGCTCCTCCGGTTGCGACCGCGACTATTGTGCTGAACATATAAACCTCATAGACTGCCTGCGCCTTATAGACGATCAGCGCCATCATGTTAAGCGGTTTAAGCACCACACAAAAGGGGATTTTTCTGGCCATCTGCGGGTTCAGCGCCTTTTCGGTGTCCGATGCGTCCTGTAAATGGCTGGCGCAGAGTTATTCGGTGAGCGCCGTCATCGCCTATACCAGCCTGTTTTCGGTGCTGTGCGGGCTGGCTCTTTCGCCCCTGCTGGGCGGGATCGGGCGGACGATCAAGACCCCGAAGCTTAAATTCCATACCGGGCGCGGGATCGCCAATGTCTTTATCGCCTTTCTGGTGGTGAATGCGTTCGCGCACCTGCCGCTGGCGACCGCCTATACGGTTTTGTTCCTGACGCCCTTTATTGTTACCCTGCTGGCCATTCCGGTCCACGGGGAGAAGGTTAATCTTAAAAGCTGGCTGATTATCGGAGCGGGGTTTTCGGGCATTCTTGTGGCGTTTCCGCCGGGAACGGGGGGGTATAATATCTGGATTTTTGCCGCCTTTGGCGCGTCCTTTTTCGTGGCCCTGCTCGGGCTATTGGCGCGCAAGCTGGGGCCGGAGGAGACGGTTCTTTCGCTCTCGTTCTATCCCAGCCTGTTTTCGACGCTTGTCTACCTGCCGCTGGCGCTTTGGGGCGGCGACTGGCCGGCACTGGCCGATCTTCCTTTGTTCATTCTGGCGGGGATCATGGTGACGACGGGGCTGAGTTGCATCGCCAGCGCGTTTCGGATCGCGCCCTATGCGGTCGTTTCGCCGTTCAACTATCTGCAGATGATCTGGGCGCTGATTTTCGGGGCGCTGGTGTTCGCGGATGTACCGGAGGCGCATATGCTGCTCGGCGCGGGGATTATTGTGGGGAGCGGGCTGGCGCTGGTGATGACGGAGAGGAAGGGGAATGCTCAGGCTTCTCCCTCCTCCTGAATTTCCGGCTTTTCCTTCTTCCGGCTGTAGAGAGTCTTCAGCTTTACGACTCGCGGGCGGTATTTGGGCGTATGGAGGTCTTTGGCCACGGCGCTGCGGCGTTTGCGGGCTTTGGTTTTCTTGCGGGTCATATTAATCCATCGACAATATCGCGTTAAAAAGCCTGTTATCCATTATTTATTTCCTCTTTTAAAATTTCCAGCTTCTAATCCCAAAGGCGCGTTTCTTGATGTACTACCACCATGCAAATAGTGTCCATTGAGATCATCTAACCACGGCAGCCACTTTTCAATGTCCCAGGTCACCGGCTCATCGGTGATCTCGATGATCACTTGTTTCAATGTGACGCCCTGACCGAACAGCGCTTCAAAATCATTCACCGGATCGAGATCCTGTTTCTTGACATTAAAACGGCTGCCCAGCACCATCTTGACGGTGAGCGGGTCATTGATATCCGTAAAGGTGACGATCTGCGGGTGGGCGTTGGTTAATACCGCCTTTTGGCCGACGGGCAGATTGCTGTAGTATTCTATGAATTCCTTTGTGGTCTTCGCCTCCTTCGGAAAGGCCTTGAAGACTTCCGTATAACCCAGTAACGCGAACGCAACGCCGCGGTCCCCCAGATCAATCGCTACGGCTTCGCCGATAACACCATAAGTGACAGGGTGCGTCTCCGGCGTAATACTCGGCTGCGTGACCGCTGTGACCTCCCGCACCGCATACCCGCTTTTTATCCCTTCGGGCGTTTCAATCTCAACAATCACCTTGTAGCGCCATGTCCCTGAGGGGAAATTGGTATTCCAGAAGACGAAGGAACCGAACAGCAGACCCAAGAATACGAGTAATTTCATAGAAACCTTTTTCATTTTCATCACGATTTCCCCCCGCGTTCGCTGCGGAGCTTGCGGGCTTTGGTTTTCTTGCGGGTCATATTAATCGATCGACAATATCGCGTTAAAAAGCCTGTTATCCATTATTGGCCTCCCCTTTTAAAATATCCATAATCCAAAATGCTTGCTAAATCGTCTGAAAATGTACCTAATCGACCATCCAGACTTCCCTTTTTCCGTTCAGGCAACCACGGCAGCCATTTTTCAATGTCCCAGGTCACCGGCTCATCGGTGATCTCGATGATCACTTGTTTCAATGTGACGCCCTGACCGAACAGCGCTTCAAAATCATTCACCGGATCAAGATCCTGTTTCTTGACATTAAAACGGCTGCCCAGCACCATCTTGACGGTGAGCGGGTCATTGATATCCGTAAAGGTGACGATCTGCGGGTGAGCGCTGGTTAATACCGCCTTTTGGCCGACGGGCAGATTGCTGTAGTATTGTATGAATTCCTTTGTGGTCTTCGCTTCCTTCGGAAAGGCCTTGAAGACTTCCGTATAACCCAGTAACGCGAACGCAACGCCGCGGTCCCCCAGATCAATCGCTACGGCTTCGCCGATGACACCATAAGTGACAGGGTGCGTTTCCGGCGTAATACTCGGCTGCGTGACCGCTGTGACCTCCCGCACCGCATACCCGCTTTTGATCCCTTCGGGTGTTTCAATCTCAACAATCACCTTGTAGCGCCATGTCCCTGAGGGGAAATTGGTTTTCCAGAAGACGAAGGAGCCAAACAGCAGGCCAAAAACTACAAGGAATTTCATAGAAACCTTTTTCACTTTCATCACGATTTCCCCCCGCGTTCGCTGCGGAGCTTGCGGGCTTTGGTTTTCTTGCGGGTCATATTAATCCATCGACAATATCGCGTTAAAAAGCCTGTTATCCATTATTTCCTCTCTTTTTTGTATTTGCTTTCCCTTTTAAAATGTTCGCCATCTAAGATATTGGATAGTTCGGGGCCGCCACCTAAAAAGGCTCCGTCCAAATAGCCACCATTAATTCTATCTAACCACGGCAGCCACTTTTCAATGTCCCAGGTCACCGGCTCATCGGTGATCTCGATGATCACTTGTTTCAATGTGACGCCCTGACCGAACAGCGCTTCAAAGTCATTCACCGGATCAAGATCCTGTTTCTTGACGTTAAAACGGCTGCCCAGCACCATCTTGACGGTGAGCGGGTCGTTGATATCCGTAAAGGTGACGATTTGCGGGTGAGCGCTGGTTAATACCGCTTTTTGGCCGACGGGCAGGTTGCTGTAGTATTGTATGAATTCCTTTGTGGTCTTCGCCTCCTTCGGAAAGGCCTTGAAGACTTCCGTATAACCCAGTAACGCAAATGCAACGCCGCGGTCCCCCAGATCAATCGCTACGGCTTCGCCGATGACACCATAAGTGACAGGGTGCGTTTCCGGCGTAATACTCGGCTGCGTGACCGCTGTGACCTCCCGCACCGCATACCCGCTTTTGATCCCTTCGGGTGTTTCAATCTCAACAATCACCTTGTAGCGCCATGTCCCTGAGGGGAAATTGGTTTTCCAGAAGACGAAGGAGCCAAACAGCAGGCCAAAAACTACAAGGAATTTCATAGAAACCTTTTTCACTTTCATCACGATTTCCCCCCGCGTTCGGAGCGGAGTTTGCGGGCTTTGGTTTTCTTGCGGGTCATATTCAGTCTATGGCTAAAAGTTAAAAATTCTCTCATTCATAGTCATAGGCCAGAGCGTAAAAGCCGATAGCTTGTGCGTCAGGTTGCCCTCTTGCAGCTATTATTGTTGCATCTCCGATTTTCGTAGAATTTAGAACAACATCCAGTTGAACTGCCCCATCATATCCACGATTGTAAGAATCCATAGCTAATATTGCTTTGAATAAATTACCATTTATAGTCATGTCGATTAACCTTTCTTAAAATGGCCGCCGTGCAGAGTGTTTGACAAATCGTTTTTCATTGAAACAGACGTTCCATCAATGTTTGACATTAAAACTTCTGGCAACCATGGCAAAATTTTCTCAATCGCCCACGTCACAGGTTCATCGGTAATTTCGACCGTAATTTGCTTGAGTTCTGCGCCTTCTCCGAGCAGTTCTGTGAAGTGATCTTCAGTGACAAATCCTCTCGCTTCACGGCTGTAGCTTTGTGAATATATCAACGTGATGCTCTTTGGATCTTTGATATCTTTGAACATTACGAAACGCGGGCGCCACTCTTCCCATGTGCCCTTCATCCCTGGCTTGAGGGTCTTCTTGTAATGAAGAATACCCTGTGCACTTGACGGACCTTTAGTCGGAAAGGCTTGGTATAAGCCATTTTGCCATGACTGATCAGACAAAAGCGCAAAGACTATTCCGCGCTTGCCCAGATCAACCACCACAGCTTCACCCTTTATGCTTGCGGGGTTTCCGACATCGGGAAAATCGATTAACGGTGTACCTAGCGAAAGCTGGCGGATTGCAGAGCCACTTTTTACGCCTTCCGGTGTTTCAATCTCCACCGTCACCTTGTAGCGCCACGTCCCTGAGGGGTGATTTGCGTTCCATAGTACGAGCGAACCGATCAGGAGACCAAAAAAAATGAGAAATTTCATAGAAATTTTTTTCACTTTCATTCTTATTTCCCCCCGCGTTCGCTGCGGAGCTTGCTCCAGTACTCAAGGCGCTTTTTGATCTCGCGTTCGAAGCCGCGCTCGACGGGTTTGTAAAATTCCTCGCGCTTCATGCCGTCGGGGAAATAGTTCTGGCCGCTGAAGGAGTCCGGCGCGTCGTGGTCGTAGGCGTATCCCGCGCCGTAGCCTTCGGTTTTCATCAGTTTCGTGGGGGCGTTCAGGATATGCTTGGGCGGCATGAGGGAGCCGGTTTCCTTCGCCGCTTTCTGCGCGGATTTGTAAGCGGTGTAGGCGGCGTTCGACTTCGGGGCGGTGGCGAGGAACACCAGCGCCTGCGCCAGCGCCAGTTCACCCTCCGGGCTGCCCAGCCTTTCATAAGCCTCCCACGCGGCGAGCGTTGTTTGCAGCGCCTGCGGCTCGGCGAGGCCGATATCCTCCACGGCCATGCGGACCATGCGGCGGGCGATATAGCGCGGGTCTTCCCCGCCCGCCAGCATCCGTGCAAACCAGTAAAGCGCCGCGTCGGCATCCGATCCGCGTACGGTTTTATGCAGCGCTGAGATGAGATTGTAGTGCGCGTCGTCGCCCTTGTCATAGAGGGGTGCGCGGCGCTGGACCAACTCCAGAAGCGCCTTTGGGTCGATTTCCGTTTTGTTTTTTGCTGATTGCGCGAACATCTGCTCGGTCATGGAGAGGATATAGCGCCCGTCGCCGTCGGCGAGAGTCTTCAGCAGATCGCGGGCTTCAGGTGTGAGGGGAAGTTTTTCTCCGGCTTCTTTTTCGGCGCGTTCAATGAGCGAGTCCAGCGCGGACTCATCAAGCCGTTTGAGAACGAACACCTGCGCGCGGGAAAGCAGCGCGGCATTGAGTTCGAAGGACGGGTTTTCCGTGGTCGCGCCGATCAGAGTGATCGTGCCGTCCTCCATCACGGGCAGGAACGCATCCTGCTGCGATTTATTAAAGCGGTGAATCTCATCCACGAACAGCAATGTCCCCTGCCCGTTCTGATGCCGGATTCGGGCCGAGTCGAACACTCGGCGCAGCTCGGCTACGCCGCTGAAGATCGCCGATATCTGCTCGAAATGCAGGCCGCTGTGTCGGGCGAGGATGCGGGCGAGCGTTGTCTTGCCGCAACCGGGCGGCCCCCAGAGGATCATGGAGGCTAAAACCCCCGAGTCGGCCATTTTTCGCAAGGGGCCGCCGGGGCCGAGCAGATGATCCTGCCCCACCACATCGCCCAGTTCCGCGGGGCGAAGGCGGTCGGCCAAGGGCCGTGGGCCGGCTTTCTCCCCGGCTTTTCCCGCCATCTTTTCTGTCTTTTGCGTAAATAAATCCGTCACTTTCTTGACCTCTGCGTACGAATATGAAATATAGCGTCTTTATTGCCATTCTGTTAAGGTTAAAACCATGGAAACGCAGCGCTTGGACTACACGCCAGAAGTCGCAGCGGCAACGGAAACAGTCTATCAAACGCTGTCCCGCCATTACGCGAAGGACCATTGGCAATCTCTGGCCCCCTATGTCTACGAAATCAACCGTCTGAAAAAAGAAAAGAACGCCGTCATCCTGGCGCATAACTATATGACGCCGGATATTTTCTTCGGCGTGGGCGATATTGTCGGCGACTCACTCAAGCTCGCGCAGGAGGCGGCGAAGACGGACGCCGACCTCATCATCCAGTGCGGTGTGCATTTCATGGCGGAGACCTCGAAAATTCTCTGCCCGGAGAAAAAGGTGATCATTCCCGACAAGCTGGCCGGGTGTTCGCTGTCGGAATCCATCACGGGCGCGGATGTGCGGGCGCTGAAAGAAAAATATCCGGGGATTCCCGTGGTGACTTACGTCAATACCTCTGCCGATGTGAAGGCGGAGTCGGATGTGTGCTGCACCTCCTCCAACGCGCTGAAGATCGTGAATGCGCTCGGCAAGCTGGGGCATGACACGGTGATCATGACGCCGGATAAATATCTGGCGCAGAACGTCGCGGCGGCCACGGATGTCAAAATCATTTACTGGGAAGGCACCTGCATGGTGCATGAGCGTTTTACGCCCAAGGATATCAAGGATATGCGTTCACGCTACGATAACATCGTGGTGCTGGCGCATCCGGAATGCCCGCCGGAAGTGATCGCGGAATCCGATTATTCCGGTTCGACCGCACAGATGGATGTCTTCATCAAGGACAAGCAGCCCAAACGCGCCATGCTGATGACCGAATGTTCGATGAGCGATAACATCGCGGCCGCGAACCCGAACGTCGAAATGATCGGCACCTGCCAGATGTGCCCGCATATGAAGCGGATCACCCTGCCAAAAATCCTCAAGGCTTTGCAAACCGAGGGGCCTGAGGTCACGATCGACCCCGAGATTTCGGCGCGGGCCAAGAAATCTGTGCTGCGGATGCTGGAACTCAGCTAAACACAGCCCTTAACCATTTGTTTTCACATATCTTTATGTTAGAACATCCTTAGATAACACAAGGATGCCGTTCCATGGAGCTTTCGCCCCTGCTGCTTGAAAAGACCGTCCGCGCTGCGCTGGAGGAGGATCTGGGGCACGGGCACGACATTACCTCAAAGGCCGTGGTCGCGCCGGGAACGCAGGCGCGGGCCGTTCTGATGGCACGGAAATCCGGGGTTCTGGCCGGAACGGGGCCGGCGATCCTGGCCTTTGCCCTGTGTATGCCGGATGCCGTCATCGATTTTGAGGTGCAGGACGGGGCGCGGCTCAAGGCGGGACAGGTCATCGCCACCATTACGGGCGAGGCTTCCGGGATTCTGGCTGCTGAGCGGGTGGCGCTGAATTTCCTGATTCATCTGTCCGGCATCGCGACGCTGACGCACCAGTATGTCGAGGCCGTGCGGAAAACGAACGCCAAAATCTGCGATACGCGCAAGACGCTGGCCGGGTTGCGGGCGCTGCAAAAATACGCGGTGCGAATGGGCGGCGGGACAAACCACCGTTTCGGGCTGGACGATGCGATCCTGATTAAGGACAACCACATCGCCGTTGCGGGCGGGATCGAGAATGCTTTGCGGCTGGCGCAGCAGAATTCCGGCCACATGGTGCGGGTGGAGATCGAGGTCGATACTCTGGCGCAGCTTGACGAGGTTCTGGCGTTTCAGAAACAGCACAGCGGCGTCGATGTGGTGATGTTCGATAATTTTGCCCTGCCCGACCTGAAAAAAGCCGTGAAAACAGTCAACAGAGTGCTGGTGACCGAAGCCTCGGGCGGCGTTTCGCTTGACACCGTCAAGGCGATTGCCGAGACGGGGGTGGATTACATCTCCGCCGGGGCGCTCACCCACTCCGCCCCCGCGCTCGATATCGGTCTGGATTTTGAGGCTTTATAAAATTCTGAATTGCTCCTAAAGCTCATAGGTCAGGGTCTGCGCTTCGACCGCCGTACCGGCGACCTGCACCAAGGATACTGCGCCCCCGTCTTTCTTCAACATGACCTCGACTACTCCTGGCTTTCCCATCGCCTCTCCCTGGATGGCCTGATAGCTCAGGCTTTCATCAAATTGCAGAAGACCGTGATGGGCTAGATATAAACCCGCAGGCCCGTTCGCGTTGCCCGTGACCGGATCTTCGGCGATGCCGATCGCCGGGGCGAACATCCGTCCATGTGTCTTATAGGGATGTCCGTCCTGCTCAATCGAGAAGATATAAAAGCCGTCGCTATCAATTTCATGGCTTAGATGATTCAGCGCCTCCAGATCCGGGGATATTTTGTGGACGGTCTCCTGATCACGCAGAGGGATCATCACTTTCGAATGGCCCGTTGACGTCACCTGAACCGGCAGGTTCTCCGCCAGATCCTCTTCGGAAATCCCCATCGCTTTCAATAACCTTTCTTTTTGGGGTTGCGATAGAACGGCCCCCATTTCCGGCGTTCCCTGCGTCATGATGACTTTCGTCTCAGCGCCGTCCCTGACGATATCAACGGGCAGGACGCCAATTCCGGTCTTGGCCAGAACCCGCGTTTCGCCCAGATCATATTTCTTGGCGCGCAGGAAATGCGTTGCGATCGTGGCGTGCCCGCAAATCGGCACTTCACTGGTTGGGGTGAAATACCTTACCTCGACGTCATGAGAGGCTTTGTCCTTTGACCCCACGACAAAGGCTGTTTCCGAGACGTTGGCAAAGGCCGCTATGCGCTGCATTTCATCCGCCGTCAGCCCGTCCGCATCGAACACGACTCCGGCCCTGTTGCCTTCATTCACCGTTTTGGTAAAGGCGTCCACCATATGCACTTCTATAATCTTTCCCATCGTTTTTACTCTCTGATTACTGTGTTACCGAAGCCCTCAAACTATGGGAAAATTTGGCCTGAAATAAATAGTTTGGTTTGCATTTGATTGTTGCGTATAATGCAATAATGAGTATTCAAGAGATCGATATCTTTATCGCGGTGGCTCAAAAGCGTAACTTTGCCGCCGTCGCGCAGGAGCGCAATGTCGCGCCCTCCTCGATCTCGCGGGCGGTCGCCTCGCTGGAAGACAGGCTGCACATCCGCCTGTTCCACCGCACGACGCGGAAAGTTTCCCTGACCGAAGCCGGTGAAGCGTATTTCAACAAAATCGTGCCGATCCTTGATGACCTGAAACAGGCCGCCGAAAACGCCCATGACGTGCAACAAAAGCCTGCAGGAAATATACGGATGACCTCCTCCGTGACGTTCGGGAATCAAATCCTTCTTCCGGCGGTTCATGAATTCATGGAGCAATACCCTGAGATCACGCTCGATTACATTCTGAGCGATCAAGTCGTCGATCTGGTGTCCGAACGTATCGACGTGGCCATCCGGCACGGCGAGTTGGACGATTCCTCCTTCATCGGCACCAAGCTGCTCAAAACGTCCTATAAGGTTGTCGCCAGCCCGCACTATCTCAAAAGGCACGGGCGGCCCCGGCATCCCTCCGATCTGCTGGAACATTCCTGCCTGATTTTCGACTGGCCGACCTTTCGCAACAAATGGAAGTTCAAGCTGCGAAATCGGAAGCTGATCGAAGTTCCAATCACGGGGCGATACTGCCTGACCAACGGCACAGCCTTGCGGAGCCTCGCACTGGAGGGGGCGGGAATCGCGCTTCTGGTGAACTGGCTGGTCGACGATGATGTGCGCGACGGGACGCTGGTCAATCTGTTCCCGGACTATGACATCTCCGCCCATAATTTCGATACGGCGATCTGGCTTGTCACGCCCAGCCGCCCCTATATGCCGCTGCGTGTGCGGCTGCTGATTGATTTTCTGAAGAAGAGCCTGCGGTAGCCGGGCTGGATTTTGAGGCTTTATAAAATCCCCGCCTGACGGAGTTCCTCCTCCATTTCGGGGGAGATTTCTTCATCATCCTGCCCGGTATAAACGCCCTTGTCCGGCGGCGCTTCGGCGGGCTTGAGGTAGCGCCAGCCCTGAAACGGTCTTTTCGGCGCGGCGATGGTTTCGATCATTTCGGCGGATTGCACGATCATGCACATCGTGCCCTTGTGCGCGGTCTGCACCGTCTCGAAGCCAAGGATTTGGTGGCGGCAGCGGATGCGGTTTTTAATGACGCGGTAGAGGGAGCCGCCTTCGCGCACGATTTCCTCCGCGCGGGTGGGTCTGTGGCGCGTCCAGCACGGGGTGGCGGGGCGGCCGTTATAATCGAAGATTTCCGTGCGGCTCCAGTCGTAATACTCCTTGAGGTCTTCGACCCCGACGACGAGCTTGATGATGTGGATGCTTGCCATGTGGAAAGTCTAGAGCGGTTTGTTCAGTCACTCAAGAGCCGCCTATTTCTCCGGGCAGACGGGCGGGATGCCGTCTTCCTTGTATCTGGCGATCTGGTCTTCGGTGCAGCCGTGGCTGCGCTGGTAGTTCTCGATTCTCGCTTGCGGGTCCGGGCGGGCCTCTTCGGGTTCGTGCATCCCGATGGCGAACAGTCCGGTCAGGCCGACAGCCTTTAAAAGCCCCTTGAGTCTCTGTTTTGACCTGTAGTCCATGTTGGGTCTCCTTGCGGGGTGGAGTGATACAGACAAACGGGCAAAAAATCAATATATTCTTAGGGTTTAGGTTTGATGACGGGGCAAAAATGGCGCGGATTACGGTGAAGCTGACGCCCGGAGCGCGGAAAAACGAGGTTACGGGCTGGGATATTGATGCCGCCGGCGAGCGGTTTTTGAGGGTTTCCGTCACGGCTGCGCCGGAAAAGGGCAAGGCGAACGCGGCGCTGATCAAGCTTCTCTCCAAACACTGGAGCATCCCGAAGAGCGCGATTGAAATTGTGCGCGGGGAGACAAACCGGGTGAAGGTGATTGAGGTTGAGGGGGTTGATTTATGAAAATGCCCAAGCGTTTTTTATATGCTGCGGTTTTGCCGCTTTGTGGCTTTATTGGATACTCTTTTTTTTCCTACTATGCTTTTGGGGACGAGGCTGGCGAGCTTGAATTAAATTTTTGGCTCGTTTTGGAAATAGTGGTTGTCAATTTTTATTGTTTGATCTATTTGCCGCTTAGCTTTTTTCTTTTAAAAAATGTGACTCTTTCTAAATTTTTATATGTGCTTTATGTTTTGGTATCATTCGTATTAAATTTTCTTTATCTAGCCTTCGGTCTTTTTAACATTACCCAGCTATATTTACGGCTATCGGCGCTCATAAATCCCTTCTGGACGGGGTTGGTGCTGTCTTTATTATTTATTGTTGTGCCGGCCTTTACGTTTTTTAAGCCGAACTTTGTAAAAAGAGAACAAAAACTGGAACAATAATAGATTCCGCTGGTAGGTAATTAATAGAGACGACTCTTTGTGTCTTAGCGGTTGTGCGATTCAAGGTCTTAAGGATGAAAGTTCATTTTAACCGCGTAAATGCGAAGTTATTAAAAAACTACAGAGGCCGCAGAGAAAAACAAAGATTTCCGCGCAAACGGTTTCTGTCTTGCTCAGTTTGTCTCTGTAGTTATAAACTTTTTCCGGATTCCCGCTTGCGCGGGGATGCTTTGGATAAAGTGAAAAAGACGCACAATTCATAAAACTGCGCCGTCATTCCGGCGAAGGCCGGAATCCACTGCGAGGGTTTTCGCACAGTGATCGTTTTTATACTTTCAAGCCCACTGGCTCCGTGGACCTCGGCCTCCGCCGGGGTGACAAAAGCGATGCCTAAAGCCTCTCCACCATCATTTTCTTGATTTCGGCGATGGCCTTGGCGGGGTTGAGACCCTTCGGGCAGGTGTTCGTGCAGTTCATGATGGTGTGGCAGCGATACAAGCGGAACGGGTCTTCGAGCGCGTCCAGCCTCTCGCCCGTGGCCTCGTCGCGGCTGTCGACGATCCAGCGGTAGGCCTGCAGCAGCACGGCGGGGCCGAGGAAGCGGTCGCCGTTCCACCAGTAGGACGGGCAGGACGTCGAGCAGCAGAAACAGAGAATGCATCCGGCGGGGCCGTGGCCGTCCGCGCCATTCAGGGCATCGGAATGTTCGGGCGTCTGCAGGCGTTCGCGGTTGGGCGGCGGGCTGTCGGTTTTTAACCACGGTTCGATGGCCGCATATTGCGCGTAGGCATGATTTAGGTCGGGCACGAGATCCTTGACGACGGGCATATGCGGCAGGGGCGTGATTTTCACGTCGCCCTTGCAGTCGGCGATGGATTTCGTGCAGGCCAGTGTATTCGTGCCGTCGATATTCATGGCGCAGGAGCCGCAGATCCCCTCCCGGCAGGAGCGGCGCAGGGTCAGGGTCGAATCGACCTCATTTTTGATATACAGCAAGGCGTCCAGCACCATCGGGCCGCATTTGTCGAGGTCGATGGTGATCTCGTCCATGCGGGGGTTTTTGGCCTCGCCCTTTTCGTCGATCTCCTCAGGATTCCAGCGGTAGACGCTGAAGGTCTTGCGGTTTTTGGCGCCACTGGCGGCGTCCACGCGTTCGCCCTTGCGGACCACGGAATTCTTGGGGAGGGATAGTTCGGCCATCGGAGGGTTGCCTTGGGGAAATCGTTCTCTTCCCCCTGAAAGTAGTCCTAATAGGGGCAAAAGTGAAGCCCCCGGCGTAAAAAAGGCAGTTTAGGGAGAATAAAGTTGCAAAGATAGCGCAAAATATGCGATTTTTAGTGTTTATCAAGTTATTAAACAGGGAAGAAATTTTACGGGTGATTTTATGAAAACGTTTCAGGATGCTGCTAATCCGAGCCTAGAGCAGTTCAGAGAACAGTGTTCGGGGTCATATAAGGACATGATGGTCCATCTGGGTATTTTCACTCCTAACGAAAGCGCTCTTATTTCCGAGCGACAGGTCGTCATGGCCGCTATGGTTTTGGCACTTAACGATGGAGTTCGGCCAACCCTTGAAATTATGGGAAATAATAGCCAGGTCGACCTTATGAAGGTCGTGGCTCTTGATCAGACCGTTTTATTCAAGACCATGGAAGAAATGAATATCGATAAGGAGACTATGGAGAGGGCGCGTGGTTTCGTCGAGGATGCGAGCCTGTGTGATATTCATAATTTCTGTGATGTCCCGATGATCGGGCGCCTCCACTCCGAATATCTCGGTCGACCCGATATTGTACAGGCCGCCTTGGCGCTTCAGCATTCTGTGCGGGCCTCGAATATCATTTATCGACTGCAGAATGGGGAAGCCGATAAAGAGGATCACTACAACCGCCGGGAGTTTTCGTATGCCGACCTCCAGGAGGACCAGAGGCTTGAGGATGCTTTGGGTTTTCATTATGAGGTGAGTAAGATTGAACGCGATGAGGGTGTTCCCGGTCAACCCTTAGATATGTTCGCGCATTATGAAGGTATTCGTAAATCTTTTGCTACGAGTCTTACCCTCTTTGATGAGGCCGCTCGCGGGGAGAGTTACACGGGCGTGAGCCCTAAACTTATGAAACTTACGGACCGTGTTCAGGATCTTGCCAATCATTGCCTTCATCGGATTGGTGCGAATGAGCCGATGGACTTTGATCTCGGTCCGGAATTAACCCGGGAGGGGCATGATCCCCTGACCGATCCTAATCTTAAGCTTCCCAGATTCCTTACACGCGACCGTGACGATGGATTGGAAAGGGAACACTGAGTCGGGGTCACCTAGCGTCTTTTAAACATCCAGATCGAACGGGCCGGCGATTACAGAGCCGTTATTCTGAATGAGGGTCGCTTTGGCCCTCAGGGCTTCCAGCCTTGCGTGTTTGGGGTGATAGAGTGCGTTCCTGTCCGCCTCGGTGTGCACGCCATCGCGCCATTTGTCCCGATACATCCGATCGTCGGCGATCTGTGACATCTTGGCCATTTTTTCCTCGGGAGTCTCGAGGGCCATGACCGCCACCTCGTTGGACGAGGATATTCCGACGCTGGCTCCGATGGGGTACGGCCCCGGAGTCCTCGGTTCATCGCCGGCTTTTTTCGGCTGTCCGTCATCCCAGACATAGAGTCCGTCCAGAGCCTCACGCACTTTTTGGGCGATCTGGGCATTTTTGAAATCGCCGGAATTGTCGTAGGGCATAATGATGACCATTTCGTCTCCGCCCATGCGGCAGACCGTGTCCGTATCGCGGAAATACTCCTGAAGCCGCATCGCGACCTCCACCAGTATTTCATCGCCCTTCTCATGGCCGAAGCGGTCGTTGATTTCCTTAAACCCGTCGAGGTCCACATAAGCCAGAGCAATTACCATGTCATGGATACGTTTGGATTCGGCCAGTTCGTGCTGGATCGCCCGGTAAAATCCGGCGCGGTTGGGCAGTTCGGTGAGGGCGTCGGTTTCGGCTTTTTCCTGTAGTTCAGCTTTATCGCGTGTGAGTTGGCTATTGTCCCTGCTCATATCGATATCTCTGCGCATGATGCGTGAGCCGATTTTAAGCAAGGTTGCCGCAGTCGCGTAATCCCCAGAAATCCGCGCACGCCCGCCCATCTCAAATAGCTCGTCGGCCATTGCGTCGAATTCATCGGTTTCAATTTTTTTAACCATCCCGCGCTCTGCGTTTTTTTAGTTAATTCTAATCATGTTATAGCCCGCTCCCTGAAAAACTTCAGGGGTTTACTCCCTAATTTCCCATATCCGGAGGGAAAAGGCAAGGTTTTTATCGTAAACCCTAATAAACCCTGGCTTTCGGGGGGACGGCCTCGACCTCGTCGGTCAGGGTGGTCAAGGTCACGGGGCGGTAGTCGATGCGGGTCTTGCCGCTGGCGCTGATCCAGGTGACCGTGTGTTTCAGCCATTGCTTGTCGTCGCGTTCGGGGAAATCCTCCCGTGCGTGGGCGCCGCGCGATTCCTCGCGGTTGGCGGCGGAATGGAGGGAGACGACCGCCTGCCCGAGCAAGTTATCGAGTTCGAGGGTTTCGACCAGATCGGTGTTAAAGATCATGGAGCGGTCCTTGATCCCCAAATCCTCCCTGCCCGCGTAGGCTTCGTTAATCAACGCCACGCCCTCGTTCAGCGTTTGCGCGGTGCGGAAGACGGCGGCGTGGTTTTGCATCGTGTGCTGCATCCGGTCGCGTAGGTGCGCGGTCGATGTTCCGCCCTTCGCGTTCCTGAAACGGTCGAGCCGTTCGATGGCCTTTGTGCCGTCGTCGCCCTTGAAGGCGGGGTGCGGCGTGCCGGGGGTGACGATCTCCCCGCAGCGTTTGGCGGCGGCGCGTCCGAAAACGACAAGATCAAGAAGAGAGTTCGAGCCGAGGCGGTTGGCGCCGTGAACAGACACGCAGGCCGCCTCGCCGATCGCCATGAGGCCGGGGACGACCTGGCTGTGGTTTTTCTTGGTCGCCGTCACCACTTCGGTTTTCACGTTGGTCGGGATGCCGCCCATATTGTAATGCACGGTGGGCAGGACGGGTATGGGTTCCCGCGTCACATCGACGCCCGCGAAAATCCTCGCGCTTTCGGCGATGCCGGGCAGGCGGTTGTGGATGATCTCCGGCTCCAGATGCATGAGATTGAGGTGGATATGGTCCTTCTTCGGGCCGACGCCTCGACCCTCGCGGATTTCGATGGTCATTGAGCGGGAGACGACATCGCGGGAGGCGAGGTCTTTCGCGCTCGGCGCGTAGCGTTCCATGAAGCGCTCACCTTCGGAATTGGTCAGGTAACCGCCCTCGCCACGCACGCCCTCGGTGATCAGGCAGCCCGCGCCGTAAATTCCGGTCGGGTGGAACTGGGTGAACTCCATGTCCTGCAGCGGAAGGCCCGCCCGCAGAACCATGCCGCCGCCGTCGCCCGTGCAGGTGTGGGCGGAGGTGCAGGAGAAATAGGCGCGGCCATAGCCGCCGGTGGCCAGAATCGTCTGGTGGGCGCGGAAGCGGTGAAGGGCGCCGGTATCGAGATCCCACGCCATGACGCCGAGGCATTGGCCGTCGTCGGTCATGATCAGGTCGAGCGCGAAATATTCGATGAAGAATTCGGCGCGGTTCTTCAGAGCCTGCGAATAAAGCGTATGCAGCATCGCGTGGCCCGTGCGGTCGGCGGCGGCGCAGGTGCGCTGGGCCGTGCCCTTGCCGTAATGGGTGGTCATGCCGCCGAAGGGGCGCTGATAAATTTTGCCTTCCGGCGTGCGGGAGAACGGGACGCCGTAATGTTCCAGTTCGATGACGGCGGGGATCGCCTCCTTGCACATATATTCGATGGCGTCCTGATCGCCGAGCCAGTCGGAGCCCTTGATCGTGTCGTAGAAATGAAAGCGCCAGTCATCCTCGCCCATGTTGGCGAGCGCCGCGGAAATTCCGCCCTGCGCCGCGACGGTGTGGGAGCGGGTCGGGAAAACCTTGGAGATAATCGCGGTGTGCAGCCCCTGCTCCGCGCAGCCGAAGCCCGCGCGCAAGCCCGCGCCGCCGGCGCCGACGACGACGACGTCAAATTCATGGTCGATGATGGTGTAGGATTTGGTCATTTACTAAGCCTCTTTTCTCTGCATTTTTTCTATCTCGCATCTTTCATTTTCCTGCCATATCGCAATAAAACTGGATAGTACTAGTACGGCTGTAGCGTGTTTTTTTGATGCAAAGTCTGAGTAAGTCTTACCACCCAACTTAATTATTTCTAATAAAGAGGCATTTTCAAAACTCTTTATGTAATCTTGGCTTTTAAGGAACTTTAAGAAGCTTACGTTCATCGTGTTCTTGGTAAGCACGTCGACTTCTTCAAATATTCTATCAACTTCACTGTCTGATAATTTACTTGCTTGCACATAATTATCGACTACGCCGTAAGTAAATAACATTATTTTTATTTTAAGGTTATCACTAAGCGTATCAAATGGAATCCTAAAATCAAAAGGAGCCAGATAAAACGAAATTAGAATATCTACAATCGGACTTAATTTTTTTTTAACTTTCTTTTTCTTAATAAAAGAAAACATTTTATGCCCCACTCATAAAAGTGGTTTTCAGAGCGCTGATGATACACTCAATGCCGATGATGTCAAACTGGTGGTCAGTAATTGGGAAGGATTGGGCCATTTTTCTCATTTTTTTCACTTTTTTATATGCTCTGAGTTATGCCTTTTCCTAAATCTGCCACTTCTACCCTGCCATTGACTCCGCTCATTCTTACAAACCATTTTCTGTTGTCATCGACGAGGTAAATGGTGTGGTCTTGTAGCAAAAGCGCAATTTTTTTTATCCATTTTTCTGGAGCGAAACTAAGAATTTTCTCAGGCTTAATTTTAAAGGGTTCGGGGACATGCAGGTATATTCCACACTCATCAAATAGCTTTTCAAACTCTGCAATAGTTAGTGGAGTGCTTTCCCCGTCTTCATAAGCTTTTTTACTGTATAAATTTATGACATCGCCTTCTTTTTTGATTTCTGTAGGTCTCGGATAAAATTCCGGATTAATCTCAGCAATCTTTTTTAGAATTTTGTTTGCCTTCCAGTGATTTGCGTAATCCGTGAAGGCTTCCGCGTATTTTTCTTTGTTTGCTACTAAAGAAGAAAAAGCTATCAACTCTAATATTTTTCTTATCTGCAAGCAGACGAATTCAATCCTAATATCGGGGCGAGCGAAGGGAATTTCTTTTTTTAGAGCTGCGTGTGCTTGCTCTGCTCTGAACTTTATTTCCTCCATAGCTTCGGCGTATAAATTGACGCCTGACGTGGTGGCAGCATTTTCTGGAGACTCACTTAAGCTATTTTCTTTAGGAGAAGACTTCATAGTTTTTATCCCGTAAAAGCAATCTTCAACACACTAAAAACACACGCCACGCCGATGGCGAAGAAGAACAGCCTTATGCCGATGAGCTTCGCGGTTTTGAGGCACGGGTTCGAGATATAATCCTCAACCACGACCTGCGTGCCCAAACGCGCGTGATACAGAACCGAGATAATCAGCAGGATCATCAGTACCGCGTTCAACGGCGCGGCCAGCCAAGCGGTGAACTGCGCGTAGGTTGCGCCCTTCATCTTGACGATTGACCAGACGAGCCAGAGAATGAGCGGCACGTTGGCCAGCGCCGTGATTTTCTGGTGCAGCCAGTGTTCGGCGCCGTGATGGGCGGAGCCATGCCCCCGTGCCTTGGCGAGGGGGGATTTCAGGCGGTCCTTTTCGGTGTGCATGGGCATGATTGCTTTCCCTTAATTCGTCAGATAGGCGCAGGCCCACGTCGCGGCGGTGAGGATAAAAGCGAACATCAGAACGATATAGTTCGTCCGCATCGCGGTTTCTTTTTCCAGAAATTTCCCGGTGTCCCAGAACATATGCCGGATGCCGTTGCACATATGATAGTAAAGCGCGGCGGACCAGAGGAACAGGATGACTTTGCCGAAGGGGCTGGAGGCCAGGCCCATGACCATATTATAGCTTTGCTCCCCGTTCGCGGCGGCGAGAAGGAAGGCGGCGACAAGGATGGTGCCTAAAGACAGCCCGACCCCCGTGATGCGGTGGGTGATCGACAGGATCGCTGTCAGCGGCAGGCGGTAGACCTGCAAGTGCGGCGAGAGGGGGCGCGGGGCTTTTTTGACGGTTTCTGACATGGTTTGGCCTGAAATATTAAATGGCGTTGCAGAGCAGCCTGCCCGCTTATCATAAAGTTTACGGCGCAGAATTCAATCCGGCATATGCGGATATGGTAATGGTTTTTAAAGGCATACACAGTCTAGTCGTTTTAGGCTTGACATATTTTGCATAATGTTATGTACTTGTGCATACAAGGAGGATTTCTCTTATGGCTCAGGCAAAATTCCAACCGGCGCAGGTAAGCGCCAGCAAATTCACGATGCTGCGGTGCCTTGTCGCCATGGCCCATGCGGACGGCGTGGTCACGGACGAGGAGCGGGCCTATGTTTCCGCACTGGCGAACCGGATGTCCCTTACGAACGAACAGCGCACCACGCTTGAACGCGACCTTGTTCATGCTCAGGATGTCGGCGATCTGTTCCGGCATATCAACGATCCGAATTACCGCAGCCAGGTTTTGTATTTTGCGCGGCTGATGGCTTTCAAGGACGGGATTTTGCACCCCTCCGAGCAGGAGATGCTGGACAAGCTTCATGCGCTGGCGACCGACGGGCTCGATATGGGCGCGATCCGCGCCGAGGTTCAGCGGGTGGTCGAAACCAAAATGGCGCAGCATGATATCGTCATCGACCATAACCGCCCGAAAAAGGGCGAGCATTTCATTCCGTGGATGCAGTGGCTGGATGAGATCCTGCTGAGGCTCGGGATTGACCTGTTGCGCGACTAGGATGCGGGAATCATCCGCTCCAGAGCGTTTTTCAGCCCCATCAGACTTTCAGTGTTTGGTTTCTGGTCTGCGGCCAGAAGGGCGGACACGATTAGAACCAGAAGGACAGTGTGCTTGAGCAGGTCGAGGGCCATTCCTTTCAGGACTGATGTGCGCGGTGAGTCGTAAAAGCCGTCCTTCTGCATCCGCGCAGACAGCGTGTGGTAGACAATCAGCGTCAGGGGATATTCCGCGGCCCAAAACGCCAGCATACGCTCTTGTCCTTCTAGCTGAACGCCCCCCTCCACTCCGAAAACCTGTCCGGCGTCAAAGGTGAGCAGCAGCGGCAGAGGAAGAACAAAAATAAAAGCGGCGAAGGGGATGAAGGAGGCGCCACGCTTAAGCGCATCCTTGAAATACTGCGCGGCGAAACGCTTGCGCCGAGAGCGGAGATACAGCACGGCCGTCAGCAGTAACGGGGCGTAAGAACAGAGACAAAACGCGAGTAAATACAGGTTCGTGATCCGTTACATTTTCACTGTGCCGGATGACGGGGCAGAGGCCACGACAATCGGGTTGTCCGTCTCCAGCAATGCGCCCGTTCTCATGCGGGCACCGCCGGGGTCGAGCTTGTTGGCGTCATTCCGCAAATCGGTGTTATCTATTTCCCGGAGCCCTTGCGCCAGTTCCTTAAGAAAGGTCGGCGTCTTTCCCGTCATAATTCCCTGATCCCTGAGCGAATCAACTATGGCCTGCACATGGCGGCCTGATAATTGGCTGATATCACTTATAGTCGAGAGATCCTGAAAATTGGGTTCTTTTTGTTTGACCATAATAAAGCCATTGAGATCACGAAGGAAATCAGGGTCTGCGATCCCGTTCGGGGCTGCGCCGCTTGCGCTCGAATAGTTCATGGCGGCCAGACTTTTCTGCATGAAGTCTACAAGTTCCGAAGGCTTATCGCCCTGAACACGAATATGAACCGGGAGAACCGCATCGAGATTTCTTTCGATTCTATCGAGAGCTCCTTCAGGGGTTCCTGCCCGTCTTTTGGCAGCGCCTTCAATTTCACGCTGTTCTCTTATTTCCTCGTTTCTTCGGCGTACGTCTTCTCTTGTCTGGTTTGTTTGATCCTGCCGGTCCTGACGCTGCTGTTCTCTTCGGATATTTCCACCGACCCTCTGCCCCTCGCGGAGGGCGAAGCACTCTTCTCTGGAAACCCAGACGGGAACCCTTACTCCACCCGGCACACCAGGCAAAGTCACCAAACATCTCACAGGTCTATCGGCCATTTGAACACCCCTTGGTCTAAGCTTAGTCTTGTTCTTTAATAATGTCTTTCACTATAGCAAAGAGGCTTTACGGAAAGCAAAAGCAATCTTTCCGCATCCCTAACTCACTGAAAATAAACTCTCTTTTAGGCCGCCGCCTTGGCGCTCTTGCGGGTCAACAGCTCAGCGATCTGAACCGCGTTGAGGGCCGCGCCCTTGCGGAGGTTATCCGAAACGCACCAGAAGCTCAGGCCGCTATCGACCGTTTCATCCTCGCGGATGCGGCTGACGAAGACATCGTCCTCGCCCTGCACTTCGAGCGGAGTGGCGTACTGAACGCCCTCGGACCCGTCGTCGATGACCGTGACGCCTTCGAATTCGCGCCAGAGTTCGCGGGCCTGCTCCGCTGAAATTTCACGCTCACACTCCACGTTGACCATCTCGGAATGGCTGATGAAGACGGGCACGCGGACGCAATGCGAACAGACCTTGATGGAGGGGTCGAGGATTTTTTTGGTTTCCACGACCATCTTCCATTCTTCCTTGGTCTTGCCGTCGTCCATGAAGACGTCGATCTGCGGGATCAGGTTGAAGGCGATCTGCTTGGGGTAGACGGACGGGTTAGCCGCCTGATTCATATAAATACCCTTGGTCTGGTCGAACAGCTCATCCATCGCCGCCTTGCCGGTGCCGGAGACGGACTGGTAGGTCGAGACCACGACGCGCTTGATCTTTGCGAAGTCATGAATGGGCTTGAGCGCCACGACCATCTGGATGGTCGAGCAGTTGGGGTTGGCGATGATGTTCTTTTTCGTGTGGTCCTTGATGGCGTGCGGATTCACCTCCGGCACGATCAGGGGCACGTCCGGGTCCATGCGCCAGTAGCTGGTGTTGTCGATGACCACGGCTCCAGCCTTCGCCGCCTTGGGGGAATATTCGGCGGAGACCTTGCCGCCGGGCGAGGACAGGGCGATGTCGATGCCCTTGAAATCGAACGTGGCGAGGTCGCGGACCTTCAGGGTCTTGTCGCCGAAAGAGACTTCCTTGCCCGCGGACCGGCTCGACGCCAGTGCGACAATATCGTCGATCGGAAACTTGCGCTCATCGAGAATTTTCAGGATTTCCATCCCGACATTTCCCGTCGCGCCGACCACAGCCACCTTGTAACCCATTTTTTTTGCCTTTCGTGTTTAAATCCGGTTTAAATTAACCACTGCTTCATAGTCATGGACCTTGATTTACTATAGGATTGCTTGAGTATTTTCAATCTTTTCATCACTTTCCTGCCCTGAATTCTTTCCATGTCCGACCGCAAAGATTTCTTCCCCGACCAGAGTTTCGAAGACCTGAAGCGCGCCGCGCAGGAGGCCCGCGACCTTGCGGAGATGAAATCCGATTTTCTGGCGATGGTCAGCCACGAAATCCGCACCCCCTTGCAAACCGTCTATGGGATGCTGGAGCTGATATGCGGGGAGCCGGAGCCGGAGCGCGTGAAGAGCATGGCGGAAACGGCCAAGGGTTCGGCCAGCCATCTGCTCGAAATCCTCGATGACGTTCTGGATATCCTTAAGATGGACGCACACCGGATGGACCTCGACCGTTTCGAGGTTCCAGTGCGGCTGCTGGTGCGGGGCATCCTTGAGGCGCTGTCCATCAACAACAAGAACAGCCGGGTGCGCTTTCTGGACGAGATCCCGGACGATATCCCCGCGGTGATTGTCGGCGATCCGCGGCGTCTGCGGCAAATCATCATGAATTTGTGCGCGAATGCCCTGAAGTTCACGCAGCAGGGAACGATCAGGGTGCGCGTGACGCGACAGGCGCAGATCATCACAAAGCCTGCAGACGGGATCGCGCTGCGGTTCGAGGTCTGCGATACCGGACCGGGGATCAGCAGCGCCGTTCAATCGCGCCTGTTCCAGCCCTTCGTACAGGGGGATCAACCGACAACGCGCAAAAAGGGCGGGACAGGGCTTGGCCTTTCGATCTGCAAAAAGCTGGTCGAGCTTATGGGCGGGCGGATCGGCGTGATCAGCGAGGAAGGCGCAGGTTCGACTTTCTGGTTTGAAATTCCAACGCAGGAAGTCGGCGTTGCGCTCAACCCCCAAAGCCTGCCCGATCTGGACGGGGTCAGTGTGCTTTCCGTTGACAGCCATCCGCAGGGATCGAAGGAGATCGCCTTGTCCCTGCGCTCGATGGGGGCGAAAGTGGAAAGCTGCCCGACCTATGAGGAAGGGCTATCGCTGGCGAAGAAAATCCCGTTCGATGTCGCGGTTGTCGATCAGAGCCTGCCTGACGGGATTGGTCTTCATCTGCTGCAGGAGCTTTATGCGGTGCGGCCGAGCATGGGATTGCTGATGTATACGGTGCGCGACGATCCAGGACTTGGCCAAACGCTCAAGACCCTTGGCGCGACCTACCTGACGAAACCCGCCAGCCGGATCGGTCTGGGGAAGGCTGTGGCCGAGGCCGCGCAGGTCCGAAAGCGCATAGCGCCCGTGCTTTCCGAGTCCGTGCGGGTTCTGATCGCGGAGGACACCGAAAGTGTGCGCGATATCCTGCGCCGGCAGTGCGAGAAGCTCGGCGTTGCGGTGACGTTCGCGGGCAGCGGGCAGGAGGCGCTGGATTTACTCTCGGGTCAGGATTTTTCCCTTCTGATTACCGACCTGCATATGCCGGACATGGACGGGTATGCGCTGGTGAAAACCATCCGCGGGCGCGAAACCAGCACCGGGGCACGGCTTCCTGTGGTCGTGCTGACCGCCGACGTCCAGATGACCGGGCGCGAAGCCTATCTGGCGCACGGGTTCGATGAATCGCTGGTCAAGCCCGTGACGCTGGGCCAGTTGCGGCGGCTTTTGATCCGCTGGGGCGCGTTAAGCGATACGGCGGAGGGAGAAGACGGCACGGGCAGCCGGCCCATACAGGCCACCCAGTACCACAGTTCAAAGGCCAGTCCCGCCCTCGATCATTCCTGCGTGAGCGCACAGATGGGCGCGTTCGATGCGGGGGCGGTTGAGATGCTGCGGTCGTTTATCAAGCTGACCGACCCGCTGGTCACGAAACTGGCGACCGAGGAAAGCAAAAAGGATTTTATCGCACTGGCGGAAACGGCGCACAGTTTGAAGGGCGCCGCGCGGTCGGCCTGCTGTTCGCAGCTCGGGACGCTGGCGGCGCAGATCGAAATGGCGGCACTGGATGAGCGGCCCTGCGCGAATCTGGTGGTTGCCGCTGTGAAGGAATTCACGCGGGCACGCAGCGAGATCGACGGTTTATCGGCCCCCTAGATATCTTTATATGATATGTAAGGTGAAAACTTTTATTCGAGCGCCCGCTCAACCGCCGCGAGCAACTCGTCGCGGGGGACGGGTTTGGAGAGGATCGCGCTGGCGTTCCACAGAGCGGGTTCGCGCTGCAAACCGGCGGTATCGTAGCCCGTCACCACAATCACAGGGATTTTCTTGTTGAAGCCGTGCAGACGCTGGATGAATTCCAGACCGTCCATCGGCTGCATCCGCATATCGATCACGGCGGCGCTGGTGTCGGCGCTGAGAGCGGAGAGCGCCTCCCAGCCGTCTTTCGATTCGGCGGTGGCGAACCCGCCATCATTGAGGAATTTCACCATCTGCATCCGCACGAAGTCGTTATCCTCGACGACCAGAATCTTTCCCTTGGGTTCGTTACTCATGGAGGGCACACACAATCCTTGGCATAATTTATTATCTTAAATCACCGGACGGGCCGGGCTATATTTTCATAATCTTAATTGTAGACGGTAATTTTGAATAAAGTTCTAAGATTGGGCGGGATTTGAGGTAAATTGGCGCTTTCGTCTACTTCTGGCGAGCGATCAGCATAGTCTTGCTGCCCATCAATGACAGGACCGCATCCCCCCGTTTAAGGCAGATATCCTGCTCTTCCAGTTTTATTACATGGTCTTGAAAATGTACTTGTCTGTTATTTTCCATGAAATATGGAGAGATATTACTGATTCCGCCGGACCATGAAATGCGGGATGTAATTTTAAGCGTGACATGAAAAACGATTTCAGACCCCTGGATAGCGGCGAAGCCATAAACGTATCTTTCGCTGATGGGGTCAGGGAGAAAGAGCCAAAAGGGCGGCTTGGCCTTGCCGTAGTATTTTTGTATCCGTTCTTCCTCCGAAAACCATGGATTAAAGGCATAAGGGGGGATCATGCATACAGTATCCCACTGGCCTTCTGGCAGCAGCTTTTCGAGCTTGATGGCCTTATGACCGTTTCGCAATTCCTGCTCCAGTCCGGCCAAAAACTCCTTCTGTCCGAAGGGCGTAAAAAAGCTCATCGGCGAGTAAAGCCTAAAAAACAGTGCGATCAGAGCCCCAACAACAAGAGATATGGCAATTTTCGCAAAGGTTTTCATTCTGCTTTTTTATGTCTCCTAGCTTCCGGCATTCACTGACGATGGCGCGATGTCGAACTATCAGGCCTTCAATGGGCCAGCTACCGTGTAAGTATTGAGCATGGAGCCGGTTGGCATGGGTTTCGTGCTTAAAAGTTGCAATGTGCTTGCCGGAGTTCCCTCTGCAAAGAGGCGCTTGCCCGTTCCCAGAAGGAGCGGGCAGACGATGAGCACGGCTTCGTCCACAAGCCCCTGCGCGAACAGCAGGGACGTCAGCGTCGAACTCCCCCACAGGATAATGTCCGGGCCGTCCTGCGCCTTGATGCGGCGAATACCCGCCACGATATCCGGCCCAAGCCCCTCGCATGGCCCCCACTCCAGAGTTTCCGGGCGGTGCGTCGCCACATATTTTGTTGCAGCATTGATGCCGTCCCCGATCGGGCCGCCCGGCGCTTTCGGCCAGTATGCCGACCAGATCTCATAGGTGCTGCGGCCGAGCAGGAGATCGAAGCGCGCGCCCTGCACCTCTATGAGTGCGTCGCGGCCCTCGGGCGTGCGATAGGGCGCGGTCCAGTCGCCGTAGGGGAAATCGTTTTCGTCGGCGGAATGCTGGATGACACCGTCGAGCGAGATATGTTCGAAAATTCTAAGCTTTCTCAATTTATGTCTCCTGTGTCCGCGCGTTTTAAAATCTTTCCGCTGGAAAGTTTACAGCGAATATGCTTTTCCTTATAGCATCATGAAGCATCTTCTGGGCATTGCCGAACTGAGCGCGGAGGAGATCCGCAACATCCTGGACCGGGCGGATTATTATTCCGATGCGCTGGTGAACGGGAAGTGGGACCGCACGAAGCTTGAGAACAAGATCGTCCTCACCATGTTTTTTGAAACCTCGACGCGCACTGTGACCTCCTTCGATATGGCGGCCAAGCGCCTCGGCGCGGACGTCGTCAACTGGAACGCCGAATACAGTTCGCTTAAAAAAGATGAGACATTCACCGACACGATCGACACGCTGGGCGCGATGGAGCCGGACGCCATCGTCATCCGCCATTATGAATACGGCGCGCCGGGGTTTGTGGCGAGCCGCGTCAAGTGCCCAGTCATCAATGCGGGCGACAGCTGGCGCGAACATCCGACGCAGGCTTTGCTGGATGCGTTGACCATGGAGCAGGAAAAAGGAAAGCTGGAGGGGCTGGAGGTGGCGATCTGCGGTGATGTGGCGCATAGCCGCGTGGCCAATTCCAACATTCTTCTCCTGAGCAAAATGGGCGCGAAGGTGCGAATCGTCGCGCCGGAGATTCTTATGCCTGAAAAGCTGCCCGTGGAGGGCATCCCGAAATTCACGCGCCTTGAAGAGGGCATCGAGGGGGCGGACATCGTCATGATGCTGCGGATTCAAAAGGAGCGGATGGAGCGTTCGCTCATTCCCGATGACGCGGCGTTCTTCCGGCAATACGGGCTGACCGCCGAGCGGCTCAAACACGCGAAGAAGGACGCTCTGGTCATGCATCCCGGCCCGATGAACCGGGGGCTGGAGATCGCCGACGACGTCGCGGATGATCCTGAGCGGAGCTTGCTGAAGAAACAGGTGGCGAACGGAATTCCCACGCGGATGGCGGTGCTGGATTTACTGCTTTCTGAGTGATGTATAGTTATTCCGGCGCCTGCGTTTTCCGTGGACCCCGGCCTCCGCTGGGGTAACGGGTTAAATATATCATGGTCATTCCGGCGAAGGCCGGAATCCACTGCGGCCCGAAGCTATGGAAAAGAGCTTTTACGTTTGTATCATGGCCAGCGGCTTCAACGGAACACTTTATACAGGCGTGACGATCGACCTTCCGGGGCGTGTTCATGAACATAAAGAAGGAACCTTTGAAGGCTTCACAAAAAAATATAAAGTGAATCGTCTGGTCTGGTATGAGGCTCATGACACTGCGGAAGCGGCGATTGTGCGCGAGAAGCAGGTCAAGGAATGGAAGCGGGACTGGAAGAAAAACCTGATCGAGCGCGAGAATCCGCACTGGGAGGATTTGTATGAGAGTATCTGCCGGTAAAGTCTTTGTTGCTCGATGTCATTCCGGCGCAGGCCGTAATCTATCTTTTTACCGCAGAGGCGCAGAGGACGCAGAGTTTTTGAAACACAACGCGCACAACGATATCTCCCCTCGATGTCATTCCGGCGCAGGCCGGAATCCACAGCAGGGTTTTCGCGCTGTAGCGGTTTTGATACGCCCGCGCCCGCAAGCTCCGTGGACCCCGGCCTCCGCCGGGGTGACGTTTATTTTTCAGGTAAGGACATGATTATTAGTCCTGGGCCTTTAAATTTGCTGATTTGCTACCTGATTGGCTCGATCCCGTTTGGTCTGATCCTTACGAAGATTTTTCTAAAGACCGATATCAGGGCTATAGGGTCTGGCAATATTGGGGCCACGAATGTTTTGCGTACAGGCAGTAAGGCTCTTGCCATGGCGACTTTGCTGTTGGATGGGTCAAAGGGCGCTCTTGCGATTTTCCTGATGATGCTTTTAAATCCCGGTTTTTATTACTCTCTTTCTCCTCAGCCATATTCGATTGATGGCGTTGAGTATCATTACTTTGCGTCTTACTGTGGACTTTTAGCTGTTATGGGTCATTGTCGCCCTATCTGGCTAAAATTCAAAGGCGGTAAAGGCGTCGCGACGTCGCTTGGCGTGTATTTGGTTTCAGTGCCTTACGCTGGCCTCCTTGCCTGTGGCACATGGTTACTTGTGGCGTTTAGTTTCAAGTATTCTTCCTTGGCGGCGCTGGTTGCTGTCGCCGTCGCTCCGGCGCTGGCATTCTTTGTTTATGATACAAAGACTGCCATTGTCTGTTCTATTATTGCGCTATTGGTCTGGACCGCACACGCCCAGAACATCAAACGTCTTCTCAACGGTACGGAGCCGAAGATCGGTTCGGGGCGGAATAAAACTGCCGATGAGGGTCCGGCGGCATGATGCTGTTTACGATTGCGCTCATCAGCCTGCCGCTGGCCGGATTTTTGATTTTCACCTGTTACCGCGGTTTGAAAACCGGGAAGCTGCACCACACGGATTCCCAAAGCACCGTTGAATATTCCCAGAACCCGGTTCTGTTCCTTTTGATCTTTGGTGTGTTCTGCTTTTTTATTGTTGTGCTTCTGGCTGGTTTTTTTCAGGCGCTTGTGACATTTTTATCGGCATGAAACGCAGCACGCTCCTGAAGACCGAAACCCCTACCGATTCCGAAAAGATCGACTGGCTGCGTTTGACGCGCACGGAGCATATCGGTCCGGTGACGTTTTACCAACTCATGGCGCGGTTCGGCAGCGCGGCGCAGGCTCTCGATGCCCTGCCCGAACTCTCCAAGCGCGGCGGGCGGGCGCGGCCCCTGATCGCGGCTTCGCGCACCGAAGCCGAGCGGGAATACGCGGCCCTGCAGAAAATCGGCGGCGATCTGATCACGGTTTCGTGCGAGGCTTATCCGCTGGCGCTGTCTGCCCTGGACGACGCGCCGCCGGTGTTGAGCATCCTTGGCAACCCTGCCCTGCTCAACCGTTCGTGCGTCGGGATCGTGGGGGCGCGGAACGCATCACTTAATGGCCGTAAATTCGCAGAAAAAATTTCGCGTGAACTCGGGCAGCGCGGGCAGGTCATCGCGTCCGGCCTTGCGCGGGGCATAGATACAGCCGCGCATCAGGGATCGCTGGAAACGGGAACGATTGCCGTTGTGGCAGGCGGGATTGACGTTGTTTATCCCGAGGAAAATCAAAAGCTTTACGAGCAGATCGCCGAACGCGGGGCTATTCTGGCCGAAAGCAAATTCGGGCAGAAGCCCTTCGCGCAGAGTTTTCCGCGCCGCAACCGGATCGTTTCGGGGTTGTCCAAGGGCGTGGTCATCGTCGAGGCCACCATGAAATCCGGCTCGCTGATTACGGCGCGGCTGGCGGGGGAACAGGGGCGCGACGTTTACGCGGTGCCCGGCTCGCCGCTCGATCCGCGTGCGGCGGGGCCGAACCATCTGATCCGCGAGGGTGCGACGCTGGTGCGCGGGGCGGACGACGTCATGGAGGCGCTTTTGAACTTTTCGGGCAATGCCTTGCGTGAGCCGCTGTTTGCGTCCACAGGCTATGATATTGCGCCGCTTTCGGCTGAGAATCCCGCGGATTCCGAGCGGGAAGCGGTGCTCTCGTGCCTGTCTCATGCCCCGATAAATATTGACGAATTGATCCGGGCGTGTCATTTGACAGTGTCGGCGGTGCAGACGATCCTGCTCGAATTAGAGCTTGCAGGGCGCGTTCGCAGACTGCCGGGACACCGCGTCAGCCTGATTTCAGGAGATGCGGAGGGTTGAAGTTAATATATTGAGGGAAGAGATTGAGCGCCCCTAATCTTGTCATTGTCGAGTCGCCCGCCAAGGCCAAAACGATTCATAAATACCTTGGCCCCGATTTCGAAGTGATCGCCTCCTACGGTCATGTCCGCGACCTCGTGAACAAGGACGGCTCCGTCCTGCCTGACGAAAATTTCAAAATGAAGTGGCAGCTTGGCGAACGCGCCGAGAAAAACGTGCGCGAGATCAAACGCGCCGTGAAGTCCGCCAAAAACCTCTATCTCGCCCCTGACCCGGACCGCGAAGGAGAGGCGATCGCGTGGCATATCCAGGAAATCCTGAACGATGAAAATCTGCTGGAGGGGAAAAACGTCAAGCGCGTGACGTTCAATGAAATCACCAAAAGCGCGGTGCAGGAGGCGTTCAGCCATCCGCGGGAACTCGATGTCCGTCTGATCGACGCCTATCTGGCGCGGCGGGCGCTGGATTATCTTGTGGGCTTCAACCTGTCGCCCGTCCTGTGGCGCAAGCTGCCCGGTTCACGGTCAGCGGGGCGGGTTCAATCGGTTGCGCTGCGGCTCATTTGTGAGCGGGAAGCGGAGATCGAGAAGTTTATTACCGAGGAATACTGGAGCATCGAGGCGCGGCTACGGACGCCTGAGGGTGCGCCGTTCACCGCCCGCCTGACCCATCTGGCCGGAAACAAGCTGGACAAGATGGATATCGGAACCGCGGAACAGGCGAATCTTGCCGTCGAGCGCATCCGCTCCAAAAATCTCTCCGTGCAGAAGATCGAGAAAAAGCAGGCGCGGCGCTTCCCTGCCCCGCCCTTCATTACTTCAAGCCTGCAAATGGAGGCTTCGCGCAAACTCGGGATGTCGGCTTCGCAGACCATGCGGACGGCGCAGAATCTCTACGAAGACGGTTACATTACCTATATGCGGACAGACGGAACGACTTTGTCCGACGAGGCCGTGCAGCAATGCCGCAGTGTCATTAAAAAGGAATATGGCGATAAGTTTCTGCCCGATGCGCCGCGCCTTTACAAATCCAAGGCGAAGAACGCGCAGGAAGCGCACGAGGCGATCCGCCCCACCAATCTCTCTGTGCTGCCGGGGCGTTCGGGCGGACCGATGCAGGAAGACCAGCGGAAACTTTACGAGCTGATCTGGAAGCGCACGATTGCCTCGCAGATGGAAAACGCAGTGCTTGAGCAGGTCAAGGTCGATTTGTCCGAAGGGACGGATGATGTGATCCTGCGGGCCAACGGATCGGTGATCCTGTTCCCCGGATTCCTGACGCTGTATCAGGAAGACACGGACGACGACAAAAACGAGAGCGAAGACAACCGCATCCTGCCGCCGATGCAGGAACGGGACGCGACGAAACTTGTGGATGTCACGCCCAACCAGCATTTCACGCAGCCGCCGCCGCGCTATTCCGAAGCTTCTCTCGTTAAACGTCTGGAGGAACTCGGGATCGGGCGGCCCTCCACTTATGCCTCTATCTTGCAGGTTCTGCGGGACAGAAATTATGTGAAGTTGGAGAAGCGGCGCTTTATCCCCGAGGATCGCGGGCGGCTGGTCACGACATTTCTGGCGAAATTTTTCGCGCAGTATGTCGATTACGGGTTCACCGCCAATCTTGAGGAAGAGCTGGACGCGATTGCGTCGGGCCATGTGGCGTGGAAAGAGGCGCTCAAGCTGTTCTGGCGGGATTTCAAAACCGCTTTGGACGGCACAAAGGAACTCACGATCACGAATGTCATCGACCATCTCGATGAGGAACTCGGGCCGCATTTCTTCCCGCCGGAAAAGGATGCCAACGGGAACTCCATCGATCCGAAAAAATGCAAGGCTTGCGCGGAGAATGCCGCCTTGCCGGACGGGAAGCTCGGGCTGCGGCTCGGGAAATTCGGAGCGTTTATCGGCTGTTCGAATTATCCCGAGTGCAAATTCACCCGCCCGCTGATCGTTCCTGACGGCGAGAACGGAGATGGTGCGGCGCTGGCGAACGAACCGAAAATCCTAGGCACAGAGCCGGGCACGGGGCGCACGGTCTCCCTGCGGCGCGGACCTTACGGACCTTATGTGCAGATCGATCCGGCACCGGAACTGGCGGAGGATATCGCCGCCGAGAAGGCCGAACTCAAGGCCTATGAAGAGGCGAAAGCCAAGGCTAAGGAAGAAGGAAAAAAGGCGCCGAAAAAACCCAAGAAGCGCGTAAAGCCCAAACCCAAACGCCAGGGACTGCCGAAAGGATTGCCGCTGGACGAGGTCACGCTTGAGGGCGCGTTGAAGCTTCTGGCCCTGCCCCGCGACGTCGGAACGCATCCCGAAACGGGCCTGATGATTCAGGCCGGCATCGGGCGGTTCGGCCCGTTCCTCAAACATGCGGACAAGTTCACTTCCCTGCCCAAGGACGATGACGTGCTGTTCGTAGGGATGAACCGCGCCGTCGAGGTTCTGGCGCTCGCCGCCGAGAAAGCTGCGAAACGTGAAGCCGAAGGGAAAAAGCCTTTCACGCGTAGAAAGACTGCGGACAAGAAACCTGCCGGCAAGAAAAAGTCCGGCGGCAGTAAAAAGAAAGCGTCCGCAAAAAAATCCGGCGCGGCTGAAGAATGAGCCGCCGCGCACTATTATATTTATCATATTTGTCTCTTCAGAAATTGAATACTCATGAGTCTTGAACTCTCAGAAATCCTGGAATTTATCCGTTCATCTAAAATCCCCGTCACCAAACGCGAGGTCGCCCGCGCCTTCGGGATCAAGGGCGGGGAAAACCGTGTCGCCCTCAAACAGATTCTCAAAAAACTTGAGAAAGACGGGCTGATTACCAAGCAACCGGGCGGCAACTTCACTGCGCCGCAGGGACTGCCCGCCGTGGGCGTGATCGAGATTACAAAAATCGAGATCGACGGCGATGTCCTCGCCCGACCTGTCGATTGGAATACGGAATTGCAGGGCGAAGTCCCGCGCATCGAAGTCGCCCCCGATAACAAGCATTTCCCGAAAATTTCCGAAGGGATGCGGATGCTGGCGCGGTTCGAGCGATCCGAAGAGGGCTATGACGCCCATATCATCCGCGTGATCGATTCAACGATGGGCCGGGTTCTCGGCGTCCTGCGCCTGACGAAGGGCGGGGCGATCGTGCAGCCGACGGAAAAGCGGGCGAAGTTCGATTATGAAATCGCGCTGGCCGATCGGAACGGCGCGGAGGACGGCGATCTTGTGATTGCCGAGATTCTTCCGGCGAAAGGCGCCAAGCGCCAAAAGGTGAGGGTGATCAGCGTGCTCGGGCGTCAGGGCGACCCGCGGGCGATCAGCCTCATCAGCCTGCACGAGGCGGGGTTGCGGGAGGAATTCCCCGACCGCGTCGTTGCCGAAACAGAAAAAATGACTGTGCCGGATCTCAAGGGGCGCGAGGATCTGCGGAATTTTCCGCTGGTCACCATCGACGGGCCGGATGCGCGGGATTTCGATGACGCCGTGTTTGCAGAAAAACTTGACGACGGGAGTTATCACCTGATCGTGGCGATTGCGGACGTCGCCCATTATGTGCGGACCGGAACGGCGCTGGATAATGAGGCGCAGCGGCGCGGGAATTCCACCTATTTCCCCGACCGGGTCGTGCCGATGCTCCCCGAGGCGCTCTCGAACGACCTCTGTTCCCTGCGCCCGAACGAGCCACGGGCGACGATGGCCGTGCATCTGTGGATCGACAAGCAGGGCGTTCTGCAGAAATATAAATTCGTGCGCGGGCTGATGCGTTCGGTTGCGCGCCTGACCTATGAGCAGGTGCAGACCGCGAAAGACGGCTCGCCGGACGATCTGACCGGGCCGCTTGTCGAACGGGTCATTAAACCTCTTTATGAGGTGTTTAAAATTCTCGACAAGGCGCGGGAGGTGCGCGGGGCGCTGGAACTCGATCTTCCCGAACGGCAAATCCTTTTGAATGACAAGGGCGACATGATCGGGGTGAAGCCCCGTGCGCGGCTGGACTCTCACAAGCTGATCGAAGAATTCATGATCCTTGCCAACGTTGCGGCGGCCTCGGCGCTTGAGGGGAAAAAGACCTTCCCCTGCGTCTACCGGGTGCATGACCGTCCCTCCTACGAGAAGCTGGAAAGTGCCCGCGAGTTCGTCGAGAGCTTCGGACTGTCCCTGCCCAAGGGTCAGGTCGTGCAGCCGATGCAGCTCAATCAGGTTTTGAAACACGCCGCCAAACTGCCCTACTCCCATCTGATCTCGCAGGTGATTTTGCGTTCGCAGAGTCAGGCGAATTACTCCACGAACAATATCGGGCATTTCGGGCTGGCCCTGCAGAAATACGCGCATTTCACTTCCCCCATCCGGCGCTATTCGGACCTGCTGGTTCACCGCGCCTTGATCGGCGCGTTCGGACTTGGCCCCGGTGAGATGATGGAAGAAGAGAAAGTGAGGCTGGATGAAATCTGCCAGCATATCTCCGCGACCGAGCGAACCTCCATGGAGGCCGAGCGTAACGCCATCGACCGCTTCACGGGCGCCTATCTTTCGGAGCGGATCGGGGCGGAGTTTGCAGGAAAAATCAGCGGTGTGACGCGATTCGGACTCTTCGTTGCGCTGGATGAAACCGGGGCAGACGGGCTGGTCCCTGCCCGCAGCCTGCGCGATGATTTCTATATCCATGACGAGCGGGCACATGCGCTGGTCGGACGGCGGCATGGGCGGGTCTACCGTCTGGGCGCCCCGGTGGTCGTGAGGATCGTCGAGGCCAGCGGGATAACAGGCAGCAGCCTGTTCGAACTTGCCGGACCGCCTGTCGGCGCCGATCTTCCCGGCCTTAAAAAGCCCAATCCGCCCAAAGGTCGCCATGACCGCGAAGGGCAAGACAGGCGCGAGGGCGGGCCCAAGCGCCGGGGCAAGGGCGGACGCAAAGGCGGCGGCCCGAAAGGAAAAGGCCAAAAATGGCGCAAGGAGCGGGATTAAAGCCCTCCATTAAGACTTGACAAGCCGATCCAAAGTCGGCATAAAACGCACTTCGAACACAGGAGTTTATGGCTATGGCAAAGGCCTCATACGTAAAAGTCAGGCTGGAAAGCGAAGCGGGAACGGGCTACCGTTACTACGCCAAACGCAGCGCCCGCGCAGAATACAAACTGCAGAAGAAGAAGTACGACCCCTGGGCGGTTAATCCCGAGACAGGCAAAAAGGGGATGCACGTCATGTTTGTCGAAAAGAAGATGCCCCCCTCCAAGAAGCAATAACAGCTTCCTTTTTTGTTTCATGCAAAAAGCGCCTTGCGGCGCTTTTGTTTTTTTTGGCTTTAGACTATCCGATACTTAATGCGCCGCGCTTTCGCCCGCGAACCCGCCCTCGTCGTCGAAATTGGCTCTTGCACTTTCCTTGTACTTATCCGGGTCGATCTTACCGACTTCTTCAAAGACCGTACAGTTCCGTCCGCCGCGCTTGGCCTCATAGAGGCACTTATCCGCCCGGTCCAGCACTTCGTGAATCTGGTGGCCGCCATGCTCAATCACCGCCGCACCCAGCGATGCCGTCACCTTGAGAAAACCGCCCTCGACATTGCAGGGAAACGGTCTCTCGGCTATTGAGCGGCGCAGGCGCTCGGCGACCAGATAGGCTCTTTCCTTGGAGATATCGGGTAAGAGAACCACGAATTCCTCGCCGCCGAGACGGGCGACAAGATCAAAGCTCCGCAAGCTTCCGGTCAGGCGGTCACCGAAGGTTTTCAGCACCTCGTCGCCGACATTGTGGCCGTAGGTGTCGTTGACACTCTTGAAATGGTCGATATCGAGCATAATCACGGCCATCGCCTTGCGGCTGGCCAGATTTTTCTGGAGAAGCTTTTCGAGATGAACCTCAAAATAGCGGCGGTTATAGAGGCCCGTCAGGCTGTCGGTCAGCGCCATGTTCAAGCTGATCTCGTAGGTCGAGCGCAGGCGTTCCTGGAACCGCTTGCGGCGGATCTGGGTGCGGACGCGGGCCAGCAATTCGTTCTTGTCGAGAGGACGCATGATATAATCATGTGCGCCGATTTCGAGTCCGTGGGCGACGTAGACCATATCATCGGGTTCGGCGATCATGACGATCGGTACGGACCTCGTGCGCTCGTTGGATTTGAGATGGGAGCAGAGGCGCAGGCCGTCCTCGTTTTCCAAATTCAGGCTGACCATGATGATGTCGAATTCATATTTGGCGATCAGCTCTATTCCCTTGGCGCCGTTATCCACGCCCATGACGATATTGTGATCGCGCATCAGGGTTTCGGAGATTTTCGTTCTTTCGTATTCCTTGTCTTCGATGACCAGAACGCGTGCGCCCTCCACCGGCTCTGTCATAACGCTCGGGGACTCCGTCACCGCGCCGAACTGCGTGGCCGCGTTCTCGCGCAGGCGCCATTCATCCAAAGCCATTTTAAGGCGCACCAGAGAACGCACCCTCGCCATCAATGCCGTATCGTTGATCGGTTTGCTCAGAAAATCATCGGCTCCGGCTTCGAGGCCGCGCACCTTGTCCTGCGCATCCGTTAGAGCTGTAACCATAACCACGGGGATATGCGCGGTCTCAGGATTGCGCTTGATGATCGAACAAACCTCAAACCCGTCCATGCCGGGCATCATGACATCGAGAAGGACGATATCGGGGTTGTCCGTGGCAATTTTTTTCAAGGCCTCGGCGCCACTGGTCGCCGTGAGAACCTCGTAATATTCCGTACTCAGCTTCGCTTCGAGAAGCTTGACGTTGGGGAGGATATCGTCAACAACCAGAACCCGTGCCGACATTTTAAACCGCTCCCTTTTCCTGAATTTGCTTTGCCGATTGGCCGCCCGTTTCAACTTTTTCGAGATAGCGGCGAACGATTTCGATGAAACGTGCGACTGAAATCGGCTTGGAGATATAATCCTCACAGCCGCCCTCGCGGATTTTCTGCTCGTCCCCCTTCATGGCGAACGCCGTGACGGCGATCACGGGTATTGATTTAAGGTCTGGATCTTCCTTGATCATTTTCGTTATATCCAATCCGGAGACTTCCGGCAGTTGTATATCCATAATTATCAGGTCCGGCCTGTGGGCCTTGGCCAGACCAAAAGCCTGACGTCCGTCCCGTGTCTGAATGGTCTCAATGCCGTGCGCCTCCAGAAGATCATTAAAGAGCTTCATGTTGAGTTCGTTGTCTTCGACAATAAGAACCTTCTGTTTCATCGTTCAGTTTTGATTAAGACTTTAATCAGCCTGCATCCTCTTGCATCGTACGGGTAAGGGCTTTCCAAATCGTTAAAATTACTCAGAAAATCAAGGTTTTTTGATGGGCGGTTCTGTGGTTTTAGCCTCGGGTTGTTTTAAGGGTTGCGGGGCCGGTTTACCTTCGGTACAGGCACTTCCCAGCTTTTCAAGCGCCACAAGCTTCTGAGAGACCGAAAAATCCTCGTAATCGATCACAATATCGCTGATGACGCCGTTTTCATGGAATACAACGCTCATTTCATAATCCGCCCCGGCTTCCTCCGAAGTATCCGGGAAAAAGGCCAGACGGACTTTCCAGGCCTTGGAGCGCATCAGTTCGCCGTCAATCCCGGCGGCGACCTGGACTATGTCCGTTGGCTCAATGGGCTTTCCGACGAAGCTGGTGACCTGCATCGGGCCTTCCTGATCGCTTCCATCGAAAATGACTGCGCGGTGAAATTTTTCTCCCGCCCTGATTTTCTGCAGCACCATGAGAGTGTGCGACATCGGAAACAATGTGCTTTGCGGCAGAGGCTGAATCAGGCCTTCGGGAATGGTGTATTTGGCTTGCGATTCCGAGGGGCGGGTGATCTCCGCGCTGCCTCTGATCTCCTCGAAAATCTGGCCGTCGCGCTTGCGCTGGGAAGTAAAATTCATGCTTTTCCCGTCAAAAGGCTCGTAGGTCGAATAATCGCTGGTGATCCGCATGGAGGGCGCATCGGTGTATTCGTAGACCATATTAAAGCGGTGGTTGGAGACCCACGCCTCACAGGAGGGCTGCCATTCGTAGTACATCTGGCCGCTGAGGTTCTGGAACTGGGAACTGTTGCGGGTGGAGATCATTTTGATCTCATACAAAGACTTATGCGGGATCAGTCCGGCCTGCGTGGCCGGGTCGGAGGCTGCCCTTGCCGTTGCAGGAGCAAGCAGGCAGGCAACAGCGGCCAGAAGACCGAAATAGAGAGGCCGTCTTCCAAAAATTGCGTTTGATTTCATAATGTTAACAAAAACCCTGCGTTTGGCTTGGGGATTCTCCCTCTATTCTAACGCAAAGACCCGCAGGCTTAAAGGAGAAAGCTTTTCTGTTTTCGCTCCCAGAAAGGGCAAAGTCTTCCGGTTACGGGGCAATATTATCCATATTATTTTTCCCTGCCCCCCTACTGTTGCCACGATAGGATTGATTATATCCGCCTATCCTACTGTTATGATTATTCTTTTTTCTTGGCACAGAGATCGCAATACCTTCAGGGAGAGAGAACTTCCCGGAGGTTCCGGGCTTATTAGGGAAAGGGTAGCTGTTATGACTGCGGATCTTATTCAAACTGCTTATGCCAAGAGGCAAAAACCGGCGAGCGACCGGAAACTGGAACTGACTCGCTCCGAAGGGTTTCTGGACGGGGCGCTGGATATCTTCGATCTTCTTGGAGGGTCCGGACAGGAGAGCGTTGACGGTGTTGACGTCAAGGAATTGCTCAAGGCCGCCTATCGGGCGATCGCCCGTTCGGAAGCAACGGTCCGCGAACAAAAGCAAAGGATTGAGGCTTTGGAATCTGTGCTGACCACCGACGAACTGACGGGCATTACCAATCGGCGCGGATTTTTTCAGACGCTGGGCCGGGAGATGGATCGCGTGAACCGCGATTTGAACGAAGGCGGGCTTCTGATCATGATCGACCTCGATAATTTCAAGGCGATCAACGATACTTACGGACACCAGGCCGGAGACGCGTGCCTGAAGAAAGTGGCCACATTTCTGATGAACGAAATCCGCGCCATGGACACGGCGGCGCGGCTGGGCGGGGATGAGTTTATCCTGCTCTTCCCGCGCACGAACCGCGAGAAAGCCATGAAGCGGGCGCAGCAAATGGCCCTGCGGCTGAATAATCTTACGGCCGAATGGAACGGAAAGACGATCCCGATCACCGCCAGCGTTGGTCTGCGGAATTTCGTTTCCGGCGACCGGATTGAGGACATTCTCGAAAGCGCCGACCAGGAAATGTACGAACAAAAACAGGGGAGAAAAGCTCTGGCTCATTGACCCGAACAGAATTTATCCGGATCAGCGTCTGCCGCGCCTGACATCCCCAAATCCCTGATCCCTAGCGGCAGACGCCTCCCCAAAAGCCCGGGTCGTGCCCCTCCCTCACGATCCGGGCTTTATCCTTTATTCACAGGGCGTTATGCCAGACTGATCGGGCGTTCTTTGACAAGGGATGTGCTTTTCTCTATCCTCCGGCGCAGAAGAACAAACTTAATAAAGGTGATTCATCATGGGTGCCGCACTTGCACTGGAAGACGATGTCATTAGCCCCAGCGATCTGGACGGGGTTACGGATCTTCTTGAGTATCTAGAAAAGCCGCACAGTTTCGGCCTCGACAATATGCCTGTGGAACTCCGCAGCATGATTCTGATGATGCTGGAGTTGCAGGGCTATACCTATGGCTATATGCAGCATCAGGTCCACACGTTCGGGCATACATCCATGTTGGCGGAGGAGCCTAACTCCGCTCTGGCGAAAAAAAGGCGCCAGGAGGAATTCTGGATCGAGTTTAACAAAATGCTGGCCCAGATGGAGAGTTGCTTCGATACCATTCACTACAATGTTCATAAGCGCATCCATTCCGTCAGGGCTGAGATCGTCAGTCAGGTCATGGCGATCGACGCTACAATCGCGGCAGCGGCGGCGACCCCGGCGATGGCCGAGGCGATGAAGGCCACCCACGAGGAACGCGGGATCCTGAAATGGATGAAGCGGCGACTGGAAAAGCACGAAACAGAGCTGGCCGAAGCGAATACGGCCGCCGAGGTCGTGCAGGTCCATCAGAAGATGGAGCAGGATCTGCATGACGTCAAAACCGGCAATGTCAGCCCCAACCGGGCGGTGAGCCGCCCTTCTCCGCTGACGCGGATTTCCGAATATGTGCGCCGCAAGGCCGAGATGTTTCCCGATGTCGTCCCCGCAGTCGATGTCCGCGGGGAAACCGAGGACAAGGGCTCATCGAGCGGCGGCAAGGGCAAGGGCGGGCGCGGCGGAAAATCCGGCGACAGTTCTTCCGGCTCCGGCGCGGGCGAGAAAGAAGAGATTACCCCCCCGCCTCCGCCGCTGATCGGCGATTGATCCACTATGCGATCCACCTACAGACCTTCGCCCCCGCCGATTATAGGAACGGCGGTTGCGGCATGGGTTTTTCTTCTGCGGAACTTTCGGTACGCGCTGTGGCTGCGGTGGCCTTTTTTTCTTTGCCTTTTTTCCCTGTTTGTCTGGGATTACTACCTTGGCGATACTCAGTTTCTCCCGTGGGCGGAGTACGCTCTTATTGTGCCCGGCATCTCGTTTGCGGTGATTCTCCTTTTATCTTTTTCTGCAATGTGCGCCGGATGGATGCGCGCTGTCGTCAACGGTGTTTCCAGGAAAAATTTCTGTCACCCGCTTGGAGAATGGAAGATTGCCTTTTGCCTGATGGCGCAAATGATCGGCATTGACTATTTCAGCGGGTTTATAGCTTTAGGTTTGGCGGTCACCTGTCTTTTTCTGTTCTATGGGCTGAGCCTTATTCTTCCCGAAGAAATTTATAACTCCATCGTTTTGTCCGTGTCGAATATTCCTTCCTTTCTGATTTTTAGTTTTGTTATCAATATTGCGGGATTCGTTTTCATTATGGGCCATTGGCTGTATCTTCCTGCACGTGCGACAGGCATGATTTTATCCAATAATGAGGCCCGCAATCTTTTAAAAGGCTTACGTATTTCTTTTTTCTTTTGTCTTATTGTTGCTCTTTTTCCTCTGTTCGCAGTGGACTTGTTTTCCGTGGATCTTTCCGAAATATTGAAAAAATATTTCGGGCGTGACAATTCATTTTATCTCATCGCCTCCCTGAACTTTTTGTCTTTTATTATGCTTCCCTATATTTTCTGCGGTGTGTTGAGCGGCTATTATCTTTGGGTCCGCAAGCATCGCATGAAAAATACAACTCAAACCAAAGTGCCCGACGATCCTTTCAGCGACGAAGGCTGGGAGGGGCCGATATGGGAGGATTTCCGCTGAAGTTTTCTATGCCCTTTGCCCCGCCGCATTCTCCGCGTCGCGCCAGGCGGGAGAGGATTTGAAAATCCGCATCCGCTCCTTCATCACCGAGTCGCAGGGAAAGCAGAGGATATACCACACGAAGAACGACAGAAAGCCGTTGAGACATAAAGCGCCGAAAAACGGGAAAGCGTATTCGTTCATCAGATAGATTATCCCTACAACCAGATAAACCAGAGCGCCGATGATCGACCAGCCGATCGCGTCGAATATTTCAGTGATCAGGCAGCGCTCATCATCAAAGACCTTGCCGGTGGTGTGATTCACGATGCGGAAGTAATAGACATACTTGTCGCCCTGTTTTTGAATGGTAAAGAAGGTGACGATGTTATCCGGGCGCGCCTCGAAGTGAACGGATCGGAGGCTCAGGGAGTCTTCCTGCCCGTCGTCGCGCATCAGGAATACGGTGCGGGTGGTCACGCTGTTGGCGCTGGTCGTCGTGCTGACATTCGGCAAAGAGATATGGCCGGACTGCCAGATGTAGCCCGTGCCGCCGCCCGTGGAGGTTGTCGTGCTGACGTTCAAGGAGGTTTGTGCGTCCATATGCAAGACGCGGCCCGTGATGGCCGTGACCGTATAGCCGACCGTACCGGCGAAACCGTTATAAATTCTTGGACCCGTCATTCTTCCCCCGCCCTGTTTTCCTTCTAAAACTTTACCTGATACGCGGCGGGTCAGACAACCCTTTGCGATGCGCGCAGCCAATCCGCCAGCGGCTCGATCTGTTCGGGCTGCATGAGGTTGGGGACATGGCCGCAGAAGGGGAATGTGATTGTTTCCATGGATGGACCCGTGTATTCGCGCTGCATCCGGTCGGCGATGTCCCTGGGCAGGATGACCGACTGGCCGCCGCGGATGAGCAGCAGGGGCTGTTTGATCAGCGCCCAGCCTTCCCAAAAGGCGAGGGTTTCGTTGCCCTGCTCCTTCAGCGCGGCGCCGATGGCGGGGTCGTAATGCATTTTGTACGATCCGTCCGGCTGCGCGATGATGTCGTGCGCGATCAAATGCTCCCATACGGCGGGGTCGGTGATGCCCCACGCGGCGCAGCGTTTTTTCAGGAAGGCGACAGCCTCCTCCTTCGTCGCGTAGTGCGTGGGCGCCTTGGCAAGACCGGAGACGAGATCAAGCGCGGGGCCGGGAATTTCCGGGCCGATATCGACGAGGATCAGGCGCTCCATCTTCAGGTCTGCGTGATTGTGCAGGCTCATGCCGATCATGCCGCCGAGGGAGACGCCGAGCCAGTCGAAGGGGCGGCCCTGTGTTATCACCTTGGTGAGCTCGAGACAAAACGGCAGATAGGCACCCAGCGTGTAAAAGCCGGGTTCGTCAAAACGGCTGCTTTTCCCACGGCCCGGCAGGTCCATCGCAATGACGCGCCTGCCCTGCGCGGCCATGTGTGTTGCTAGAAAATCGTAATCCCGCCCGTTGGAGAGCAGGCCGTGGACGCAGAAAAGAACGCGGCCATTTTCCGGCCCGGTGTCGGTATAGGCGATGTCAAGGCCGAGGTTGGGGAGGGATTTCTGGCGGATGTCGTGACTCATGCGGGTATCATATACCAACATGGTCATTCCGGCGAAGGCTGGAATGCATTTTTACCGCAGAGGCGCAGAGGCCGCAGAGTTTTTAAACACAACGATCACAACGCGCACGGTGAAATTGTTTTGTTATTCCTGCGAAAGCTGGAACCTGAGAACGCCGCGCTCAAAATAGATCCCCGCGTTCGCGGGGATGACAATAGTAAGTGCGGGGATGACACCTTTAGTTTCATTCCAGCCGGACCAGATTTTCGACTTTATCGAAAACCTCTTTGAGTTCCGGGGTTTCTTCCCATGCCGCTTTCACTAGGCCGTCCTTTCCGATCAGGAACGAGCGGCTTTGAACTTGATCGGGGTTATACGCGGCTAAAAGAAGAGGTTTTTCCGGCAAATCCTCAAAGCGCATCTCTTCCAGACCCGATATCCATAGTTTGTTTTTAGTCTCTGACGGATCCATTTCGACGTAGATCCAGCAGAGGTCTTTTGCAGTGAATGTTTTTGACCAAGGTTTTGTCAGGCTTGAAAAATCTTTATCCGCTATCGGCTTTCCAAATGTCAGAAGAACCCGCTTGTCGCCCAAAAAGGCAATCAAAGCGTCGTCTTTCAGGCCGCGCTGTAGCTTGCAGTTCTGCCTTTCCTTTGCGTTTTTTATACTTTGACAAGAGAGTCTTTCCAGTTCCTTTCTAAACTCTTCTTCGACAAACTCCCTACTGATTTTCTCCGCTTTTTTAGATTCTTCTTTCGAGAGAGCGCCGTCCTTGTCGGCATCGAAAAAATCAAACGCAAACCCAGCAAGCGTTTCCAGCTCTTTGACAGTCAGTTTTTCATCTCCATCAGGATTGAGTGCGACGGCTCTTCTAATGCTTTTGTATTGATTTCTTGCCCTGATAACCTTAGCCGCCGACCGTGAAATCAATTCATTTCGCGTGACTTTTCCATCCTTGTTTTTATCCTGAGCGGTCAGTTGGCCCATGGCCTTTTTTTGCCTGTTCCAGATTTCCTTCTCCGCGCATTGTTTTTTTGCCCACCATCCGCAAGGTTGAGACTTTACGCTTTCCATCACTTCTTCCTGCGTAACGGATTGGTCCTTGTTCAGATCGTACTTTGCCAGCGCCTGAAAGTTTTTAGATTGCTCATTGGAAATATATCCTTCGACTTTCAGATTGTAATCAGTCATGTCGAGCGCGTCTTTGTTCCGGCCTTCGCGGCTGATAACATAAAGCTGCTTTTTGATATAGTCTGCCTTTTTTACAGGCGGGAGGTAGCTCATTCCCTGCGTCAGGACATCAGGGATTTCCTCTGCATTCCGGTAGGGATTGGGTAGGGGCGTCTCTGCTTTCGCGGAGAAAGACAGGAACTCCAAGCAAATCAATAATGAAAACAGAAATATATTCCTCACTGACCGCTCCTGTTCTTGTTCCTCATCAATACCATATGTCTTCAAGGGTAAACAGCCCGCTGCCGCCCTTCCGGCGAACGCCGGAATCTGCGGGAAATGCGTTCGGGGTGGACCCCGGCCTGCGCCGAGGTGACGTCTGAGGGTAAAACGCTTCCCCCTCTCCCTTACTCCCTCTCCCCCTGAAAAAAGCGAGAGGGAAAGGGCATGAGTCATAGGGAGAGGGGTGAAATTTGACAAAATGTGCAAATATTCCTAAAATTACCTCATAATCTGTGCGCCCACACCCTCTTTTTGTTATTATGTAAAATAATTAGATGCCTGAACCGGACTAACCGGACTTAGTCCGGTGGGCGCAAAAACATCGAAGCCTTACAGAAGTCCGCGCTTGAGCCGCTGCTTTTCCTTGAAAAAAGAAAAAGCCCTTGGACTTAGTCCCGTGGGATAGATACGCCTACTCCGCCGCGTCGGTGATCTTCAGCTTGTCCTTCGGCAGGTTCAGCTTCAGGTGCAGGTCGCGGAGCTGCTGTTCGCTTGCCGTCGAGGGTGCCTGCATCATCTGGTCCTCGTACTGGCCGTTCATGACGAAGGCGTAGACTTCGCGCAGGTTCGGCTCGTCGGCGAGCAGCATCACGAGGCGGTCGATCCCGAACGCGCAGCCGCCGTGGGGGGGGGCGCCGAAGCGGAAGGCGTTGAGCATCCCGCCGAATTTGGCTTCCAGCACCGCTTTCTCGTAACCCGCGAGGGCGAAGGCCTTTTCCATGATCTCCGGTTTGTGGTTGCGGATCGCGCCGGAGGCGATTTCGAAGCCGTTGCACACGCAATCGTACTGATACGCGTCAATCGTCACGGGGTCTTTGTTATTGAGCGCCTCAAGGCCGCCCTGCGGCATCGAGAACGGGTTGTGGGAGAAGTCCACTTTCTGCGCCTTTTCGTCGAATTCGTACATGGGGAAATCGACGATCCAGCAGAATTTGTAGACACCCTTTTCGCGGATGCCCATGTCGTCGCAGATTTTATCCCGCGCCTTGCCGGCGAATTTGGCGGCTTCGGACTCTTTGTTACAGACGAAGAAGATGGCGTCGCCGTCTTCGAGGTTTGCGACTTTTTTCAGGTGTTCCTGCGCGGCGGGCGGAACGAATTTGGCGATTGGTCCCTTGCCTTCCGGTCCATCGAAAAGGATATAGCCTAGTCCGGGGGCGCCTTCGCCCTGCGCCCAGCTGTTGAGCTTGTCGAAGAAGCTGCGCGGTTGCGCTGAAACCTTTGGCGCACGGATAGCGCGGACGACGCCGCCCTTTTCAATCGTGCCCTTGAAGGCCTTGAACTCTACGTCCGTGCGGGCGAATACTTCGGTTACGTCCACGATTTCCAGAGGATTACGGAGGTCGGGCTTGTCGGAGCCGTATTTACGCATCGCGGTTTTATAATCGAGATTGTCCAGCCATTCGATTTTGTGTTTTGTTCCGGTGAAATCCGCGAACTCCTCGAACACGCCCTTGATCACGGGCGTCATGGTGGCGAAGACGTCCTCCTGAGTCACGAAGCTCATCTCCACGTCGAGTTGGTAGAACTCCGCGAGGCGGTCGGCGCGGCCATCCTCGTCGCGGAAACAGGGCGCGATCTGGAAATATCTATCGAAGCCGCCGACCATCAGGAGTTGCTTGAATTGCTGCGGCGCTTGCGGCAGGGCGTAAAACTTTCCGGGGTGCAGGCGTGAGGGCACAAGGTAATCGCGGGCACCTTCGGGGGAGCTGGCGGTCAGGATCGGGGTCTGGAACTCCTGAAAGCCCTGCCCGTGCATCCGTTCGCGCAGGGAGCGGATCACGCCGTTCCGAAGCGCGATGTTTTTCTGCATTTTTTCGCGGCGGAGGTCGAGATAGCGGTAGCGCAGGCGGATGTCCTCCCCCGCGCCATCGTCCTCGGCGACCTGAAAGGGAATGACGTCGGCGGCGGATTGCAGGATGACCTGCGCGATTACGATCTCGATTTCGCCCGTGGGCATTTTGGGGTTGATCGTCTCGGCGGTGCGGGCGGAGACCCTGCCCGTGACGGTGATGACCGATTCGACGCGCCATTGCTCGATTTCCTTTAACAGAGGCGAGTTTTCCTCCACGACGCACTGGGTGACGCCGCTGCGGTCGCGCAGGTCAATGAACAGCACGCCACCGTGGTTACGGACGCGGGATATCCAGCCGGAGAGCTTAACCTCCTGTCCCACCTGCGTTTTCCGAAGTTCCCCGCACATATGCGTCCTGTAGGCGTGCATCGTTTTTTATCCTTTTATTTTCGACAGTTAGACTTGGTTATAATGCATAAGCGCCGCTTTCTCAAAAGGGTTTTTGGGTGGTTTTTCCCCTGCTTTTGCGTGGAATTTGACATTTGCGGAAAAAAAACTATATTTTGGGGCTATTACAAGTATTCAGGATTAATATTTTAAGGAATTAAAGAGATGCGCGGCGTTTTGAGCAGCGAAAATTTACAAACCAAGCGCGAATTTCAGGATTTATCTTACCGATTACTGAAGATGCGCGATGAGATGTCGGCGTTTTTTTCGCCGTTTCCCGATTTCCAGAAGCCGGTCGTCAAGGCACTGGATGTCAATGCTGGCCTGCTCGGGCAGGTGCAAGGACTTGATTCCTCTGCGGTCAGCACCCTGCAAACAGTTATCGGGAATATCGAGCAGCTTGTGCGGCTGATCCATAACGGCTTGGATTTCTATGCGCCGAACCAGCGCGAACCCGCCGAGCGCCATGCTCGTGTGCTTGATAAGATTCTCGTCAAGCTCAAGAATTACGAAGAAGTCATCTACAAGAAGGGCTTCGGACGCAGCGTGGCGTGATCTGTTGCTTTTTTTTGCTCTATTTTTATGAATTTGCGGCTGGACGCTGACGCCCCGTTCTGCAATCATGGCCGCGGGTTATGACTTAGGCATCAGATAAAACGAATGATTGTTACCACATCCGCAGGCGTTGCCGAACTTTGCCATAAGCTCTCCGAGTCGCCTTTTATCACGATCGATACCGAGTTTCTGCGAGAGAAGACCTATTACCCCAAGCTTTGCCTCGTGCAACTCAGCGGGCCGGACAAAAACGCCGCCGTGATCGACCCGCTTTCCAAGGATATCGACCTTTCACCGCTTTTTGACCTGATCGGCAACAAGAAGGTTCTCAAGGTCTTTCACGCGGCGCGGCAGGATCTGGAAATCTTTTACAATCTGACCGGCGGAGTCGTCGCGCCGTTCTTCGATACGCAAATCGCGGCGATGGTCTGCGGGTACGGCGATTCTGTCGGGTATAACAGCCTGGTGCAGGATATCGCCAAGAAAAGCATCGATAAAAGCGCGCAGTTCATGGACTGGTCGCACCGTCCGCTCACCGACCGCCAACTTTCCTATGCGCTGGGCGATGTCACGCATCTGTGCGATATTTATGTTCATCTTTCAAAAGAACTGGAGCGGCGCGGGCGTGTTTCGTGGCTGTTACAGGAGGAGGACATCCTCAGCGATCCCTCGACCTACAGCAACGATCCCTACGAGGCGTGGAAGCGGATTAAACTGCGGTCGCCCAGCCGGAAGACGCTGGCCGTTTTACGCGAAGTGGCGGCGTGGCGGGAGAAGGCGGCGCAGGAGCGCGATATTCCCAAAAACTGGATGATCCGCGACGAGACACTGGCCGATCTGGCCTCGCAGGCGCCGCGCACGAAAGAGCAGCTTCTGAAAATCCGCAATATGCCGAAAGATCACGCGAACGGACGGATCGGCGAGGCTTTGCTGGAGAGTATAAAGACCGCGTTGGAGAGTCCCAAGGACGATTGGCCAACGGTCGAGAAACGGAAAATTCTGCCGCCGCAGGCCGCCGCTACGCTGGATATCCTCAAGATGCTTTTAAAAATCCAGAGTTCCGAGCATGGGGTCGCCTCCAAGTTGATCGCCTCGCAGGACGATCTGGAGGCTATCGTGCTGGACGATGCGGCGGATGTTCCGGCTCTGAGCGGATGGCGGCGAGAGATTTTCGGTGAGGACGCGCTGGCCCTGAAAGCCGGGAAGCTGGCCATCGGGCTTTCAGGCGATAAGATCACCAAGTTTCCCGTGGAGGAATTGAGGCGGTCCTCATGACTTCCGATTCCGAAAATCTTTCCAAGAGGCTTTATCTTTTACGCCATGCGCTGGCTCTGCCGGCGGAAAGCGGCGGGGAGGACATCAAGCGGGCGTTGGCTCCCCGCGGCGTCGAGGACGCGAAGGCTCTGGCCGCCATTATGCGATTGAAGGGGTATTTGCCGGACTATGCTTTGTGTTCGCCCGCTGTACGGACGCGGCAGACTCTGGAACCGATCGAGGAGCGGATTACCCTCACGGATATTTCGCGGCCGATGATTTTATATACGGGATCACCCGGAGATCTTCTGGCCACGATTCAGAAGGTCAGCCCCTCCTTCGAACAGGTGATCCTTTCCGGCCATAATCCCGGAATCGGACAGCTAGCAAAACTTCTGACCGGGCGCGGCGGCGAGTCTCTCGTCCAGAGGCTCAATGAAGGATTCAGGCCGGGGACGCTCGCGGTTTTTTCGTTTGCGGGCGATGATTGGGCCGAGGTGCAACCCGGCGGGCTTGAACTGACCGATTTCATGGATCCGCTGGATTATAACGCGCCTTCGACGCCGGCGCGGTGGACGTGAGGCTTTATTCCGATTGAAGATCGGCGAGAATTTTTCGCATCAGCGCTATGGATATGCGGCTTTTTTCAACCAAAGCGAGGCGGTCGGCCCGTGCGACGATTTCGCGGGCGGCGGCGAATGAGCGCTCCATGCGCGGGAGAACGTAAGCGATCACGTCCTCACCCACCCTGATCTGGCGGTCGGCGAACTGCTTGATGAGAATGGCGGCCAGAAGCGTTTCATCCGGCGGATGGATCGTCACCATCGGCGCGGCGCGGAAACGTGAGGCCAGATCGGGGATGGCGAAATCGAGCGCAGAGGGCGCGATCCGCATGGTGACGAGCATCGTGCGTTGTTCCTCGCGCATTAGATTATAGAGATGGAAAAGCGCGGTTTCCGCCTCGCGGTCGCCGATCCACGGGTCGATACCGTCGAGGATGAGGGCCGGGCCGCTTTCAAAAAGGAGGTCGGCGCTGTCGTGTATAAGGCGTTCAGGTTTGATGAAGCCGGCCTCGGACACGGCGGACCAGACCGCACAGAGATGCGTCTTGCCACTGGCGGCGGGGCCGTGAAGGGTGAGCATGGGTGCGGGCCAATCCGGCCAGCGGTCGATCCAGCCGACGGCGGATTCGTTGCTCGGTCCAATCAAAAAATCCGAACGGCCCATCGCGGTGCGGACGCCGAGATCGAAGGGAATCTGGGTCGGGGTTTTATTCTCGCTATCCTGCGGGCGGAGCGGGCTCATTTTCGGGCGAAAGTTTCTTTTTTCTGCCTCTGGCGGCTTTCCTGCCGTTCGCAGGGCCGCCGGACGACTCGGGGATCAAGTCGTTATAGTAACGGCTGTCCTTGTATTTTTGAAGAAGAAAGGATGTGACGACTCCGATCGAGGCGGTCACAGGAACGGCGAGAAACATTCCGAGGACTCCGAGCAGGCTGGCGCCAGCCATGAGGGCGAAAAAAATCCAGAGCGGATGGAGGCCGACGCTGTCGCCGATCAGTTTGGGAGTCAGGAGATTGCCTTCGATGATCTGTCCGGCGATGAAAATGCCGCCGATCAAAAGCACGAAGGCGAGATTGCCTGACTGGAACCATGCCACGGCGATACTGAGGACCAGCCCCACTGCCGAGCCGACCATCGGGATGATGGAGAGCGCGCCGGAACCGAGGCCGATCATGAAGCCGTATTTCAGGCCCGCGAGTGTCAGGGCTAGCGCGTAGGCTACGCCGAGAATGAGCGCGACGGTCAGCTGGCCGCGGACGAAGCCGGAGAGTTTTGCGTCGATATTCTTAAGGATGCCGTTGACGGACTCTTCGGCGTGGCGGGGAATGAGGCCGTGAATCCAGGCGGTCACATCCGGCCAGTCCTTCATCAGGAAATAGGCGACGATGGGCATGATGACGATCACGGAAATGGCGTCGATCACCGCCTGCCCGCCCGCCAGAAGATTACGGGCGAGGATATCGAGGGTTTTGACCGCCGGACCGCTGCCGTTTTTCATCAGATTATCCACGGCTTCCTCGTGGGTCATACCCAGAAGCCCCTCGATGCGGGTCATTAAGGGTTTTAGGGTTTCGATCAGGTGGCGGACATAATCGGGTGCATTCTGGATCAAATCGGCGGATTCGCGGACAAGGGCCGGAAGCAGCACCGCGCCCAGGGCTAAAACACAGAGAACAAAGCCGCCCAGGATCAGAAGAGATGCGAGGCTGCGCGACAACCCGGCTTTGCCCAGTTCGGTGACGAAGGGATTCAGGAGGTAGGCGATGGCCAGACCGAGAACGAACGGCAGCAAGACCGTCTTAAGCAAAAAGACGATCAGGACGAAAGCGGCGGTTGCGGCCGTCCAAAAGATGAGGTGCGTTTTCGGTTTGAGCGGTGTGTAGGTCATAATGAAGCGCGCAGCCTGTCCTTATTCGGTGGTTGAGAAGAATAGAACGCGAGTTGCTTTAGAATGTGTGGACGCCCTGCTCCTGCGCGCCCCCTGCAGAAGGTTCCGGTGCGCGGTAGAAGGAGGCGGGCCGGGAATCCTCAACGGTTATGTCATAAATTTCCTTTCCGGTCGTGGAATTGCCGGGGCCGGAAAAGCGCGGTACGGAGGAACTCGCGTAAGGTTGGCCGAGGCTCATGCCCGAATTGGCCAGCGCCTCACGCAGGGCGGCGGCGTCACCGCCGAAGCTAAAGCGCACGAACGCCTCCCGCGGCTTCAAGGACAGCACCGACATCTGGCTTACGCCCGAGGTACCGCGCAACGCCTGCTGCACCTTGACCCACTGGGCGATCGACTTGATCGGAATATGAACGACATACATCCGCGAGGGACCGCCCGCGGCTTTTATCGTCTTCGCTTTCCAGTTGCCGTTCAGCACCCCGTAGGCCAAGGAAACCGCGCGGGCGAAAAACTGTGCGCGGCTTTCGCCTGCGTTCGGGGTCAGGGCCAATTCGTAAACCGCCTCGGCGCGGCGGCGGTCGGTGCGGTAGAATGTCAGGGTCAGCACCCCCGACGCCGGAGAAGAATCGCCTTTTATGGCGGCCAGACGGTCATCCGCCGCGGCCACGATTATCGCCGCGTCTCCCGCGCCGTAACGCTTTTGCATCCGGGCGAGGCCGTTCGGGCTGAAGCTGACGCCCTCCGTCTCCCCGATATCGGCGACGTCCATCAGGTCGCCGATGGGAATTTCCACGGGCCGGGCATCGGCCTTCAAGTCACGGCCCCAAGCCTGCAGCCATAAATTTCCCTCCTGCCAGACCTTCAGGCTTTGGCCGACACGATAAAAGGGAAGAACGAGCAGAGGCTGCGCGGTTTTTGTTTCGGTATTTTCCGGCGATGAGGTTGTCGGAGTTGCACCCGCCACATCCAGATTGGAGAGTGAAAAATATTTTTTTACCGCCGCTTCGCGGAAGCGAAAAGTGTAGGTGCCCACATAACGGACGGCGGAGAGTTTTTCGTTCGTGACCTCGAAGTCCTTGACCATCGAGCCAATCGTGATCGGATCGGGCGTACGGTAGCCGCTGATTTTCCCCTCGCTCACCAGACGGTCGGCCAACATCTTGAAGGCTTTTAACTGCGCTTCCTCGAAGGCCTTGTCGCGGGCGGCCACGGAATTTTCGGCGGTGACATCCACCGTCACGTTTTCGACGGTCAGAGAGGTTTCTGCGGCGTGCGCCTGCCCCCCTGCCGTCCACAAAAGAACGCCCAGAAGAAAAAGAGCGCCGATTATTGCGTTCTTGCCGTAGCTTGCCGTATAGGATATGCCCATATTTATCGATCCGAAGAATTAGCGGTTTGTTTTAGTTTATAGCGATCCTCATATGACAGGGCAACATGAAAGAAGCGAGTAAAAACAGCGCCTACAAGGACGCCGGGGTCGATATTGACGCCGCCGCCGACCTTGTCGAGCGGATCAAGGGTATGGTCGGGAAGACCCGGAGAAGCGGTGTCATGTCCTCCATCGGCGGTTTCGGGGCGCTTTTTGATCTGAAAGCCGCGGGATATGACGATCCGATCCTTGTCTCCTCCACCGACGGAGTTGGAACGAAAATCAAAATCGCCATCGAATGCAACCGACATGACACGATCGGGATCGACCTTGTGGCGATGTGCGTGAACGATCTGGTCGTTCAGGGGGCTGAGCCGTTGTTTTTCCTCGATTATTTCGCAACGGGGCGACTGACTAACCGCGTGGCCGAGGCCGTCATTCAGGGGATCGCCGAGGGGTGCGCACAGGCCGGATGCGCGCTGATTGGCGGGGAAACTGCTGAAATGCCTGGGCTTTACGCGCAAGGAGATTACGACCTTGCGGGGTTTTCCGTCGGGGCCGTCAACCGGAAGCGCGTCATCAGCGGGGAAACCATGCAGGCGGGGGATATCGTTCTGGGCCTGGCCTCCAGCGGGGTTCATTCCAACGGCTATTCGCTGGTGCGGAAGATCGTGAAGGATTGCGGGCTGCGCTATGACTCCCCTGCTCCGTTCACCGACGGGCGCGGGAGCCTAAGCCTTGCCGACGCGCTGCTGGTGCCGACGCGGATTTATGTGCGGCCCCTGCTGGCTGCGCTTAAAATTAACGATTCCACCGGGTCGCCCGCCATCAGGGGGCTGGCGCACATCACGGGCGGGGGTCTGAGCGAGAATATCCCTCGGGTGGTTCCCGATCATCTTGCTGTGCGGCTGGATGCAAAGAGCTGGGATTTGCCTGCGGTTTTCGGCTGGCTTAAAGCTGTTGGAAGGCTTGAAAACGAGGATCTGGCGCGGACGCTGAATTGCGGGATCGGGATGGTCGTCCTCTGCGCGCCCGCGCAGGCTGACGAAGTCCAGAAAACTCTTGAAAAGCAGGGCGAGACGGTCAGCCGTATTGGAGTCATCGAGCCGCGTCCGGCGGGTGGCCCTGCCATTACCATCGACCATATGGATACAGCATGGGCGGCGAAAGGCTGAAAATCGCCGTTCTGATCTCCGGGCGGGGGAGCAATCTCAATGCCCTCATCCATGCGTGCCGCGATCCCACGTTTCCTGCGAATATCTGTCTTGTGCTGTCCAGCCGGTCGGGGGCCGAGGGGCTTGAATATGCAAGGGACGCCCAGATTCCTGCGGTTGTGGTCGATCATAAAGCGTATGCCGACCGGCGTACCTTCGAAGAGGCCATGCAGAGGGAAATCGTAAAATCCGGGGCCGATCTGGTGGTTCTGGCCGGGTTCATGCGGGTGCTGACCGCCGATTTCGTTCAGTTGTGGCCGGGGCGGATGATCAATATCCACCCGTCCCTGCTGCCCGACTACAAGGGGCTGAACACCCATGCGCGGGCGCTGGCGGACGGGAAAAAGGAAGCTGGCTGCACGGTTCATTATGTCGTCCCCGAGATGGATAGCGGGCCGATCATCGTGCAGAAGCGGGTTCCCCTATTGTCCGGTGATACGCCGGAGACTCTGGCGGCGCGGGTTCTGGAGCAGGAGCATCTGGCCTATCCCGAGGCGGTGCGGATTGTGTGTGAAGACCTGCGCCGCAGGGGGAATCCGGCTTGAAAGGTCCGGCCGATTCAGTTTATTCATAAGAGCAGATGTTTTTAAGGAGGCAGGCTATGGGTGAACATTCTCAGGCGGTTGACGTCGATCCGCAAGAGCTGAAAAAGGCTCAGGACATGTGGCATTCCTTTGCCTGCGTATCGAAGACCGTTGTCGTTGTCACGTGCGTTGTTCTTATCGTGCTGGCGCTGGCTTTTATTGATTTTACGTAACAAAATCAAGCTTTTCTGCCCCCTTATCCTAAGCAAACCTTAACCTTTTGGGTTCACACTACCGGGTGAAGATACCTTTCTGCGTTCTCTGCGTTATTCGGGGCAATTTTCGCATTTTTCGGGACGATGTTTAATCTTATCAAACAGTTTCCGGGCCATCCTCCGCCTGTCAGACCTCTGGCATTATCTTTGCGCGGTCTGACAGCGCTTCTGTTTGGCTTTTTGATCGTGCTTACTTCCGGCTCCGCTTTTGCCGATGTGCTGAAATTGACGGATCCATCGCAAAAGTTCACAGTCGGCTCCTACAGCTATGTTACTCCCGATCCGAATGGAACCGTGAGCCTCAATACCCTTGTTGAGAATTTTCAAACGAAGGGGCTGAAAGGGGATAAATCCGAGTCCGATCTCCTTTATCTTCCGCTTTCCGATGCCCCTTTCTGGATTTTGTTTGAACTGGAGAACTCCACGGACGAGGACGAATGGGTTCTGGATTTTTCCAATGCGCTGGGCGGCCGGATGGCGCTTGCCCGTTCGGTCATGGTTATGAACGTGACCACGGGCACCGTCTTCGCACTTTCGCCCGGGTTAAAACTTCCCGGTGTTCCGGGGCCGTACGCGCAAGACCCCGCGCAAGTGTTTCTCGGACCTTCCCTTCCCTTAACCCTGAAGCCTAAGGCCACTAATCTTCTGGCCGTTTATCTTCATCCCGATAAAGGTTTTCCGATCAGTTTCTCGCCCCAGGTTCTTTCGCAGAAGAAATATCTGTCCGTTCTTCTCTCCGGCGAATTGAGCGTACTCCTGGGCGGGCTTTTCTTCGTGATCGTGATGGCCGTGTTTACGACCTTTTTGTATATGACGCGCCAGTCCTCCTATTTATTTTTTCTCCTCTATTATGCCTCGCTTTGTGTTCTTTATTTTATTCTCAACCAGACCTTCCTGAGCGGTTCGCTTGTTTCCGGCCCTCTCCTGATCGGGCTCTACAGCGCGGGCGTTATTTTCGCGCTCCTGCATATTAAATCCTACCTTCGCATCGAGGGCAGCGATCACCCGGTCGAGCATATTATCATTCTTGGGTTGTGCGCTCTCGTGGTTGGGGCTTTCTGTTTGTATCTTTTCGTTCTCGGTCCGGGAGCCCTCGGCTTTGGGCTTTTTGCCGGAAGCCTTTGCGTTTCCCTCCTGGTTGGCATCACCATCTGCTACTTTTTAAACCCCAATATGCGTGAGAGCAGCCAGTTCTTCTGTGCAGGCTGGCTTGTTCATCTGTGCGGATTCGCTGCTCTTTGCCTAGGGGCATATGAGATCCTTCCGATGAGTGTTTTTATTGTCAATCTGTTCTGGTTTTCGCTTGTTCCGCAAGCCGCGTTTTTTGTCGCGGGCAGTCTGCGCGCTCTCAAATATGAGGAGGAGCAGAAAAAGCAAGACCTCGTTCGTCAAAAGCATGACTCGCAGGCTCTGGCCAGGTTGCAGAAGTCAAAAGAATCCGCCGATCAGGCCCGCCTTTTGCGCGTGATTGAGCGTGAGCGCGAGTTGATGAGCGAATTGCGGGAAAGAGAAATCCAACGCGCCGAGGAAATGCGTCACGCCAAGGAAGTCGCCGACCGCGCCAACATGGCGAAATCTGCGTTTCTGGCCGTGGTCAGCCATGAAATCCGCACCCCGATGACGGGGATCATGGGGATGGTTTCGCTACTGAATGACACCAATCTTAATAAAACCCAAAGCGATTACGTCGATACGATCAAAAAATCCGGTGAAACGATGATGACGCTTCTCAACGATATTCTCGATTTCGAGAAAATCGAACGGGGAAGCATGGATATCGAAGATGTTCCATTCGATCTGCCGCGACTGGCGCAAGATGTTGTCACCCTCATGTCCGGTCATGCGGCCCAGAAAAATCTTTACCTTAAGCTTGAGATGGCAGACGGGCTGCCTCAAATCGTTTCCGGCGATCCGACGAGGATCCGGCAAATCCTGCTTAATCTCGTCAATAACGGGCTGAAATTCACGCCCGAGGGAGGCGTCACCATTAAATTGAGCGCCCGCAAACCGGGAAAAAAGGAGAATTATCCGGCGCAAACCGTTCTTGTGAGCTTTGCCGTGGCCGATACGGGGATTGGCATTACAAAAGAAGCGCAGACGAAACTTTTTACGCCCTTTTCGCAGGCGGAAACCAGCATTACCCGCAAATACGGCGGCACGGGCCTTGGGCTTGCGATTTCCGACCGCCTGATCGACGCGATGGACGGCAAGATCACTGTGACCAGCGAAGTCGGCAAGGGAACAGAATTTTCCTTTGAGCTTCCCATGCTTCAAGACCTTAGCGGCGAGGAGGTTGCGGAGCCGCTGAGCGATCAGGAGCTTGTCACGCCGCCGATGCGGATACTGGTCGTCGAAGATAACGAGATGAACCGGAAGGTTCTGCAGGGGCTGCTCGGCAAATACGGGCATGAGGTTCTGCTTGCCGCGAACGGGTTCGAAGCGCTTGAGCAGTGTGAAAAGGAGAAGCCGCAACTGATTTTTATGGACATCCAAATGCAGGGGATGGACGGGCTTGAAACCTCCCGGAAGATTCGGTCCAGTTCGAATACTGCGCTCGCACGAACGCCGATCATTGCCCTGACCGGAAACGTCATGCTTGAGGAGATGAGGGAAATATTCGAAGCTCAAATCAACGGGTTCGTCGCGAAGCCTATCGACCCAAGGAAATTGAACGAAGTGATCTACAACGCCTCCAAGGGGAAGTTTGAAAATCCGCTGCCCGACATATCCGAAAAGGGCGAATTTGAATCCCTGACCGAAAAAGATCTTGGGCTCAGCCTCGATGACCGCGAACTGTATATGGAGAAATCACAATCCACCGCGCTCTCCGTGTCCGCCAAAAACACGGTTGCGGAGCCTGAGGATAAGAGCAAGGAATTTTCCTTCGACGAATTCAGAAAGAAGATCGAAGAGGATGACGAGGAGGACGCCGATCCTCTGGATTACGGCGAAGATCTGGCCAAGGAGGGATCAGCCCTTTCCGCCAGCAAGAAGCGGAAAAACGACCTGAGTTTCAATGATGACGAAGAACTGACGGAAATCCAGAAGTTCCTGATGGCGCAACACTCCGGCGATTCCGCGTCTGTCCATAATTCGTCCTCTGGAAAATCCGCACGGGCGGCGGAGCCCTTGTTTAAGACCGAGAAGAAAGCCGCCCGCACTGACGATGCCCCTAAACATTCCCCTCAAGCAAAGAGCGAACCCATGTCCAAGTCACAGAAAACTGAGAAAAAAGGCGATAGCTTTCTCGATCTTGAAATGCTGAAAAGCCTGGTTGATACGCTGGGCAAGGATCAATTCACCAAACTGCTTGAGGGATTTTTGAGCAAGGCGGATGAGATCGTCGAGCAAATCAAAGAAACTTTAGAGAAAAAGGACGTTGCCGCCCTTTCTGCCCGGAGCCACGAATTAAAGGGGATGGCTGCGAATTTCGGTATGGCCGACGTCAGCAAGATCGCCGGCGAGGCCGAGAAAGCGGCCAAAACCTCGAACCCCGATCTGGCGTTCAAAAAAGCCGCCCTGCTTGAAGAGAGCAATAAAAATACAAAAATCGCTTTTACGAAGTGGCTGGACGGGCTGAAATAGACCCGTTAGCCGACGATTTCGCTTTCGCTGAAGAAGAAGGCGATTTCCTTCACCGCATTTTCCAGCGTATCTGAGCCGTGAACGGAGTTTTCACCGATATTCAGGGCGAATTTTTTGCGGACCGTGCCTTCGGCGGCCTTTTCGGGGTTGGTTTCGCCCATGACTTCGCGGTTTTTGGCGACGGCGTTTTCGCCCTCCAGAACCTGCACGACGACGGGACCGGAGCTCATGAATTCCGTCAGTTCGCCGTAAAAAGGCCTGCTGCTATGAACTTCATAGAATTTTTGCGCCTGCTGCAGGGTCATCAGGATGCGCTTCTGGCCTACAATTCTTAATCCGGCCTGTTCGAAGAGCGTGTTGATCGCCCCGGTCAGGTTGCGTTTGGTTGCGTCCGGCTTGATGATCGAAAGTGTGCGCTGCAGAGCCATTTTTCCCTCTCTTTACCCTTATTTTGTTCGGAAATAGTGTATAGCGGCTGTCCTTATCCGAGGCAAGAGGAGAATGGGGTGGGCGAAGGCGTGTATATTAAGAATAACAGTTATTGCAATAATAGTTCCGAATTTGGTATTATCTTTCTTTAACTATAAAAATAAGCCTTAAAAGGTTTGTCAGGGATGGGTTTGCAGTATTTAGCAGCGGATGAGGTTTCACAGCGGTTTCGTGATTCCACGAGCGGAACGCCGTGCCAGCTTATGCCGTATGAGCGTATTTTGGAAACACGGTCAGAAGCCAACGAGGTTTTGCTGGGTTTTTTGCGGAACTGTAAACGGGAGCTTCGGCTTCATGATGCTTTTACCGGACCTCTCAAGGATTTGACGGCCGCAGAGAAAAAGGCCAAGCGCGATTACAACGGACGAAGCGAACTGGTTACCGATTATGTGCGGGGCAAGGTGGTTGTGCGAACACCTGAGGAAATCAAGGCTCTCAAGCAAACTTTGGGCAACAGAACCTCCGATCTTATGCACAATAGCGGAATTTATCTGGTGCATATGACCGATTTTTTCGAGGATCCGAAGGATTTGACCGGGTACCGTGCCTTGAACTGCAAATTGGCCGTTCCCGTTTCCGGCGGGGATTATCATGTCGTCGAGTTACAGGTCGTCGCCGAGCAAATTGAGAAGATTTACGATGTGACCCATCCCTATAAAGCCCGAGCCGAGGCTCTTCACGATCAGGCCGCGAGTGAAGGGCGTGAATTGACAAAGGCCGAGAAGCGCGAAGCCGCCTATAGCTTTACCGCTTGTCGTCTTTTTAACGGGCGTGAGGCGCGGGATGCGGGGTATGATGAGTTGCTTAAGCCCGAGGTGCGTTCCAAGCATGAGCTTTCGCGGCACCGTGAAATCAAGCTGCAGGGAATGGTTGACGATCTTCATCGTATGGTCGGTCTGGACAATGTATAATTTATTTTTAAAGGATAATTGATTATGGCTGATAAATTAAAAATTGAAGATTTAAAGGGTATTTTTAGAGACAACGATAGCATTCGTTTGTATCAGGACAGCGGAGGACCGGAAACGGGCTCTGAAAGCTACAACAAGTACGGAGTTTACTGCGATACGGCCGGAAGGAAGGAGTTTCTTTGCGTCATCATGGAGCGTGACGATCCGGCCGCCAATCCCGATGGGCCATGGACCGAAGATGATTACATTCCCCATAGTGCTGCACGCTTTGATTTAGCATCACAAACATGGAAAACCGAACGCGGCAACATGAATCTTGTCTCCAGTCAGTCGTTCAGTTTTTTCGATGATGAGAATCAGTTTTTCGATCAATTGCAGGGGCATATTGATCGGCTGAATGCTGAGGCGACTCCGCTCCCTGCCAGCGGTGAGCGCTTTGATGAGAGCCAGCCTTGATTTCGGAAGAGCCGGATTTTGAGTACGATGAGGATGGGGAGATTTCCGTCCTTTATTATATTCTGGGCGAAATCCCCATTAAATTGACCTGCGAGGATTCTTTTCCGTTTCGTGCTGAGCGCTGGGATTATGACGCGAAGTCTTTTGTTCTCGATAACGGTGTGATCAAAAGGATCAATGACTCTGCGGACGTCCGCAAAGTCAGCGAGGCGGATTTTCGCAATTTCTGCCTATCGCGCGGGATCAAGCCGATATAACGCTTGTCTTTTGGCCTGCAAACGGCGTTTTCTCCGCTTCCGCTTCTCAAATACGCCCAAGTATTCTGCGATGCGGTTCTCGAAAAACGCCGTTTTCGGCTCAAAATACGTCGCTTAAGGACTCGTCGGCATCCTGTTTTCAGGCCAGCGCCTTTTCGATTGCCTTAAGGGCGTCGTTCGCGGCTTCCGTGTTCGGACCGCCGGCTTGGGCCATGTCGGGACGGCCACCGCCGCCGGAACCGCCCAGAGCCTCCGCGCCGATTTTCACCAGTTCCACGGCGCTGACCTTTTTGGTCAAATCATCAGTGACGCCGACGACGATGGAGGCTTTACCCTCGCTTGTCGCCACGAGGACGATGACGCCGGAGCCGAGTTTTTTCTTCAGGTCGTCGGCCATGGGCTTGAGGTCTTTCGCCGGGAAGTCCTTCAGGACGCGGCCCGTGAATTTGATGCCGCCGATGTCGCGCACGTCCCCTGCTCCGTCCGATGACGATGCCGGGCCCGCCATTGCGAGCTGACGGCGGAGGTCAGAGACTTCCTTTTCCAGTTTGCGTTTTTCATCGGAGAGGGTTTTCACACGGTCCAGCACTTCGGCGGGGCTGGCTTTCAAAGCGCCTGCGACCTGTTGAAGGGTTTGATCTTGTTGCTCGAAATAACGTAGAGCGTTGGCTCCCGTGAGGGCTTCGACGCGGCGGATGCCCGATGAAAGCGCGCTTTCGGAGATGATTTTCAGCAGGCCGATATCGCCCGTGCGTTTGACGTGTGTGCCACCGCAGAGTTCGACGGAGAAGGGTTTATTCGCGCCCGCCTTTGTCGTGCCCATGGTCACAACCCGCACTTCGTCGGCGTATTTTTCGCCGAACAGGGCCATGGCGCCCGTTGCGCGGGCGTCCTCCAGCGGCATCACGCGGGTTTCGACGGGCGTGTTGGCGCGGATTTCATCGTTCACGATGGTTTCGACCTGTTCAATCTGCTGCGCGGTCATGGCCACGGGCTGGCTAATGTCGAAGCGGGTTCTTTCGGCGTCCTGCAGCGAGCCTTTCTGGCTGACATGCTCGCCGAGTACGCGGCGGAGGGCTTCGTGCAGCAAATGTGTGGCGGAGTGGTTAGAGCGGATCATGGAGCGGCGGGAGTGATCAACCTGCATTTGAACCTTATCGCCAATTTTTAACTCTTCATAACCCGTAGTGATGTGATGTGCGAATAACTTACCACACCACTTAACTGTAGTTTTAACTTCGTAAGAAATTCTATTGTCATCCGTACTAACCCATTTTCCAGCATCGCCAATCTGACCACCGCTTTCAGCATAAAATGGCGTTTGATTTACTACAGCAAAGCCGATATCTAACTTTCCAAGTTTATCTATGCGCTTGCCGTCCTTAACAATAGCAAGCACCTGCCCTTCAGCAATTTCAGTTTCGTAACCGAGAAACTCCGTCGGACCGACTTCGTCGAGGATTTCGAACCAGAGTTTTTCGGTCGCTTGTTCACCCGTACCCGCCCAGGCGGCGCGGGCGCGGGCCTTCTGTTCGTTCATCGCTGTTTCGAAGGCGGCAGCATCGACAGTGATATTTTTTTCTTTCAGCGCGTCCTGCGTCAGGTCGAGCGGGAAGCCGTAGGTGTCGTAAAGTTTGAAGGCCACTTCGCCGGGGAATTTTTTTCCGGCGGCGAGTTTTCCGGTTTCTTCATCCAGCATTTTCAGGCCGCGATCGAGGGTGACCTTGAAGCGGGACTCTTCGCTTGAAAGGCTCTGCACGATCAGCGCCTCGGCGCGTTTGAGTTCGGGGTAGGCCTCGCCCATTTTGGCGATCAGGGTCGGAACCAAGCGGTGCATCAGGGGTTCCTTCGCGCCCAGAAGGTGCGCGTGGCGCATCCCGCGGCGCATGATGCGGCGGAGAACATAACCACGCCCCTCGTTCGAGGGCATGACGCCGTCGGCCATCAGGAAGGAGGAGGCGCGCAGATGGTCGGCGATGACGCGGTGGGAGGGCGCCTGATCCCCGTCCGGGTCCACGCCCGTTAAATCCGCGCTGTGTTCAATGATATCGCGCAAGAGGTCGATGGCGTAGTTGGTGGTTTTGCCCTGCATGAGGGCCGCCGTGCGTTCCAGACCCATACCCGTATCGATAGAAGGTTTTGGAAGGGGCTTTCTGTTATAGCCGCCTTTACCGTCCGGCTCCTGCTCGAACTGCATGAAAACGTTGTTCCAGAACTCCAGATAGCGGTCGCCGTCTTCGTCCTTTGATCCCGGCGGGCCGCCGAAAAGCTTGTCGCCCTGATCGAAGAATATTTCCGAACACGGGCCGCAGGGGCCGGTGTCGCCCATCATCCAGAAATTCGCGTCGGTGGGGATGCGGATGATTTTGTCGTCCGACAAGCCCGCGATTTTTTTCCAGAGTTTGGCGGCGTCCTCGTCGCTGGTGTGCACCGTGACCAGCAGTTTATCCTTCGGCATTCCGAAGTTTTTGGTAACGAGTTCCCAGGCAAAACTGATCGCCTCCTCCTTAAAATAGTCGCCGAAGGAGAAATTGCCGAGCATTTCGAAAAAGGTGTGGTGGCGGGCGGTGTAGCCGACGTTATCCAGATCGTTGTGCTTGCCCCCTGCGCGCACGCATTTCTGGGCCGTAGTCGCACGTTTATAATCGCGGTGTTCGGCGCCGAGGAAGACGTTTTTAAACTGCACCATGCCGGAGTTGGCGAACATCAGGGTCGGGTCGTTGTGCGGCACGAGCGGCGAGGAGGCCACAATCTCATGGCCGTTCTTTTTGAAGAATCCCAGAAACTCGTTGCGGATATCGTTGACTGTTTTCATTTTCTTCGCTCTATTCTTCACTCAACCCAAAAAATTGATACGCCTTGAAAGGTTTATATATATGCAGGAATTTCGTGCGCTTGCCAACAGATTAGCGGATGCGGCGGGGGCAATCATCCGCCCCTATTTCCGGGCGATTGAGACCAGCGAGACCAAGGCGGATGAAAGCCCGGTGACGGCGGCTGACCGGGCGGTGGAGATGCGAATCCGCGATATCCTGTCCGAAGAGCGTCCGCAGGACGGGATTTTGGGGGAGGAGTTCGGCGTTAAAAAGAGCGAGAGCGGGCTGACGTGGGTGATTGACCCTATCGACGGCACCAAGCCGTTTATTTCCGGGCGGGCGACGTTCGGGACTTTGATTGCTCTTTGTGAAGGGGATGAGGCGATTGTCGGCGTGATCGACCAGCCGATTGTCAAAGACCGCTGGGTGGGCATCAAGGGCGAGGAGACTTTGCATAATGGGCAGGTCTGCGCGGTGCGGACGTGCCCGACCCTTAAGCAGGCGCGGTGTTCGAGCACCAGCCCGGCCATGTTTTTTCACCGCGAGGCGGATTTTATTAAAAAATGGAAGGAGCAGGTCTATTTCATCACCTGGGGCGGGGATTGCATCGCCTATGGGCTGCTGGCCTCCGGGCATCTGGACCTCGTGATCGAGGCGGATTTGAAACCCTATGATTTTCTCGCGCATATTCCGATCATCGAGGGCGCGGGCGGGCGGATGTGCGACTGGCAGGGGAACGAGTTGGGGCTTTCCTCGGGCAAGGAGGTGATTGCGGTCGGCGATCCGGCGCTGCTGGAGGGGGTTTTGAGGTTGGTGGGTTGAGAGAGTTACAAGAGAGGAAGTTGCAAGAGCAAGGGCGTAGGGCTTTTTACCGCAGAGACGCAGAGAGCGCAGAGTTTTTTAAACACAAAGACCACAACGATCACAACGCGGCCTGCGATTCTTTTGTCTTTCTTGCGAAAGCGGGAATCATGTGTTGGTTTTTACCCCCTCTCCCTTGGTCCCTCTCCCCGCAAACGGGGAGAGGGAAAATGTAAAGGAAGAAACACAGAGACCGTCGGCTCGGAACGCTTTGAGTCTTAGAGGCTTTGCGATTCAAAGCTAAAAGCACGAAGGGTTCATTTGAATCGCGAAGACGCCAAGCGGGCGGTTGACCTGAGAGGCTTTTTTGTCATTCCCGCGAATGCGGGAATCCAGTTTTTGAACTACAGAGATAAACAGAGATAGACAGAGATTTCCGCGCTACTGATCTCTGTTTCCCTCTACTTATCCCTGTCGTTTTTTTTACTGGACCCCCACTTTCGCGGGGGTGACAATGGGAAGGCGGACAACATGAGAGGGTTTTTTGACAGGGCATAGGGAATATAAAATCGTTCTTCTGCCCGGTCTGGACGGGACGGGGCGGCTTTTTTCGCCGCTTTTAAGCTGTGTTGACGATCCGTCAAGCCTTCTGGTCGTTCGTTATCAGGATCTTCCTGCTGACCTCGATCAACTGACCGAGCAAGCCGAAGCAATGATCCCCGAAGGACAGGCTGTTATTTTGATCGCAGAATCTTTTTCCAGCCTTGTGGCGCTGCGTCTTCTTGAGCGCGGCAAGCTTCAGATCGCCGGAATTTTGTTTTTTGCAGGGTTCGCCCGAGCGCCCTGCCCGCTCTTGCTCAATCTGGCGCGTTTTGTTCCGGCTACGCTGATCAAGATTTTTTCTACTAACCCGCTGCTTGTCCGGCTGTTTTTTTTGACGAACAAGATGCCGCTTTCTGTTTTCGATTTGTATCTTGATGTTGTGCGGGGTCTTCCGTCGGAGGTTTTAAAGGACCGTATACGCCTGCTGCATGGGGCGAAAAATCTGCCTTCGATCAGGACCGATATCCCTTTCGGCCAGTTGAGGATCAGAGGCGATCTTCTGGTTTCCAAGCGATCTACGACCGATTTAAGAACGCTTAATCCCGCGCTTTTCATATGGGAGGTCGATGGGACGCATTTTTTCCTGCAGACGAATCCTGAGAAGTCTCTGCAGATCATTCGAGAGTTCTGTCAGAGTGCTACTGGCTCGACGCCTGTTTGAAGTGTTTCTGGCTGTCGTGACCTAGACCCCCGCCTTCGCGGGGGTGACAGAGAAGGTGCGGGGGTGACAAGGGGATTCATATGTTACAAGTGGTCAGTTACAAGAAGCAAGGAGTTGTGGACGCGTTCACGCCCTACTGGTTCGCGGCGAGTTTGAACGGGTTGGTGTCCTGCGGCGCGTAGGCGTAGCGCGGGGACTGGCCGGAAGAGAGGGCTTCGAGGGTGCGGACCCCCTGCCCGCCGCGCAGGCTGTAGATCCAGTAATTCGCCATTACGCGCTTCACATAGGTACGGGTTTCGGAGACGGGGATCATCTCGACGAACAGGAGCGGATCGGTCACGGGGCCGAATTTCTTTTTCCAGCGGGCGAGATTGCCGGGTCCGGCGTTATAGGCGGCAAGCATGGCCATCACATCGCCGTTGACGTTTTTATCGGCCAGAAGTTCCTTCATGTAAGCCTGACCGATGGTCAGGTTTTCCTCGGCGCGGCCGAGGAGCGTCTCGACGCCCTCATCGGTCATCGCGGGTGCGCGCAGGACGTGGCGGGCGGTATCGGGCATAATCTGCATCAGGCCCGCGGCGCCGCTGGGGCTTCTCGCCTGCGGGTCAAAGCGGGATTCCTGACGGACGATGGCGTGGACCAGGGCGGGGTCGAGTTCGTATCCGCCTTCAGGCTCCCACGGCAGGACGGGATAAAGGGCGGCGTCATAGAGTTTGCCGCCGGGGGCATCGAGCATACTGCCCAGACGCAAGGCCACTTCGGAGAGGCCGACATGACCGGCATAGGCCAGAACGACCGGGCGCATGGAGGGGTTGGCAGCGAAATCGAAATGCAGCAATTCGCGTTCGGCGAGATCGTACTGGCCGGCGGCGACCAGCGCCATGGCGCGGCGGCCCTCGACGGTGTCCAGCAGTTTTTCCTCGTCTGCGGGGGTATAGGCCGCATTTTCCCAGTTGAGGCGGATATCCTGCCCCAAGGCGCGGAGGGCCAAGAGGCCATAGAAGGTGCGGGTGTGTTTGGCGGCCTCGCGGTACCAGCGGCTGACTTCCTTTACGTTTTTGGCGCGCATATGTGAACGCGCCGCCCAGTAGGATCCGCCGGAGGCCAGCCACGGCGAGGCGTAGGGCGATGTTCCGGCCTTCTCGAAATATATGGCGGCGTTGGCGTAATCCTTTTTCAGCCAGAGGCCGAGGCCCGCGACCCAAGACGCCAGCGGCACGGCTTCCCCGGACCGGCGGACGCTTTCTCTGGATAAGTCGAGTGCGCGGGCGGACTGCCCGTCATAAAGATACCCTAGCGCGATTTCTGCCTTCAGGGCGTCACGCTCGGCCTCGTCCATATGCTGGACGGCCTCGGCGGTGTAGAGGGTTTCCTGCGCCAGACCGGGTTCGCCCTCACTGACCAGACTTCTGACCTTTACGCTCAGGGCGCGGACATTCTGGTTTTGCTCGGGGGTGCGGTCCTTTTTGCTCACGTAGGTTTTGGGCGTGGCCATTTTGGGTTCATGAATCTCCGGGACTTCGGAGCGGAATTTGAGGTTGGCCCAGCCCCCTTTATGCCCCTCCGGCCTGCGGCTTACGGCCAGTTTGTGAATCCGTTCTGCGCCGGGATGATCCGGGAAGCGGGTCAGCCAGTCATCGAGTTCGGCGAAGGTGGTTTTATACGCTGTGGGGTGCATATAACGCTGGAACAGAACATCTGAATACAGGCGTTTATCGGTCAGTCTGGCGATTTTGGCGTCCGCCTCCTTCATGTTTCCGTAAGATTGAAGCCTGAAAATCTCTTTATAGAGGATTGCGTTTTCGGCTGAGAGGGGGGATTTTGCGCCCGCCTTTTTATCAAGATCGATTCCAGGAAGTTGAAGAAGGGTTATTATCTTATTGTTTATACCCATAAATTCAGGCTCAAGCTTGACCTGCCGCTCGGAGTCTTCTGTGGCTTTGATTTTCAGGAAGTCGGCGTATGAGGGCTTCACGGCTGGCACGGGGATTCCGCCCGATGCCTTTCCGGCGGGCAACAGGACGTTTAAAATGAGCAAAGCGCATAAGGCCACGCTTATGCTCTGCTTCCATAGTTTGTCTGCCTGCATAATGCCGGGATGTGTAATATAGTTGCGGGCGTTTGTCCAGTTCTATCTTCAAAACAATTCACAAGGCTCTGATTTTCCTATCTATTTCAATCATATCCCCCCATGAATATCTTTTCTGGGCCGGGGTGCGAAGCAGATAGGACGGATGGTAGGTGCAAAGAGCCGGAAACGAATCGGTGCAGAGGGTCATCAGCTCCGGGGTCAGGGTTTTATAATCATGCCAGCGGGAACGGAGTCTTGAAATCCCCTGATCGCTGTTCAGCAGCGCCTTGGCCGATACCGCGCCGCAAAAAATCAAGATTTTGGGGCGGGCCAACTGGATGTGCCGTTCGATGAAGGGCAGGCCCAGTTCGATTTCCGCCGGGGTGGGGTTGCGGTTTCCGGGAGGGCGCCAGTTGAGGATGTTAGAGATATAGACGGATTTTGACGGGTCTTCGGCGTGGCGGTCCAGACCGATGGATTTGAGGATTTTATCCAGAAGCTGCCCGCTGACACCGACGAAGGGCTTGCCCAGCCTGTCCTCATCCGCGCCGGGGGCTTCGCCGATGAGCATGACGGGTGCCAGAGGATTGCCGTCGGAAAAGACCAAGTTCGTGGCGGTTTTCTTGATCGAAAAACCTTCGAAGGCGGCCAGAGCGTCGCGGAGTTCGTCCAGCGTTTGCGCCGCAGCGGCCAGACGGACGGCTTCGGTGCGGGCTTCAGCGGTGCCGAGAAATACCGGGGCCGCAGGAGCCGGATTTAAAGGCGTTTGCTTTTCCGATATTTTCGCGGCCGGTGGGGGCGCTTTCAGCCAAGCCGTCCGGTCCTGCACCGCGGTCTCCAGCATTTCGGTCACGCCGTGATCGAGGTACCATTCCAGAGCGGTTGAGTAGGCCTGACGCTTTGCTTCCGGCACTGCGGTTCCTTTTTTTCATACGATTTTAAGAATCTCTAGCGCACAGGCTAGAGCAGAACGGCGTCAAAAAAAAGGGGGTTAGTTTTTGGGGGGCGCGATAACAGGCGCCCGCGGTTCAAGGGAAGAGGTTTGCTGCGCGGGCGTTATGGCGGGGTTCTGGGCCAATCTTTCAGAGAGCGCCTGATACGGGTCGGCGCCTTCGCGCGGCTGAATATGGCGGGCGCTGACTTCGGATTCATACAGACCCTGGAAGGTCTGGAACGGGAAGACCAACTGGCCGGGACTGTAGAGGGCGGATTGCGGATTGGAATATTGGTTCAGCAACAATTGCTTCAGTGGCCCCGTCGAAACGCCCCGGGCGGAAAGATCCTGTAGCGCTTCATCCAGACGTTCGGAAAAGCGGCTTTCCTGCAGGGCTGCGAGATATCCGGCCTGATCGCCCGGGTGGGCGATAAAAAGATGCTTGGCCTCGACGGACAGCTGGACGATGTTGTCGGCGGCCACAGTCAAAGGGCTGGTATCCCGCGGTGTGCGGCGGGCGTCACTGAGGGGCGCGACGTTGTCGAGGTTGGTCAACGGGGACACCGTCACCTGCCCCTGACTTGTCACCTGCCCCACGCGGACAAAAGCGGGGTCGATTTTATCGCGGATGTAAATGCTGGCCGCGACCTGCCCGTTCAGGCTGATGTCGATTTTCCCGGTCTGGAAATTATAGGCGCTGGTCACCGCGCCGGGCCGGTTGGATTCGATCAGGAAGGTCGTGTTGTCGGCAACATAATTGTTGCGGGCCCAGAAATTCACGGTGAATTGATGCGCTTCGTTCAGGTTGCGGTCAGGGTCAATTCTCAGGACAAACTGGACATCCTCGTCGGCGATGTTGAATTGACCGGGATTGTGTCTTCCGGCTTCGTCGGGAAAGAAGTGCATTTCGGACTGGCGTTTGGATGTTCCCATGTTGACCATCACGATATGCTCGTGATTGTCCATGTCGTGGCCCTTGCTAATCGTGCCTTCAAGGCGTGTCGCCGCAACGGGCTGCGTGATCAGGTCGAAGGTCACGACGCGGTTGCCCTGATGACGGGTGCCGTCCTGCGTGGTCACGGGGCCGCTGGTTTCGCCCTTTGCGATGATCGTGGAATGCGGGGCCACGCGGCGGTCGTAGAGTTCGCGCGCCTGAACTTCCGTCAGGCCCTGTCTTTGCAGAGCGGCTATGAGCAGCGATTGCGCGGTCTGCAGACGGTTTTCGGAAAGGGTCTGGTTTTTGGCAGTGTCGCCGGAGGTATCGGCGTGCGCGGTCATTTTCAATTCAAAGCTCTGGTTACGGACCAGAGCCTCGGCGACCTCATCAAGGTTGACGTTTTCAAAGCCGGGGGCCGTGATGATATCCTTGGGCGTATAAGCTCCGTACCCGTGCTCGAAATAAAGGCCGCCGCGCGTTTCCATCGGCGGTTGCGGGGGTGCTTCCGGCGGCGGTATGACCCGAGCCGTGGTTACGATGTTTACGAGGGAAATATCGCCCTGATAGTTATGCAGTTCGCGTCCGGTGACGTTTATATTTGCATATTCGAAGCGGCGCTTGTGGGGCGCGTCAACGCGATCATGACCGTCTTCGCCCAAGGCCAGCCTGTGACCATAGTCCGCGTAGTTGGGAATTTCGTATGTGGTGGGACGTTCTGTCTGCAGTCCCGGCGCGCCACCCTGCCCCATGTACCCTCTGTAACCCGTTATTCTTTAATTGCGCCTATTATTTCATAAAACCCGGGGAAAGTGACAGAAAAAACGCACCATCCCTTAAAAATAAGCTTATCGGCGATTTCAGACGTTTTTTTGTGAATTTCCGTTTATAATCAAAGGGTCTTTGTATTCAGGAGATATACGAATTTATGCCTGAAGCCCTTCGGCCCGACCGGGATGTCATGGACTACGACGTTGTGATCGTCGGGGGTGGCCCGTCGGGGCTGACGTGCGCGATCCGGCTGAAGCAGCTTGCGGCAGAAAAGGGCAAGGACCTCTCCGTCTGTCTGCTGGAGAAAGGATCGGAGATTGGCGCGCATCTTCTGTCCGGGGCGGTGTTCGAGACGCGGGCACTTGATGAGTTGATCCCCGACTGGAAGGACAAAGGCGCGCCGCTGCATACTGCGGCCACGCAGGACCGTTTCCTGTTCCTCACGGCGAAAAAATCCTATCGACTGCCTGCGCCTCCGCAGATGCATAACAAAGGGAATTATATTATCTCGCTTGGGCAACTGGCGAAGTGGCTGGCGGAGCAGGCGGAAGCGCTGGGTGTAGAGATTTTTCCCGGATTTGCCGCCGCTGAAATTCTTTATGACGAGGACGGAGCCGTCATCGGGGTTGCCACAGGCGATATGGGGCTGAACAAGGACGGGACACCGGGGGCAGGATTTACTCCGGGGGTTGAAATCCATGCGCGGCAGACGGTTTTAGCCGAAGGATGTCACGGTTCGTTGACCAAGAAGCTGATTAAAAAGTACGATTTGCGTCGGGAGAGCGATCCGCAGACCTATGGGCTGGGCATCAAGGAAGTGTGGGAAATCGCGCCGGAGAAGTCTCAGCCGGGTCTGGTTGTTCATACGATCGGCTGGCCGCTGGATTCGAAGACCTATGGCGGGTCGTGGCTTTATCATATGGAGGGAAACCTCGTTTCGGTGGGGTTCGTGACCGGGCTTGATTATATGAACCCCTATCTCTCGCCGTTCGAAGAGATGCAGCGTTTGAAGACGCATCCGGCGATCCGCGAGACGCTGACGGGCGGGAAGCGGATCTCCTACGGGGCGAGGGCTCTGGTCGAGGGCGGCTTTCAGTCTTTGCCCAAGCTGACGTTTCCCGGCGGAGTTCTGATCGGCGATACGGCGGGGTTTCTCAATGTTCCCAAAATCAAGGGCAACCATACCGCCATGAAATCGGGGATGCTGGCCGCCGAAAGCCTTTATGATTTACTGGCAGGAGACGATGCGGTTTACGGGCTTGAGTGTACCACCTATTCTGAGGCGTTTAAGGGCAGCTGGGTGTGGGCGGAGTTGAAAGCCGTTCGTAATATCCGACCGGGATTTCACAAAGGATTGTGGTTTGGGCTGGTTAATGCGGTCTGGGAGACTCTCACCCGTGGGTTTTCGCCGTGGACCCTGCGGAACCATGCCGATCACGCGCAAATGGCCAAGGCGGAGGCGAGCGCCCCTATCCCCTACCCCAAGCCGGACGGGATTTTGACCTTTGACCGCCTGACATCGGTGCAGCTTTCCAATACCAACCATGCGGAGGGACAGCCCGTTCACCTGAAGCTGAAAGACGCCGCGGTTCCGGTCGGCGTCAATCTGCCAGAATATGACGAGCCGGCGCAGCGTTATTGTCCGGCCGGCGTTTATGAAATTGTTAAGGATCCTGTGGGAGAGTTCAGATTGCAGATCAACAGTCAGAACTGTGTCCATTGCAAGACCTGCGATATCAAAGACCCGTCACAAAATATCGACTGGGTTGTACCGCAGGGCGGAGATGGGCCGAATTACTCCAATATGTAGTTGTTTTGGCGGTTGATTGAAAATTCTTTGTCCCCGATGCGTTTGGGTTTATTGTGTGAATGAAAGGGTTGATGATTAATGAATCTGGGTAAGCTGCTTCTGGCGGGGTGTGCGATTGTTCTGTGTACGGGCCTTGACCGGACCGACATCCCTTATTCCTATCAGGCCAGCGTCGAGGCCAATACGACGACCGCTGTGCCTACTTCTGACAATAAGGCCAGCGAGATCCAGAGTCTTTTCACGCCTGCGGAGCCTTTGGCGGGTTCCTATCTTTCGGCCCGTTTCGCGCAGGCGCGGCATGACTGGGAACAGGCCAACAGTTTCCTCGATCAACTTGTGACCAGCGGGGTTTCGGACCCGACCGTGCTGCGGCGGGCGATGATCCTGTCCATGGGCAGCGGCAACCACGAACGGGCCATCCAACTCGCGCAACGGATCATCACGGTCGATCCGGAGTCGCAAAACAGCGTGGCGCAGGTCTTCCTGATCATGGATGCGATCAGCAAGGAGAAATACGATCAGGCCAGCCAGCTGATCCTGAAAACACCCAAGGACGAGATGACGCAGTTCATCGGCCCGGTTCTGGAAAGCTGGACGAAGGCCGGACTTGGAAAGCTTGAAGTCACGCGTCTGCAGGAGAACCCCCTGCAGCTCTATCACGCGATTCTGATCGCCGATTATCTCCAACAGCCCGATCAGGTCAAAAAGCTGCTGGAGCATTTTGCCAATTCTGACGGTATGGCTATCGGCGAAAATGAGCGCATCGCCGACCTTTACGCCTATACCGGACGCACAGACAGGGCTCTGGAGCTTTATGAAGCCCTGCAGAAGGAATGGCCCGGAGACCGAGACCTTTCCGATAAGATCAAGAAGGTGCGGGATGGAAAGGGGAAAGAGGTTTTCCAGTCGATCAAGAGTCCCCGGTACGGCCTTGGGCTGGCTTTTTTCGATATCGCCAAGGTTCTTTATCAGGAGTTCAACGACGAAAGCGCCCGTGTTCTGGCCTCTATGGCCATTTATCTGAATCCCGATATCACAGAGGCCAAGTTTCTTCTGGCCTATATCGCCATCCGTCATGAGCGGTTTGAAGAAGCCATCACCTATTATCAGGCCATCGGCGAAGGCGACAAGTTTTACCTCGACGCCCGGCGCAATATCGCCGATGCCTATGAAAGCATGGAGCGGTATGACGACGCACTTAAGATTCTGAAATCCCTGTCCGAGGAGAAAAAGGATATCGAGTCGCAAATCAAGATCGGCGATATCTTCCGTCGGCAGGACGCGTTCGAGAAATCCGTCGAAGCCTATACCCGGGCGGAAAAAATGATGGATGGGGGCAAGGTCACCGAGCGGTACTGGCATCTTCTTTATGTCCGAGGGATGTCCTATGAACGCGCCGGAAACTGGGAGGCGGCGGAGAAGGATCTTATGGCTGCGCTCGAATTCAAACCCGAGCAGCCATATATTCTCAATTATCTTGGATATGCCTGGGCAGACCGCGGGGAAAATCTCGACAAGGCGCAGAGCATGATCCGCAAGGCCGTCAGCCTGCGCCCCGAGGACGGATATATCACGGACTCTCTGGGGTGGGTTTTGTACCGTATCGGCAAATACAAGGCCGCTGTGCCCGAGCTTGAGCGCGCCGTTTCGCTTTTGCCCTATGATCCTGTTATCAACGATCATCTGGGCGATGCTTACTGGCGTGTCGGGCGCAAGATGGAGGCCAAGTTCCAGTGGGAACGGGCGAAGAACCATAGCGAAGATCCCGAGCTTAAAGACAAGCTCGATCAGAAACTGGCCAAGGGTCTGAGCGAAGAACCCGCCAATACGCTGGCCGGCGTTCCTTCCCCTGAACCCCTTGAATCTTCTTCCGAGCCAAAAAAAGAATAATCGGTTGGCGTCATGGCGGACGATCCACCGCAGCAGATCAAAGTCTTCGCTTCCGCCAAGATCAATCTCTATCTGCATCTTACCGGCAAGCGCCCGGACGGGTATCATCTCCTTGACTCGCTGATCGGTTTTTTCTCGATCGGGGATGCTGTGTCTGTCGGCGTGTCGGAGCACTTTTCCTTTCATGTTGACGGGCCGTTTGCCGGATGTCTCTCGGAGGATGAAAGACGAAACAGCACAGAGTCGGGGAATATCGCGGTTAGGGCCGCGCTGGAATTGGCGAAGGCGGCGGGGCGGACGCCTGATGTTTTCCTTCATCTGACCAAAAACCTTCCTCCGGCAGCGGGTCTGGGGGGTGGGTCTTCGGATGCCGCCGCCGTCGTGCGCGGGCTGCTTGAGCTTTGGCGGTTGCCTTCCGATGCCGATTTTCTTGAAGGTCTTTTGCGTTCGCTGGGCGCGGACGTGCCGATTTGTTTTTACGGACAGGCGGCGCGGATCAGCGGGATCGGGGAGATCATTGAGCCTGTCCCTACCCTGCCTATGCTTCCCGCCGTTCTGGTCAACCCGCTTAAATCATGCCCTACGCCGGAGGTCTTCCGGCGGACACGCGCCGCTTTCAAAACGCCTGTTGTTCTGCCGGAACGATTTAAAGACGCTGTTTCTTTCGCCGCGTTTCTGAAAGAAACAGGGAATGATCTTACTGACGCCGCACTTGGAATTGTTCCTGAGGTTGCCGCGTGTCTTGAGGTGCTTGGAGAGGCGGAGGGCTGCCTGCTCAGCCGTATGTCAGGTTCGGGCGCGACGTGTTTCGGGATTTTTGAGTCAGAGCCGGATGCCTTGCGGTGCGCGCAGAGGATTCAAGCGGATCATCCCGGCTGGTGGGTTCAGGCGGGGGAAATATTCAAAGCCATTAACGTCCTGTGTACTTAATCCGAGACTGACGAGCTCTTCATGTAGGAGAGAAGCTGCTGCGTGGGTTTTCCATCGACGATCTCCATATTGGAAGCTGTCTGGTAGGTGCGGATGGCATCGGTTGTGACGGGGCCGATCTCGCCATCGACCGGGCCGGGGTAGAGACCCCGTTTCATCAACTCGGCCTGAATCTCGGCGGTGATTTTTTTCTGCCCTGTAAGTTTGGAATCCACCGCGCTTTGCCTGGGCGAGGTCAGCGCCACGGGTTCGGATACGGCCTTATCTCCTGAGGATGAAGACTCCTCATCAGAGGATTTCTTATACTTTGTGGCGCGCACCGCATCGACGATGCGGTTGACCTCTGAGAGCGTAATGCCCAGGGATTGCGCCAGCTGCTCAAGGGCCGCCTTCGCCTCGGGGCTGCCCTTCTCTGCGGCGTCCTTGTACCACATCAGGGCTTCGTCGGGCTGCGGCTTGCCCAAAAGGCCGTTTTCGTAGATCAAGCCGAGATTATAGGCGGCCTCCTTTACGCCCTTGTTGGCCGCATTCTCAAAATAATTCGCCGCCTTCACGGGGTCGTAGGGGTAGCCGATGCCGCCGATATAGGCGATGCCGAGATTATATTCCGCTTCGGGGTGGCCCTGCTCCGCCGCCTCTGAGTACAAGGACAGCGCCTTATCGAGGCTGGCCTCCACGCCCATGCCTTGATGGTAGAGGACGCCGAGATTGTATTTCGCATTGGCGACGCCATTATTCGCCGCCTGCTCGAACCAGAAATGGGCGCGTTTCAGATCGCGCTTAACCGACTCGTGTCCAGCGATGTAGATGGCGCCCATGTCATGCTGCGCCTCTTTTACGCCCTCATAGGCCTGCGTTTCCACCTTTTTGATCTGCTCGGGGAGGCTTGAGTCGGGCTTGAGCTGTTCACGCAGGGGTTTGCCGGATTCCGAGGTTTCCGCGGTGGTTTTTTCTTCCGTTGCCGGAGGGGTGTCGCGCAAATCCTCGGAACTTAACGCCGAAGGCTCAATGGCGTTCAGGCGGTCGGCCACGGCGTCCGGATTTTCCTCCATCGCCGCCATGAGGGTTTTATCGTCTTCGGTTTTTATGGCTTCGTCTATTACCTCGGGCGTTGACACAGCGGGCAAAGCCGGGGCTTCGGCAGACGCCTCCTCTGCTGGAGCGGACTCTTCAGGTGTTTGTCCCTGTTCGTCCGCCGCCTCAGCCGCCGGCAAGGCTTCGGGCGGCGAAGTCTCGGGGACCGTGGCTGTGGCATCGGGCGATTGCAGCATCTCGGAGAGCGCGGTTTCGCTTTGCTCGCCGATATTCTCCGCGAGAGATTCATTTACAGGCGGCAGCGCCCGTTCGCCCGTCCAGCTGATTTCCTCCGGCGCGGTTAGGCCCGTGAGAGGCTGCGGGCGCTTGATTTCGCTGATCATCCAGCCGAGAAGCAGGCCGATGACCACGATCATGGCCAGCGCCGAAGCGTCCAGATTAAAATTCCTGACCCAGAAGGATTTTTTCTCCTCCGCGTCGGGAATGTGGCCCGGAAGGAACTGGTCCGGCCCCAGCGTTCCGTCGGTGATCTGCGCGTAGTCGGCCGCAGCCGTACGGCCCTGACTGGTGAGCAGCACCATCGCCTTTGCATTGAGAGCTTCGCGGGTCTCCTGCACGCTCTCCTCAATCCGTTCGATTTTACGCATCAGGCGGCTTCGGTCCTCGATCGCTTTGTTGATCTTGCGGTCGAGCTTGAGGAATTCTGTTGTCGCCTCCTCGATTTTATTGTCTATGGCCTCCTGCCGCGCCTCGGTCTCGGTCATGCGCTTGGTGAGCGCCACGAAGGCCGTCAGATTTTCGGCCATCTGGTCGGATTGTTCTTTCTGCTGCTGCTCAATGGCTTTTTGGATATTGAGCATTTCCTCTTCCATCCGCTTGCGCTGGACGAGGTCTTCCCTGATGCCCTTTATGACCTCTTCGCTGTCCTGGGTCTTGCCCTCCAGCGCCTCGACGAGCTTGCGGGCCTGCTCCAGCTCCTTGGCCGTCTGCTTCATCGTCTCCTCGACGCGGGAGGCCTTTTTTGAAGCTTCGTTCTGCCGTGCGGCGACTTTCTGTTCAAGATCGAGATAGCCCTGATCGTGCTTCTTCGCCTTGTCCTCCAGCGTTTTGAGTTCGGCGCGGTATTTAACGAGTTCCTCCTTGAGGACTGCCCTTTCCTCCTGCGTGTCCAGAAGCTTGGCGTTCAGGGATTTCAAAAGGACGAGAATCTGCATCTGGCTTTGATCGTTCGGAGATGGTTCAGGAATAAGCGGCAGGCCGCCGTTACCGTTGCCGCCGCCCGGCTTGTTTTCATCCTCCGTGCTCTTGAAAAATACACGTCCTTCGGATGTTCTTTTGAAAGCCATGGCGCGGTGACCCTTTCCGGTAAGCAGTGAATGCGGATATTGCTGTATATCTAAGTTATAGCCAAAATTTTATACAGCCAAAAGTCCGCAGAATTGTGATTCTGCGGATTCTTTGAGCAAAACTATAAACATTTTGGAAAATATGGCCAAGGAAAACTCGTCAGAATTGACCGCAAGGCTGCGGATAAGTTGGGATTCCAGCCCGGAGACCGCCCCGTGAAGGGGGCCGCTTCCGGCCCCAAAGAGGGCTTGCGTTCGCTTAAATGTCTGGTATAAGGTTTGCTCTCTGATCCGAACGCTCAGACATTGGGGTATGGCCAAGCGGTAAGGCAGCGGTTTTTGGTACCGCGATCCTAGGTTCGAATCCTAGTACCCCAGCCATTTATCAAATTCGTGCAGATTTTCAGCCTTATGCCCTTTTTGTGCATCCAGACCAGTTATAAAATCCGCAAGTATATCAAATGGTTGCTTGTACCTTACAGTCAAAACTCCGTCTTTCCATATACAGTTCGATAGCAGAAAGTTCAAAAGATGGCGCTTTTCGTGAGCGGATTGCTTCATGAAAAGGAAGCCTGCATTCTGCGCCAGTTCGAGTAACTGAATGCCTTCTTCGATGTAATTCTGGCTGGCGTTTTGCAGGGATTCCATTTTTACAATGATTATTTTTTGCTCCTCACGCCATGTCATAGACTTCTCTTCAAAAAATGCTTCTGAAATCTTTCCGTCCAGCTTGTCTACATACATACCGTCGATGCGTGTTTCCAGCCGGTTGTATTCACTCTGCAAACGGCTCAGTGCTTCTTCATGGTATACGCGCTTGTCCATATGGCTTTCCTTTAGGGCTTGGCAAACCCATTCCAGAACTTCATCATCAAATCGTAACTTTTTAAGGGTTTCACAAAATTGCCTTTCTAGCTCCTCTTCCTTGACGTAAGGAACGCCTTTAGCGCCGATTGCGCGGTAATAGATGTACTTCCCCTTTTTTAAATCTCCCACGAGAGAGCCACCTGTATAGCCGCACTGGATGAGGCCGGAAAAAGCAAAGTCATGTTTGCGCTTCTTTCTTCGCCCGGACGCCCTGTTGTCAAAAATCTCCTGAACGGCTTTCCAGAGTTCTCTGGAAATTAACGGATCATGTGTCCCGCGATATCTCTTTCCATTCCACTCGAAATCTCCGGTATAGATTAGGCTGCGTAAAATCTTATGGATACCGGATTGCGGCACTGCGCTACGGCTTTTTCTAAAAACCAACCCTGCCTCTTTCAGCCTTAAAGTTACTTCTTTTACAGAATAGCAGCCTGTGGCATACCACTCGAACGCTTTTACGACTAAGGGAGCGGTATTCGGGTCTGGGATAATTATTTTTTTTCCTTCCTCCGTTGTTATATTGAGGTAACCTAGAGGTGCCTTGGAGGGCCATATCCCCTGCTCGGCTTTTTCTGCCATACCTTTGCGCGCTTCTTCGGAAAGATTGTCGATATAGTTCTTCGCCATGAGAACTTTGATACCGTGCATGAATTTTTCCGAAGAACGGGACTCCCGGCTCAGGATCACGCCTTCCTTGGCAAAGTGTATTTCCAGCCCCAGTTCATCCAACGTTACCCAATCCTTGATATTCCGGTAAAGGCGGTCTGTCTTTTCCACAAGGATAGTCTTGATAGCGGTATTTTCTTTCAGGAACGCCAGCATTTCCGTGAATCCTGTGCGGCCTGATTGTTTGGCCGTTTCTATGTCCACAAACTCTTTGGCAACGCTCAGGCGGTTCTGTCCGGCGTAATCATGCAGAAGGCGCAACTGGGCTGGGATAGAGAAACCCTCTTTTTCCTGTTCCTTGGAAGAGACGCGGGCATAAACAGCGGCTTCCTGTCTCTCTATCAAAATATCACTTTTTATCTGTCTCATATCTAAAGCACCTAAAATGGCAAAAATCATTTCAGTTTGTTTAGTATATACTAAACGTTTTTGAAAGCAATAAACGATTTAGGCGCCTTTTGGTGCTGTAAAAAAGTTGGACTAGAATACTTCATAAGACAGAGTATTTTTATGTCTCAGTCTAGGAATGCACGCCTGGGAGAGAGCTTTCGGTATTTTTTTTCAGGGAAGACTTTTTATCGCGTTTAAATTCTTCGGTTCTTGAGCACGCTTTCTTCCATTCTGGCCATTTTTCGTAATCTTTTCTAGCCTCTTCTAGTTGAGATTCAAGCCAGTTAGTAGACGATGATGGCATAGCTTTCCCCATTGATTTAGAATTACAAGATGCAACAGGATGGTCTTTTAAGGCAGGGGAGAAATAGAATTTCGTATCATTATACACAAATTTGTATATTTCCTACAGTGTGAAAACCCACAATTGTCATTAACCTTTATCCATGCTATTTTTTTTCTCATACTCTGAAATAACTTCAGAAATAAGACGCACTACATCCTTTTCGTGTTCTGTATAACTTGCAGCATTGTAAATTTTTATTTTTGGTTTTGATTCATTTGCTCTCCATTTTATATTGTTACCGTGTTCGTCTTTGATCTTCCCATGTTTAAAAAAATCATGAAAGCGGTAAGGGGATATTCCAACAAATGGAGAAAACTCTACTTTTGATTCTACATGATCCGATACATCAACGGCTATCGAATCACTGTGCAGTTGCTGGGCTTTGCCTTTTGGGTATGGTTCGACATAAATAACCTTCACAATTCCTGCAGAAATAATATGTCTGGCGCACATGTGACAGGGAAATGTTGTGCAATAAATTGTTGCTCCCTTGAGAGAAATGCCACGTTTTGCTGCATCGCTTATAGCAGCCATTTCTGCATGGATCATCCGACCAAACTCTAGAAGATTGGCAATATCTGCATTTCTTAAACTACCCTTTAAAAGAGAATTTGCAATTTCTGAAATTTCCTGATCGCTTTTGATGTATCCATCATCCTTCATAATTCGAATAGTTTGCTCCAGTAATTCCCTCTTCATTTTGGCGCTGCTATCATAACCTATTTCAAAATCTCTAGCTTTCTGTAAGCTATCATCTTCCCAGTACTGCCCTCCACCGAACTTAGGAACCTCATTGCATCCAATTGCTAACAAATCGCCTTCTGTATTTAGAATAGCTGCACCAACTTGACGCGACAAATCTGCAGAACGCAGGGCGACGCTAAATGCCAGAAACATTCCGAATTCGTTTTTAGTTGGTGTATTGTATGGGTAGCCAAACAAAGAATGGATAAAACGCTTAATACTTTTTTGAAGCTGCGGGCGAGTTTCTTCCACGTTTACAAATAAGTCCCCCATTGGAAATGCGCTTTTAACATCCTGACCGTGTTCGTCGTTCTCCTCTTCATAATCAGTATCAATTAACCCCTCTGAAATTGCGTTACTGTCATGTCCTTTTGCTTTTCCTTTGGAGTGTTCAATTCTTTTTGCAAGGTTATTCTTCCGCTTATTTCTTGAAGAATAAGCGGAAATAACAAAAAATGATGATCCATAAATATTCCGAAGCGTATCAATCTCATCCTTGTTTTTGAATGACCGTAAGATATAGGCTTTAGACGAAATGAAGCGATCAGCATCCTGACCTTTTTGTTTTCGTTTATCTCTAATTTGAGTAACAGCCAAAAGGGCCAGCGCGTCCTTACGATCAAGATTTTTACGCAGCTTGTTTCCTGCTTCCATATAAGACTTTATTCTATCATCAACAGGGTCTTCTTTCAGTGTTGTGTTGTGAATTTTTCTGATTGTGTTTACCTGGAAAACATCACTCAGTCTGACAATTTCCGGGCTATAGCCAACTTCTACCAAAGCCTCGGATAGTTCTTCACATACCGTATCCAGATCTACCCCAAGTGGACTGACAAGACCGATAAAAATCTCAGGATAAGGTTCTTGCTGAAAAGGAGAGATGCTTCTATTTTCTTGCTCGGCAGTAGTATTTTCCAACTCTGATAGAGGTGGATCAGATGCAGCGTTCTGATTTATCGTATTATCAATCATTTTTATAATTCCTTTCGGAATATCCTAGTTTAAGGTGTTTACTTTCTCCCGGCTTTGGGCGATACTTATCTTGTTCAAGAGATTCGTACCACCTACTAACCGAGAGAAAGCCGATGAATATTATACAAGTCTTCCAGAAGTTTCCAACACAAGAAAGCTGCATAGCCCATCTTGAAAAAGCCCGCTGGCCGAACGGCCCGGTTTGCCCTTACTGCCAATCCACGCATAACAACCCTACTGAAAAAGAACTACGGCACTTTTGCTATAACTGCAAAACGTCCTTTAGCGTAACCGTGGGTACGATCTTTCACAGGACTCATCTGCCCCTACAAAAATGGTTTCTAGCTGTTACCCTGATCCTGAATGCCAAGAAAGGGCTGTCTGCTCTACAACTCTCCCGTGATCTGGAAGTGAACAAAAACACAGCATGGCGCATTGGGATGCAAATCAGAAAAGCTATGAGCCAAGGCGAACAGCGCGAACTTCTGACAGGCGTAGTTGAAATGGATGAAACCTATGTCGGCGGTAAGCCGCGTAAAGGCAACAATAGAAACGATGACATGGAAGGCGGCAATAAATCCAAGCGTGGACGCGGCACTGATAAAGCCCCTGTCATCGGCGCGGTTTCGCGTGGTGGTAAAGTCACGGCCAAGGCTGTGAAAAAGGGCAAGATGAAAGGCAAAAACCTTCGCGCCTTCGTAAAAGAAACGGTGGATGTTCTTAATTCCCGCCTGATTAGCGATGAATACTGGGGCTATATGGGCATGAATCGCCTGCTGCCTCATAGCGTAATCTGCCATACGTATTGCTATGTCGATGGTGACATTCATACCAATACCATCGAAGGTTTCTGGGCGCTCCTGAAACGTGGCATGTTCGGCCAGTTTCACAGTGTCAGCCGCAAGCACCTTCAAAAATACGTCGATGAATTTTGTTTCCGGTACAACAACCGGGCGAATGACAACGTATTTGATCTGACAATTTCCAAAGTATTAGGAGTTTAAAATGAGTGAGAAGATTTTAAAGGCAACCCATGAAGGTGAAATCAATATCGGCAACAGCGTTATACCCTGCGCCGTTTTAGAAAATGGCGAACGGGTGATAACCCAAAGCGGGTTTATGAGGGCGCTGGGTCGGGCGCGGCAAGCAAAGGGGCGTCAGCATTATAAGGGTGACGTCAACCTTCCCGCTTTTATAACAGCACAGAACCTAAAACCCTTTGTTTCTAGCGTTTTAGAGGTGACGTCCAGCCAAAAGGAAATCATCTTTTTGAACGGGAATAGAGCATTTTCCTATTCGGCTGACCTGTTGCCAGAGGTGTGTGACGTCTTCATTAAGGCCGAAAGAGCCGGAGCCTTAAAAAGAAACCAAAAGCACATTGCCGATCAAGCCCACATCATTATGAAAGGGCTTGCCCATGTTGGTATAGCCGGACTGATTGATGAAGCAACCGGCTACCAAGAAGTCAGAGACAAAAAAGCCCTTCAAGCCATCCTTGATAAGTATCTTCAAGATCACGCTCGAAAATGGGCGAAGACTTTTCCGGATGAGTTTTGGATCAAGCTGATTAAAGTCAAGGGCTACCCAAGCTATATGGCTCTCAAACGTCCCTCTTTTGTTGGCCATTGGGTAAATGACATTATTTATGATCGTATAAAACCAGGGATCAGAAAAAAGCTAAATGAACTGAATCCGCGATTGCCTGAAACCGGACGGCGCAAAAAGATAAATACGCAATACTTCACCGAAGATTACGGCTTGCCCGAATTGAAAGACCATCTAAAGGGCGTGATGATTTTGATGGATGCAGCCGGGGGAAGCGAGGTTCAATTCAATCGAATGTTAAATCGCGCCCTGCCCAAATACGGCGACACAATTGAAATGCCACTAGAGGGCGACTCTTGACAGGGCAAATCTGAAATGAGACTCTAAAAGCAGGTGGCCGCTGTCACCTAGATTTAACAGGGCAAGAAGGGGTTAATCTTTCTTGCCTTTTCCTTTGGGCGATTTTTTAACAGCTTCGACTATTGCCGTAGCCTTTCGTCTAACTGCTTCCTTCACAGGGATGAATTGTCCTGTTCCAGCATCGCGTCCGCGTTTTGCCATCTATACCACTCCTTTCCGGCGCTGGTTGCGTCCCGTTGTCAAACGCGCCCATTGGCCTTAAAAGAGTAGGTAGTGACAGCGACCGAATCACAATGTACTAGG
>JAGNKE010000001.1 GCA_018000295.1 Alphaproteobacteria bacterium | reverse complement strand
CGCCCGCCCGCGCCAATCGCCTATATGGATAAAGGCTCTTTCGCTTACGCTCCAGAGCCTTTATCTATGAGAACAGACCAGCAACCGATTCACTCTACAGGCGGACTCAAATATGGGGGTTGACCAATACCGAATCTATAACCGTGATCCACATGGATACCGCTACCAACAAACCTCTCGCAGGAATGGATGTTCCGGTGAGTTTGGTAAACTGCGATTGAGCTTAGAGCCGATACTATTAAAATTTTTTCCGTCTATTATGTATCGATTTCCGGGTTTGAAGGGGTTTGATGCTCAGGGGTTTTCTTGTCCGGGGGTAATCGGGCAGGGGTTGCGGGGGACGTTCAGAGGGTACGCGGTGATGATCTGTGATTTATCTTCGTTGAGGACGATGCGGATTTTCAGATTTTGCTCTCTGGCGTTTGCTACGAAATTGCCGTTGTCCTGCTCTTTCCATTTTGTCGTTTCGTCGGAGGCGATTTTGTTGATCGTGGAGATGATTTTTTCGTCGGTCCAGTTGGCCGGGAATTCGCTTTTACAGGGTTTGTTCTGGCCGTGCTTATGGCCGCCGCCGCTTTCATCGCCGTAGAGGATGTGCTGGATGCGTTGTTCAGACAGATATATTGAATCTTCATCTGTCCGTTTGTCACTCATTTCCCCTGTCTGGGTCGGCGATGAGGCGTTGAAGGGCTGAGAGGGCTGTTTTTCCTGCCACTGCGCTGCCAGCGCTGAAATCACTAGCAGCAAGAGGGCGCTTATAATGGCAGTGAGTTGGCGTTTCTTCATTCGGTTTTATGTTCTCAAAAATGGATCCCCGCTTGCGCGGGGATGCCGTGATTCATATAAAAAAGCCGTGTGGGGTCTTTAGTTCTTATAGATATCCATGATCTTGTCGAGCAGGGCGACGCTGTCGTTCCAGGGGCGTTGGAAGGCGTTGCGGCCGATGATGGAACCGTTGCCGCCGCCGTCGCGGATCGCCTTTGCATCGTCGAATACAGAGTCCTCGCCCTTGGTCGCGCCGCCGGAGAAGACCACGATACGCCGGCCGTTGAAGCAGGAGCGAACGACTTCGCGGACGCGTGCGGTCTGCGAGCTGACGTCAATCTTTGCCTGATCGAAGGCTTTCTGCGCCTCTTTCTGCATGATGTGTTCGGTGGGCAGCTTGACCTTGACGATGTGCGCGCCGAGCAGGCAGGCCATGTGGGCGGCGTAAGCGATGACATCCATCGCGGTTTCGCCCTCTTTCGTTACGCCCGAACCGCGGGCATAGGACCAGACGACGGAGGCGAGGCCGACATCCTTGGCCTGACGGATCATGTCGCGGACTTCCTCGAACATATCGAATTGCTGGTCGGACCCGGGGTAGATGGTGAAACCAACGGCGGAGCAGCCGAGTTCGAGTGCGTCCTTGATGGAGGCGGTCACGGCCTGATTGTGGTCGTTCTTGGCAGAGTCGAGGCTGTTCGAGCTGTTGAATTTCAGGATCGTCGGGATCTGGCCCGCGAATGTGTCGGCTCCGGCCTGCAGTGGACCGAGGGGCGCTGCGTAAGCGTTACAGCCGGTTTCGATGGCCAGTTGATAATGATAATGTGGGTCGTAGGCGTCCGGGTTGACCGCGAAGGAGCGGGCGGGGCCGTGTTCGAAGCCCTGATCCACGGGAAGGATGACCATTTTTCCGGTCCCGGCCAGTTTGCCCGTATTCAGCATACGAACGAGGTTGCCCTTTACGCCCGCGTTTTCGTTTTCGTAGTTGGAAATGATTCTTTTGACCTCGGGTGAGAGGGAGGCGCTTGCCCTTGCTCCGGGCATTTTCTTGATCGCGGTCGTGGCAGACATGGGGTTTCGTCCTTTTCTTGTTCTTGTTGCTCGTGTTCCTTGTGCTACAGGCAAAACGCCGCCTGTATGCGGCTTTCCATGCGGAAAGTCCCCCATGGTATAACCAAAAGCGGTTTACAGAACAAGAAAGAAATTGACGGTCTTAATGGCCGGGAGCTGCAGGGCCGGAGTGAACGAAGTTGGCCAGTTCGGCCACGTTCGTCTGCCCAAAATCTCTGGTCAGGCTTGGACGTGGGACGCCGTCAAAGACCTCGCCGCATAGATAATGAAAATCAACGTGTTCTTTAGGATTGAGTCTATCCACTTTTTATTACCCCTTCGTCTACGAGCTTGTTGTAAGCCCTGTTGTCTGTCGTTGCAGGCCCGTTATACAGGTTGTCCAACACGTCTGCCTTGGAGGCGCTTCCCTTTTCGTAAAGGGTTGCGATAATCCGCGCATCACGCAGGGTTGGTTTATCCTGCTTTAGTATCTTTGTAACACCTTCCAGAAATTTTTTCAAATTCTGATGACTGCCCTGAAAATAATCAAGGCCCGATTCTAAGGCCCGCTTGGAATAACCACATACTTCCAATGGCTTAGCGCGTCCGTCGTCTTCGGACTCCTGACGCATGATGCAGCCGTAATTGAAGAGCCATTCGATTTCGCGGTTCATTGAGGACTTATCGATTCCGAGACGGCCCATGATTTCGGTCTGAGTCGTGCCCGGATGCTGGTCGATATCGTTCAGAACCATGGCGCGGCGCAGGGAGGAGGAGGGGTCGTTGCCCAGCGCCTCCACAAGATGGTCGATCACAAGGCAGGCCTTCTGGCCCCTTGTGGTCATCGCCCGTTTTGCCTGCTGCCTGAATATCGTCATGGTCTTACTATACGGTCAATCGGCGGGGCGCGTAAACTGTTTCCTGTAAAATTTGTTTATCATCAATCTGTTAGGCGAGTGCGGCGTTCCGAGAAGTCCTAGGGCGGACAAACTAAAAAGCTGGCTCAAGACGAATCTTGAACCAGCTTTGCCACGGAGAACGGTTTAGAACTGATAATCTTATCCAGTTTTGGATTTGAGTCAACGAAAAAAATCACTCTTTTTGAAATATTCTTTTAAAGTTCTGGTGAAAAAGGAAATTATTTGTATCCTGCCCTGTGCATCGTCAGCGCCGTATCGACCATCCTGCAGGAGAATCCCCATTCATTGTCGTACCAGGCCATGACCCGGACAAAGGTGCCGTCGATGACATTCGTGCCGTTGACGGAGAAATTGGCGGAATAGGGCTCGTGGTTGAAATCGCTGGAGACCAGAGGTTCTTCATAATAGCTCAGAACCCCCTGCAATTCACCGTTGGCGTATTTTTTGACCGCGTTGTTGATTTCTTCCACCGTGGTCTTGCGGGCGGCGTCGAATTTCAGATCGACCAGCGAGACGTTAGGAACGGGGACGCGGATTGCCACGCCGTCGAGCTTTCCGGCCAGATTCGGAAGAACGGCCCCCAAGGCTTTGGCGGCGCCGGTCGTCGTAGGGATCATGTTGATTCCGGCAGCGCGGGCGCGGTAGGGGTCTTTATGGGAGGCGTCGATAATATTCTGGTCGCCGGTATAGGCGTGGATGGTGGTCATGAAGCCCCTTACGATGCCGATTTCCTTGTCCAGAACATAAGCGAGGGGTGCCAGGCAGTTGGTGGTGCAGGAGCCGTTGGAGACGATGGTATGCTCGGGTTTGATATCCTTATGGTTGACGCCGTAAACGACGGTGATGTCCTCGCCTTTTGCGGGGGCTGAGAAGAGTACCTTTTTGGCGCCGGCCTTGAGGTGGGTCAATGCCCCCTCGCGGTCGTTGAATTTTCCGGTGCATTCCATGACAATGTCCACATTGTGGTCGCCCCAATGAAGATCTTCCGGTTCGCGGCTACGGAAGCGGTAGACCCGGCGGCCATTGATCTTAATGCCGTCATCGCCACAGCGCTCGACCGTAAAGGGGGCGCGGCCATGAACCGAGTCGAATTTCAGGAGCGGGAAGAAGTTTCCGCCGGGGTCGTTGACGGCGACCAGTTCGATATCGTCGTGGCCCATTTCGTAGATAGCACGGCAGACGAGGCGGCCGATGCGGCCGAATCCGTTGATGGCGATTCTGAGGGTCATATTTACTCTCCGTTTTTCTTATTTTTTCCTGCGTTCCAAAACTTTGTCGACCCGTTCAATGACGGAGTCGGGGGTGATGCCGAAATGCTTGTAGAGGGTTTCGGCCGGGGCGGAGGCGCCAAACCTGTCCATTCCCACGAAAATCCCGTGTCCGCCGATGAAGGTTTCCCAGCCCTGCCGGACTCCGGCCTCAATCGCAACCTTGATGCTGGAATTACACACGAGGCTTTCGAAATAACCGTCTTCCTGCTGCAGGAAGAGTTCGCGGCAGGGGACGGACACGAGTCGGACTTTATGGCCCTCTGCAGTAAAATGATCGAAGGCGGCGAGGCCGACTCCGACTTCCGATCCGGTAGCGAAGATCGTGATTTCAGGCTCGCCACCCGTATCCTTTAGAATATAGGCGCCCTTTCCGCTGAGGTTTTCGGCACGGTCCTCGCAGGCCGGGGGTACAGACTGACGGGTCAGGGAGAGGATGCTAGGGGTCTGTGTCGCGTTCAAGGCCAGTTCCCAGCATTCCGCGGTTTCGATGCCGTCGCAGGGGCGGAAAACCAGCAGGTTTGGGATGGCGCGCAGGGACGCCAGATGTTCGACGGGCTGATGCGTGGGGCCATCTTCGCCGAGGCCGATGGAGTCGTGCGTCATCACGTAGATCACGCGCTGCTTCATCAGGGCGGAGAGGCGGATGGACGGGCGGCAGTAATCGGAGAATTGCAGGAAGGTGCCTGCGTAAGGGATGATTCCGCCGTGCAGGGCCATGCCGTTCATAGCGGCGGCCATGCCATGTTCGCGCACGCCGTAATAGATGTAGTTGCCGTTGTAGTCCTTTGACGAGACGATTTTGGAGGCCGCGACCTTTGTGTTGACTGATCCCGTCAGGTCTGCAGAGCCGCCGATGAGGGCGGGCAGGGCCGGAACGAGTACTTCAAGAACCTTGCCAGAGGCCTGACGCGTCGCAATTATAGGTTTTTCGGCGGCGAAATTCTTTTTAAGCTGCGCGATCAGGGGTGCGACGATATCAGATGTTTCTCCGGAGAGGGCGGCATCGAAAGCTTTTTTGTCATTCGATTTTTTATGTTTTTCTGTCCAATGCAGGAACGATGTCCCGCCTTGGAGTCCTGCATGGCGCCAGGCGTGCAGGATGTCTTCGGGAATCTCGAACGGATCGTGCGGCCAGCCGAGGTTTTCGCGGGCGCCTCGGATTTCGTCGATACCCAGCGGGGAGCCGTGGGAGGAGGCCTTGTCCTGTTTAGTCGGGGCGCCGAAACCGATGTGGGTCTTGCAACAGATGAGGCTGGGCTTTTCGGATGTCTGAGCTGCGGCTATTGCGGATTCAATCTGTGCGAAGTCGTGGCCGTCCACAGACTCGACGTCCCAGCCATAGGCGCGGAAGCGGGCGGGCGTGTCTTCAGTGAAGGCGAGGTCTGTTCCGCCGTCGATGCTGATGCCATTATCATCGTAGAGGACGATCAATTTTGAGAGTTTCAGGTGTCCGGCCATTGAGGCGGCCTCATGGCTGATTCCCTCCATGAGGTCACCGTCGCTGGCGATCACATAGGTGCGGTGGGACACGAGGTCACTGCCGAAACGGGCGTTAAGTATGCGTTCAGCCAAGGCCATGCCGACGGCATTGGCGAACCCCTGGCCCAGAGGACCGGTCGTCGTTTCTATCCCTGCATCCGGCTGGACTTCGGGGTGGCCCGCCGTGATTGCGTTGAGCTGACGGAAATTCTTGATCTGGTTCAGGGTTATCTTTTCATAACCTGTCAGGTAATTCAGGGCGTAAAGGAGCATCGAGCCGTGACCTGCCGAGAGGATGACGCGGTCGCGGTCCGGCCATTGCGGGTGGGCGGGATCGAATTTCAGGAACTTCGTATACAGAACCGTGGCGACATCGGCGAAGCCCATCGGCATCCCGGGGTGGCCTGATTTGGCCTTTTCCACAGCATCCATAGCAAGGGCGCGTATGGCGTTAGACATTTGTTTCAGATCGATTTTTGTCATTTTATGGGGTTGCCTGGAAACTGCTGTCTTGCTCATATCCGCCTGCACCCGTGCCCTTTCTGTAAATCCGCGTGTAAAATGCCTTTCCATAGCGCTTAGGTCAAGAGTCCCCTTTCATTTTCCTGTGGTTTAATGATTATTTTTTCAGGCGGTGTCTTGACCCTTTTTTGCGCCGCTTCATACTCAACAGCATTCATATTTTGTTTTGCAGTGATTCTTTAGACGAGGGGAACGTATGTCCGCAATCAGGGAAGCTTTGATCAGGCTGGATGAGGCCATCGACCGGCTGGGGGATTCAGCCATTATTTTGGCCGAGGAGCGCGGGATTGCTGATTCCGCGGCGGACGGCAATGTGATCGACGTGGATTTCGTGGCCGGGCGGATCGACCGGGCGATCGCCACCGTCGAGATGCTTTTAGCAGAGGAGGGCTAGGCCATGTCTGAAGTGACCGTTCATATCGGGGGACGCGGCTACAGCCTGTCCTGTGATCAGGGGCAGGAGGACCGACTGAAGGAACTGGCGCGGTACGTGGATTCTCGTCTTAAGGAGATCGCTCAGGCCGGGGCAGCCAGCAGCGAGGCTCATCTGTTCGTCCTTACGGCTCTTGTTCTGGCGGACGAGTTGTTCGATTCCAAGGCCATGCTGGGAGAGTTCGAGGACGAAAACGACCAGCTTTCGGCCCGTTTGCGGGAGATCGCCTCCGGGCAGGCGCCCCGACCCCTCGTTCAGGAGGAGCTGTTCGTCGTGCAGGCGCTGGACCATCTGGCCGGGAAGATCGAGCATATCGCCGAGCGCATCCAGAAAGCTTAGTTTTTCCTTCGATTTTTTATGCTTTACGTGTTAAAGCTAGCGGGCTGCGGGGTGCGTGATACGGCTTTATCCCGGAGGTCGATAATCTTTCGTTAGGGAGCTGTCCCTGTGCAGGATTGACCGGTTCGCCGGGGGATCCCGCATATATGGCGCCCACCTGTTGAAACAGGACCACGGCGGATACCATACGTACACGGCCTTCGCGGCACCTTTTGCTTCCATTCTTCAGCTTGCGCTGCGTTGCTTCGTCGCTCGCGTACCTTATTTGTACGCTTTGCTCCTCGCGCCTTGCCCAAACTGAAGACTGTCGCAAAAGCGGTTATATCCTTTTTGCGAGAGGGAGAGTTGAGCGATATTGCGGAGTTAAAGGCCGAGATGCGGCGGGAAGCGCTGCGGCAGAGGGCCGGGATGAGCGCGGATGCCGATGCGCTGGAGGCTTTTACGGCCCTGTTTTTTCAGCACGTCCCCCTTGAGCCGGAAACTGTTGTTGCCGCTTACTGGCCCAAGGAGCGGGAGTTCGACGTCGGTCCGGTGATCGAGGAGATCCTCAAGCGCGGGTCGGTTTTGTGCCTGCCGGTGGTTGAAAAAGACTCCAAAATCCTTACATTCGCGGCGTGGGATGGGCAGGATTCGCTGGTCAAGGGGGCATTCGGGGTCATGCATCCGCCGCTGAATGAGGGAACGCGCCGCGTGGAGCCGGATGTGGTGATTGTGCCGTTACTGGCGTTTGACCGGAGAGGTTATCGTCTGGGTTATGGCGGCGGCTATTATGACGCGACGCTGGCGGATTTACGGTCGCGCAAGAGAGTTCTGGCGGTCGGTGCGGGGTATGCGCTACAGGCTTGCCTGTTCAACCTGCCGATCGATGCCCATGACGTGCGGCTGGATCTGGTGATCACACCGCAGCAGGTTTATACATATTGAGTCTTTAAGGATAATCTACTTATGAGAATTTTGTTTGTCGGCGATATCATGGGCCGTGCCGGGCGGGAGGCGCTGGAGGTCTATCTTCCGGGTCTGAAACGCGATCTGGCGCCTGATGTTGTGATCGTCAACGGCGAGAATGCGGCGCACGGCAAGGGGATCACGGATAAAATCTGCCAGCAATTTTATGCGCTCGGCGTGGATGTGATTACCAGCGGGAACCATATCTGGGATCAGCGGGAGATCATTCCGTATATCGCCCGCGATCCGAAGTTGCTGCGCCCCGCGAATTTCCCTGACGGGACGCCGGGGGCCGGGATTAATGTTCATACTCTTCAGGACGGGCGCAAGATCGCGGTTGTGAATCTCATGGCGCGGCTGTTTATGGATGCGCTGGATGATCCGTTCGCGCTGATGGAAAAGATATTGCGGGAGAATGTTCTCGGGAAAAGCTGTCAGGCGCTGTTCGTGGATTTTCACGGCGAGGCGACCAGCGAGAAATATTCCTTCGCCCATCATTTCGACGGGCGGGTTTCGGCGGTGATCGGTACGCATACCCATGCGCCGACGGCGGATACGCATATCCTACCCGGCGGGACAGCTTACCAGAGCGATGCGGGGATGACCGGGGATTACGACAGCGTGATCGGGGTGCGAAAGGATATCGCTATCCAGAGATTTTTGAAGAAGATGCCGGGGGAGCCGTTGATCCCCGCCAGCGAAAACAAGACATTGTGCGGCGTGTTTATCGTGACTGATGACCGGAGCGGGAAGGCGGTTTCGATAGAGCCTGTGCGCGTCGGAGACACTCTTCCGAATACGGTGCCCAAGGTTTAGAATTCTTCCCCTTCATCGGGCTGGCGGAGGTTGTGCTTGTTTTTCTCGAAATAGCGCATACAGGCGTCATTCAAAGCTTCGACGAGTTCGTTGCCATCCTTCCCGCCGTCTCCTTTAATTTTGGCTGTTATGACCGTCTTGATGGTGGTGTGGAAGGCTTCGGCGATTTCAAGAGCGTCATAGTCGATCTTGTCCACCACCTCCAGAAACTGGACGAAGCGGTCAGCAATGCGGGTGACTAGCGGGTAATGGAACATGCCGCCGTTGGCCTTGAGCTGGGCGCAGGGGTAGAGGATTCCCGCGATGAGGAATTCGTTGTCGTCGTCCGGCTCCGGCTTTTTGGCTCTGACGATGCCCTTCATCATGGAGGTCAGGTATATTTCGGCCAGAGGGGCGAAATCGACCGTTGTGTTTTCCAATAATTTTTGTGCCCGATCGAGAATGGCGTCGTTGAGGCCGCCAGAGCCGACCTTGGCTTTAATCATGTTTGGCGGTTTGATAAATTCCGCGTTGCGCTTGGGACTTTGGTTGTAATGCTTGATGTCGGCGGGCATGGTTCTGCTCTAATCCTTATCATCAAGAAAGGCGATGTCATCAGGCATGACGGGGGCGGTCATCGCGGGACGGTCTTCCTTGCGGCGTTTTGGACCCGAGTAAGCCTTCGCTTCCTTGCGTCGGCGGTCGGGACCGAAGAAATCCTCGGAGCGGACGAACTGGCGTGGTTTTTCGATGACCTGCACGATGCGGCGGTAAAGATCGCGGGCGTTGAAGGGTTTGACAAGAAATTCGGTGACACCGGCGTCGCGGGCGGCGATGACGCGGCGTTTTTCGCTGAATCCCGTCATGAGGATGACCGGGACGTAAGGGTTGGGGCTGCGGCGGTCGTTGCGGATGCGGCGGGTCAGGGAAATGCCGTCGCAGGGCTGCATCATCCAGTCGGCGATGACCATGTCGGGGTTGCTCTGGCAATAGAGAGTGAAACCCTGTTCGCCGTCCATGGCGGTATAAATGGTTCCGACACCGAAGGTCTGCAGGATGGACTTGGCCAATTCCAGCATGGGCTGGTTGTCTTCAACCACCAGAACCTTCAATGTTTCAAAACGATAGGCCATTCGTAAATGTCTTTTTCTGCCCTGCCTGCCTGAATTGACCTATTATCGTTTGCAGCGTCTGAAAAAAAAAGCCGCAGAGGGATAAAGATCAGACTTTTCAACAGTCTTGGCTCTCCTTATACTTTGGCGCCGTCATCACCATGCCATTGTTGCCCTGAAAGCCTAATATTTTCTTAATTCCGGGTCTTTGGTCTTTTTATAGAGGAGCAGCGCTATGGCCGGCCATTCCAAATATGCCAATATCAAGCACCGCAAGGGGGCGCAGGACGCCAAGAGGGCGAAAGTCTTTTCCAAGCTAGGGCGGGAGATTACGGTCGCGGCCAAGCTGGGCGGGGCTGATCCGGCGATGAACCCACGGTTGCGGCTGGCGATTGCCACCGCCCGCGGGCAGTCTATGCCCAAGGATGGGATTGAGCGGGCGATCCTGAAAGGTGCGGGCGGCGCAGATGCCGAGAACTACGACCAGATCCGCTATGAGGGCTATGCGCCGGGGGGTGTGGCGGTCATCGTCGAGTGTCTGACAAATAACAAAAATCGGACAGCCGGGGAAGTGCGGACAATTTTCAGCAAGAATGAGGGGGAGCTTGGCGCTACGGGGTGCGTGAATTTCATGTTTGACCGGATCGGTGAGATCATTTATCCAGCCTCTAAAGCCAGCGCCGAGCAGATGTTCGAGGCGGTGCTTGAAGCCGGTGCCGACAATGTCGAAAGCAGCGATGAGGGGCATGAGATTACCTGCGCTCCCGATCAATTCGGAAATGTACGCTGGGCGCTGGAGGAAAAATTCGGGGAACCGGAGAAGGGCGGGCTGGTCTGGCGACCCAATGTGACTATTCCCGTTTCGGAAGAGGTGGCGAAGGATGTCATCGCGCTGATCGAGGCTCTGGAAGATAATGATGATGTGCAGAGCGTGACCGCGAATTTCGAGCTTTCAGATGAAATCATGGAGAAACTTCTGGCTTCGGGCTGAATGTCTACTAGAGTGGTGCGAAAATGGACAGGGCGCGGCTATTTTTTCTGTTTCTACTTATGTCTATTTGGACTTTTCAGGTCGTTGCTTTTGACAACGAGTTAGATGGTATATGCCTCAATAACAAAGGATATATGATCGATATATCGCAAAGACCATATTACTACATGATCGTAAGAGAATCGCCTAAATCCCCGAATACTCAGAGAAGAATTATTACAGGAGATATTATAGAATATATCTTGCTGGAAAATGCTTACGCTGGCCTCCTCAGCATAGAGCGCGTTGATGAAGAGTTTATTGGCGACCATGAAAAGGATGGATATTTTCTCGTAGACCTTGATAATGGAAGTGTCGTCTCCGGGCTTACAAAAGAGAAAGTAATCGAAAGGCTCAGGACTTTTTACGTTAAAGACCGGCGCGAGTTAGTTTTTATAAAATTCGATTTATATGAGCAGAAAATTACCAAGGGTGAGTACGGCAAATACAGTTGCTATAATTAAGTAATTTATCGCCGTTTAATCCCGTCAATCTTTCCTCTACAATGCGTTTATGCTGATTCTGGGAATCGATCCGGGCCTGCAGAAAACGGGCTGGGGACTTGTCGAAATCAATGGAAACACCTTGCGTTTTCGCAGGTGCGGTCTGATCAAAACGAACGCTGCGCACAGTACGGCGCAGCGGCTTGCCTTTCTGCATGAGGGTCTTTCCGAAATTATTAAAGCCCATCAGCCGCAGAGTGCGGCGATTGAGGAGACGTTTGTCAATACCAATGCCTTATCCGCGTTGAAACTGGGGCAGGCGCGGGGGGTTCTGATGGCCGTTCCGGCACTGTTCGGGCTAGAGGTCGCGGAATATGCCGCGAATACGGTTAAAAAATCCGTCACCGGGTCGGGCCATGCGGCGAAAAACCAGATCCAGATGATGGTGCGGCGGCTGCTTCCGGCTTGTGGACCGATTGGCGCGGACGAGGCGGATGCGCTTGCGGTTGCCATTTGTCACGCGCATTATGGCGAGTGGAACAAAAGAACAACAAAGAGTAAAGGCGCGTCATGATCGGCAAGCTTTCCGGTGTTATTGACTCCTTCGGGAAAGACCATCTCATTCTTGATGTCGGCGGCGTGGGGTATCTTGTGCAGGCCAGCGGGCGGACCTTGTCGCGGATTGGGCTGGCGGGCGATCCCGCCGCGCTTTTGATCATCACGCAGGTCCGCGAGGATGCGATCACGCTGTTCGGGTTTGCGGAGGCGGCTGAGCGCGAATGGTTCAGGCTTCTGACCAGCGTGCAGGGTGTAGGCGCGAAAGTGGCCATGGCGATTTTGAGCGTTTGTCCGCCTGATCGGCTCGGTTTTGTGATTGCCTCGCAGGACAAGGCGGTGCTGACGCAGGCGGACGGGGTGGGGCCGAAGCTGGCGGCGCGGTTGCTGACGGAACTTAAGGACAAGGCGGGGAAGGTGGAGCTTTCGCCGGAGAGTGTTTCGCGGACAAAGGTTTCGGGTGGTGAAGTTACTGGCGACAATGTTGTCGATCAGGATGCGGTTTCGGCGCTGACCAATCTCGGTTATGCACGGACGGAGGCTTTTGCCGCCGTGATGGTTGCTAAAAGCAAAGCGAACGATAATGAGCAGGGGAATCTGCAGAGCCTGATCCGGCTGGCGTTGAAGGAGCTGAGCGCATGAGCGGGCAGGAGACGCTGAAGAAAGACCGGAATCAGGATGTTGTCGCTGTTTCGCAGGAGGCCGAGCCGCCGCAGGAGATGGCGTTGCGTCCGGCGACTTTGTCTGAATTTATCGGGCAGCAGAGCCTGTGCGAAAATTTGCGGGTGTTTATCCAGTCGGCGCGGGCGCGCAAGGAGGCGATGGATCATGTTTTATTATTTGGTCCTCCGGGATTGGGGAAAACAACGCTGGCGCAGATCGTGTCGCGTGAACTCGGCGTGGGTTTTCGGGCGACGTCCGGTCCGGTGATCGTTAAATCCGGCGATCTTGCCGCTCTTCTTACTAACCTCCAGCCGTTCGATGTTTTATTCATTGATGAAATTCACCGTTTGAATCCTGCCGTGGAGGAGATTTTGTATCCGGCGATGGAGGACGGGAAGCTGGACCTCATTATCGGTGAGGGGCCGGCGGCGCGGTCGATCCAGATCGAGTTGGCGCCGTTTACTTTGATCGGGGCGACGACGCGCAGCGGGTTGTTGACCGGGCCGTTGCGGGATCGGTTCGGAATTCCGCTGCGGCTGGAATTTTACGGGCCGGAAGATCTGACTCTGATCGTCACGCGCACGGCGCGTTTGCTGGATATTCCGATTACCGCGGACGGGGCGTTGGAGATTGCGCGGCGCTCACGGGGAACGCCCAGGATTGCGGGGCGGCTGACGCGGCGTGTTCGGGATTTTGCGTTGGCTTTAAAATCTGCTGCGATGGATGCGAAGCTTGTGGATCTGGCGCTGACGCGGCTGGATGTCGATGCCAGCGGCCTAGACGGTATGGACCGACGATATCTGCGGTGCATCGCGGAGCATTACAGCGGCGGACCGGTCGGGGTGGAGACGCTCTCAGCGGCTTTGTCTGAGCAGCGCGACATGATTGAGGATGTGATCGAGCCTTACCTGATGCAGCAGGGTTTCGTGCAGAGAACTCCGCGGGGGCGGATGCTGGCCGGGAAGGGGTACACAGCTTTGGGATTGACTGCGCCCCGAAGCGTCACGCAACCCGATCTGCTTGATCCCGATGTTGATGAATCTGTTGATTAAGTGTTATAACTCCGCCGGATCCTCATGAAACATAAAATCCCCATCCGTGTTTATTATGAAGATACCGATGCCGGGGGCGTCGTGTATCATGCCAACTTCCTGAAATTCGCCGAGCGGGGGCGGACGGAGTTTTTGCGGGCTGTCGGGTTTGAAAATACAGAGCTGAAAAAAAACAAAGGAATGATCTTTGTCGTTCGTCGTATAGAGGTCGATTATCACAAGCCCGCCTTTCTGGATGATCCCCTTATTATGCAAAGCTCTATTGAGGCCATGAAAAACACCAGTTTTACGATGCATCAGGCGGTTTTCCGCGAAAAAACGGCTGAAAACGGCCTTAGTGAAGAGGAATTGATTTGTGACATGCACGTCGTCTTGGTATGTGTAGATACGGAAAAAATCCAGCCTGTGCGCCTTCCCGAGGAAATCCGTCAGGCCTTTTTGAACTACAAGGAAAACCATCTTTTTACCGGAGACTGACACACTATGGCATCTGATATTGCGGCGGAAAATCTAGGCGAATTCACGGCGGCGGATATGAGCGCGATTGCGTTGTTCATGAACGCGGACCTTGTGGTGAAGTGCGTCATTCTGGTTCTTATCTTCGCGTCGATCTGGTCTTGGGCGATCATTATGTCCAAGCGCGGGCAGCTGGCCAAGCTGAACCGACGGGCGGACCGTTTCGAGGATTCATTCTGGTCAGGCGAGCCGCTGGACAAGATTTACGAGCGTGTCAAAAAGAGCAAGGACGATCCGATGCTGCATACGTTCGCGGCAGGGATGGATGAATGGAAGGCGGGGGTCGTTGGCGGTTTGCCCGCCCGCGAGAGTTTGCAAGCCAGCCTCAAGCAGCGGGTCGAGCGGTCGATGTCCGTCATGATCGGGCGGGAGATGAACAAGCTGGAGCGCGGGATGACGTTCCTGGCCAGTGTGGCGTCTTCGGCTCCTTTTATCGGCCTGTTCGGAACGGTTTGGGGGATCATGCACAGTTTTCAACAGATCGCCAACACCAACAATACCAGTCTTGCGGTGGTTGCGCCGGGGATCGCGGAGGCGCTGTTTGCCACGGCGCTTGGGCTTGTCGCGGCTATTCCCGCTTCTGTGGCTTATAACTTTTTGAACAGCCGTCTGAACCGTTACGCGGATCGGCTTGAGGCGTTTACGGACGAGTTTTCGGCTATTCTGTCGCGGCATATGGATAATCAGGATGCCGGGAAGATTCCCAATGGCGGCAGCAAGCGCGTGGCGTAAAGACGAGAAGAAGGATTTTTGCTATGGCGATGATGATTTCAGGCGGTTCGGGTTCCTCGCGCAGGCGGCGGCGGTCGAGTTCCGCGGGGGCGATTTCGGAGATCAACGTCACGCCGCTGGTCGATGTTATGTTGGTGCTGCTGATTATTTTCATGGTCGCGGCGCCGCTCCTGACCGCCGGGGTGCAGGTCGATCTGCCGAATTCCAAGGCCAAGCCGGTCGAAAACCCCGACAGCAAGCCGATCGAAATCAGCGTGAACAAAGAGGGCAAGATTTTCATCGGGGAGACGGAAACCAATAACGATAATCTGGTCGGGCTTCTGACCGGGATGCTGGAGGGGAACGAGGAGGCGCGGATTTATATTCGTGCCGACCGCGAATTGCCTTACGGCGAGGTTTCAAAACTCATCGGGCTGGTGAGTGCTGCCGGATTTACCAAGGTGGCTCTGGTCTCGCAGCCGGAACAGTAGGGGGCTATTGCCGTGAACGCCGCCGTTGCAACGATGCATTACCGGCCGCCGGAGGACGATAACCCCTTTGCGGGGATGACGTCGCCGCTGGTGGGGTCTGTGCTTTTGCATCTCAGCGTTCTGTTGCTCGGGATCGTGACGCTGCCTTATCTGACGCCGCCGCCGATTATCATGCCTTCGGCTGTTACCGTGGAGATGGTCGATATCACCGAGATCGCGCAGACGGATTTCATGGCGCCGCCGAACAAGCCGGAGGAGGTGAGCGAGGAGACGCCGACGACCACGCCTGAACCCGTCTATAACAACGAAGAGACGCCGCCCGTTCTGGAGACGCCGAAGGAGCCCGAGATTACTGAAGAGGTTCCCGCGCCGCCCGTGGAGAAGGTCGAGCCTCAGGAGCAGATTCCTTTGCCCGAAGATATCACGCCCGCGCCTATCCCCAAGACGAAGCCCAAGCCGCCGAAGCCCAAGCCTGTTGTTGAAAAGGTTCAGGACAAGCCGAAAGAGAAGCCCGCCGAAAAGCCGAAGCGCGATCTGAGCAGTCTTTTGAAGGATATTTCGCCGGACGATAAGAAGGACCGGACTCTGGATCAAATTTTGTCTGAATCCACCAGTAAATCGTCCAAGCCGTCGCAGATTGCGTCTCTTGGTTCCGAGATTACGGCCAGCGAGATTGATGCGATCAAACGCGGCATCCAGCCGTGCTGGAACATCGATCCCGGTGCGGAGGGGATCCAGAATATGAAAGTGACTGTGCGTGTTCACGTTGGGCCGGATTTTGTTGTCAAAAGGGTCGAGATTCTGGATGGGGGGCTTTACGGTTCCGATCCCAAATTTAACAGTTTTGCCAGCTCTGCCCGCAACGCCCTGTTGAATCCGCAATGTTCGCGGTTGAATATTCCGCCCGACAAATACGAGCAGTTCAAGGTGTTCAGGGCTACATTTGATCCCAGAGGCATGATATAGAATTCTGGTATGCCCGATTCTTTTCTGTGTTTTATAAACCATTTCAAGGGATGGCCATGTTTTTACGCTCAATCAGACTTTTTGCCGTGTTTTCACTTGTCGTCATGCTGTCGGCTTTTCCTGCGTTCGCGCAGGAAACAGAGATTGTCATTGACCGTCCCAACATGAAGCCACGACCCATCGCGATCAGCAGTTTTTTCGCTGACTCTGCCGATAGTGAGCGGTTGGCCGCCGATATTCCGGGGATTGTGACCGCGAACCTTGAGCGGTCAGGCCTGTTTGCGCCGATCAACCCACGGGCGTTCGTGCAGGCTCCGGCTTCTATTGAGCAGGAAGGTGTGCGGTTTGCCGAGTGGCGGGCGACGGGCGCGGAGGCTCTTGTCACCGGGCGCGTCACGCGGGCTGGCAACGGGCAGTCGCGGGTGGAATTCCGGCTGTGGGACGTGTTCAACCAGCAGCAGTTGATAGGGATGGCTTATACTACGACGGATGCTAATTGGCGGCGGATCGCGCATATCATGTCGGATGAAATCTATAAGCGGATTACGGGCGAGGGTGCCTATTTCGACAGCCGCGTGGTTTATGTTTCCGAGTACGGTCCCGCCAACAAGCGGGTCAAGCGTCTGGCGATCATGGATCAGGATGGGGCGAACCATAAATATCTGACCGACGGGTCTTATCTGGTCCTGACTCCGCGCTTTTCGCCGGAGACGCAGCGGATCACGTATTTGTCCTATCAGGGCGGGAAGCCGCGCGTGTTTCTTTATGACCTTGGTTCCGGGCGGCATACGGAGTTGGGCACGTTTCCGGGTATGACGTTTGCGCCGCGCTTTTCCCCCGATGGGCGGCGGATCATCATGAGTCTTGCGCGGGGCGGGAACACGGATATCTACGTTATGGATGTCGGGTCGCGGAATCCTGTGCGGATCACCAATACGCCGGGGATCGATACTGCGCCGTCCTATTCTCCGGACGGCAGTCAGATCGTGTTCGAATCCGACCGGGGCGGATCGCAGCAGCTTTATGTTATGAGCGCGGACGGATCAGGTGCGAAGCGCATCACATTCGGCAAGGGGCGTTACGCCAGTCCGGTGTGGTCACCGCGTGGGGACTGGATTGCCTTCACACGGATGTATCAGGGCAAGTTCTATATCGGGGTGATCCGTGCGGACGGGACGGGCGAACGCCTGATCTCCAATGCCTATCACGTAGAGGGGCCGAGCTGGTCGCCTAACGGGCGTGTCCTGACATACTTCAAGGAGACGCCGGCGGGGGGCAGCCGTTCGGCGAAGCTTTATACCATCGATATCACGGGGTATAATGAGCGGGTTCTCAAGACTCCCCGCGATGGGTCGGATCCGGCTTGGTCACCGATTAACCCTTAAATCAAAGCTTTTCTAAATAACTGCAAACAAGGGCTTTGATTCGCGCCGTTTTACGGCGCTCTCCCTTCGGGCGCCTTCGGCGTCCAACGCCCTTTCGGGCCGTTGTCTGCGCTTCCGGTTCTCACGTACCCTTAAGTACGCTGCGATACGGTTCTCGAAAACAGCCCTTCTCACGTCGCCGCAGCGAGTTTGGAAAAGACACCCCGCCGATTTTAGACGAGGTCAGAGAACATTTCGATGATCTGGCGGTAGGTGTCGCGCTTGAAGGGAACGATGAGGTCGATCGTCTCCTGCAGTCTGACCCATTTCCAGTTGGAGAATTCCGGCGGGTCATGGGCGGTCAGGCAAATATCTTTATCCTGTCCTGTGAATCTGGCGGCGATCCAGGTCTGTTCCTGCCCTTTATAGGTTCCGTCCCAGAGTTTCTGGCGGGTGCTTTCGGGCAGGTCGTAGCGCAATTTTTTTTCGGCGATGCGGATGATTTCGGCTTGGGCTGTTCCGATTTCCTCGAAGAGTTCGCGCAGGGCTGCGCCCTTGATATCCTCGTCGAAGTCTATGCCGCCCTGCGGCATCTGCCAGGCGCCGGGGGTGTCGATGCGTTCGCCGACGAAGACTTTTTTTTCTGCGTTCAGAAGAACGATACCGACGCAGGGGCGGTAGGATAGTGGGGAGGTGTTTTTTTTTGCGGGCATCGTCATTTCCCCTTTAGTGCAGGGCGGTCTGGGGCGGCTCCGGCTCGATATGGTCGGAGGTGTCCAGATGGTGGGGGGTGAGTGTTTCGGCGTGACCGGAGGTGCCGACGGTTCCGCCCTTCTGGATTTCAGCCAGTGATGAGACGGGGACCAGAACGAAGCCTTTCTGGTTCAACGATTTGAGCCAGAGTTCGAGCATTTTAGTCTGCTGCGGGTAGGCGGGCATAACCCCCAGGGCATAGCCCTTTTCACGGGCGGTTTTTTCCAGAGATTCAAAAGAATTTTCGCCCTGCGGCCTGACAATCCACATATCCGCCTTTAGACCGGGAACGCCGGCTTTCAGGGTCACACCCTGCAGATAGTCTGCAGCGGCGGGGTTGAGTTCGAGGTAGGCGAGGCCGCGTTCCAGACCGCTTTGGAAAACGGCGCGGAAATTTTTCTGCGCCATCAAGAAAGAGTCGTCGAGAAAGCTGGCGAGGCCTACATAGCCGGTGGTGCGGGCCATGGACCAGTAGAGCCTGTTCCTGTTGCTGTCCACGTCATCGCGGATCAGAAGGGCGGCAGGGCCGGGGTCGGCATGGGAGATGTTTTTGCTTTCCGCGGGGATGTTGAGCCATGTTTCATGCCCCTTTTTGCGGGAGAGTTCGCGCCATGTTTCAGGCGATTGCGCGTATGGACTCAGCAGCAAGCAGATTTCCGCTGGTATGGATTCAAGCGCCGCCTTGGCGTTTTTGGGAGAGAGGCCGATATCTGTCAGAAGAATGGCTATGGCCGGTTTCTTTGAGTCCAGCGGCGGGGACGGGCGCTTGTATGCTGCAAAGCTGGTCATACCGTCATGCTGGCGGAGGAGCGGAAGTTTGCCGTAGTCGGTTTCTTCGAACAGCCCGCTGACCGGGGATTTTATCAGTGCGGTTTCAGGATCGGCTTCCGGTTCGGGCGCCTGTGCGTGATCTTTATGTGTCTCCTCTGATGTTCTCTCTTCTTCCGGGGTATAGAGCAGCACCTTGTGGCTGGCCAGAACGGATTCCATTTTTTCGTAGGTTCCGGCGGCGTTGACGAGGGCGTAAAAGTATAAAGAGAGGTAGAAGAAAACCACCAGCCCCAATCCGGCCGCGAGAGACTTTTTGTCGAAGTCCTGAATCCGGGGCGCAGTGATGGAGGGGAGGTTCACGCGCACACTTCGGGTTCCTTTCTACTCGTTCGCTGCTGCGGGCGGCTTATAGAGGGAGAGGCCGCTGAGAAGATCAAGAGCGCGGGCCAACTGGTAATCCTCGGCTTCCTCCTCACCTTCCTTGTCCGCGTTTTTAGGGTCAGAGGGGTTTTTGTTGTCGTTAGCCGGAAGATTGCCTGAGTTTTTATCCTCGCCGGATGGGGCAGGCGCAGGAGATTTTTCCGGCTCACTCTTCTTTTTGCCCTGCTCGGATTTTTTGGCGTTTTCCTTGTCCAGCGCGCCGTGCAGGTCGGCCTCGCGCAGGCGGGAAGTGCTGTTAAAGGCCTCTACCCGGGCTTGCTCGACCAGAATGTCGGGTTCGATGCCTGTGGCCTGAATAGAGCGGCCCGAGGGCGTGTAGTAACGGGCGGTGGTCAAGCGCATGGCGCCATGACCGGGCAGGGGAATAACCGTTTGCACCGACCCTTTGCCGAAGGATTTGGTTCCAAGAACTATGCCCCTCTTGTGGTCCTGCAACGCTCCGGACACGATTTCGGAGGCCGAGGCCGAACCGCCGTTAATGAGGATCACGATGGGCAGGCCGTTGGCAATGTCGCCAGCGGATGCATTGTCGCGCTTGGTGTCGTCTTCCTGACGGCCACGGGTGGAGACAATCTCCCCGGTTTCAAGGAAGTCGTCGGACACGGCAATCGCCTGATCGAGCAGACCGCCGGGGTTGTTCCTGAGATCCAGAACATAGCCGATCAGTTTGCTACCGAGCTGCTTCTTGATGTCTTCTACAGCTTCCCTTACCCCCTCGTCCGTGTTCTGGCTGAACTGGGTGATGCGGATGTAGCCGGCGTTGCCCTCGACGCGGTGGCGGACGCTTTTGATATTGATGACATCGCGGGTCAGGGTGACCTCTATGGGCGCTTCCATGTTCTCGCGGTGAATTTCAAGGTCGATCGTCGTGCCGATCTTGCCGCGCATCATTTTCACGGCATCGCTCAAGGTCAGGCCCATCACGGCCTCCCCGTCGATTTTCACGATGTAATCACCGGCCTGAATTCCGGCGCGGAAAGCGGGTGTCTCGTCGATGGGGGAGACAACCTTCACGAGGCCGTTCTCCATCGTTACTTCTATGCCCAGGCCGCCGAACTGTCCGCGAGTTTCGACTTTCATTTCGTTAAAACGCTCCTCGTTCAGATAGGAGGAGTGGGGGTCGAGGCTGGAGAGCATTCCGTTCACGGCGTATTCGATCAAGTCCTTGTCGGCCACTTCCTCGACATATTCGGAACGGACGCGCTCGAAGACGTCACCGAACAGGTTGAGGTATTTATAGGTTTCGCTGTAGTTTTTGGCTTTTTCCTCGGGTTTTTTATCGGACGCGGGTTCTTCCTTTTGCGGTTCTTCGGTTGGCTGCGGCTCCTCCTGTGCCTGCGATTGAACAAGCGAAGCTGTTCCCAACAGCAGGAGGGTCAGAGCCAGAAGTATACGCGGAAAAAATTTTGTATTCACAGTTTGTTGTCCTTAAAATCAGCGATATTAACCCGGATTAACTTAGTTCGGAAAACAGGACGGACGGGTTCACCGGCTGTCCCTTGTGCCTTAGTTCGTAATAGAGCTTTGGTTTTGCACCTGCAACTCCACTCGGCAAAAGCCCCAACGGTTCGCCGGACGAGACTATCTGCCCTACGACCGCGTTGATTTTATCCAGCCCTGCCACGAGACTATGATATCCCTTAGCGTGCTCAATAATAATCAGATTCCCGTATTTTTTGAAAGCCCCCGCAAACTGTATTTTTCCACCGATCGGCGCGAGGACGAGTGCGCCGGGGCGCCCCTCCATTGATAAGCCGTTGCTGACTGCCCCGCGCTCGTCGTTTTCATGGTAGCGGACGCGGATAATCCCGGAAATCGGGAGTTGGGCCGGGCTTAGGCCCGTAGGGAGGGGCTGGGGTTTCTCCATTTTTTTCGGAGGTGGCGCGGGCGGGCGAAGATTGTTTTTCGATTGCAGGGCGGCCAGCTTCAGACGCTCCTGCTCTTTTTCTTCCTTTTCCTGCCTTTCGCGCTCTTTCTTTTCCTGACGATTGCGATCTTCTTCCAACCGCACGATCAGATCTTCCAGGTTCCTGGATTGGAGCGAGAGCCGCTGTATCTCGGATTCCCTGGCGGCGATGTCGTGGTTGGTCTCCTTATAGATTTCCTCACGTTTTTTGACCAGAAGGCTTATTTCCTCATACTGGCCCCGTAAGGTTTCCGTATTCCTGACCAGTGTGTTCTTCCGTTCTTCCTTTTGGCGCGTTATGTCTTCAAGCTCGGTCAGTTTTTCCTTCAGGGCCAGAGCCTCCTTATGGATGCGTCCGGCGATCTCGGCCATCAACAGGGCGCTTTGCGCGGTTTCATAAGGGGTGTCCGGTTTGGCCAGCATGGCCTCCGGCGGGACTCGGCGCAGGCGTTCGAGGGCGACGATCAGGCGTGAGAGGCTGGAGCGGTCCTTGTGCAGATTGCCGCGGACCAGTTCCTGTCTTGCTTCAAGCTCCTGAAGATTTTGTTCAAGGCTGCCGATTTCTTCCTCGTTCAGGCGCATCTGGGTCGTGGCGTTCACCAGTTCCTCCTTGATCCGGGAGAGTTCGTCATTCAGGCTTTCGGCCTTTTTTTCCAATTCTGCCTTTTCGCGTTCCTCGGATTTCAGGCGTTCCTGATATGCCTTAAGCGTTTCGGTCTTGTTATTGGGTTTATGCGGGGCCGCGTTTACAGAAGCCGGGAGCAGAGCCAGCAGGCCGCAGAAAAGTTTCAGGCTTTGGCGCAAGGTGTTTTTGGGCATGGGTTTTGCGGTCACTCAGGGTTTCACGCCCGAGAGGGTTTCCGTCATTCCCGGTGGTAAGGGTGGCCGGAGAGAATCTGCTGGGCTCTGTATATTTGCTCCAAAAGCATGATTCGCGCAAGAAGATGCGGCCATGTCTGGCGCCCGAAACTGATTTGCTTTTGGGTCTGGCTTCGGATTTGAGACGTCAGCCCGTCGGCGCCGCCGATGATGAATTGCAGGGTACCAGCGCCTTCATCTCTGTAACCACCCAGAATTTTGGCGAATTGTGTGGAGGAAAGTGTTTCGCCGCGTTCGTCGAGGGCGATTTTTATCGCGTCCGGCTTCAGGGATTTAAGGATTTTTAGTTCTTCTTCCGCCTGTGCTTGATCCATGGAAGATGGACGGGCGTCGATTTCGCGGATGTCTAGCGGCCAGCGGATCCGTTTGCAGTATTCCTCCGAAAGATCGGCGTATGGCCCTTTTTTGATGCGGGCAACAGCAATGATTTCGATTTTGAACAATAGAATTTGCCCTAGTCAATCCGTGGCCGGATTTTTTGTTGGCCTTTACCAGGCTTGTGCCTGTTGTCCGGCCAAGCCGGGGGGCGTTTGCATCGTCCACATTTTTTCCAAGTTATAGAAGGCGCGGACTTCGGAGCGGAAAATATGGATGATGATATCGCCGGTATCCATAATCACCCAATCGCCCTGACTGAGGCCTTCAGTGCGGATATGTTTTTGTCCGGCTTTTTCCAGTTTTTCTTTGAGTTTCTGTGCCAGCGCGTTCACGTGCCGCGAAGATGTGCCTGTGGCGATGATCATATAGTCGGCTAGCGCCGAGGAGTCCTTGAGGGGGATGGTTACGATGTCCTGCGCCTTGTCTGCATCCAGAGATTTCTCGACCAAGGCTTTGGCTTTTTCGGGGGTTAAGGCCCGGGTTACTGTTTTGCTTTGAATGGTGACCCTCCTTTTTAGGGTGTTAAAAAACAAAAATGACCGAACCCTTCAGGGATCAGCCATGCTCCTTCTATGCTTTACCAGTTTTATCAAAGTGCGCTGAACAACGCCGACTTTCACGCTTTCACGCCCCCTGATCTATGAAACAGAAAATTTCTTCCTTCCATGTCCCTATTTTACACCTATCCGCACCGGGACGCAAAAATCTTTTGTTTCTTGCGGGTTACGCGCAGACAGATTCCCTTCCTAACTCTTTGTTTTTATTCCTTATTTCAGTTGAGGAAATGTTGATCATTTTCTTTTGCAGGAGCCAGTAGGAAATCTTTGGGAGGAGGGGAACTTCTCCGCCGCGTTCGAGAATCACATGGCGGTGGCCGTTGAGCAGGCGCTGAGGGCATCTCTGGGTCAGGGAGACCGCCGGGTGGCGGGTGATGTGCAGCATACAGATTTCGGAGAGCAGATTTCTCCAGAGGTTCCATTTGTGCAGGTTCAGAGCGTTGTCCATGCCGGTAATCCAGACGAAATTTGTGCTGGGGTAATGGGTTTTGAGTTTTCTGACCGTGAAAGCGGTGATGTTCGTTCCCAGATCGCGTTCGATATCGGTGACGATGATTTTCGGCTGGCCCTTCGTGAGGTTCTGCGAAAGCGCGATGCGTTCGTCGTAGGGCATCAGGATTGATTTGTCCTTGAGCGGGTTTTGCGGGGTGACGATCCACCAGACGGCGTCAAGATGGAGCGTGGCCAGCGCGATGCGAGAAATGTGCAGATGACCTTCGTGCGGGGGATTGAAGGAGCCGCCGAGCAAGCCAACGCGCAGGCCGTTCCAACGGGCGCTGTTCCTAATGTGCGGGTGTGAGAAGATCGCCATGGTCAGGGTCTGGTCTGTCCGGTTCCGCGCACGAGATACTTATAGGTGCAGAGCTGCTCCAGACCTACGGGGCCGCGGGCGTGCATTTTGCCCGTGGCTATGCCGATTTCTGCGCCCATGCCGAATTCGCCGCCGTCGGCGAATTGCGTGGAGGCATTGTGAAGGACGATGCCGCTATCCACGTTTTTGAGGAAATAATCGGCGCTTTCCTGGTTTTCTGTCAGGATGCTGTCGGTGTGATGGGAGCCGTAAAAATTGATGTGTTCGACGGCGGCCTGCACCCCGTCCACCATCCGGCAGCTGAGTTTGGCGTCGAGATATTCGGTGCGCCAATCGTCTTCGGTGGCTTTACCGATGCGCGGGTCGAGGGCTTGGGACTCCTTATCGCCGACAATCTCGCACCCGGCGTCGATCATTTGGGCAAGGATTTGTTTTGCCACATTTTTGTCGAGGTTTTTGTCAAGCAGGAGGGTTTCCATGGCGCCGCACACCCCGGTCCTACGCATCTTGGCGTTGAGGGTCACGTTGCGGGCGATCTCGGGTTTTGCGGCCGGGTGGACATAAATATGGCACAAGCCCTCCAGATGTCCGAAGACGGGCATCCGCGCCTCGTTCATTACGCGTTCGATCAGGCCGCGTCCGCCGCGGGGGATCATGACGTCGATATATTCCGAGGCTCTGAGCATCGCCCCGACGGCTTCGCGGTCGCTGACCGGGATCATGGAGACGGCGGCCTTCGGCAGGCCGGATTGTTCCAGCGCGGTCTGAATCAGATCGTGCAAGGCAAGAGAGCTGTGCAGGCTTTCCGAACCACCTCTGAGGATGACCGCGTTGTGCGATTTCAGGCAGAGAATGGAGGCATCGACCGTGACGTTGGGGCGGGATTCGTAGATCATCCCCAGAACACCGATGGGGACCGCGATGCGCTCGATCTTCATGCCATTCGGGCGGATTGTGGACCAGAGGATTTTTCCGGTGGGATCATCAAGGTCGATCACGGTTTCCACACCTTGCGCCATGCTCTCTATGCGTTTTTCATCGAGCTTCAGGCGGTCGATCATGGCGGCGGTGAGGCCGCGCTGCGTGGCTGATGCCAGGTCTTTTTTGTTGGCTTCGAGCAAAGAGGCGACATTTTCGCGCAGGGCGCGGGCAAGAGTCTTGAGCGCGGCGTTAATTTTGTCCGTCGGGGTTTGCGCCATGATAAAAGCGGCGGACTTGGCCTCTTTGCCGAGTGCGTGGACGATGTCTTCGGAGGATTGTTTTATTGCCGTATCAGCCATTAAAGAGCCTTTTCGCCCTTATTGGGCCGGGTCAGTTCAGTGTTTTGCCCTGCTGGCCGACATTGGCCATGGATTTTTCAAGTAGCGCCTCATAGCCGCTTTTGTCAAGTTTTTCGGCGATTATGCGCTGCGCCGCCTCAATGGTCAGGCGGGAGGCGTAGGCATTGATTTCCTGCTCGGCGTCGAGCTGCATCCGCTTGAGGCGGTCGGTGAGCTGCTTTTCGCGGCGGGCGACGGTTTCTTCCAGTTCGGCTTCCGCGCTATGACGCAGCTGTTCAGCGCCCTTTTTCGCGTTTTCTACAATCCGCTGCGCTTCTTTCTCGGCGTCGGCCTGTTTGCGCTTATATTCGCTCAGGAGCGCCTGGGCTTCGTTACGGAGGAGTTCAGCGGCGACAAGTTCCTTACGGATCTGCTCGATACGGGCGTCGAGCTGAGCCAGAATTCCCGGTTTTCCATACTTCCACAGGATGCCCACCAAGAGGAGGAAGGACATGACCATCCAGGGTTCGGGCTTGAGCAGAAATTCCATGAGCGTTTTCCTCCTCAGGCGGCCTTTGCGGCGTCAAGCTTGACGCCGATGATTTTTTCCGCGGCCATGCGTCCGAGTTCGGCAGAGAGATCGTCGATGTCCGCGAGGGCTTTCCTACGGGCGGCGGCTATGGCGGTTTCACTTTTTTCGATTTCCGCCTGCGATTTCTCAAGGAAGGCCTTCAACTGGCTTTCGGATTTTTCGCGAATGCCGTTTTCGGCCTCCTGATAGTACTTCGAGGCCTGCGCCTGCGCCTTGGCGATTCCCTCCTCATAGGCTTGTCTGACAGTGTCGGCCTCGCCCTTCATTTTTTCGGCAGCGTCCAGATCGTTCTGGATGCGTGTGCGCCGATTTTCCACGACGGCGCTGATTTCCGGCAGGTTCTTTTTCGAAAACACCATGTAGAGCACAGTGAAGAAGATTAACAGCCAGAAAAGCTGGGTCTGGAAGGTCGAGGGGTCCAACTGCGGCAATCCGCCGGAGCCGTGATGTTCATTGCCGCCGCTGCCATGCTCCGTTTGCGCGTGCCCGGAGTCGGCATGGGTTAATGCGGATTCCGCCGTGTGCGGATCGGAAGCCGCGCCTTCAGCATGGATGGCGTCCCCGGTGTGGGGCATCGGTGGCATATCCGCGGCCAGAGCCTGCCCCGCGAACAGGAGGGCTAGCGCAAACAAAGACAGTGCCTTTACGCTCAGGCGCTTGACGAACCGTGGCCGCAGGGTCGGGCTGAACATCGGACTGTCCCGCAAAAGCTTATGGATTAAGCGAACAGCAGCGCTGCGCCGATGCCGATGGGGATAATGCCCAGAGCTTCGATAAAGGCCAAGCTGAGGAAGTATTTTTCATCCAGTGCGCCCTTGGTCTCGGGATTGCGGGCCAAAGCATCGTTGTATGACTTGAAATACATACCGAGGCCCAGAGCCGCGCCAAAAGCGGGGATCGTTACGAGTGCGCCGGCGATCAATTTTGCTACTTCTACTTCCATTTTTGTTTCCTCTACCTTTTTATTTAGTCAAAACCAAACCGTTGCCGAACGTCGGCCGCGGCCAAACCCTTCAGTGATGAAGATCAACACTATCCTTCAGATAGACGCAAGCCAAAATCGCAAAGACGTAGGCCTGCACAAACGCTACCAAAAGCTCGAACAGCATCATCGCCGTGTTCACGAACACGGGGAGAACGCCTAAAACCGTCCACAAGGCACCCATTCCCGCGGCGGCGACCGCGAAAGACGCCACGACCTTCAACACGATGTGTCCGGCCATCATGTTGGCAAAAAGACGGACGGAATGGGTCAGCGGGCGGACGAAGTAAGAGACAATTTCGATTGGAATAATAAACGGAATCAGCCACCACGGAACATTGGGCGGCAGGAACAGCGAAAAGAAGTGCAGGCCATGGTTATAGAGGCCGAAGGCAAAAACCGTGATGAAGACCATCAGGGCCAGACCGGCCGTTACGATCAGGTGCGAGGTGAAGGTGAACATATAGGGGATCAGGCCCAGAAGGTTGCCCATCAGCACGAAGACAAAGAGCGTAAAAACGAAGGGGAGGTAGTGCAGCCCCTTTTTGCCGATATTGCCCTTGACCATTTTGGCGACGAATTCATAGAGAAGCTCTGCGGTCATTTGCAAACGACCGGGGACAACAGCCCGCTGTTTCATAGCTATCGTGAGGAAACCTATAGAACCTATAGCAGCCAGAAGCATGGCGAAAGCGGAATTGGTGAAAGAGGCGTCGAAGGACCCCAACGGAATCTCAATCCATCTTTGAATCTCAAATTGATGAACGGGACTAGCCACTTAGAACCTCTCCGGAGCCTAAATCCTTAAAATTTTAAAGGTTGTAGCGCATTTTTTGGGAGGGTGCAATGCCCGTTTTATGGCTTTCCGGCATTTTTTTTATTGTTTTCCCGCATGGCGGCGTTGGCGCGGATCACGCCGCTGACGAAGCCCAGAACCATCATGCCGATCATGCCCCAGGGGCGGGTGCCCGCGAAGCTGTCGATCAGGTAGCCGACGATGGCTCCGGCGAAGACGTTGGCCAGAAACTCGGCCCCGGCGTGGCCGCTGCGGATGGCGCCTTCGGAGGGTTCCTCCGGGCCTTTATTTCCCGCCTGAATTTCCATTTTCTCGAATTCGGACTTTGCCTCCCTTAGGCGGGCTTCGAAGTCCTGGTTGTCGGGTCCGTTTGTACTCATGGGGGGTCAGGCGACTTTCTGGTCACGGAAATCAAGGGAGCGCTGTAGGTCGACGGAAACGAGCTGGGAGATGCCCTTTTCGGGCATCGTCACGCCGTAGAGGCGGTCCATCCGGGCCATGGTCAGGCGGTGGTGGGTAATCACCATGAAGCGGGTTTCACCTCTTTCCGCGATTTCCTCCAGCAGGGTACAGACGCGGTCCACGTTTGCGTCGTCCAGCGGTGCGTCGATCTCATCAAGGACGCAGATCGGGGAGGGGTTTGTAAGGAACATCGCGAAAATCAAGGCGATGGAGGTCAGGGTCTGCTCTCCTCCTGAAAGCAGGGACAGGGATTGCAGGGTTTTTCCAGGCGGCTGGGCGAAGATTTCAAGGCCGGCCTCCAAGGGGTCGGGCGAGTCAATCAGGGCCAGATGCGCCTTGCCGCCCTCGAAAAGGCGACCGAAGAGGGATTGGAAGTGCGCGTTGACGTGGTCGAAGGCTTGCAGGAGGCGGGTGCGGGCCTCCTTGTTGATCCTGATGATCGCGCCGCGTAATTCCTCAATGGCCTGCATGAGTTCGTTGCGTTCGCGGATGAGGGCGGAGACTTCCTTTTCGAGATCGTCGGCTTCTTTATCCGCCTGAAGATTGACCGGGCCGATGGATTCGCGTTCTTGCGTGATCTTGTCCTTGCGCTTTTTGAGGCTTTCGATATCGCCGCCCTGATAGTTCACGAGGTCTTCGGCCGCCTGTTCGGGCAGGGCGGATGGGTTCATCTGGAAGCGTTCCTGTATGGATGTCTCCATTTCCCTGCGCTGTTCGGTTATGGCGGTGAGGGTGGCGTGGATGCGGGCGCGTTCCTCCCGCGCCGAACCTAGACCCAGTTCCGCTGTACGTAAGGCTTTCGAGGTTTCAGCCACTTCGGCTTCACGTTCGGCGAGTTTTTCGGCCAGACGGGTCCGTTCGGTTTCGAGGGTGGAGAGTTTTTCGAGCAGCTTTTCGCGGTCGGCGCTGAGATCCTTGGGCTGTTTTTTCAGTTCGTCGAGTTTTTCCTCCAGCGATTTTCTTCTTTCGGCGAGGTTTTTCAGTTGTTCTCGGGCGCGGATGGTGCGGTTCTGGAGGCTGACGCGGTCGTCGGCCAAGGCTTGCAGCCTTGCCTGGCGGGTGCTTTGCTGCTGGCGGAAAATGTCGAAGTCGCGGACGGCTTCGCGGTAATTTTCACGGATTTGCGCGAGTGCTTCCTGAGCCTGAGTCAGTTCGGTTTCCTTTTCCATGGTGGCGGTTTGTCCCAGAGCCTTGAGTTCCGCCTGATCCGTTTCGAAGGATGTTTGGGCGACCTGAAGATCGTCCTGCAGGGTTTTGAGCATCTCGGCCAGACGCTTGCTTTCGTTTTCAATGCCCGCGATTTTTTCCTTGATGCGGATGAGGGCAGGTTTGGCCGCGTTGATCTCCTTTTCGAGATCACGGATTTTCTGGAGGGTGTCTTCGTAATCCTGGCGGGCGGCTTTTTCAGATTCGCGGGCGGTTTCGAGTGCTGTGCGGGCGGTCTTAAGCTTTTTCTCATGCACCGCCCTGAATTTTTCGAGTTCGGCGAGGCGGTTTTTCTGGGCGATATACTGGCTGTGACGGTCAGCGGCGGAGGCCTTGACCCGCAGGCCATCCCAGCGCCAGTAATCCCCGGCTGCGGAAACCAGCGATTGGCCGTGGCCTAGTGCCTTGGCCAGTGTGTCGCCCTGCTCGCGTGTTTCCACGAGGCCGATCAGGGAAAGGGCGAGGTGCAGTTCTTCGGGCGCCTTAACCATCGGCAGGAGGGGGCGTGAACCCTCCGGCAGGGTGTTGCTTTCGAGGTTACGGTCAACGGTTTGCCAGTAGGCGGGGGCTTTGGCCTCCAGCGAGGCGGTCAGGGAATCGCCCAAAGCCCGTGAGAGTGCCTTCTCGAATCCCGGTTCTGTTGTAATGCTGTCCAGAACGGGCTTGAAATCCTGTCCGCGGTCGGCGGCGAAAAACTTTTCCAGTGTCGCCATTTCGGAGGAAAATTCGGAGAAGGCTTTTTCCGCGGACGATAATTCGGAGCGGAATGTTTCCGTTTCGTCTGCGGCTGTCTGGATCGTTTTCTTCTTTCCGTCCACCTGAGCGTTCAGAGCCTGAAGCTTTGATTCCAACTGGGCGATTTTTTCCTCAAGACGCCTGATTTCGCTTAAGTTGTCTTCGCCGACTTCGAGACCCTTTATGTCCGCTTCCAGTTTTGCCTTGCGTTCGCCCAGAAGGGCAAGGCGCTGCGTGCCGGATTTGACACGGGTATCGAGAGCCGAACGCTGGGCACGGGATTCCGCCATCGATTCCTTGAGGGAGGTGAAGCGTTCCTCGCAGGCCGTCAGGCGGGTATGCAACTCATCTTTGTCTTTTTCCTTGCGGGTGAGGATTTCGTCCTCATTCTGACGGACGGAGAGAATTTCCTGCTGCTCCTGCTGGATTTTTTCCAGAGACCGTGAGTTTTCCTCGAAGGTTTGGGTTTCGTGCTTTTCGTCTTTTTCGCATTGCGCGAGGTTATTTTTTGCCTCTTCGATCTGCTTGGACTGCCGTTTTTCGTCCTCCTCCATTCTTTGGAGTGTTATTTTTTGCGTTTGCAAGGCGGCAGCGGCTTCGGTTTCCTTTTTACGGAGATCGGGGAGATCAGCGGATTGAGTGGTCTGGGTTTTAGTTAATTGTGCTACGGCCGCCATTTTTTGCGCGACGTCGCTTTCGATCGTTGCGAATTCCCGCTGAAGCGTGTTGTGTCTTTCCTGTAAGACCTGCCATTCGAGCCAGGCGATCATGACTTCGAACTGGCGGATCTGGGCGCTGAGGTTCTTGTATTTCGTGGCTTGTCGTGACTGGCGTTTGAGGGAAGATAAGCGGGTTTCCATGCCGCCCAGAACATCGTCGAGGCGCAGGAGGTTGGTATCTGCGGCCCTTAGCCGCAATTCGGCCTCATGGCGGCGGGCGTAAAGGCCGGATACACCCGCGGACTCTTCGAGTACGAGGCGGCGGTCGGCGGGTTTGGCGTTCACGATGCGGGTGATGTGGCCTTGCGAGACGAGGGCGGGGGAGTTTGCGCCGGTCAGGGTGTCGGCGAAGAGCATCTGCACGTCGCGGGCGCGGGCGTTTTTGCCGTTGATCTTGTAGCTGGAGCCGTGATCGCGCTCGATGCGGCGGATGATTTCGATTTCCTCAAGACCGTTGTAGGCGGGCGGTGCCTTGTGGGCGGAGTTGTCGAGGATGAGGGAGACTTCAGCGATGTTGCGAGCGCTGCGCTTGTCGGTCCCGGCGAAGATCACATCCTCCATCCCGTCGCCGCGCATTTTCTTTGCGGAGCTTTCGCCCATAATCCAGCGCAGGGCTTCGACCAGATTGGATTTGCCGCAGCCGTTCGGGCCGACGATTCCGTTCAGGCCCGGCCCGATCTCCAACTCCGTTCTGTCAACGAAGGATTTAAACCCGCTCAGACGCAGGCGCGTGAATTGAACCATCCGAAGTCTTACTCTTTATATTTATTTTTTCTCAAGCTTTGAGAGCTTTTCCTCAATGATTTTTTTCATCTCTTCGTAGGGCATATTGCCGGAGATCAGCTGGCCGTCATCGAAGATCAGGGTAGGGACGCCGTCCACATTCTTTTCCTTGTTGGCCTTTTCCACCTCTGACAAAATGGCCTTCTGCAGGTCTTCGCTGTTGATGCAGGCTTCAAAGGTTTTTTCGTCTATACCGGCGATCAGGGCATTCTGTTTCAGAAGTTTCTGGTACTCGGGCTTCGTGGACCAGTCGTCTTGCGTTTGGAAGAGAAGCGATACGAAGTTGAAATAGTTTTCGTCCGGGATACAGCGTGCGACCTTGCTGGCCTGGACCGCCGGGAGGTTGGTCGGGAAGTCCGAGAACGTCAGGTGCAGTTTGCCCGTATCGATGAAGTCCGTCTGGAGCTTCTTGAAGCTGTCCTGATGGAAATGAGCGCAGTGTGGGCAGGTGAAGGAGGCGTATTCGGTTACTTTCAGGGGAGCGTCCGCCTTGCCCATCGTGCGCGGGACGGAGAGTTTGGCGATGTCCAGTGCTGGAGGGGCTTCAGCGGCTTTCGGTTGTTCGATTTCAGCGGATTCCGATGTTTCTTCGGTGTTTTCGGTTTCCTCCGATCCAGATTCTTCTGCCGCTGGGGGTTCCTCGGCCGGGGCGGGTGCGTCCGAGGCTACGGGCGCCTCCGCGGTTTCCTCTGTCGCTGTGCCTGAGGCGGGTTCCGGGGATGGGGCCGAGACCTCTGAGACCGCCTCTTCCTTTGTCAGGGGCATTTCCGGGATTGTCGGTTCCTTGTGATTCACGGTCTTATAGCTGAAGAAGACTACGGCCAGAACGACTAACAGAATGATCGTGCTGTATCCCTGTTTTTTTGGCTTGTTGTCCGGCGAGTCCTGATTTCCCGACATCCCTATGTCTCCTGTGCTGGCGGTGAATGGGCCATATCCCACACCTAAATCCTGAAAAAGTCAAGAATTGTGCGGTTTTTGGGCGTTATTATCCACACCTGTTCCGCCTGCTTTCCTGCTCTTATTCGAAGAGGAGGAGGTCTATGCGGTCGTCGTCGGCGGGTTTTTCACCGATGCCTAACGGTTGGCTCACGAGGCGCTTGGAGAGAATTTTGTGGTCCATGAAAAACTGGCGCACCTCCAGCCCGCGGGCGATGGCGATACGGGTGGATTCGTAGCGGTCGTCCGGGTTCGTGCGGGCAAGACTCTGGATCGCCAGACGCAGGTTGGGATTCGCGTTCAGAGGGGCGAGAACGTAGCGGCTGAGAAAGTCCTGCTGCTCGGCTGTTAACTCGACCTGCAGGGGAGCCATGTTGAAGCTGATCACATTCCCCGCATTTTTCTCGCTGCCGGACGCGGCGTGGCTGATACCCACCTGCGGGACAATTCTTGTTTCCGTCACGGTTGTCGATGCGGCGCGGTTGTCGATGTTTGACCAATCCTGCGCGAGGGTTGCTGTCGGCAGAAGAAGAAGGATCAGTGTGGCTAAGGTTTTAACCGTGCGGGTCATGGGGGTCACGCGGCCTTGAGGATTTTAGCCATCGGTTCAAACAGGCGGTCGTTGGCGGCGATGACGTTGCCCGTTTCCACCGGGTTCGCTGCGGAACTGTCGAGGTCGCCGATATAGCCGCCGGACTCTTTGACGATAATCGCGCCGGCGGCGACGTCCCACGGTTTGAGGTTGCGTTCCCAGAAGCCTTCGTAACGGCCCGCGGCGACATAAGCCAGATCGAGCGCGGCGGCTCCGAAACGGCGCAGGCCGGGGGCGACGGCGATCATGGCGCTGTATTCCTTCATGAATTGTGTACGGGATTCGGCGGAGCGGCGCGGGGCGCCGGTGGCAATCGTGGCCAGCATCAGATCCTGTCGCCCGGAAACGCGCAGGCGGCGGCGGCGCATGAAGGCGCCCGATCCCTTTTCGGCGTGGAAGATTTCGTCCTTGACCGGATCGTGGATCAGGCCTGCTATGACTTCGCCCTTATGCTCGAGGCCGATTGAAATGGCCCAGTGGGGGAGTCCGTGAAGAAAATTCGTGGTGCCGTCGAGCGGGTCGATGAGCCAGCGGTATTCGGCATCGGCCCCGTTTCCTTCGATGGCGCCGGATTCCTCCATGAGGAAGGCGTAGTCCGGGCGGGCCTTTTTGAGTTCGGTGAAAATAATCTCTTCTGCCCGACGGTCCGCCGCCGAGACGAAATCCCCCGGACCCTTCATGGAGACCTGAAGATTTTCGACCTCGTTAAAGTCCCTGATTAGAGACCGCGCTGCCTTTTCAGAGGCGCGCAGCATGACGTTCATCAGGGCAGAATGGGATGGCATATGAAAATCAGCCCTTGAAACGTTCGATGTAGGTGCCGTCCTCGATCCTGATGACGACCTTCGTGCCCAATCCCACGTGCGGGGGGACCATAATCTTCACGCCGTTTTCGAGGATCGCGGGCTTGTAGGACGTCGTGGCAGTTTGTCCCTTTACTACGGGTTCGGCTTCCACGATCTCGAGGACACAACTGTCCGGGAATTCGAAGCCCAGAGGTTCGCCCTCGTAGGTTTCGATCTCGATAACCATGCCCTCCTGAAGGAAGGCGGCGCGGGGGCCGATCAGTTCCCTGGAGACGTGAATCTGGTTAAAATTTTCTGTATGCATGAAATGCACCTCATCACCGTCGGTGTAGAGGTACTGATATTCGTCCTGATCGAGCCTGACGCGTTCCACGGTTTCCTGTGTACGGAAGCGCACGTTGTCCTTCGCGCCGCTGCGGACGTCACGCATCTCGACCTGTGAGACCGAGGCGCCCTTGCCGGGCTGGATGATCTGGTTGCTGACCACGACCCACAGCTTTCCGTTGTAGTCGATGACGTGTCCTGCGCGCAGGGTGATGGCTGTGACTTTCATATTTACGATCTCTTCAGTATTTCCCGGCCTATAACTTCCAATTTTGCCTTAAGCTCCTGATCCTCAAGCGCTTCAAGCATACCGGATAGAAACTTTTTTTCGTCCTCCGTCAAGAGTCTTTTTGGTTTTTCAGGGGTTTTCGCGGCCATTCCCGGTACGGAAACAAAGCGGATATCGCCGATCCAACCCTGCCCGAAGACCCTGTTGATGCGCTCTAGGATCAAGTCCTTCTGGTAATGCAGGGCGGTGGCCTGTGCGTCCGAGGTGGCGATGTCCAGTGAGGCCAGGCTTTTGCCGGTCTTGCCATTTTTCCGGTAATTCAGCTTTACGGGTATGGCCTTGCCGGAGAATTCGGGTCCGACAATCTGCTCCCATTCCGAGAGGATGCGGCCCAGAGCGATGTATTTGCGGCTGAAGGTCTTGCCTGATATACGTGAGACGGGTTCCGAGAGGGGGCGCATCGGTGGGTTTCGCTTGTGAGAATCATGAAAAGAACAGGATCTAGATTAAAGAAGGGTTGCGGGCCTGACAAGGTTGTGGCTTTCAGGGAGGTTCTTCTTGAATGGTACGATGCGAATGCGCGGGATCTGCCTTGGCGCTACCGTTCCGGGGCGACGCCGGAGCCTTATAAAGTCTGGCTTTCGGAGATCATGCTGCAGCAGACTACCGTGACGGCCGTCATTCCGTATTTTCTCAAGTTTACAGCCTTATGGCCCAATGTTTTTGCGCTTGCCGATGCCGATATCGACGATGTGATGCGCGAATGGGCGGGGCTTGGGTATTATGCGCGGGCGAGAAATTTACATAAATGCGCTCAGATTGTGGCCTATGGGCGGGGAGGGGTGTTTCCCGAGGACCAAAGGGAGCTTATGACGCTGCCGGGGATCGGAGAGTATACCAGCGCGGCGATCCGGGCCATTGCCTTCGGCAAGCCCGCAACAGTCGTGGACGGCAATGTTGAGCGGGTGATGGTGCGGGTGCACGGGTTGTCCGGGGATGCAAAGAGCGTCAAGAAAGAGGCCAAGGCCCAGGCCCGTGCGTATTTCGAGAGTTATGAAGCAAGACCGGGGGATTTGGCGCAGGCTTTTATGGACCTTGGGGCTACGATATGCATACCCAAGGTGCCGCGGTGTTTTGATTGTCATGTTAGCCGTCTTGGTTGTGACTTTATTAGCGAGCATAGCACCCGAACCGGTGTGCAACATTCTGAAATAAAACAACAAATTATTCCAAAGGATAAGCGCGAAGGCAAAGTTTATTGGGTTCAAGATGAAGATAAGCGGGTCTTACTTCACCGACGTCATCCTCGTGGTCTTTTGGGTGGTACGGTTGGTTTTCCTACTTCGGGGTGGGAATATCCATTAGTACAAGACGATTTTCTGAGCGATTTAGAGGATCTTGAATATGAAATAATTAGTCATACTGTCCAACATGAATTTACTCACTTCAATTTAAGATTGAATCTACGCGGGGCTCGTGTTCAAGCGAAATTTAAGCATCCTGCCAATTATTTTTGGTGCGATGTTATTCGTCTAGACTCAATTGGTCTTCCGACCCTTTTTTCCAAGGCTTATCGTGTTTTTAGATTGCATGGGTGGGGGCAGCATTGAAGCTTACCGGACAATAACGTATAATGTTTCTACCTGTTAGTAATGCGGTGACATATGTTTTATAGATATCTTTGTTCGGCTTTGTGCTTGGGTTTGTTTTTTCCGGCTTTATGCGGCTTTGTTTATTCGGCAGATGCTCAAACCTCGGAGCCTTTGAAGCCTGCTTCTGGTCCTGTTGTTGCGGATTTTTCTGAGCAAAAGTCAGAGGAAGACTCGGATATTGTTCAGCTTGAAGATCTACCGCCTGATATGCCAGTTGCAGAGTTTGTGGAAGGTACGCCCCAGTCAAACAGAAAGTATTTTTACGAGAAGCCGACGATGAAGGCTCTCTCTCACCTTTATTTTGCCATTAATTTTGTCGATGTGGAAAATGAAGCACATATTGAAAACTATCTTCGTATTAATGAATGCGCCCTTCTTAAGCGGTTTATCAGTTCTGAATTTGATATGAAGGAGATTAAAGACGCGACGCGTAAATTTATTATTTCCAGCAGGTCGCAATTTCCTACCCGTTTTGAGTTTAAGCAAGAGTTAAATCTGCTTGATTATGATATGGAGCGACGCGCATTTAAAATTGATCCTGCGAGCCAGATCCAAGCTATCAGAAGATTTGAGATGTTCACGACTGATAGTTTTAAGGCTGTTAGGTGTGGCTCTACAAACAAACAGATGGAGGGATTCCCTTTTAGTGTTATTCTTGAAGTCAGTCGTCCTTTTACTTTAACCTATATACCTGTGCCTGTTGATGTAGCTTTACAGTATATTTCTGATAAAAATAAAATTTTTCAAAAATTCCCAGAGAAGAGGAGAGTTAAGCAGAATCTGTACAAGCTTCGTAAAGCTTACCTCGTTTTTTATGCTAAAATTTTTGCGTTTAGGAAACTCGAAAATTCATCCCTAGGTGGTTACACTGCTCTACAGACACTTGCGGTGATGGAGGGCTTTGATATTTTTGCTGATCCGGGTGGAAAGACGCTTTTTTACTCTAAGTCTTTTCTTGACACTTCTGATCCGAAAGCCGTTAGTGAGAAACTTCTTGTTGAATATAAGACTCTAAGAGAAAGGATTAAAGATAAAGGTATGCTGCACTAGGGGCTGTACTCAATAAGCGGCGTATCGAAAGAGGTTGTTGATCGGCTGGGGACAAAGCACGGACTACTGACAAAATTTTTATCGTTCTCAGTTTTCTCTTTTACAACTGGTTATGGGTGATTTATTAAGTTTAGACTCTAGAAATCAGGCGTTTCTGCAACTGCGTTCTGTAGATTTCTACTCCGATATTTTTTACATCTTTCATGATTTCTGTTTTGAAAACGCGTACCGTAGTAGCAACAACTCGGCTGTTTCTTAAGCACAGACTGCAGATTTCCTCAGCTAATTCTTCTACTAGATCGAAGTGACGCGATTTTGCCAACTTTCTGATGCTGTCGGTCAGTTCTTTATAACACAAGACATCATTTATTGTTTTCTTGCCCTCAACAGGTGAGCTTGTTAGATCAAGTGTCAGATTTATGCACACGTTCTGTGTATTTATTTTTTCGGCTTCGTATATTCCTATCGACATAGATAGCGTAAGCTCTTCTATGATTATTTTGTCGTAGTTCGATGCGGTCACTTCACACGGCCTCAATCTTTGCGTAGCGCATCCTTTCACGGAGCTGGTCTATCGGTACTTGCTTGCCGTTGTCATTGTAATGCCAGAAGGTCCATCCGTTGCAGGAGGGCGCGTTCTGGACGACTGCTCCGACCTTGTGGATCGACCCCTGGACGTTGTCCAGGCGGTTTTGCAGGCTCAGGGAGCCATCGGCGTGGACTGTGGCGGCGTGCTTTTTCTTGGCATCAGTCAGTACCGCCCCTGCCGGGAGGAGGCCTTGCTCGATCAGGGAGCCGAAAGGAATCCGTGGTTTTTCGCGTTTAGCGTTGGTTTCCACGAGTTTATCTTTCAGCGGCTCTATGTCCTTAATGCGTTCTTTAGCGAAGGCAGCGTAGCGGGCATCGCGTTCGATGCCGATATATTTACGCCCCAGTTTTTTGGCGACCGCGCCGGTCGTTCCCGTTCCGAAGAAGGGGTCGAGGACCACGTCGTCTTTCCTTGTTGAAGAAAGAAGGACACGGTAGAGGAGGGATTCGGGTTTTTGCGTCGGGTGTGCCTTCTTGCCGTCAACGTCTTTCAGGCGCTCGGCCCCCGTACAGAGAGGCAGGTACCAGTCGGACCGCATTTGAAGGTCTTCGTTCAGAGTCTTCATCGCTTCGTAATTAAAGCAGTATTTCGAGTCCTTAGATTTAGAGGCCCAAATCATTGTCTCGTGCGCGTTGGTGAAGCGGCGGCCGCGGAAATTTGGCATCGGGTTGGATTTGCGCCAGATCACGTCATTCAGAATCCAGAAGCCGAGGTCTTGAAGAATGTAGCCGAGGCGGAAGATGTTGTGATAGCTGCCGATGACCCAGATGGAGCCGTCGGGCTTGAGCAGGTCGCGTGCGGCGGAAAGCCATTCGCGGGTGAATTCGTCGTAGGCCTTCAGGCTTTCGAATTGATCCCACTCATCATCCACGCCATCGACGCGGGTGTTGTTGGGGCGATGCAGTTCACCGTTGAGTTGGAGGTTATAGGGCGGGTCGGCAAAAATGCAGTCCACGGATTCCGGCTTAAGCTGGCGCATGATTTTTATGCAATCTCCCACCACGATAGAATCTGTGAGCAGATTTTTTTTCTGTCTAGACATTTTTGACTCCGTCAATTTTGAATGACCGAATCATGGGCGAAATGAGAGTCCACGTCAAGATAAAAAAGATTTTTTTGAATCGTGATTCCATAAATAGAGTCAATGATTTGTTATGGAATCGTGAGACAGAAGATCAAGCGGATTTCTGGAGGCGTACTTTTACGGGGCCGAACGACTTTCGGTGGTGGGGGGTTATACCGTAAAGATCCAGAGCGGTAATGTGGCCGGACGTCGGGTAGCCCATGTTATTTTCCCAGCCGTAACCGGGAAATTCCTTTGCCAATTTTTCCATCAGCGTGTCGCGGTAAACTTTGGCGATGATGGAGGCGGCTGCAATAGAGAGTGATTTATCATCTCCCTTGATAATTGTGGTGGAGTGGCAGGGGAGTAGAGGGGATTTATTTCCGTCCACGAGCGCGTGAGTGAGCGGCGCGAGATGATTGATACGTTCGCAGCTTCGGCGCATGGCAAGCAAGCTGGCTTGCAGAATGTTGATTTTGTCGATTTCTTCAACGCCCACTTCGATGATTACTGAGGGGAAAATCGAGAGGATCAGTTTGCTCAGGGCGGCGCGTTTTTGCTTGCCCAGCTTTTTGCTGTTGTTGATGCCCTTTATAAAATCGTGGTGGCGCTGATCGCGCGGGATAACCACGCAAGCGGCGACGACGGGGCCGGCCAGCGGTCCGCGGCCCACTTCATCGAGGCCGCAGACAAGACCAGCGTGTCTGTCTTCATATTCGAAATCAGGCATGGAGTCCTGATGGAAGGTTGATCAGTTTTGTAGGCTCTTGCTGGCGATCTCGTAGACATCCGGCGAGAGATTCTCTATTTCGAGGATAGAGGTCAGAGCTTTTTTCATCAAGGCCTGACGCTCGGGCGTGTAGCGTTTCCATTCCTTGAGGGGGGTCAGCAGCCGTGCCGCGATCTGCGGGTTGATGCGGTTTAAATCTGATACGGCTTCGCGCAGGAATTCATAACCGCTGCCGTCCTTGGCATGGAAGCAGACGGGGTTGTTCATAGCGAAAGCTGCATACAGAGAGCGGACGCGGTTCGGATTGCGGATATTGAAATCAGGATGCAGCTTGAGTTTTTGTAGGACATCCAGAGTATCTGAACGCACGGCCATCGCCTGCACCGCGAACCATTTGTCGATGACGAGGGGGTAGGATTTAAAGCGGTTGTAGAAATCCTCTATGGCTTCACAGCAAATCGATGTCCTGAACGCAGCCAAGCGGTGCAGGGCGGATATGCGATCGGTCATGCACACAGACTCATCGTACGCTTTTTTGCAGAGATCGACGTCTTCCTTCATCTGCTTGTTGGTGATGAGATGAAGCGTAGTGTTTTTTAGAGCTCTGCGGCCCATAGCTTCGGAGGAAGTGGAGACCGGGCCTTGATCCTTATTGCTTTCGTATAGCTCCCTGAGCGTTGCGGCGTGATGGCTGAGAAGCGCGTTGATGAGGTCTTCACGGGCGTGGTCGATGGCGTCTGTGTCGATCTCTTTTCTCAGCAGGCCGATCTGTGGAACCTCAGGGATGTGGATCATGCGGGCGAAAAGCGCCTTGTCGGAGTCTTCTTCCTGCGCCTTTTTGAGAAGAAGGCCGAAGCTGTTGATGTAATTGACGGGCACTTCCGCGCCTTCGTCCATCATTTTATCCAGCACATGGAGGGTGAAATCCTGAACCGCCTCCCAGCGGTTGAACCCGTCGGTATCATGAATCATGACGAAAGCGTGGTCTTCGCTCGTGAGATCGTCCTTGAGGTTTACCGGGGCGGAAAAGCCGCGCATGATTGAGGGGACGGGATGCTGGGGAATGTTTTCCATCGTGAAGCTGTCTGATTTTTTCTTCAGATGCAGGATTATTGTCTTTTTTCCTTCACCGAGGGTGATCTCTTGCCCGTCCGGTCCGATAAGTCCGAGAGCGACCGGAATGTGCATCGGTTGCTTTTCCTTTTGGCCTGGCGTGTCGGGGGTGTGCTGGGTCAAGGTGATGGTGTAGTTTTTAGTGACCGAGTCATAGAGGCCTTTGAAGGTTATCGAAGGTGTTCCGGCCTGAGAATACCAGAGCTTGAACTGGGTCAGGTCCATGCCGCTGGCTTCCTCCATGCAGGCGGCGAAGTCGTCGCAGGTCACGGCCTGCCCGTCGAAGCGGCTGAAATAAAGGTCGGTACCCTTACGGTAGTTTTCGGGGCCGATGATGGTCCGCATCATGCGGATTACCTCTGCGCCCTTTTCGTAGACCGTCATCGTATAGAAATTGTTGATCTCGATGTAGTTGTCCGGTCGCACGGGGTGGGCGAGGGGGCCAGCATCCTCCGGGAATTGGAATCGCCGCAGGTGGGTGACATCATCAATGCGCTGCACATCGCGGGAGTGCAGGTCGCTGGAGAATTCCTGATCGCGGAAGACGGTGAGACCTTCCTTCAGGGAAAGCTGGAACCAGTCGCGGCAGGTGACGCGGTTGCCACTCCAGTTGTGGAAGTATTCATGGGCGATGACGCTTTCCACGCGCATGAAGTCGGTGTCGGTTGCTGTGTCCGGGTGGGCGAGGACGAGGGCGGTGTTGAAAATATTGAGGGATTTGTTTTCCATCGCGCCCATGTTGAAATCGCTGACCGCCACGATATTGAAGAGGTCGAGGTCGTATTCGAGGCCGTAGGCGTCTTCGTCCCATTTCATGGATTTTTTCAGAGATTCCATCGCATGGTCGCACTGGGCTTCGTCGCCGGGGCGGACGTAGATGTAAAGATCGACTTTCCGGCCGGATTTCGTCGTGAATATGTCGTGGATATGAGTGAGATCGCCCGCTACCAAAGCAAACAGGTAGCACGGTTTGGGGAAAGGGTCGTGCCAGATTGTGAAATGGCGGCCGTTCTCCAATTTTCCTTCAGATGTTTTGTTGCCGTTCGAGAGCAGGACGGGGCATGATTTTTGGTCGGCCTCTATGCGTACAGTGAAGATTGTGAGGATATCCGGGCGGTCGGGAAAAAAGGTTATTCGGCGGAAGCCTTCGGCCTCGCATTGAGTACAGTAGGTGTCACCGGATTTATAGAGGCCTTCGAGTCTTGTGTTTAGGTCGGGGTAAATGACCGTGTGGGTTTCGAGGTTGAATTCGTCCTTTCCCTCGGGCCACGTTAGGCGCAGGCCGTTTTCCTCCTGCTTCCAGTTTTTATACTCCTCGCCGTCCACGAGGAGTTTTTCAAGGTTGAGGTCTTCGCCGTTGAGGAAGATTTCCTTTATTTTTCCTTCAGTTTTTTTGTAGCGGGTTTTTGCGGTGACGCGAGTCTGGGAGTCGCGGATGTCGAAGGACAGGTCGAGGCTTAAAACCTTACACGGGTAAGGAGTGTAGTCCTTGAGGTGGATGGTTTTGGGGGTGTCGGTCCGCATTTCTTGCCAAGCCATTTATTTTACAAAACCCCGCCACTATACAGGGTTTATTTCAGTTCGAGAACCATGTCGTTGCGGTGAACCAGCTCGTCGCGGCCTGTGTAGCCGAGAATTTTTTCGATATCGGTCGTGTTCCTGCCGATAATCAGGGTTGCGTCGGCGATATCATAGGCGCTGATACCCATGCCGACTTTTTTGCCTTCAAGGGTGCGAATTTCTATCGCGTCTCCGCGCTGGAAATGGCCCTCGATCTTTTTTACGCCGACGGGCAGGAGGCTTTTACCGCCCTTGAGGGCTTTTAGCGCACCGTCGTCGATAGTGACGATGCCCTTGGGGCGCATATGGCTTTGCAGCCAGATCATTTTTGCGCCCGCGTCGCTTTTTTGCGCGACGAAGAGGCTGGAGGGGCGGGAGGGGTCGTCTATCAGAGTTTTGAGAATATGATTATCGCGGCCGTTGGCGATAACCATGCTGATCCCGGAGCGAGTTGCCGATTGCGCGGCCTCGATCTTGCTTTTCATGCCGCCGGTGCTGAGGCCTGCTATTGCGGAACCTGCCATCTGGAGATGTTTTTCCTCCAGTTGTTCGATGACTGGGATGTGCTGCGCGGACGGGTCGAGGTCGGGGTTGGAGGTATAGAGGCCATGCGTTGTGGAGAGCAGAAGCACGGTATCGGCTTGAATCATCTGCGCGACGCGGACGCTGAGGCGGTCATTATCGCCGAAGCGGATTTCCCCGGTCGAGACCGTGTCGTTTTCGTTGATGACGGGGACGATACCCTTGTCCAGCAAAGTATACAGAGTTTCGCGGGCGTTGAGGTTCAGGCGGCGGTTTTCGGTTTCGCTCATGGTCAGGAGGACTTGCGCGGCTGTTATTCCGACCTTTGAAAAGGCTTTGAAGTAGCCGTTGAACATATGGTACTGGCCGACGGCCGAGGCGGCCTGTTTTTGCTCCAGCCTGATCGCGCCGGGGGCGATATCTGCAGGAATCCCAAGCGCCTTGCGTCCGAGGGCGATGCCGCCGGAGGACACTACTACAACCTTGATTCCCCTTTTCATGAGATCGGCGATGTCCTGCGCCAGAGATTCCATCCATGCTGTGTTGACCTCATCCATCTGTTTGCCGCGAATAAGAACGGAGCCGATCTTTATGACGAGGAATCGGGAGTCTCTGAGTACCTTATGCGCGGAGAGGGTGTTATGCTTTTTTTGTACCGTGGTCATCGGTCAGGCGCTCCGGGATTTTTTGAGTTCTCTTTCCCGCTGGCGGTTTTCGCGCACAATTTCGGCCAGCTTGAAGAGCAGGGGCTTGATGCCGTCCTGCGCGATGGCGGAGATCACGACGATTTCCTTCTTTATGGCTTTTTTCAGGATTTTAGCCTGATCCTGTGCCAGTTCGGGGCCGAGGGCGTCGGCTTTTGTCAGGGCGATGATTTCCGGTTTGTCCTTCAGGCCGTGGCCGTAGGCTTCGAGTTCGTTGCGGATCGTCTTGTACGCGCCGGGGAGATCGTCCTGCGTACAGTCGATGAGATGCAGGAGGACGCTTGTTCTCTCAACATGGCCGAGAAAGCGGTCACCGAGGCCGTGGCCTTCGTGCGCGCCTTCGATCAACCCCGGAATATCTGCGATCACGAAATCGAATTCCCCGGCTTTGACGACGCCCAGATTCGGGTGCAAAGTTGTGAAGGGATAATCCGCGATTTTCGGTTTTGCGTTGGTGCAGCAGGCCAGAAAGGTCGATTTTCCGGCATTCGGCAGACCGATCAGACCGACATCGGCGATGAGTTTGAGGCGCAGCCAGATTGCGGCTTCCTGACCTGGCCAGCCGGGGGTGAATTTGCGCGGTGCCTGATTCGTGGAGCTTTTGTAATGAGCGTTGCCGAAACCGCCGTCGCCGCCCTTGAGAAAAACGACCCGCTGGCCGGGTTCGTTGAAGTCCGCCAGAACGGTTTCTCTATCCTCCGCTAGAATGACGGTGCCTACGGGCACTCTGATGATGCAATCCTTGCCGTCGGCGCCCGTGCGGTTCTGGCCCATGCCGTTTTGTCCGGGTTCGGCGCGGAAATGCTGCTGGTAGCGGAAATCAATCAACGTATTGAGCGTTTCGGCAGTTTCGATGATGACGTCGCCGCCGCGACCGCCGTTGCCACCGTCCGGTCCGCCGAATTCGACGAATTTTTCGCGGTGGAAGCTGACGCAGCCGGGTCCGCCCTTGCCGCTTTCGAGGTAAATTTTCGCCTGATCGAGAAATTTCATTGTTGTATGGTCCGTCCGGCCATTAAAAAAGGGGAAATTCCTTTCCCCTCTTATTTATCTTTTTTGGCTTCTTTCAAAAAGGGTTATTCCGCCGCCTGCGCCTGCGCGTCGTTGGCCGGGAGAACATTCACTATGGGCTTGCCGCCCGGACCCTTGGAGAACAGAACCTGTCCCTCCAGAAGGGCGAAAATCGTGTGATCCTTGCCCATGCCGACATTCTTGCCGGGGCGATATTTCGTGCCGCGCTGACGGATGATGATGTTTCCGGCCAGAACGAATTCGCCGCCGAATTTTTTTACGCCCAAGCGCCGGCCCGCTGAATCGCGTCCGTTGCTGGTACTGCCGCCTGCTTTCTTATGTGCCATGGTCTTCTCTCCTTATGATTTTTGTTATTATTATTACGCAGCGGCCTTGATATTGGTGATCTGGATGTAGGTCAGATCCTGACGGTGGCCCTTCTTGCGGCGGTAATTCTTGCGGCGCTTTTTCTTGAAAATGGTGATTTTCGGGCCACGGTCCTGACGGATAATCTTCGCTTCCACGAGTGCGCCTTCAACAATCGGTGCGCCTACGGTCGATTTACTGTCATCGGCGATCATGAGAACCTGATCCAGGTTGATAACCGAGCCGTCTTCGCCTTCAATTTTCTCCACGAAAATCTTGTCGTCTTTTTGGACCTTGTATTGTTTTCCGCCCGTTCTGATTACTGCAAACATGTCTGTTTTCCGTTCGTTGCGTTTAATTTCAGCGTCTCTTTTACGCGCTCTTGTTGCGGTGCATAAGTTTTCCCGCACAGGCGAAGGACATAATCACAAGCGCCTTACTCTGTCAAGAAATAGAGGGTCATTTATACTAAAAATCCGGTCAAAGGGGAAGAAATCCTTTTGCAGCGCATCACGAAAGGAAATTATTCCTTGGTTTGCCCTGACCTAGAAGCTCAAGAAGAAGTCGTACAGCAGCTTCAGATTCAAGCATACGATGAGCAAGGACACGGCCCAGGCCGTGGCGGCGAAGAGAGGGCCGATGGCAAATTCGCCCATCAGTTTTTTGCTTGACGTGAATTGAACCAGTGGGATTACCGCAAAGGGAAGCTGCAGGCTTAGGATCACCTGGGAGAGGATCAGCAGTTTGGCCGTCCCCGATTCGCCGACCCAGATGGCGACGGTCAGGGCCGGAATCATGGCGATCAGCCGGGTCATCAGGCGCCGAAGCCACGGGGGTAAACGGATTTCCAGAAAGCCCTCCATGACGATCTGGCCGGCCAGTGTGGCCGTTACGGTTGAGTTCTGGCCCGAAGCCAAAAGAGCGAGGGCGAAGAGGGTGCTGGCCATCGCAGTGCCGAGCATGGGGGTCAGGAGTTCGTGCGCGTCTTGAATCTCTGCCACTTCGGTCATGCCCTGCTGGTGGAACGTCGCCGCGGCGAGAATGAGGATGGCCGCGTTGATGAACAGCGCGAACATCAGGGCAAAGGTGGAGTCGATAGTCAGGAATTTTATGGCCTCGCGTTTGGAGGCGGAGTCCTCGCCGTAGCAGCGGGTTTTGACGATGGCCGAGTGGAGGTAGAGGTTGTGCGGCATCACGGTTGCGCCGAGAATTCCGATGGCAATATAAAGCATCGCCGGGTTCTGCACGATTTGTGGATCGGGGACGAAGCCCGCCATGACCGCGCCCCATTCCGGCTGCGCCAGCCAGATATCGACGACGAAACAGCCGGCGACTACTAAGATCAGGGCTATGATAAAGGCTTCCAGATAGCGGAAACCTTTGGACTGAAGGAACAGGATGATGAGCGTGTCGAGGGCTGTGAGGCAAACCCCAAAGACGAGATCGATGCCAAACAGGAGTTTCAGGGCTATAGCTGTTCCGATGATTTCGGCAAGATCACAGGCGCAGATGGCGATTTCACATAGAAACCAGAGGAAAATTCCGACCGGCTTGGGATATTGAGTCCGGCAGGCCTGAGCTAGATCAAGCCCTGCGCCGACGCCCAACCTGACGGTCAGCGCCTGTAAAAGGATGGCCATAAGGTTAGACATCAGGATAACCGAGAGCAGCGTATAACCGAAGGCGGAGCCTCCGGCGATGTCGGTGGCCCAGTTGCCGGGGTCCATATAGCCGACGGAGACCAGATAACCCGGTCCTGCGAAGGCAAACATTTTGCGCCAAAATCCCGAATTTTGCGGAATTTCCACGGTGCGGAAGACTTCGGCGAGACTGACGGCTGTGGTTGGCGCTGGCGCAGGGGTATCCTGCATGAAATTCAACTCCTGTTTACTCGTTACAGCTTATAATAAGAAATATAGCCTTGGCAATACTTTTGACAAAAGGCTAATTTTTGGTAAATATAAACTAAGGACATTACGCGATAAGGGTATTGCAGCCGTGACCGACAACCTTATATTGGCCGATCCGAAAAAGCAGGCCTCCTGGTTCGAGAAGGTGCGGGAGGCTCACCAGACCGAGACGGCCGAGGATTATGTCGAGCTTATCGCCGACCTGATCGACGTGAACGGCGAGGCGCGCATCGTCGATCTTGCTTCGCGTTTCGGCGTTTCACAGGCGACGGTGAACAAGATCGTTACCCGTCTGAAGCGGGAAGGACTGGTGATCGCGCAGCCCTACCGTTCGCTTTTCCTGACCAAGGAAGGGCAGGCGCTGGCGCACTCTTGCAAGGCGCGGCATCTCATTATTGTTGATTTTCTCAAAAGTATCGGTGTAAGTAAGAAGGTCGCCGAGATGGACGCCGAGGGGCTGGAGCATCATGTCAGTCGTGAAACGCTCAAGGCTTTCGAAAACGTCATCAAAAAACTCGGCAAGAAATCCTAACCTGACTGTCCGGACACTTGCATGAATCCGACGACCATACAAATCGTAGCTGCGTCCCTGTTCGCTCTGGCGGTGTTGCACACGTTCGCTACGAAGTTTTTCGAGCGCCTTGCCCATAAGCGCCCCGAACACGCGGGTCTTTTCCATCTGTTGGGGGAAGTCGAAGTGGTTTTCGGGTTCTGGGCGATGGTTCTGGTTCTTTCTATATTCGGTCTTGAGGGCATTAAGGAAGCTACGCATTACGTCGACTCGCGCAATTTCACCGAGCCGATGTTCGTCTTTGCCATCATGGTCGTGGCGGCCACGCGGCCGATTCTTCAGATGGCTACCTCCGTGATGCTGTTTATTGGCGGTAAAATTCCCGTGCGCGGTGCGATCGGGTTTTATTTTACTGTTCTTTGTCTTGGGCCACTTTTGGGGTCTTTTATCACCGAGCCGGCGGCTATGACTCTTTGTGCGTTGATCTTGAGCACACATATATATTCTAAAAATGTTTCGCTGCGTTTGAAGTACGGCACTTTGGGTGCTTTGTTCGTGAATGTTTCCATCGGAGGCACGTTGACGCCCTTTGCCGCACCGCCTGTGCTTATGGTTGCCGGGCATTGGGGCTGGGATGCGGCGTTTATGATGCAGCATTTCGGCTGGAAGGCTGCACTTGCTGTTTGCTTTAATGCACTGGCCGTGACTTATTTTTTCAGGAGCGAGCTAGGAGAACTCTCCAAGATCGCGTCGGCTCCAGAGAGCGATCCCGTTCCTGTCGCCCTGACCGCCGTGCATTTGCTGTTTCTGACGGGGATCGTCGCGTTTGCCCATCATCCCGCCGTGTTTTTCGGTCTTTTTCTGTTCTTCCTTGGCGTTGCCCATGCGTATGAGCGGTATCAGCACCGTCTGATTCTGCGCGAAGGATTGCTGGTTGCTTTTTTCCTTGCCGGACTTGTCGTTCTGGGCGGGCAGCAGCACTGGTGGCTGCAACCGCTTTTGATGGCCATGAGTAGCGATCAGGTGTTCTGGGGGGCTATGGCGCTTACGGCCATTACGGATAATGCCGCTTTGACGTATCTGGGGTCGCTGGTCGAAGGGCTTTCGGATGAGTTTAAATATTCTCTGGTGGCCGGGGCCGTGACGGGAGGAGGGCTGACCATCATCGCCAACGCGCCAAACCCCGCCGGGATCGCCATTTTGCGGGAGCATTTTGACGATAAGGCGGTGCATCCGCTCTGGCTTTTTGCCGCCGCCTTGCCGCCGACGCTTGTGGCGGCATTGGCCTTTACTCTCCTTTAATGAACGGCGCCGCCGTAGAAGTACCAGCCGAGGCCGATGAGGAACAAGCTGATGCCGTAGAGACCGTGTTCAATGGTCACGAGTGCCAGCGATTTGGTTTTGCTGTAGGTTGAAGCGAAGATCAGGCCGGCGACGAGGCTCAGGAGCGGGGCGACCCAGTTGATGTAGAGAACGTGCGCGTAGGCGAAGACGAGGGCGCTGGCGATGATCATCATGCGTTCGGTCGTGAACAGAGTCTTAAAGCGTTCGAAGAAATAACCGCAGAAGATCATTTCCTGCGGCAGGGCCGAGAGCAGGGGGTAGGCGAAGAGGATCACAGGGATTGCTGCGGGGCGCTGTTCAATGATGTAGAACATCCTTGCAGGATCATAAAAATAAATAAAAATCAGCATCCCTATGCTGCATAACGCCCAGCGGGGGAGAATGGTTTTCATGTTCTGCCAGTTCACGGCCTCGAACCGCCAGACCTTTTCCCAGAATCCCTCCCGCGTCAGGAACAGCACAGCCCAGCAGAAAAAGGTCACGCCCCAGAGGAAGAGGAACATATTCCGGGCCAGGCGGAAAGCGATAATTACCGTGGGGATCAGCAGGCAAATGACCGAAAATTCGAAAACCAGCAACAACTTTGATTTGAGAATGTCCGCTTCTTCCGGCGCGTTGGCCGACAGGGCTGGGGGGTAGGTCGTGGCGTTCTCCTGCATTGTTTCATCTTAACATGAAAGATGCCGGAAAAGCCCGAAATTCAGGGGAGGTGTCTTGCTGCACTGCAGGGGTTATTAGTCTTAGCTGCCGGGGCCGAAATACATCTGGTGCAAATCGTTGTAGTCATATAGGGGCACTGGCAAGACGCGCCGATCTTCAGGGGTTTGCAGCATTGACAGCGTCCTGTCGGCATTCGTGAATATTATTTTGCCTTGTCCAGCATCGAACATAAACTCCTCGAAGTGTTCCATGGGATGCGAAGGGTGAGCGGCGGCGACCAAATCTGTCGGCAGGACAACCCTAAAGCCGTTTTTCACCAGATCATTCATTGCCCAATAAATGCATTCTGGTGCATAGAAGCCCAAAAGAACGGCCGTGTCTTCTCCCGCCTGTTTTTTGGCTTCAAAGTAGGGCTTGTGCTCCGGGTAGGGGGACATTTGGGTTTTTGGCAAAAAGTCGTCTTCCATCGGGAACGGTATAACGCGATGAAAAGCCGCTTCCTGAAGGGTATAGTCTCTTTCATGGCCGGGGCGCGTGTCTGAAAGCTGCATCCCCCAAGCGAAGGGGGCGTAGTCGCGAGCATCGGCTGTAAAATCTGCAATTTTCCTTGCTGTTTCATCCAGATGCTGGCTTTGGGCGCGTTGGTAAGGGTCCAGTTCAGGATACAGGGTGGGGTCACAGCTTGCGCGGTTAACGTCGATCCCCAATACGAAAACTTTCATCCCAGACCCTTGTTTGCTGTTTTTTGAGTATATTAGCGTATTTCTGTTCCTATTTTCCAGATGATTTTTGCGAAAAAACTTGAATAAATCGGCGGGAACCCTTAGTAAGGGGGGCTTTTATTTAAGGATATTGCCTGTTTTTTTGTTTTTATGGAGCTTTCAGACCATGGTCAAACTCGTCAAAACCGCCACAGAATTCGAGCTGTCGCCGACCCTTGCCGCCAATGAAATGGTCAAGAGCCGCCGGGCGCAAGGTCAGAAAGCCTTTCATATGGGGTTCGGTGAGTCGCCGTTTCCTGTTCCCCCGCGTCTGCAGCAGGCGCTGAAGGAGGGAGTTCACCGCAAGGAATACCTGCCGACTGCCGGTCTGCCGGAGTTGTGTGAGACGGTTTCGGCCTATTACAAGGATAAGGCCGGGTTTGATACTTCGCAGTTCGATGTGATTATTGCTCCGGGGAGCAAGCTGATCCTCTATGCGCTGCAGATGGCGGTTGAGGGCGATTTGCTGATGCCCGATCCGAGCTGGGTGAGCTACAAGCCGCAGGCGCGGATGCTGGGGCGTGAGGTTATAAAGGTTCCCACGCGCCTGGATGATTCCGGTTACCATATTGACCCGCAAGTTTTCAAAGATACGATTGTTCAGGCACGCAAAGAGGGAAAAAATCCCTCCAAGCTTATCCTGAATTACCCGAGCAATCCCACGGGGCTGACGATTTCTGAACAAGAGTTGAAGGCTATAGCTGAGGTTTGTGTTGCTGAGGATATCCTGATTATTTCCGATGAAATTTACGGGTTCGTCAGCTTCGATGGGGTTTACCGCACTATTGCGAAGTATGCACCCACTCACACGGCGATCACGACTGGTCTTTCCAAGCACCTTTCGCTCGGCGGTTGGCGCGTGGGGGTTGGGTTCATTCCCAAGGCGGTTGGCGGGCTGCAGGGGCTTTTGAAGAATATCGCCAGCGAGACGTGGTCCTGCGTTCCCTCGCCGATCCAGCAGGCGTGTATTGATGCCTATAAGGGGCATGAGGATATCGAGACGCATATCCGCCAGTGCACGGAGATTCATGCGTTGATGAACCGTTTTATTGCCAAGGGTTTGCGCGCGCTTGGTATCCATGCGCCGGAGCCGCAGGGGGCGTTTTATAATTACCCTAATTTTGAGAAGCACCGTGAAGCTTTGGCGAAGGCAGGGGTTCGGACTTCGAAGGAACTGGCGAATGTTTTGCTGAAGGATTACGGTCTTGCCGCTTTACCGGGGGTTGCGTTCGGCGCTGCACCCGAGGTTCTGACGCTGCGGCTCTCGGGCTGCGATTATGACGGTGAGGCGGCGCTTAAGGCTTATCAGCAGGGTGCCAAGCTTGATGAGGCGTTTATTGCCAACTATGCGCCGAACGTCATAGATTCCGTAAGAGTCTTCGACCAGTTTGTCCGAGATTTTTCAGGCCAATCGAAAGCGGCCTGAGTTTAATTTATTTTGCCCATTTTCTTAGCGCCAACTCCATCATTTGGCATTGTGGGCTTTTTTCCATACACCAAACCGTGGCTAATAGTAACTGCATATAAGAAGGTTCGGGTACAACTCCGGTTTTGTCTGCTATGTCTGCGATTTTATTCATGCAAACAGTGTAGGCACTTTTCATGGCATAGGCGGGAATGCCGTCCTCTTGTGTTGCGGCTGTTGAGGCGGCGCAGTCCTCCTTAAGCGCTTCCATGAAACTTTTTTGACCTGCCTGGTCTAATTTACCGCCAAAATTGGAAACAAGCACCAAAGCCGCTTGCGATGTTGCTCGCAGGCATTCTTCATCCTCCCATTGCTGCGGGCACGATTTTGCGATGTTGCGGGCATCATTGGAGAAATTCATGTCGACATTGATTTCTCTTTTTGGTTTTAACTCAGGTTCCTCTTCCTCCAGATGTTGTCGAACAGTCGGGGAGGAGGCTGAGTCTTTAAGGCGACGTTTTTTCTCCTTATTTTCTTCATCTTCCTCGTCTCCATCCTCATCTTCAGTTTCTTCTACCGGATCGGTGTTCCAGAGGGGGCGAGGCGAGGATAAAACGTCCGATTCCTGTGCCTTGGTTACAGAAGACGATACTGACATCAAAATGAACATACCGACAAACAGGATGAGTTTAAACATATGAGAAACTTTCGTTATGGGCGCTGATGTACTATAACCTATCTACATCTTTGTAGGCAAAGGGAATGGTTTTTTTGCTCTAAAAGGGGATAGAGCTACATAAGTGAGTGCGCTTGTTGACTTTTTTCTGGAATCGTTTTGCAAAGTTATATAGTAAGTGTATCTCCTTGCGCTGTTAGATTTTTTCGGGGTGTGGCGCAGCCTGGTAGCGCGCCTCGTTCGGGACGAGGAGGCCGGAGGTTCGAATCCTCTCACCCCGACCAGTTTTCGTTACATTTCCAAAGGCTGGGCGTCCAGACGCCGATCGTCTTCGCTCGGTGCAAAAATGGCTGCCTTGCGCTGGTCGAGAATATGGATGAAGCGCAGGCTTTCCGGAGTGGGTTCCCCCTGAATGTTTGAAAAATACATCACCAGCTTATCCACCGGGTGGACAGCTTCGGTCGGAGAATCAGAGAGCTGCAGGTAGAGGTCGGTCGATTCGTTCAGATTTCTGAGATCACGCGCTTCCCAAGGGCCGTTGCTCTTGCCAAACCCTTCGGCCGCTTCGGCGATATAGGTGGTGGCGAGGGTGCGGAATGCGTTGAGGTCGTCGATTGCCCCGATACCCATTCGGTCCATTTCGCTGAGGCCAACGTTGGTGAGGTGGTATTCTACCCATGCAGAGTAGATTGCCGCCATATGCAGGGCGGACTGGGCCTGAACGGTATTCTGAGGCGTAGGTTTTATGCCCGATAAATCGGAGAATTCCGGGTCGAGGATCGCCATTTCCATGAGCATGGTCGAGTTCTGTGCGTCTTCGGGCGTGCGTTCGAAAGGATTGTAGAGCGCCTGTTCCACCTGATCCATCAAGGCGAGGATTCTGGCCCCTGTGACGGCAAGGCTGACATTACGCATATAAGCGGGGGAGGTTGGTGTGTCGCCAAGTTTTTCGTATCTCTTGTCCACTCCGCGCAACGTCTGGAAGGCCTCAAGAATTTGCTCTATCTCCTGCGGATGTTCGTGCGGCTTTCCCCTCTGGTTAAAGTCCGGCGATGGCATCTTTTATTGTTCTCCGCTTTGACTTACTCCTTCAACGGTCATCAGTCGGGAGCCAACTGCGCTACCGACTCAAAAGGCACGGGCTTTCCGGCGGGTTTCGGGAAGGCGATATCTTCGGCCACTTGACGGGATATCCGAAAGGATTCCTCGTCGGGCAAACCCTTTGCGCCCCAGTTCTGAAGAATTTCCTTTTGCGCTGGATTTGGGCCACCGTTGTGGCCGTTATCTGCGTTGCCCGCAAATTCAAGCACATATTTCGATTTGCCGAATTGCGCCGCTTCGCCCTGCAGGGGGTAAGCTTTGCCAACATTAATCACGTTTATTCCGCCTTCTCCGAGCGCCTCCCTCATTTCTCGGAAAAAGTTGTCGTTGGCCTCGACCTCGTAGTAGCTGTGAACGGATTTTGAAGCCTGATTGAAGCGCATGATTCCCTCCTTAATATTAATTCTTATTTAATAAGGCTAATCGAAGGGCGGGAGGGAAGACAAGTGTTTTTTTAAGCTATTGGGACTGCTGGCATTGATAGGTTACGGGTTGAGGCGTCTCGGGATTAATGATCATCGTCAGACTTGCTCCTTGCGAGATCATCTGCACACGGAAGCGTTCGTTCGTGCCAAGATCGGTGAAGTCGGCGAACTGGTTCTCGCCTGTAAAAACATAGCGTGCGGTAGCGGAGGCCAACTCACCCTGATAGCGGTAATTCACCCCCTCCATGCCGATGACCCCTGTGATCCAGCCCTGCGAATTCTGAACGATTCCTGTGTCGGCAATGGTTTCAACCTGGGCGGTCAACTGCGCGGGGGCACCGCCAAGATCGCAGACGTAGCTGACGTTTGAGACCTGCTGGGCGAAGGCGGATCCTGAGTATGAAGTTAGGCCTAAGGCTACAACCAGTATTTTTATTATTTTCGTCGCGGTCATCGTCTTTGCCCCTGAATATCAAAACCTCACTTGCACTTAGCATAGGACGGCTATTTTAGGCAAGCGGAGGGCCGATCATGCGGATTTAGGAGTTAAAGTATGGGCTTCAGGGGTGGGTCGTTCTTTCATTAATTTTTTTGACAAAAACTCAGCAAAACACTATTATTGAAAAAAACTAATAATTTAATGAGGGGTCATATGAGCGGAACTTCAGCCACAAATACGCCTAGAACGCGTCCCACACAGCTTATGCCTGAGGGCGAGGATGCCGTTAAAGCCTTGCAATCATTACTCCATATACTGGGGGTGAACCCCGGTAAGGTCGATGGTGATTTCGGAACGAACAGCAAGACTGCATACGACGAGGCTCGTGCGAAGTACAGTTTCCTGCCTGATTTAACGACTCGGCCCGATCAGTCGGCTCTTGAGCAGGTTTTCCGTGCGGTCGACCAGAATCTTCAAACGAACGTATCCTTCCAGCAGGATTATCTGCGGGGCGTTGCGGCAGAACGTAACGTTGTTGAGCTTCAGGGGGCTCTAGTGGCCGGTGGTTCGTGGGCGAATCGGCATTTGGGCGACCGGATTTCCGATGCGGAGTCTGTTGATATCGACGGTGACAACGGCACACTGACCCAACGCGCCAAACGCAACGCGGCCACGCTCACCGGTGTTGCGACGATGCAGGCCTCTCTTAACCTGTTGATCGGAACCGAACTTAAACCCAACGGCTTGATGACGGCAGAGACCCAAACCGCTATGCAGTCTTATGCCGAGAAGAACGGTTTGCAGCTGACGGGCGATGTGCAGCAGAATTTTACGCTTGTGGTGCAGCATATCGATGAGAAGCAGGGCGATGCCCTGCGGGCGCGTGTGGGCGAGGTTTTGAGGACTGATTCCGATTTACGTGCGCCGGATGCCCGGACATTGGACGCGCAAATCGTGATGAACGGCTTTGCTCTGGATAAGGGTCTGGATATCCGCACGGCGCCTGACTCGCGGCAGACGGACACGAGAATTACCGCTGAAAACTCGCATACACGGACGGTCATTGCGCCCCAGACGGGCGTTAGTCTGTCGACTCCGCAACCCGCCCCAGTGGCAGAGGCGGAAGCAGAATCTGGGCCTCCGTTCGGGTTAAATGAAATGTACCGGGTCACTCGCAGAGATGTTTTAGAGGATGTGGCTTCGATTGCCGAGCGTCAGCGCGACAGCGCAGAGTCTCCGCAGCACATACTGGCTTACTCGGAGGAGTCTCGCGGTTTCCTGTTGATCAGTAAGGGTGAGGGGCAAAGTCCGGCTACTGTCTACCAGATTTCCGACCGCAATGTCGGGCAAATCATGAGTGGTATAAACGATAGTTCGATCGCCCTGGATACTTCGGCGCGAAAGTATATCGCCGAGAAGGTGCACGGCGATAATCCTGAAACAAAAGCCTATGGATCAGAGGAGCTTCGCACGGCTTTTGCCCAGCGTCCGACGCGGTTTACTGGGGACACACGGGAGATGCTCTTGACGACCAGTGTCAGAATGCCGGACGGTTCTGCTGTAACCTATGGGCTTGATAACTTACATGATGGGCTGGATAATATGGACAGCAAGCGCGATTGGGACCACGCGCCAGATCCGATTGCCGTGCGTGATTATGTGCTTGAACTTAAAGCCGCTGTCAGGGAGGTTCGCGAAGAACGTCCCACGACATTGCCTGAATGGAAGGGTTTTGCACTGAATGACCAGAACAGCGTGGAGATTAACGTTGGCGGACAAACAACCCGCGTTCCTGCAGAAATCTGGAAGGGTGTCGCTGAGAATATGACGCAGACCCAGAGGGGTTTTTCAGTCGGTCGCAATGAATCCGCTATCCTTAGAACGGCTGAAGCTTCTAACGGTTCCGCGTCTGAGGGTGGTAAGCCCGGAGGTGATCTGTCCAACAGCTTTGGCCAGGTTGGAACCACTGCTGAGGCTGCGAGTGATATCGTAACTGAAAACGCGGCTGACGTTGCTGTACAGTCTGCCGATGGGGCTGAGTCCGAGCCTGCTTTGGAAGGTGGGCCGACTCCTCAGCGTGTCCAGACGCCTGTTCGTGCGGTTTAGGGCGGTACGCAGAAATTGTTGAACTAAAAAAAAGCCCCTTTAGGGGCTTTTTCTGTGACTAGATTGTAGATTTTTCTTTTAAACGATCATCGTACCATCGGTGACAAGATCGCCCAGATTGACGCCCGAGAGGTCGATATTCTTCAGGACGGCAATCGTATGGAAATCGTTGCCGTGGCCGTCTGCGTTCACCTTCAGGATCGAATCCGCGCCGCTTGCGATAAACTTGACGAAATCGCCGATGGCATCGCCCGGACCGAAACCGGACAGAAGGTCAGAAACATCCAGCTTGTCCTTCTCTGTCGCTGTGCGGGTGAAGTCGGTGATGGTGTCGATGCCGCCGCCGCATTTGTCGAACACGAACGTATCGTTGCCGAGGCCGCCGGTCAGGGTATCGCAGCCCTTGCCGCCGTTCAGGAGATCGTCTCCCGGGGCGCTGGCGTGGACGCCGATTTCGTACTCTCCGAAGATCACGTCATTACCCTGGCCGCCATAGAGTTTGTCACTGCCCGAGCTACCGTAGAGCCTGTCATGGCCGTTCTGGCCGTAGACCGTGTCGTCGCTGCTGTTGCCGTTGATCGTGTCGTCGCCCGTGCCGCCGAAAAGACGATCGTTGCCGGGGCCGCCCTCGATATAGTCTTTGCCGGAACCGCCGTAAACGAGGTCGTTGTCGGAGCCGCCGTGCAGGTCGTCGTCGCCCGAGCCGCCGATGACGATATCTTCGCCGGGGCCGGCCTGAACGTAGTCCTTGCCGGAATTACCGAAAATTACGTCTGCATCCGAGCCGCCGTGGATTTCATCATCGCCCTGGCCGCCGAAAAGGTAGTCGTTGCCGGGTCCGGGGGCGATAAAGTCATCGCCCTGGCCGCCGAAGACGACATCGTCGCCCGAACCGCCGCTCAGAGTGTCATTGCCTTGATTGCCAAAAATCGTGTCGTTGCCGACGAAGGTGCTGATCGTGTCGTTTCCTGTTCCGCCGTGCGCGACGTCGTTGCCGATCGTGCCTGTGATGATGTCGTCACCTGTGGTGCCCGGAAGGGTCACTGTCGCCAGAAGGGCCGCCTTGATGACTGTGAGCGTGTCTAGCGCCTGAATTTCCGGCAGTTTGAAGAATTTGGGGGTTTTGTCGTCACAGCCGCAATTTCCGTGATTGTTGCCTTGTTTGTGAGCGGGTTTAGAATGATGAAACTTCCTGGTCATAATCGTTCAAGTCCTCTATTACGCAATAATTGTTTACATAAATAATGGCGGAGTTTATGAGATTTATGGAAAAAATGCAAATTTGTGAATTTGTATTGTTATACAGTTACTTAAGCGCTTCATTGTCCGACAGACGGATTCCGCCCCGGACGGATGCCGGGGCAGAAATCAGACCTATTCAAGCGCATAATGGGTCTTAGACCAGAATGTCCTTGAGGTCGTCGGCGCTGATGTCCGTCTTGAAGACGGCCAGAAGCATGACCTTGTCGGAACCGCTGCTGCCGTCCGGGTCTATATAGAGGCCATCCCCGCCGGATACGGGCTTTATGATCACTAAGCCGTTATCCTCCAGCAGGCCACCGAGGTCGATTTTGTCCTCCGCGACATTGAAGTCGAAGATGATGTCGTAGAGGTCCGGTGTCTGGTTGAAAATAAAGGTATCCGCGCCTTCACCGCCGGAGAGCTGATCCTGTCCCAGACCGCTATTGAGGATGTCATTGCCCTGACCGCCGTAAAGCTTGTCGGCGCCTGTGCCGCCGATTAGGGTGTCGGCGTTATCGTCGCCGTAGAGCGTGTCGTTGCCGATGCCGCCGTTGAGCAGGTCGTTCCCGTCGTTGCCGATGATCTTATCGTTTCCGGAGTCGCCGTTGATTTTATCGTTTCCGTCCTGACCGTTGACGCTGTCGTTTCCGCCCTTGGCGTTGATGACGTCATTCGCATGGTCGGAGCCAATAATCGTATCGCTTCCATCGGTGGGCTTGGTGCTCCCGGACGGCGGGGGCGGCGGATCGGGGTCCGGCACGGCAGCGCCGTCGGGGTTGAAGCTGTTGACCTTGTTGCTGATGAACGCCTTAAAGATGGCCAGCTTCATCTCCGCCATGGACGTATCTTCAAAGGTGACGGTCGCGTTATCGGAGAGATGGAGAACCACATCCGATCCACTGCTTTTGAGATAGGCGCTTTTCAGCATGGCGTTGGTGTAGCCCTTGAGCAGCAATGTATCCTTCGCGCCTGTGACCGCGAAGTCGGTGATCCGCAGGCCGCCGTCTCCCCGTGAGACCACAAAGGTATCCGCCCCTTCGCCGCCGGTGGCGGTATCGCTGCCCTTCCCACCGTCGAGAAGGTCTTTGCCCGTTCCGCCGATCAGCTTGTCGTCGCCCTCCAAGCCATAAAGCTTGTCGTCGCCGTCCTCGCCGTAGATTGTGTCGTTTCCGCCCTGGCCGCGCACGATATCCTTGCCGCCGCCAGCGCGGACCGTATCGTCGCCGCTTGTGCCGCTGATGGAATTCCCGCTTCGCGTTCCGGTGATAATATCGGGATCGGGGGGCGGATTGTTGCCGTCAGGGTTCGAGGGGGAAAGGCCGCCAAGGCCGCTGCCCGGTGTGTGTCCGAAATCGAGACCGTAGAAGGAGGCCTTCGCCCGACCGGAGCCGGAGTCCTCGTTCGTGGCCAGATAAATGCCCGCCTTGAAGTAAAGCGAGTCCGATTGCCAGACCGCATTGATCGGAGTGGTAGAAGTGTAGATTTTACCGTCGGCGTGAACCTCAATTTTCAAGGTATCGCCGCGGGCGTCGATCTTGTAGGAGAATTTTTCTCCCAACGCGATGTCCGGCGTTTTTCCGTCCGCGCTCAGAAGATTGAATTTGATCTCCTTGTTGTTCGGACCAGCGCGGTCGTTGATGAAATAGACCGTGTTGTTTTCCCAATACAGGCGCACAAGCTCCTCATCCGCGCCGTGGATCTGCCCGACCACGAGTCGGCCGGGGTCGCCGTTCTTGAAGGATGGGACTTCATCGACTTTAAGGGTGGCCGTCATGGTCCCGCCCTGGCTGGGTTTCCAGGCTGCGCGCTTGTCGCCGTTCATTTCGCGCAGTTCGGTGCGGGGGTAGGTCGAGCCACTGGTCGTTGCGCCGTCCGTGTGGGCGATAAAGACCATGCCGCCGTCGGCGGCATCATAGAAGTACGGGGATTCAAATTTGTCGAGATTTCTGATTTCGAGGGCTTCGCCGTTGATATCGCCCTTGTTGTCTACGGGGAGAGTGAGCTTCCAGTTCTTGAGGTTAAAACGGTCAGAATTGTAAGGCATAGCAGTACTCCTTTAAGCAGTGTTTATGGCCGCATCCGAAAAGGCCGGATGAAGCCGCGAAAAAACCGTAAGGTGCGAAGCCATTCTTAGTTCAAGGATCGCGGCAAGCCGCTTAAGTCAAGTTACCCGTTGAGTTGGGCCGTTGAGGCACATGATAAAGTCAGGGGTGCCAGAGAGTCACGCCGACGGTGATTTTGAAGTGGATCAACGGCGGCTGCTTCGATTTACGGTTTTAAAAGGCTCAGTTGAAAAAAATGAGAAACTTTCTGATGGTTTGTCCTTGTGTCAGTCTCAGTTCGAATCAATGATGCGTATTTCGTAAATTGTGCACAGCATCAATTTTAGGTCAATAAAAAATGACTTATTCCGTAAGGGCCGGACAACTGCTGATTACCGGAAATCGTTTTCCACCGTGGGGGATGGAGAGTTAAGGCCTGTGGATAGTTTTGTTCTTCAGGTGGGAAATTATTCAGGTGTTTATTTTACGGGCTGATCTGCATAGTTTTTATCTGCTATCTTGGCCAACTCCAATTTTTTTTAGGAATGTTATCCGTATCAAAGGCGCACGTGAACTGCCGGTGGGCTTTATGTGCCTTTTCATCAAATAGGCCACGGACCTCGATCATAAGTGCTTTTAGAATTTTGCTTTTTCCAATACTACCCTTTAAAATTATTCTTTGATTTTTTATGCTCTTTTTTTCAAAGCGTCAAAAACCTCCCTAACGCATTGCTATAGCTTATTTTACTTGGCTCACGTGAAAGCGTGGCCGAGATCAGGGGCCGCTTTCCGGCCCTCATCGTGTATGCTTTGCAGAAGTTTTAGGTCTCGGTCGTCGTTGAAAACTACTTTTTTCGCTGTTGCGCCCGCGGATGCGTAGGAGGGGATAAGACCCCAACTGCTGGAGGCGCCTACGATAATACAATGTCCGAGATCGAGTGTGACCGGTAGCTTGTTGGCCGTTTCCATGACCGTTCCCAGATGAAACTGCGGTTGATAGGCCTTCAGGAGGCCGGGGTGCATGGCGTTAAATCGCGCCAGCAACTCGTTTTTGAGAGAGGGAGCCAGGGTTTTTTCTGGAATGTCGCCCATGCCGAAGGTGATTTCGTTTTTTTCATCGATGCCACCCCACATGAAGTCGGTCTTGAAATTTGACTCACGGAACGCCATAGGGCCAGAAGGTGAATACAAACGGGCATCCTTTTCCTGTACCGGGCCGATGGTTGCGGCCATGGTGTGGTAAATCCTGCGTTGAAAGGGCAACCATGGCAGCGTGTGCTGGTGGGATGCTCCGGTGGCGATAATAGGTGGCCTTTTCGAGATGTAGAGACCTGAATCCGTCTCAATGCGAAACGTGTTATCTTCGGTTTTCTTATGTCCGAGGTAGTGGACGCCGACCATCTCGTGACTCCCCAGTTCCTGTGCGCGTTCGCGCATGGCCACGAGCAGTTCCGGTGAATTCACTTGGGCACAACCATTCAAGGTGACGCTGTGGGGGTGGGTTTTTATTACATACCCGTGCTGAGCGGACCGTTCGCCTAAATCCTGCGGCTTGTAGAGGCCGTTTTCCACCAGCATGCCGATCGTTTCGCCCAGATCACTCTTATTCCGCGCCTTGATCTCGTAGCCTGTGTGCAGGCGGCAATCGATTTTCTGTGCTGCGATGGCGTCATATAAATCCTGCCGCGCCTTGTGGTGCAGGGCGATAACCTCAGCCCTGTTAGGGAAATCGTCTTCGTAGAAACCCTCGGACTCCGCTGCCAGATGGCTGCCAGCGGTGCAGGGGACGTTGGGGTAATCGGTAATCAGAAGGAGGGATAGGGGCTTGCCGGACTGGTGGGCTAGTTCCATGATGCGTGAGGCGGTAAAGACGCCCGCCGGACCGCCGCCCACAATAATCTGGTCATATAGGCCCGACTGAAACACGCGGCTCAGGCGCGGGGTACGCACTTTTGGGGTTACACACTCAGTCATGCTTGTCGGGGTTCTTGTAAAATATTGCACAGACTAAAGTGTAACCCGATTTTTTCAAGTTTTTTCGCCTTTTGGAGTTTAGCGGGGATGAAAACAGAATGGCGGAGAGGGGGGGATTTGAACCCCCGATACTCTTGCGAGTATGCCGCATTTCGAGTGCGGTGCATTCAGCCGCTCTGCCACCTCTCCGGTCCGGTTTGCGGGTTCTTTTTATTTAGAGGCTTAGGTTTGACGGCGCAAGGCTTATGTGCGCTCGGAATGCGCCTTGTTGTTCTTCCGTTCCTTATAAAAGTGAAAGGCGGAGGGCAGGAGGGAGAGAATAATAATTGCGATAATAATAGGCAGGAGATAGTGGTCGATCTGCTCCGCCGGGATCATTTCTCCAACCACATAACCAAGAATACACAGCCCCGCCACCCAGAAAAAGGCTCCGATTATCGAGTAAACCACGAATTCGCGGTAGGGCATCCGCACCATTCCGGCGCAAAACGGCGCGAAGGTGCGGACGATGGGCATAAAGCGGGCCATGATAATCGTCATCCGGCCGTGTTTTTCGTAAAAGCGCTGCGTCATTTCCAGATGCTTGCGTTTGAGAAAACGCGAGTCACCTTTTTCGAACATTTTTAGGCCGATGCGGCGGCCGATTTCATAGCCCACGAGATTGCCGGTTATCGCAGCGATGAGACCGCCCACCGTGAGGAGCCAAATATTCAAAAACCCCTGCGAGGCCAGAAAGCCGGCGGTGAAGAGTAGGCTGTCACCCGGCAGGAAAAAAAAGAACGGTACGCCCGATTCCAGAAACAAGATGCTCCAGACACCCGCATGGCCGAGGGATTTTATGAGTGAGATCGGATCAAGGCCCATGGAGGGTGTTCCTGTTGTTAATGCCCATTTATCCTGCGGGACGTTAACTTAACCCGCTCTTTGCCGCAAATGTTTCATTACCGTTTAACAAAAACAAGGGGGAAAAGAGGCTTTTTCGTAGGCTTCGACTTCATTTTCCAGAGATTTTTCTATAGTTTTTACACATTCACTGGATTTACGCGCCATGTTTTTGCTTCAACTTGTTATCGGGGCCGTTCTCATCGGTCTCACCGTCCTCATTCACGCCGTCGCGCTGGATCGGCTGAAGATGGTGCTGGACGGGTCGGAGAATTTCTTTCGTCTTAAAATGCGGCACTCCTGGAAAGTGCCGATGCTGATCATGGCGGTTCTGGGGGCGTTTTGTTCGCATATCGTACAGATCTGGCTGTGGGCGATGTTTTATCTCGTGGTCGGGGCTTTGCATACGCTGGAGGAGGCGGTTTATTTTTCGACGGTTGCTTTTACCACCGTGGGTTTCGGCGATGTCGTGCTTGATCACAAGTGGAGGCTTGTGAGTTCCTTTCAGGCGGCGAACGGATTCATCTTGTTTGGATGGAGCACGGCCTTTATCTTTGAGGTCATGTCGAAACTGTACGAAAACGATTCCCGCTGAGCGAGGTTCCATAATCCTGTATGCGCGCTTTTTTCCTTTCCGTTTTTTTTATGTTTGCCTTGCTGCCGGGGGCGGCCTTGGCGAATAAGGATAGTTTTCAGGTCTGGCTTGTCGCTTTCAAAAAGGAGGCTTTGCGGAAGGGAATATCCGAGAGCGTTCTTGAATCCGCGTTCAAGGGTGTCAAGCCCTTGCCGCGGGTGATTGAGTTGGATCGCAAGCAGCCGGAAGGGAAAATGACTTTCGCGCAATATAAGGCAAAGGTGATTTCCAAGGATCGGATTATTCAGGGGCGAAAGCTGTATGCCCAGCACCGTGAGACGCTGGATGCGATTGCGGAGAAGTATGGGGTGCCTGCGCCCTATATTCTGGCTCTATGGGGAATGGAAACCAGCTATGGCAACAATACGGGCGGGTTCGGGGTTATTCCCGCATTAGCTACGCTGGCGCATGACGGGCGGCGGAGTACTTTTTTCCGAGGTGAGTTGCTGGCGGCGTTGACTATTTTGGAGCAGGGACATATTTCACTTAAGGATATGAAAGGCTCGTGGGCGGGGGCAATGGGGCAGAACCAGTTCATGCCATCGAGCTTCCATGCCTATGCCGTGGATGAGGATGGGGACGGGCGGCGCGATATCTGGACGACGCGCAGGGATGTTTTTGCTTCCACAGCCAATTACCTCAGCAAGAGCGGATGGCGAGGGGACGAGCGATGGGGCCGTCCGGTCAAGCTGCCCGCGAAGTTTCCGGTCAAGCTGGTCGGGACGGAGACGCGAAAGAGTTTAAAGGAGTGGAACAAGCTTGGGGTTCGTTTGCCCAATGGAGAAAAACTTCCTGATATTGAAAAAATGAGCGCTTCTGTAGTCGCGCCGGACGGTATAGGCGGGCCTGCGTTTCTGGCCTATCATAATTTCGGGGTTATCATGAAGTGGAACCGTTCGCAATATTTCGCCGTGAGCGTTGGGACGCTCGCGGATGCGATAGCGGAATGATTTTAGGAAAAAACCATGCAACGACTCCTTAATGTCTTCAAACTTCATGCCCTGCTTTGCTTCACTGTCCTGCTTTCGGGCTGTTCGGGCATTCCGTTTTTCGGTGACGGGGACAAGATCGTCGGCAAGCCGGGCAAGAGCGTGGGTGCGTATAAGGTCGGCGCGCCTTACAGGATCAAGGGCGTTCTTTACAAGCCGCAGGAGTATGAAACTTACAGTGAGACAGGGATTGCCTCGTGGTATGGGCCTGGTTTTCAGGGGAAGAGTACGGCGAACGGGGAGAGGTTCGATACCGGGGAGTTGACGGCGGCGCATCGGACGCTGCCCATGCCGAGCCTGGTGCGGGTGACCAATCTTGAAAACGGGAGAGCCGTGTTGCTGCGGGTTAACGACCGGGGACCGTATGCCCATGGGCGGATTATAGACGTTTCGCAAAAGGGGGCTGAGCTTTTGGGCTTTAAGAGCAAGGGGATTGCAAAGGTCCGCGTTGAAATGATGAAACGCGAGAGTTCGCAGCTGGCTGCTCTGGCCAAGAAGGGGATCAGCACCAAGGGTCATGAGAATAAATATAACCGCTCAAAGGTTTATGCACACGGTGTTCCGCCCGCACCGCCGCCGACACCTTCGATCCGGCAGGTTTCTGCAGCGCCCGTTCCGATTCCTCTGGATGACGGATCGACGGTGAGCGGACACGTCAAGCGCGGGGTAGTTTATCCCGATCCGGTGGTCGAGCAGAAGAGGGTGCAGTCTACAACCCTTCTGGTTCAAGTGGCTTCGTTTGCAGGGGAGAGTCAGGCGCTGGCGCTGGCGGAAAAGCTTCAACCCTATGGATCTGCCCGTGTCTATCCGGGGATGGTGAACGGGCGGCCCTATTACCGGGTGCGGATTCCTGCCCGCGACGTGCAGAGCGCGGATGCGCTGGTCCATCGGCTTGAGGCCAAGGGTTTTGAGGATTGCCTGATTGTGGTTGAATAACGTTTAATAAGGTTTGCGATGAGACGATTATACATTTTGTTTGCTCTTAGCTTTTTTATGTCCTTTGCCGCCTATGCGGAGGAACCTGCGCTGCAGACAGCGGCGAAGCAGGCCTATGTCATCGACTTTGACACCGGAGCGGTCCTCTACGAAAAGGATGCCGATGCGCGGATGCCGACGGCTTCCATGAGCAAGGTCATGACCATGTATCTGGTCTTTGATGCGCTCAAGGCCGGACGGCTGAAGCTTGAGGATGAGCTTCTGGTCAGCCAGAGGGCATGGGAGACGCAAGGGTCCAAGATGTGGGTGCCGATCAACGAGAAGGTCAAGGTTGAAGATCTGATCCGCGGCGTCATTATTCAATCCGGCAACGATGCCACGATTGTTCTGGCCGAGGCTCTGGCCGGGTCCGAGGATGCTTTTGCTCTAGCGATGACCAAGAGGGCCAAAGAAATCGGTATGGAGAACAGTAATTTTAAAAATGCCAGCGGGTGGCCGGACCCGGAACATTATTCCACGCCGCATGATCTGGCGATTATGGCGCAGAGGCTGATCAAGGATTTTCCCGAGTATTATCCTTATTACTCTGAGAAGGAGTTCACCTATCACGATATCAAGCAGGGGAACCGCAACCCCTTGTTGTACCGCAATATCGGGGTGGACGGGGTCAAGACCGGGCATACGGAGGAGGCCGGGTACGGTCTGATCGCCTCGGCGATGCAGGACGGGCGGCGGATCGTTGCCGTCCTGAGCGGGATGAAGGATCAGCAGGAGCGGGCGGATGAATCGGCGCGGATCGTGCAGTGGGCGCTGGGCAGCTTTACGAATATCTCCCTCTTCAAAACCCCCAAGGAAATCGAGCGTATTCCCGTTGTCTTTGGAGAGGGAGAGAGCGTGGGGGTTGCTGTAGCCGAACCCCTTATGGTTACGGTTCCCAAGATGGACCGCGAGTCGGCCACTGTTGAGATTTCCTATCAATCACCCTTGATTGCTCCGGTCAAAGAAGGGCAGAATGTGGGGAAAGCCACTGTAAAGATTCCCGGCGTCAAGGATATTGTCGTCCCGCTGGTTACGGTCGGTGCAGTCGAGGAAGCCGGATTATTCGGCAAAATCATGCAAAAGGCCAAGATGATGCTTGGCGGCAAGGCGTAGTGAATGAATTTACACCATAAGAAGAGACCTCTATTTATTACGCTGGAAGGCGGGGAGGGCGCAGGGAAGACGACGCAGATCAACAAACTGGCGGAACGTCTGACCCGCGAGAATTACAAGGTTATCACTACCCGTGAGCCGGGCGGGACGCCCGAAGGTGAGAAAATCCGGTCTCTTCTGGTCCGCAACGGGGGAGAGAAATGGAGCCCTCTGGCCGAGGTTCTGCTTATTCTGGCGGCCCGGGTGATGCATGTCGAACGGGTCGTGCGGCCGGCGCTTTATTCGGGAAAGGTCGTCATCTGCGACCGGTTTTCAGACTCTACCCTTGCGTATCAGGGGTACGGGCGTGGCGTACCGCTGGATAATATCGAGAAGCTGACGCAGGACTCATTAGGAGAATTGAAGCCCGATCTCACCTTTATCCTTGATGTCGATCCGGCCATCGGGCTGAAGCGCTCGACAAAGCGGATGGCGCGTGAAAGCCATCCCGAGCTTCAAGCCGAAGACCGTTTTGAGCGTATGGAAATGGAATTTCATGAGAAGGTCAGGGAGGGGTTTCTTGACATTGCCCGCAAGGAGCCTAAGCGTTGTGAGATCGTGAATGCCATGGATACTGCTGAGGTTATGGCCGAAGCGATCTGGGTTGCAACGAAGGCCCGCGTCTAAGAAAGGCCGCGCATGGATTTGTTTGCCGAGCATTTAGCCGATCCTGAGGTGGAGGCGTTTGAGCCTGACGATTCCTCCCTTAAGGGTTCTGTAGACGCAGAATCTTCGCCCTTTTTGACAAGACCTGCGGCGATGACCTTCTGTCTGGGACACGAGGAGCAAGAAGCACTGTTGGCCGATCTGTTCGGTAAGGGTTCCTTGCCTCATGCGCTAATACTTTCCGGCCCCAAGGGGATCGGAAAATGTACTTTTGCGTTTCGTTTTGCGCGCTATCTTCTGAAATTCGGAAAAGTTTCCGAACCGCATGATAGTCTTTTTGGCGGGGAGACCATCAGTTTTCCCAAGAGCATGGATGTGGATTTACAGGATCCGGTTTTTTCACGAGTCGCTTCGGGGGGCCATGGAGACCTACTGTATATTGAGCGCGCTGTGGATGTCTCAAAAGGAAAGGAAAAAGCCTCGATCACCGTCGATAGCGTTCGTAAGATCGCGCCGTTTCTGAGAAAAACCTCGGCCGAGGGCGGGTGGCGTGTCGTCATCATCGACGATGCGGATACGATGAATGCGGCGGCGCAGAACGCAATTCTTAAAATACTTGAGGAGCCGCCGAAGAAGGTTGTCATTATGCTGATTACGCACCGGATCGGGGAGTTGATTCCGACGATCCGGTCGCGCAGCCGGGTCATCGGCTTTTCGCCACTTGAAAAAACTACGTTGCGGGAACTGCTGGGGCGACAGGGTTTTGTTTATTCGCCTAAGGATATGGACCTCATTGTCGCCTTTTCAGAGGGCAGTATCGGGCAAGCGCTGCGCTTTGCGGAAGAGGAAGGGCCGGAGCTATTTTCGGAGATTGCGTCCCTGTTTTCGGCTTTTCCCGACTGGAACTGGGCGGTTTTGCACCGTTTTGCCGACGGGTTCGGCGGGCCGGGCACCGAAAAGCGCTATGCTCTTTTTACGCAGCTCCTTGTCTGGATATTCAGGACGCTTGTGTTTGCGCGGGCGAGGGGAGATGCGTCTCTGCCCGAGTTTCTGCGCGGCGGGGGGATCGAGCTGATGTTCCAGGCCGTCAGCCTTGAGCGGCACCTTGGCATAACCGACGCCTTGCAGGGGCATTTCGCCCGCACGGATTTTTCCAATCTGGACAAGCGGGAAACTGTACGCAGCGCGTTTCTTGTGATAAACCCTTAAAAAAATCAACAATTTAGGGTTTTTCAACCTGACAGAGGTATTACCTTGAGCACAAAGACGCCCTTTTTTATTACGACCGCTATTTCTTATGTGAACGGCAAGCCCCACTTGGGTCATGCCTATGAGGTCATCTTGACCGATGTGATGGCGCGGTTCAAGCGGCTGGACGGTTACGATGTGTTCTTTCTGACGGGAACGGACGAGCACGGGGAGAAGGTTGCTAAGACGGCTGAAAAAAATGACATGAGCCCTAAAGCTTTCGCCGATATGAATGCGGCCTATTTTCAGGAGATGGCCAAGACGCTGGGCATTTCCAACGACGATTTTATCCGTACAACGGAGCCAAGGCATTATGCCGCCTCGCAGGCGATCTGGAACAAGCTGAAGGACAAAGGCGATATTTACCTCGGGAAATATGAAGGCTGGTATTCTGTGCGCGAGGAGGGATATTTCGGCGAGGATGAACTGACCACCGATCCGGCGACAGGCAAGAAGCTGACTCCCAACGGGACGGAAGTCGAGTGGGTGGAGGAGCCGAGCTATTTTTTCAAGCTCTCCAAATATACAGATAAGCTTCTGAAGCTTTATCAGGACCATCCGGGGTTTATCATCCCGAATGTGCGGGCGAACGAGATCATCAGTTTCGTCAAGCAGGAGGGAGGCTTAAAAGACCTTTCGGTCTCCCGCCACACGAGCCGCCTGACATGGGGGATTCCGGTTCCTGGTGAACCGGATCATGTGATGTATGTCTGGCTGGACGCGCTGACCAATTATATTACGGCCATTGGCTATCCCGATGAAGGGTCGGAAAGTTTCAAGAAATTCTGGCCGGTGGATTATCATGTTATCGGGAAGGATATTACGCGCTTTCATGCGATTTACTGGCCCGCGTTTCTGATGGCTGCGGACTTGCCGCTGCCCAAGCATATTTTCGCGCATGGTTTTATTAACGTGCAGGGTGCGAAGATGTCTAAATCTGTCGGGAACGTTCTTTCTCCCGATACGCTGGTGCAGGCCTACGGACTTGATCCGTTCCGGTATTTCCTGATGCGGGAAATCCCGCACGGGCAGGACGGGAATTTTTCGCATGAGCAGGCGGTGCAGAGGATCAACGCCGATCTTGCTAATGGCTTGGGGAATCTGGCACAGCGGACGCTGTCGATGATTTACAAGAATTGTGAGGGGAAGGTTCCTCAACCTCAAGATTTAGGAAGCTTGGACAACCATGTTTTGCTGACATATTTGTATGATCCTGAATTACTTTTAAGTCAGATGAGAACTCATGCTGATGCGCTATTTTTTCACAATGTTTTGAGTTTTATTTGGCAAGCAATAGGCGATTGTGATCGCTATATTGATGTTCAGGCGCCTTGGAAGCTTAAAAAGGAAAATCCTGAGCGTATGAATACTGTTTTGTATGAATTGGCTGAAGCTATTCGTTGCATTTCTATAGCTGTACAACCTGTAATACCAAATTCAGCAAACAAGATTTTGGATCAGCTTGGTGTACCAAAAGATCAGCGTTTGTTTGCCCATATGTCCAAGGATTATGCTCTCAAGCCCGGGACCACTATCGACAAGCCGGAAGGCGTGTTTCCACGCATCGTTGAAAACGAAGAAGCGGCGGAGTAGGGCGTTTATGTGGATCGACTCCCACTGCCATCTCAATCATGCGCGAGTGGCGCCGGAGGATACTCCCGCGCTGCTGGCGAACCGTGCCCGGGAGGCCGGGGTTGCGGGCATGATTTCCATTTGCTGCCGGATCGAAGAAGAGTTCGATGCTCTGCTGGCCATGGTCAAGCCACTGGATAATGTCTGGTGCAGCGTCGGAACCCATCCGCATGACGCGGGATTGCCTGCGGAAAAGGCAATTACGCTGGAGCAGCTTTGTGAAAAGGCGTTGTTGGACTCAAAGGTTGTCGGGATAGGGGAATCGGGGCTGGATTATTATTATGACCATTCACCGCGACCGGATCAGCAGGAATCATTCCGCAAGCATATTCGGGCCTGTGTTCGGACCGGGCTGCCCCTGATCGTGCATAGCCGCGAGGCTGAAGCAGATACGGTTCATATCCTGCGGGAGGAGGGGGCCGGGCAGGGGCTTAAGGGCGTCATGCATTGTTTTAGTTCCGGCCCGCAACTGGCCAGGGATGCGCTTGATCTGGGGTTTTATATCTCCTTTTCGGGAATGGTCACTTTCCAGAAGGCGGATGAATTGCGCGCTATTGCCAAAACCGTTTCGTTGGATCGTATCCTTGTTGAGACGGATGCGCCGTTTCTGGCGCCTTTGCCCCACCGGGGAAAGACCAACGAACCGGCCTATGTCGCGCATACGGGGAATTTTTTGGCCGATTTTTTAGGGGTTAGGAGGGAAGAGTTTGCGGCGCAGACCTCGCGAAATTTTTTTACTCTCTTTGACCGGGCGAAGATGACATGAAGCTTCAAGCCATTGTTCTGGGGTGCGGGAATTCTTCGGGCGTGCCGGGGATCGGCAATCATTGGGGGCATTGCGACCCGAACGAGCCCAAGAACAGGAGGGGCAGAAGCTCTCTCGCTGTTTATAGCGATAAGACCACGATTGTTATTGATACAGGCCCGGATTTCCGTGAGCAATGGAACCGCGAGGGTCTGCCGCCCCCCGATGCAGTTTTCTACACCCATCCGCATGGGGATCATTGTCATGGGATCGATGATCTGCGCAGTTTTTATTTCCGCGGTTCGCGTAAGCCGCTCCCGACCTATGCCAACGCTCAGACCTTTGAGGATTTAAAGGAACGGTTCCGTTATCTGTTTGAGGGCGGGAATAATGCGTTTTTCTACCCGCCTATTCTGGAGGCGCGGACTTTTAAGGACAAAGATTTCGGCAAGGAGAATATGTTCAGCGATATTTCTTTTGTTCCCTTTGCCGTCGATCATGGGTCGTGCGTGTGTATGGGTTATCGTTTCGGGGATCTGGCATATACGGTGGATATGAAGTCTTTGGATGAAGCGGCTTTGGCGGCGATGAAGGGCGTGAAGACGTGGATCGTGGATGCGGCGGCTTATCAAAGCAAGAACAACGCCGTTCATGCGAATATTCATGATGTTATTGAGTATAATGCAATTATTAAGGCTGAGGCGGTTTATCTCTCCAGTCTGACGTCCGTGATGGATTACCAGACCTTACTCAACGAGCTGCCGAAGGGGTTTTATCCGGCCTATGATGGCTTACGTATTGATATACAATAGGATTTTTTTGTACCCTTTCCCCTAAATTATTCATATAATTAGAGAAAATATAATTGTAGGGTTATTTGTGGCGGACGGCGAACTATACATCACAGACAGGACAGCTAATACGATTGGCGGGCGCGAGGCGCTCGATAAGATTTACGAACGTATTGGTGCGAACGCGCATATCGTTGTGATTGGGCCAAATGATAGTGCCGATGATATCGAGGGGCTTTTTAATTCGGCCAAGAATGGTGCTCTGGGTTGGTTTTCAGGTGTTGGCGCTCTTGATAACGTGATCCGTCAGGCTCGGGAAACTAAAATGCCCATGTTGATGGCGTTCGACCTGAACGGTGACAAAACTTACGATATTTACTCGTATAAGCTTGCCGATGATAAAATCGAAAAATTTCATTTACTACCGGGGGATACTCTTACAGTTAGGCAGTTTATGCTCGGGCATGAAATCGGCCATAAGGATGGTGCCCCGCAGACTAATTTCTGGAACCGCTGGCGGAATGAACTTGAATCGGATCAGGACGGGTTCAAGGGTCTTGGGCCAGCAGCGACACGGTCGTTTCAGGAGGGGATACTGGCTGCCCGAGCCGGTAATGCACTTGGCGAGATGGTGCCTTTGGCGTTGTTTAAGCATGAAATGCCGGCTCAGTTTGCGTTTCTTGTCGATAATCCGGATTTTATTCATGCCTCCACCCTTGGTATATTTCTTGAGGGGGAGAAGTCGTTTCCTGTCGATGAAACGCATCTCAATGTTTCACTGGATGATTTCCGGCGCGATGTTTTCGAACGCTTATATGATAACTTCGTTAAGAACCATTCTGATTTTCATTTAAATGTTTCGGTTGTCGAAACGGGTAATCTACCTGCATTTGCGCAGAGCCTTGAGACTTTCGTCAACCGACAGCCGGATTCTATCGTCCGGCGTTATGAGGATTTCATTAATAATATCAACCATACTCAGGACCGGATTAACCAAGCCACGATCCAGATGAGTTCGCTTGGTGACGATCAGGCGCAGCTCCGCGATAATCTTAGAATGCAGATTTACCGTGACAATAGTGAATTGCGTTCTGAAATTCCGCGCACGCTGAATTATATGCGGGAGTCCAATCCGTCTTTGTATAAACAGTTTATCGTGAATGAGCAGTTCGGCGCATTTCTGGATCAGACGAAGCTCATCCCCTTTAACCCAGGGGAGACGCAACCGAGGCAGATCATGAGACCATTGCTGGATGTCGTCAGGGAACTGGATCGAGAGGGCACTTTCAAGGATGATCCTATACAGCGTCGGCTTGTTGATTATATTCTCAAGGATAGCCAGAATCGTCCTGACTTTTATGGCCTGAGTTCAGAGGAAAGAGTGTCTGGTCCTTCCGAACCTTCTTCAAGACTGGGGCCGCGTTAGTTTTCCTAGAGCTTTTAATGACAGACCATTTCTGCACCATGGAAATGACAGGATCCCAACGCAGCTGACTCCGCAGCTGTTTGTGCCAGAACTTCTGTTCCGGCATGGGCGGCAAAATCCATTCCTAGTCCGCTCCAGACAGAGCCGAAAAAGCTTGATAGCATCGGGCCTAGCGGGGTTGAGTGCAGTATGCCGAATTCAATGGGGATCATAATCAGGGCGTGGAACCAGAAATCCTGCCAATTAAAGGATGAACTATGATTGAAATTATCTTTAGCTGACATTGGTTACACTCCTGTTAACGATAAGTGTTATGTTATAACGTAATTAATTCTCTTGAGTCAAACGCTCTTTTCATGTAAGGGTTTTTGCTCTGACCGGAGCTATGCCCTTGGACCTTTTGCAAACCAGAGAGATCAAGCTATTCCGCGGCGGACGTGAATTGTTTGGCAACGCCGAAAACCTGAATCTTGCTTCGGGGCAGAGTCTTTTGATTCTTGGCCCTTCAGGGTGCGGCAAGACGTCCCTGCTTCATGTTCTCGCCGGGTTACTACCTGTTAGCTCCGGTGATGTTCTCTTCAGAGGGCAGTCCTATCGCAGTCTTGAGGCACATCGTTTGGACCGAATTCGTGCAGAGAGTTTCGGATTTGTCTTCCAGAGCCTACACCTCGTTCGACACCTTACGGTCAGCCAGAATATCGCTCTTGCGTTTTCCAGTGCTTATAAATCTCCTGATTTACCCTCTATAAGCAGTGTTTGCGAAGCCCTCGGATTGAAAGGCAAAGAGAAACAAAAGGCTTATTCCCTTAGCCAGGGAGAAGCCCAGCGTGTTTGCCTTGCCCGTGCGTGCGTTCATAGCCCGAAAATTGTCTTCGCCGACGAGCCGACATCGGCTTTGGACGACGTCAATACAAAGGCCGTTATGGACTTTCTGTTTGAACTGTCAAAGGCCTCAGGAGTTAGCCTTATCGTCTCAACGCATGACCAGAGGATCAAGCCATACTTCAAGAATATTCTGGAGATGAGTATATGAACGATCTTCGCCTTGTTCTTTGTTCTCTGCGTTCAAGGTTTATGCCTAGCGCTCTGTCTGTGCTTCTTATAGCTTTTGGTTTTATGTTGGCACTCTTAGTGATCATGTTTTCAAACCATGTTTATAAAAGGCTAAGCTCAGACGGGCAGGGGGTTGATCTTGTGATCGGCGCGAAGGGTTCTCCGTTACAGCTCATTCTTTCGTCCATTTATCATGTCGATTTACCTGTCGGAAACATCCCGTATGCAGAAGCCAAGCGCTGGATGGGCCATCCGCAGGTCAAGCAGGCGATACCACTAGCACTTGGTGATAACTGGCATGGATTCAGGATTGTTGGAACGACTGCAGACTATCTTTCCCTCTATGGAGCTGTTTTTCAGGACGGCAAAACCTGGGAGAGTCCTTTTGAGGCCGTTGCGGGGTCCGCGACTGGGTTACGACTTGATATGAGCTTTTCCGGGGCGCATGGTTTGATGGAGGGCGGAGATCATCACGAGGGTCATCCCTATAGGGTTGTCGGCATTCTTAAGCCAACGGGGACGGTTCTGGACCGTTTGATCCTGACCTCTGTCGATAGCGTCCTTGTGTTACACGGGCAGCATGATCATGACTACCAAGAGTCTCAAGATGAGGATGAACATAGCCATACCCACGACTCGGTTTCAGATGAGAACGGGCATGAGCATGAAGAGGAGCAGGTAAAAAGCGACGACGATCACTCGGAAGAGATCGGTATGTCGTTACCAGAGATTACCGCTGTGCTTCTTAAGGTCAAAAGTCCTCTAGCGGCGATGAGCCTTCCGCACACGATTAACCGTGAAAGCTCTCTGCAGGCCGCCAACCCGGCACTTGAGATGGCTAGACTGAGCGGTATGCTTGGGGTCGGTTCAAAGAGTCTCGGCGCTTTGTCGTTCTTACTAATTGCTATAGCCGCGCTAAGTATTTTTTCCGGCCTTGCCAGTACGATTGACGGTCGGATGGGTGAATTGGCCGTTCTTAGAGCCATTGGCTATTCCCGGCGACGCCTTATCGGGATTGTCTTGGCCGAGGGGCTTATAATCACAATTAGCGGGATTATACTGGGTTTGGCTTTGGGGGTGGCTTGTTTTCGTGCGCTTGTTTCCTATTCATCGGCCCTTGATGAAAGTCAGGCCTTTTTTGACTGGAGCGCTCCCGGACTTGCGGAAGCACTTATATCTATTTTCTTTGCAGGTCTTGTTTCTGCTATTATCCCAGCCTTGAGAGCCGGACGTATTGATATCTCCGCTCAGCTGGCAAGGGTTACATGATACGGTTCCTATTTTTAATTCTTTTAGCTTTAGTTTGTTGCCCACCTGTTTTTGCGATCGAGGACTGGGAGTATTCCTCCACGACTTTCAGTCAGGAGTCTCTGGTTAATGCTGTTCCCGATTTTGTTAAAACGCCCGAGGGAGGGGTTTCCTGGCAGTTACTAGCCACTACCCAAGAGAATGAGGTTATTGTCGGTAAGGTCGAGGACGGGGATCTTATTTCTGTACGACCTGATTTTTCCAAGGATGTTAAGAATCTCAACGGTCAGACCGTTGTCATCCAGGGGTATATGTTTCCTCTTGAGCAGAAGGAAGAGCAAACCCGTTTTCTTTTCGGCCCCTTTCCCATGAGTTGCCCTTATCATTACCATGTCGGCCCGTCTATGGTCATTGAGGCTCATGCGAAAGCACCGATTACCTTTAGTTTCGATGCCCTGACCCTTACGGGCACGTTTGAACTGGTTCCGGCGGACGATGAATATAACGTGTTTTACCGTCTTAGGGATGTTAGTATAGTTCCGCCATCCTAGGGACATGGAAAAGCATGAAAAAGGGCGCAGTTCAGAAACTTGTTAAAATCGTCGAGGCCTATTGTGCAGAGAAGGGGCTTCGTTTTACAGAGCCGCGACGTTATGTGCTTGAGATTATTGCTGGTAGCTCAACTCCTATAGGTGCATACGATGTATTGGCCAAACTTAGCCAATTTCTTGACCATCCCAAGCCGCCAACCGCTTATAGGGCCATAGAGTTTCTGCAAGAGAATGGCTTTATTCACAGGATCGAAAGTCTGAATGCGTTTATTACCTGTCATGCCGGGCATAAACATTCCGGGTCGCAATTTATGATCTGCGATCAGTGCGGGACGGTTATTGAGGCGCATTTGTGTGAGTTGCCGAAGGATCTGGCTCGTAAAACCGAGGAGGAGGGTTTTGTGCTTAGCACTTGGAATGCAGAACTTCATGGGCAGTGCAAGAGTTGCCAGAGGCATTGACTTGTCTTTCTTGAATCTCCTATATTTTCAGCTAAGACGTTTTATCGGAGATTTTTAATATGAGATTGCCTGTTCTTTTCGCTTCAACCCTTGTTTTGTTTGTTGGATTCGCAGCGCAAGCGGAGGAGGGAGGGGCCAAAACTTCCTATTCAAAGAAGAAGCAGGGCATGGTTCATTTCCTCGAAGAGCAGGGTCAAAGCTCTGAAGGTTCTGCGGCTGAAAGCGTAGATGCCTCTGGCTCTGCGAATCCTGCCGATATCGAGCCGGCTGCGGGTGCCGTAGAAGAAGAGTCCGCCGAAGAGAATAATAAAGTTGCGGATATGATCAAGCTGCCGCGCAAGTGATTTCAGGATTTATCTGAAATTTTTCTGTAGAGGGTGGATTTTGCAATTCCGAGCAATCGTGATGTTTCGGTTATGTTTTGGCCCGTGTAATTCATCGTTTTTCCAATCATTTCCCGCTCGATTTCGTTGGCTTTTTTTAGTACTCCGTCCGTGCTTATCAGGTCTATGGTCATCGTGTCTTTACGCAACGCTTCTGACGGCTGAGAGTTTTTGCTTTTATAATCTGTGCCTTCGAAAAGTGTGGCTTTTGTAATTTCTGATCCATCGGATAGGAGGTTGGCCCTTCTGACCTTATTTTCTAATTCGCGGACGTTGCCCGGCCAATTATAATCGATTAGAAAAGCCTTTGCTTCCTTCGAAAAGTGTTTGAGCGGAGAGGCGGCTTTAACGGTTTCCCGCTCAAGGAAATGCTGGGCAAGGCTCAGAATGTCTGATCTTCTCTCTCTGAGAGTTGGGAGTACAAGCTCAAGGACGTTCAGACGAAAATAAAGATCTTCACGAAATCGCCCCGTCTTTACGTCTTGCGCCAGATTGCGATTTGTTGCCGAGATTATACGGACATTTACCGGAATGGCTCTGGCGCTGCCTACCGGTTCTACTTCCTTTTGCTGGAGCACCCGCAGCAATTTGACCTGTGCGTCGAGGGGCAGTTCCCCAACCTCGTCCAGAAATACGGTGCCGCCGTCAGCTTCACGAAACTTTCCCAGTTTTTTTTCTGTCGCTCCTGTAAACGATCCCCTTTCGTGCCCGAACAAAACGCTCTCCACGAGTTGTGCAGGAATGGCGCCGCAGTTTACTGCTATAAATGGCTTTCCGCTGCGTTGGCTTTCACCATGTATAGTCTGAGCAAAGACCTCTTTTCCGGTACCTGTTTCTCCACAGATCAAAACAGGGATGTCAGAACTTGCCGCCTTTCGGCCCATATTTACGGCGGTTAGTAACCCTTGATCGTTGCCAATTAATGTATCGAATGTCAGGCGTCCCTCTTCCTTTTGACTTAAACGGCGAACCTCTCGTGAGAGCCCCGAAAGTTTGAGCGCATTGCGAACAGTAACGGCCAAACGCTCGCCTTCATACGGCTTTGTCAGGAAATCAGAGGCGCCGAGTTTCATCGCCTGCACGGTCTGTTCGGTGTCCTGCGTTCCCGTGAGCATTATTACCGGGAGGGCAGGGTGCTTTTGCCTGATGATTTCGAGGGTTTCCATACCGCCCATGACGGGCATATTGATGTCCAGAATGACCAGAAGGAAGTTTTGTTCCTTATCCCTTTCGAGTAAATCCAGCGCCGCTCGTCCGTTTTCGGCCTTCGTACTTTCAAAACCCAGTTTGCGCCGAAGAAGGGTGGCGAGCATATTGCTGTGCAGGGCGTCATCATCAACGATCAGGACTTGTTCGGTCATTGTCTTTCTCCCTTTTTAGAGTAACAGGGGAGGGGTTAAAAAGGCGTTTCAAATTGGGACTATTCTTAATTTGAAACGTCTCATTTTGAGAATAGCTTTGCTCGACATTTTATTAAACTATTGATTGCATTGATATAAACTAGTGGCACAGGCTTTGCTTTTACATAAAGTAGAAAGGATTTATGTTATGCAGGTCATTCTTAAAAATGCGGAGGAGCTTCTTTTCAAGGACGTCAAGAACGCCTGGGAATGCCAGCCGCACCTGCGCTGCCTTTATTTCAAAAAGGCTACTAATCAAACATCAGATTTCCCTGAAAATAGTCAGTCGGAATGGGTGCCTCCCTTGTTGGGAGAGTTGCGTAGTTATATTGATGATGCCAGTTCACGGGTTTACATCTGCCATGACAGCGATGTTTTTATTTTGGCGCGCTCAATTACCAATAAGCGCCTACAAGAGTTTTTGCACCACCTTGAAGCGAAACTTGGGCCAGCCTCATTTATGGGGCTGGCCTATCTTTTTGAAGTGGGTGTAGATTGGCCGCGGTTACGGACTTTGTGCGAGAGAAAAATTGAGGCCTTCAGACGATTTTGCGAGAAGAGGGTGCGCTCGCAGGAACAGCCCCAAGAATTCAAACTTTTATGCGTCGAACAAGCGCTTAACACTGTCGACGAAACGCTGATTACGACTCTGGCCGAGCGCCGTGCCCAGCGCAAGCATCCTGTGGTTATGGTCGTTGAAGACGACGCTTTGTCGCAAAAGCTGATTAGCATCGCGCTAAAGGATAAATATGCCCTCGCCGTCACCCCTGACGGCCAGGGCGCCATCCTCAATTATGTGCGGCATGCGCCGGACATTCTTTTTCTCGATATCGGCTTGCCGGATATGGACGGGCATAAAGTACTTGAGCGGCTTTTTGCTATCGATCCAGAGGCGCACGTTGTCATGTTCAGCGGGAACGGCAGCAAAGAGAATATTCTGAAGTCCCGGGAGCTTGGCGCCAAAGGATTTATCGGCAAACCCTTCACGCAGGACAAGCTTTTCTGGACAATCGAACGTTCACCTTTCATTCTAGCCAAACTTAGCAAGGAAGCACATCATGGACATCTTGTCTCTTAATGCCGAAGTCAAACTGGCGGCAACCGCCAGTTCTATCGGACGCAATCCTCTCAGCTGGCAGGGTTGGCACTGCTTGCGTATTCTAATCGAGGATGTGAGTGAGGACAATCAGCAGGAAATTCTAATCTGGAGCAAGTCGATCCTTGAGTCATATCTCAGGGACGCTGAAGGGCGCGTGTATTATTGCGAAGGCCGGGACATTCACGTCATTTGCCGCGATGTTCCTCGCGCTATCCTTGAGCAAGCCGGGAATCAAATTTGCGATCTGATTTTTAACGAAAGCCGTATACTTGTTTCCTATGATATTTATGAGCTTAGCTCTGAGGGGACCGAGTACAGTAAAGCTGTTCTAGAACAGAAGGATATATTCACGCTCCCATACTCGCAGGCTGTATCTGTGGGAACCGATATGGAGCAGGCCTCATTCCCTGGTGAAGCGCCCAGGCGCAGCCTCACACATTCAGGTGCGCCTCGTGTTCTTCTGGTGGAAGACGATGCCGTTACCCGTTGGATGGTTCGAAACGCCCTAAAGAATGAGTGCGAGTTTATTACAGCACCCTCTGCTAACAAAGCTTTCGCTATGTTTTCATCCTTTACTCCCGATGTTATTTTTCTAGACATTAATTTGCCGGATAATAGCGGCTATGCCGTTCTAGAGTGGATACTTAACAACGATCCTGGCGCGTGCGTGGTGATGTTTTCCAGCAACGGGCAGCTGGACAACATTGTGCATGCGATGGAGAAAGGGGCCAGCGGCTTTATCTCCAAGCCCTTTCTGAGAGAACATCTTTTGTATTATATCCAAAGCCATTCGCAGAGCAGAGTGTAATCGCCCTATCAGGAGGTTTGCCATGGAAAGAATTGCCAATCTCAGCGAGAACGCCAAGCTTATGGAAGCGGCGATCGTCAATGCCAAGGATGGTGTTATTATTACTACAGCTGATTTGAATACCCCTACTATAATTTATGTGAATGAGGCCGTGACGCGGATATCGGGCTATGAAGCGCATGAGTTGATCGGGCAGACGCCCCGCATTCTTCAGGGTCGGGATACGGACCGGAAGGTTCTTCGTGAACTCAAGGATTGTCTCTCAAAGGGGCGCCCGTTCAAGGGAGAGTTGAAGAACTATACAAAGGATGGAATTCCTTACTGGCTCGATATCAGTATCACGCCGGTTAAGAACGAGGAGGGGGCAGTTACTCATTTTACTGCTATAGAGAGGGATATTACCCAGCGTAAGGCTTTCGAAAAGGAATTGCAGGTGAGTCGGGAAGCTGCCGAGGTTTCCAAGCGCTCCATGCGGAGCTTTCTTGCAAATATGTCGCACGAACTGAGGACACCCATGAACGGAATTCTCGGTCTTTCTGAGCTTCTCGCTGAAATGCCGTTACAGGATGATCAAAAGGAACTCTCGGACGCTATTCATATCTCGTCCAGAAGCTTACTCAATCTTCTGAATGATATTCTTGATCTTTCAAAAATTGAGGCGAATGAGTTGATTCTTGAGATTATCCCTTTTGACTTGAGGCAAGTCGTGCGGCAGACGATTGACTTACAGAAGCCCCTTGCTTCCAGAAAAAGTATAGCTTTGGAGTATTTGATCAGCCCGGGAGTTCCTAACCGTATTGCCGGCGATCCCGGACGGTTTCAGCAAGTTCTCAATAATTTGATCAGCAATGCTATCAAGTTTACGGAGAGCGGAAAAGTTCGTGTCACTGTTGAAGAATTTATAGCTCCTGGCGGAGAGCAGCGGTTAAATATTAAAGTACAAGATACGGGCATCGGAATACCTCTTGAGAAACAGCAAATTATTTTTGAGAAATTTATTCAGGCCGATGTTACGACGGCACGAAAATATGGAGGAACAGGCTTGGGTCTTTCCATTACACGAGAGCTTGTAGAAATGATGAATGGAACTATTGATCTTGAGAGCATCGAAGGCGAAGGCACTATCTTTTATCTCGATCTGCCATTGATCAATGCAACAGCTGAATCTGACTCCTCGTTGCAAAAGGCCTTGGCCAGTACAAATAACTATAACCGCAATGCCCGTGTTCTTGTGGTTGATGATCACCCTGTCAATCTGCTGTTTATGCGAAAAGTTTTAAAGAAGATGGGATTTATGATTGTTGATGAAGCCGAGAGCGGGCAAAAGGCGATAGAGGCCGCAGAGAAGAATAGGTACGACCTGATTTTTATGGATTGTCAGATGCCAGAAATCGACGGGTTCGAGGCTTCCGAGATTATCAGGGAGAAGGAGGCTTTGATCGGCGATGTTCTGATTATAGCTGTTACCGCCGATGCCATGCGTGGGGCGCGGGAAAAATGTCTTGATGCCGGAATGAATGATTATATCAGCAAGCCAGTCGATATTAGCAAGCTGACTTCCGTGCTTGAGAAATGGCTGCCGTGCAACAACAGCTTTGAAAGCCCTGAGGACGATCAGAGCTTTTTTGTTCCGCTAGAACCTGTCACTAAGTCTATTCATGGCGTCGAGAAGATATTTGACTGGGACAGACTCAGAATGTTTGCCGAAACGCCGGAGGAAGAGCAGGAGCTTATCGGAATATTTGTTAACTATGCACAAGAGTCTCTTGATAGCCTGAAGCGTTCTGTCGTTGATCAGGATTACGACGAATGGAAAAAAGCCGCGCATAAGCTTAAAGGCTCGGCCGCCAATCTTGGAGCGCAGAGACTTTCGGAATTATGTTTTGAAGCCGAGAAGGCTTTCGAAGCTTTAAGCGAAGAAAAGAGAAACCTTTATCAGCAGATTACAGGATCGTATTCAGAGCTTCTCGGGGTTCTGAGAGACAGGGTGCCGGGAGCCAGAAGCGCTGCGGCTTAGTCCGGATAACGCTCCGCGTTTGTGTGATAATGTATATTATGGTAAATATTATATCAATATTCTGATGCTTTGCGCCTCCCGATCCCTTATCACATCATCGGGCCTTGCGGTTCGGGTGGCTGTTCTTCATCTATCGGGCTGAGATCATGTACACCGCCATAATCTCTCAATTCTGCCAGTAGTTCGAAGTTATCGGCTTGAACCATTTCGTTGGCGAAGGTTCTTCCCTTGGCGACTTCCTCGGGATTTACGAAGCGCAAATCGGCTCCGGCTTCGAGCAGTTCCTTCATCTTCGCTGCATCCGTGTTGCGGGATTTTATCATGTGCAGCATTTCGATCGTTGCATCATAGCTGCGCGATAATTTTTCAAGCACTTCGGTATCCATGGCGACCAAGCATGTCTGATCGTCAAAATTCAAAGCCGCGAAATGATATCCGGTCAGCCCAAAATGCTCACGGCCGATCTTACGCGCCTCCAATGCCATCCCTGCGGTTTGCTTTGCGTGGATGACCACGTAGTTCCATGAGCGTCCGCGATGATCCGGCAAAGCCTGGCTGTTCTGCAGCAAATGCATCAGAGTCCGGGGCGCAAAGTGCGAGGATACCGTTTCGACCGGAACGATGTGGCCGGAGGACGCTGCTTTTAACACCGCGGCCTGTGCCCAGATGGTTTCGCGGTGGTCCAAGGAGGTTCCGATATTAAAGCCGCTATCCGTGGTTTCGACATGGAACTGGCGCGGCGTTGCAATTAAATGACCATCAAATTCTTTGATGTCCGTCCATTTTTTCCTTAAATCATCTGCATTTCGAAGCTGTTTAGGGAGTTTTGGTCGCCATTGCCATGGCCCTTTGAATGTTGTGTCGTATTCATCGCGCATCATATATTCGAGATATTCTGCTGCTTTTTCGGGGTCAAGCTCATTAAACGCTTTCAAATCAGGTTCGATGGATAAGTCTTTCGATACGATGAGTTTCGCGCCGTTCAAGAGGCCGTAAGGCGTCATGCCCCAGCTTGCCGCCGTCTCCAGATCAAAAGATACGACATGAAAAAAGCGCCCCATGTGCATGGTTGCGGCCTTTGCGTCTTTTGGGGGTGGAAGAGAAATTCTGGCCCCCCTATCGTCGAGGAAAACTGCCTTGCCGCCGTTGTTGTAAAATCTGGCGTAGCAGGATAATTCAGGGATCGTGACGATCCGGCTTCCCGGCTGGTTTAGCCCTATCTCATAAGCGGTTTCAAGATTTGTTATTTCCGCGTCTTTGGATGTGGAAATTTTTGATGTAGCATCGACTTTCACTACGCAGCCCGATTCATCGGTGATAATTCGAGTATTGTCTTTTTCTACGATCAACAGAAGGCTGGCGCCTGTTTTTTGATCCTCAAGGAAAAAGGACCGTCTGTCCGCGTTGGTGGATACCGATACATTGTTTTGCGTGGTCGTGCGCCATTTACGGCGTTCGTCCGTGAAGAAGTTCATGTCGAAATGATTGCCCCAGTGTCCGGGCTGTGACATATAATCCAGTATCTGGCGCTTTTGCTCGTAGGTAATACTCAAGGGACACCCGCTGCCGTTCAATCACACTCTGTTCAAAGCTCTTATTATCCTTATATATTAATGTGTTCTATTTTCTGTTAATTGTCAAAAAGTTGTGATCCATGAAGCCAAAAGGCCAGAAATACACGTTTGAAGAGCTAGTGGACATCATGGCCAGGCTCCGTGATCCGGTCAGCGGCTGCCCGTGGGACCGTGAACAAAATTTTAAGACTATCGCCCCCTACACACTTGAGGAAGCCTATGAGGTGGCGGATGCGATTGACCGCAACGATATGGGTGATCTACGGGAGGAACTGGGCGATCTTTTGCTGCAACCCGTTTATCATGCCCAGATGGCTTCTGAGGCCGGGTCTTTTAATATCGAGGATGTTGTTGACGGGATCGCCTGCAAGATGGTCGAGCGGCATCCGCACGTTTTCGGGGATGCAAGCGCACAGAGTGCCGAGGATGTCAATTCGATCTGGGATGAGAAAAAGAAAGAGGAGTCCGAGCGGAAAGGCCAGCAAGAAAAAAGTGCAAGTGCCTTGGATGGCATCACCCCTGCCCTGCCCGCCTTACTGAAGGCGCAGAAGCTGCAATCCAAGGCGGCCAAGGTGGGATTTGAGTGGAAGAATATTCAGGACGTTCTCAATAAGCTTGAGGAAGAATTGAAAGAGCTTCTTGAGGCTGTACATAGTGGGTCTAAGGATAATAGTGCGGAAGAGCTCGGGGACGTCCTTTTCGTTCTGGTCAATCTCGGACGCAAGATGGGGATTAACAGCGAAGAGGCCTTGCGCCAGTGCAACAACAAGTTTGAGCGGCGTTTCCGAGGACTTGAATCGGATTTTATTCAGCAGGGCCGCCCACTCTCAAGTCTTCTGTTAGAAGACATGACGGATGCGTGGATTGAGCAAAAGAAAGCCGAAAGAAAATACAAGTAAGAACAGACTGTTACAGTTTTCTTGCCTTTACACTTCCGTCAAATAGTCATAATGAAGAAAATTCACTTTTCCTCCCTAAATACTTTGTGCTAGACTTTCGACAATTAAAAATAAGCAAGAAAATATATATCGCGCCTTGTCAGATACTAAGGTGCGATTGTTTTAACAGAGGGTTACACAGATGGACGGTAAATCGCCTACTTCTCCTCGCACCGGGGTTTCTTATGAACACCATGATGCGTGCGGAGTTGGGTTTCTGGCCCAGATAGACGGGACACCCAGTCACGGGATTGTCAAAGACGGTCTGACCATGCTGGGCTGCGTCCAGCACCGCGGCGGGATCAACCCGGACGGGAGCGGTGACGGCGCCGGTATTCAAACGCAAATTCCGCATGGGCTCGTGAATAAGGCCTATTACGATCAGGCCGGGTTCGAGGCCGCCGGATCGCTAGGTGTTGGTGTATTTTTCCTTCCCCGCCAGGACTGGTGGGCGCGTGATCAAGTGCAAAAAATCGTCACGGACCATATGCAGAACGCCGGTTATAAAGACACTATCTGGCGTGACGTTCCTGTTGAGAAGGAGACGCTCAGCACGCTGGCGCGACAGACGATGCCACATATCATGCAGCTCCTTGTCCCTCCGCAAGAAGGTATGAAAGGCCAAGATTTCGAAAAGCATCTTTTCGTTGTGCGGCGGCAAATCGAAAAGGACATTGCCGAGCGCGGACTTTCCAGAGGCGGGAGTGAGACATTTTATGTTCCTTCGATGAGTTCGCAGCGTATCATCTATAAAGGCATGGCGTTGGCCCCTCATCTTTCCAAAGTCTTTCCCGATCTTAAGGATGACAGTTTTAAAAGCGCCTATATTATTTTTCATAACCGCTTTTCTACAAACACAATGCCGGAATGGCCGCTGGCGCATCCGTTCCGTATGCTGGCGCATAACGGTGAGGTCAATACGGTTGTCGGTAACCGCAATGCCATGCCCATGCACGCACGGCGCTTTGCTGATGCATACGGGCCAGATTATGCCAAGGTTACGCCGGTGATCATTCGTGGACGCTCTGATTCTGCGGACGCTGATTCCGCCATGGAGTACTATCGCCATACAGGACTTTCTCTTCCCACCATCAAATCCATGATGGCTCCGGAGGCTGTCCGCAGCAGTTCGCAGCTTCCGGATGATGTTCGCCGAATGTATGACTATATTTATGCCACTTACGATCAGTGGGACGGTCCGGCGATGTTTATCGTCAGCGACGGGAACATGGTTTTGGCCGCCGGCGACCGCAACGGTTTGCGCCCGACTCGTTATATCATCACCAACGACGGGCGGATGATCGCGGGTTCGGAAGACGATATGCTGACGCTCGATCCTTCTCTTATCGTCGAGAAGGGCAATTTGACACCGGGGACCATGATCGCGGTCGATCTTGGGCGTAAGCAAGTTTTACGCGATCAGGAACTTAAGGCGATTGCCGTTTCCGAACTGCGTAACCAGATTGAATTAGCATCCTATATCCAGGACGTTCCCGATCCGAAAAAGCCATTTGCCTTCAGGTACGATCCAGACCGGGAAGAAGACGGAAAGGCTCTGCGTCAAGCACAGAGGACTGCAGGCATTACGACAGAGGACGTAGAATATATCGACGATATGGTGAAAGAGGGGAAAGATCCTCTAGGCGCTATGGGGGATGATACACCTCTGGCAGTTCTTTCTGAAAAGCGCCGTCATTTTACGGATTTTTTCCAAGAGCAGTTTGCCCAGATCACCAACCCGCCGATCGATCCGATCCGCGAAGCCGAGAGCATGAGTATCAGCAGCCATCTGGGCTCTTTACATGATTCCACTGGGCGTCCTTCCAGAAAGCCCGTATTTCTCCTGAACGAAACCCCTATCCTTTCCGAACAGCACAAGCGCGATCTTCATGGCAAGATCGGCGATAAGAATCTCCATATTATCGATTGCACCTTCGATACCAGCCGCGGCGAGTCCCTGAAGTCAGCCATGGACAGAATCCTTGCAGAAGCGGCAAGTGCTGCACAGCAGGGCAAACATATTTTCCTGACTGATGAGTATACAAACGAGCATAAGGTTGCTGTGCCCATGATGCTGGCGGTCGGAGGCGTTCATACCCACCTGATTAAATCAGAACTCAGGGACCAGGCTTCGATCGGGTTCAACGATAATTCAGCTTATGAGACGCACAGACAAAACTGCGTGTTCGGGGTTGGCGCGGATTATGGCACCTGCCAGCTTGCCGAGCGCACAATTTCAGCCCGTCACTCTGAGGGCGCTTACGATAAGGGAGACAAGAGGCCTGACTTGCAAGAATGCCTTGACAGTTTTTATCATGCGCTTCACACGGGGCTTGCGAAAACCATGTCCAAGATGGGGGTGTCAACTCTATCCTCCTATAAGCAGGCCCGGCTCTTCGAGGCTTTGGGTATTTCACAGACCATCCTTGACGAGCATATGCCGGGAATCCCCTCCCCTATCGGCGGGATGGACATGGATATGCTGGAAACGCGCCTTGTCCGCCATCACGACCGTGATATCAAGCGTTCGACAAATGATACCTTGAACGATGGTGGGCTTTTCAAAGCGCGCGCTGCTGGGGAATATCATGCCGATGGCGGCTTTGCCATCAAGCTGCTGCAATATGCAGTTAACGAGAGCGGCGACAAGGGCTGGGAATTTTATCGGCAATATACAGACCTGCTTGAGCGAAACCGGCAAGAGCATCCTATCGATATCCCGGATTTGCTTAATTTTAAGGAGGTCGATGCGATCCCTGTCGAGGAAGTCGAGTCCGAAGAAACGATCATGGCGCGTTTTATGAATGGCGCTATGTCACTCGGGGCACTCTCACCAGAGGCGCATGACGCGATTACGGTTGCCATGAACCGCCTTGGCGCTAAATCCAATAGCGGCGAAGGGGGCGCAAAGCCTGAATTTTACGGCACTGAACATGATCCCAGCGTCAAACAATATGCCTCGGCCCGCTTTGGCGTGACGGCCGGTTATCTGATGAGTGCTGATGAAATCGAAATAAAAATCGCACAGGGAGCCAAGCCCGGTGAGGGCGGGCAGTTGATGGGGGCAAAAAACCATGGCGCCATTCCCCGTCTGCGCCATACCAAGCCGGGTGTCACACTGATCTCCCCTCCTCCGCACCACGATCAGTATTCGATCGAGGATCATGCCGGCGTTATTTATGAACTCAAGGCTATCAACCCTGAGGCCCGTGTCCGCACAAAGCTTGTCTCGACGACCGGAGTTGCCACGATCGTTTCCGGCGTTCAAAAAGCCGGAGCCGATACCATACATATTGCCGGATTTCGCGGAGGCACTGGAGCCTCACCCAAAAGTTCCATCAAGCATACAGGTATGCCGTGGTCGATCGGACTTTCATCGGCTAACCAGCTTTTGCACCGCACCGGCGGTCGCGAGTTTATCTCTCTTTCGACCGATGGCGGTTTAAGGGATGGGCGGGGTATCGTCATTGCGGCTCTGCTGGGTGCTGAGGAGTATAGTTTCGGATCGTTGCCGATGTATGCGACGGGCTGCCTTCTGATGCGGCAATGCTTCAGTAATAAATGTGCGGTCGGTGTAGCTACGCAGGATCAAAAGCTCCGTGCAAAGTTTCCGGTTCTGGACGGTGCCGTTTCTCCTCAGGAGAAAGCCGTGACCATGGTCATGAACCTTTTCCGCTATCTGGCTCGCGATGTTCGTGAGCAGTTGGCGGCGGTCGGCTACCGTTCGATTGACGAGGCAGTTGGGCGAGGTTTCGAACGCCTTGAACAAGTCTACGGGAAGCATGTGGGGATTGATCTGGGGTGGATGCTTGAAAATCCAAACCCTGCCGGAGCGCCTTTGCACAGTAAACACAAGACCGGGGAACGGAATGAATATACTGATCCCAACCATCCCAGCGGCATGTATTTTGATGAAAAAGTGCTGAAGCTACATGGAGCAGAAATCCTGAGCGGACGACCTGCCGAGATTACCGTTCCTGTTACGAACACGGATCGTGCTGTCGGGGCGCGAATGACTTACCACCTTCGAAAGGCTTTCAGCCCTGAGTCCCCGAACAAGACCGGATTTTTGGCTGAGGATCATGTCAAAATCAATCTGGACGGGATTGCCGGGCAGGGTCTTGGGGCGTTTATAGAGCAAGGTCTTACCCTACGCGCGCATGGCGCCAATGACGGGGTCGGAAAATCGCTTTCCGGCGGAAAGATCGTTATTTCGGCTAACGAAGCCAGTCCGATCGCGCAGAACCCGCAGGATAATGTCCTGATCGGACAATTTGCCTTATTCGGCGCGACCAAGGGCGAGCTGTTCGTCGCCGGGAAAGCTGGCAACCGCTTTGCCATCCGCAATTCCGGCGGTCTTGCGGTTGTTGAGGGTATGCAGGATAACGGCTGCAACTACCAGACGAACGGGCGGATCGTGTGCCTAGGTGAGGTCGGGCATAATTTCGGCGCGGGTATGACCGGGGGTGATGCCTTCATCTATGATATCGCTAACACGCTGGAAGAGCGAGCCAATGACGATGTCGTTCTGCACAGGATTACGTCAGGCAGCAAGGAAGAACAGGATCTCAGATTTTTGGTTGAGAAGCATGTGCGCGAGACCGGATCGCGGCATGGGCAGAAGATATTGGATCAGTGGGAGGATTCGTTGAGGCACTTTAAATATGTTCTACCTTCATATGTTCCACCACCTACACCGGAAGTCGAAGAGACTCCCGAGTTTGCGCTGCACTGATAAAGGGGATCAATATGACGCAGGACAATAAAGTAAGCGATATAGGAGAGTTAAGAGACCTTGTGAGGCAAGCCCAGAAGCTTGTAGCTTTTCCTGATGTTAACCGCGAGAACCCTCTCACTATTTCTGCAACCGAGGCGCGCCAAAGTTTTGTGCCCGTAGATACTCTCTATGATACCCAGATCGCCATGAAGCAGGCGGGACGTTGCGGTCAGTGCGCGACCCCGTTTTGCTCTATCGGTACGCCTGTAAAGCTATCCGGCTGCCCTCTTAACAATAATATACCTGACTGGCTGCAGAAGCTTGCTCAAGGGCAGATTGAGCTTGCCATCGATCAGGTCTACCGTACTAACCCGATGCCAGATGCAACCGGATTTGTCTGCCCCAAGGCCGCTTTGTGTGAGGGTGCTTGCGTTTTGTACCAATCCGACTGGGGCGCCGTTTCGATTGGAAATATCGAGCGATTTCTATCTGATACCGCTTGGAAATATGGACTTGTTCCACCTATCAACCCGCGAGACCTGAACAACGAATTCAAAGTGGCCGTGATCGGCAGCGGACCCGCTGGTTTCGCGGCGTCCGCTGCCTTGGCCGATGTGGGGTATCAGGTCGAGATTTTTGAACGTAGCGAACAGCCCGGTGGGCTTTTGCGTTACGGTATTCCCGCCTTCAAAATGCCCAAGGAGGTTGTCGACAGAAATTTCCAGCGTTTGGATGCAGCCCCGAACGTCGTTATTCATACGCGCATGTCTATCGGACAATGCGGCGAAGGGGATGCTCATGACGATCATAAGCATATTCCGTTTGCCGATCTTGTTCGCGAGTTTGATGCCATCGTTATCGCTACCGGCACTTACCGTTCGAAAAGTGCCCGGATGGAGGGGGATGCCGCCTCCGAAGTGCTTCCGGCCATTGATTATCTTTCCACGCAAGACCGTGTATCTGAGGGCTCAAAAGTTCCCGGGTATTCTGACGATGAGGGTAATCCCGGGTGGCTAAACGGCAAGGGCAAAAGAGTTGTCGTTGTGGGCGGCGGCGATACGTGGATCGATTGTATGCGTACGGCTAAGAGACAAGGCGCCGCAGAAGTCATAGGGCTTTATTATAGAGGCCCGGACGACGTTAAGGCCAATGACAAAGATCTTGGCTATGCTCTCAGGGAGTTTCAGGACGACGACCGGATCCGTTATTATTCCAAGGCCAAGGCCATGGAAAGAGTTTCCGACAATTCTTATAGGGTTACGGTTGCCAAAACACAGATGGTCGATGGCAAGCTTGTTGAAGTTCCCGGAGGAGACGAAGTGATCGAAGCCGATCTTGTGATCAGTGCGGTCGGGTTTGAGCCTGAAGATTTGCCTTCCCTTTTCAACATTCCTGAAATGCCCTTGAAGCCAGACGGGACGCTTGCCGTTAATCCCGTTCACCATCCCGATCCTTATCCACCGGGTACGGGGATCGTCGGCCGCGTTCACTACGGGGACGACAGCGCTCTGGTTGTCGCTGCAGGGGATATCGTTCGCGGGCCGTCCCTCGTCGTACAGGGCTTACGGGACGGGAAGGATGCTGCAAAATTTTTGCACGATGCTCTCCGCTATCCTGAGCGCATTAAGCTTAAATACAAACAGGATCATATTGAGCTTCAGACTTACGACCCCTAACGCCATGAATTTTTAGGTCTTTGTCTTTGTTCTTTGTCTTGACCCAGAGGGTTTGTAATTAAACTGCGCTGAGAATTTTTCTCGATCCGAGTCGTGCAGGCGTACTTTTATTCTTATTTCTTTTTCCGTTACCTTTTTTTGCAAAACCTCTCCGTGCGCGTAAAGCCATGCGAGCGCCCTTCCGTCCTCGGGCCGGAGTTTGAAGATGATTTCTCCCCTTCCCGCTCCTGTTAATTTTGAAATTTCATTTAATAGACTTTCCTTTCCCTCCCCCTTCAGCGCCGAGAGAGGTACAGACCTTGTTTTCCCGAAAGAGGTTAGGCGCTTGAAATCCGAGAGCCTATCCCCGGAGAGCTTGTCGATTTTGTTATATACTTCGATAATGCGTGTGTCGGTTTCATAATCGACCTCAAGGTCTTTGAGTATGGCTACGACATCTTCGCGCTGCTGCCTGTAATCCGGTCGAGAAACGTCGATGACGTGCAGGATTACGTCAGCGCTCGTGATTTGCTCCAATGTTGCACGGAAGGATTCAACCAGATGTGTCGGCAGATCGGAGATAAAGCCCACGGTGTCGGCGAGGATCACTTCCTGCTTGGTTGGCAGCTTGAGGCGGCGCATGGTGGGGTCGAGCGTGGCGAAAAGTAAATCTTTTGCGAATACTCCGGCGTTAGTGAGTGTGTTAAACAAGGTTGATTTTCCGGCGTTCGTGTAGCCTACGAGAGAGACGATCGGGTACGGAACACGCTCGCGGCTTTTGCGTCCGAGGTCGCGGGTGCGGCGGACATTCTCCAATTCCTTCTTTAGCTTTGTGATGCGGTCGGAAATCAGACGTCGGTCAAGCTCGATCTGTGTTTCTCCGGGTCCGCCCATGAACCCTGCGCCGCCACGCTGCCTCTCAAGGTGAGTCCATGAGCGCACAAGGCGCGAACGCTGATATTCTAGGGCGGCGAGTTCGACCTGCAAACGCCCTTCCTTCGTGCGGGCGCGTTCGCCGAAAATCTCAAGGATCAGCCCTGTGCGGTCGATGACCTTGGCTTTCCAGGAGGTTTCCAGATTTCTTTGCTGCACAGGGGAAAGCGCCTGATTTACAATGACTACAGAGGGTTGCAATTCCTCGATATCGTGCGCAATGTCCTCAACCGTTCCCTTGCCGATATAGCTGGCCGGATTGATTTTCTGGACTTTGGCGATGCGTGTTTTCAGCACTTTCAGCCAAATGGCGCGGGCCAAACCTTCGGCCTCCTCAATGATATCTTCGGTTGCCCGGGTCGGCGGTTTGGCCGTAGTGAAGGGTTGGACAATATAGGCGGTTTCCGCTGTTTGATCACCGGAGTCCGCCTTGCCTTTTTTACTCTTCAGCTTGTCTGTGTTGCTCAAAGCACCTGCCGAGGGAAGTCCATACTAATCGTCGGAATCTTTTCCGTCCTCGCCGTCCTTAAGGCTCAAAGGTCCGCCGGGCATGATGGTGGACACAGCGTGTTTGTAGATCAACTGGATATGCGAATCGCGGCGCAGGAGGATACAGAAATTATCGAACCAGGTGACAATGCCCTGGAGCTTCACGCCGTTGACCAAGAAAACAGTGACGGCCATTTTTTCCTTTCGGATTTTATTCAGAAAGACATCCTGAACGTTCTGAATTTTTTCTGACATGCTCTTTTCCTTTTTTTTATGGCACTTGTTTTTCTACTTTAGTATCAGGACGTTATCTTTTTTCAAAGAATAGCCTTCGTCCTAGTTTTTAGCGAATTATGCGTTCAATGCAACCAAAAACTCGTAAAGTTCCTGACAATTTTTTAGAGACAAAATAGGATTGTATTCCCTTTTTGTTGCTGACATATCCTCGCCTGCTGTGAGTAATACGGCGGGGCAACGCGCTTCCTGCGCGCATTTCATGTCTATCTCCGTATCACCTACGTACCAGGCGGATTGTCTTTTATCCCTAAGGTTTGTCAGGCTAAGGGCTTTTAGAAGAGGCTCTCCGGAGGGCTTGTCGGCTGCGGACTCCCCCGCGGCGACGACGACTGAAAAATTAGAGGACCAGCCGTAATTTTCTATTTCCCGACGCACGATGGAGCCTTTCTTGTTGCTCACCACCCCCATTACAGTCCTTCTTTCTTTTAGCAGATTTAAAATTAAATCTGCTGCGGGCATATACTTCAATTTATCAGTGTTTTCATTCACGTATTTTTCGAAGAGAACCTTCGCTTCCTCAGAAAGGTGTTTGTAAATTGTGGTGTAGAGAATTTCCCGAGGTTTGCCGAAATACTCCTTGAATTCGTCCTGTATGAAGGGGGGGAAGCCTAATTCTCCTAAAACGTACGAGTGTGCATCGTTCAGAAATCCGTAGCTGTCCACCAAAGTTCCGTCCCAGTCGAAAAATACAGCTTCCGGGTGCCTAATCTTTGCGCTCACAATATCTCTCCCGAGGTGGTTTTTTCAATTTCTATATACCGTCCGTAGAGGCTGATGGCGGAATCTTTGTAATTTTGTGTCAGGTCACTGACTAGGAACCTGCTTTTTCCAGAGCGGCCAATGTCCTTGGCGATTTCCGGGTGTCTTTCAAGATAGCTGGCTAGTTTTCGGGGAATGATTTCGTCCTGCGATAGCAACGTTATGTCTCTGCCCGCAATCGTGGTGATTTTGTCCTTCAGAAGCGAATAATGGGTGCAGCCTAAAATAAGACACTCACTTCCGGATTCAATAAGGGGCGCTAAATAATGTTTCAGGACAGGATCAATCCATCGGATGCCATCGTTTTCGACCATAGGCACGAGCAAAGGAGCGGCGTTTTGGACGATCTGAATGTCCGGATTCAGCTTTTGGAGTTCCTGACTGTAGACATTTGAGTTGACCGTGTGGTGGGTGCCTAAAAGACCAATTTTCTTATGGCCTTTCTCTATTGCCTCTTCGAGCGTCGGGACCACCACGCCCAGTATTCTTCTTTTGGGCCACGGAGATGACGGGAGGTATTTCTGCTGGAGTCTTCTTAAGGCTGTCGCGCTGACGGTATTGCAGGCGACGATAATCAGGCGGCAATCCTGAATGAACAAATACTCCATGGCGCGTCGGGAATATTCGTATATGGCTTCCGCCGAACGGTTGCCGTACGGCAAGTGGAGCGTATCTCCATAGTAAATCATATCAATATTTGGCATTTGTGCACGGATGGACTTAGCGATGAGAAGTCCGCCCAATCCGGAATCAAAGACGCCTAGATTCATCACTCAGGCTCTCTTCAGATTTTTTATGGAATCGGATTCAGCTTCTGACTTTTCATCAGAAAAAATTCCAAGAGATTTCATTTTCCGGTGCAAAGCCGAACGCTCCATTCCTACGAATTGCGCAGTCTTTGATATGTTTCCACCAAAACGCTGAATCTGCGCCTGCAGGTATTCCTTCTCGAACCCCTCCCGCGCCTCACGCAAGGTCAGGTGGATGAATTCCTGTGGGTTAGCCCCTGTTGTTACCAGAGACGGCAAACTCTTCACCTCAGGGGGCAGATCTTCGAGCCCGAATTCAGCTTTTGTTTGATTTCGGGCCATGATCAATACCCATTCCAGGGTATTTCTCAGCTGCCGGATATTTCCGGGCCAATCGTAGGCTTGCAGGGCACTCAGCGCCTGGTTATTGAACTGCGGCGGCGCAGATTCAGACTGGCGCGTCAGGGTTTTCATCAAACTGTCTACCAGCATTGGAATATCATGTCGGCGTTTACGCAAGGGCGGCATGTTTATGGGTACGACGTTTAAGCGGTAAAACAGGTCCTGCCGAAATTTTCCTCGCATCATGTTTTGTTCTATATCCTGACTGGTCGAAGCGATAAAACGCACATCAATTGCTATCTTCTCGCTGGCCCCCATTCTCTGGAAGGCGTCCTCTTGTAAGACCCGCACAAGTTTTCCCTGAATCTCTACAGGGAGATCCGCAATTTCATCCAGAAGTAGCGTTCCCCCGTTTGCGATATCCAAAATCCCATGTTTTTCTGGCTGGTTCATGTAGCCGCTGGCCGAGCCGAACAGTTCACACTCCAGCCGATCCGGGTGCAGGGTCGAGCAATTCAGCACCATAAAGGGCTTATCCGATCGCTTCGAGAGGCTGTGTATATACCTTGCTACCAGATTTTTTCCTGTTCCCGGTTCCCCGTTCAGCAATACACGGCTGTTGGTTGGAGCCACACGATCAAGAACCGTCTGAAGGTTTTTAATTATCTGTGAATTCCCGGCAATCTCATCCTCTATGGTTTCGGCACGGCGGCGCAGATTTTCATTTTCCTTCTTTAAAACGACATGCTCCATGGCGCGGCGGATCATGACCAAGAGGCGGTCGGCCTTGAAGGGCTTTTCAATGAAATCGTAGGCGCCTTTCTTGATAGCCGACACGGCTGTTTCTATCGTTCCGTGACCGCTGATCATGATGACGGCGACGTGAGGGTGTCTGGATTTAACGTTTTCAAGAATATTCAGTCCGTCCTCCGTACTGCCCTGCAGCCAGATATCCTGAATAATGATATCCGGCACTTTTGCGGCTACCGCTTCGTAGGCTGTTTTCGAACTGGAAGCCAGACGCGGTTTGTAGCCTTCGTCCTCCAGAATACCCTTGATCAGGTTTCTGATATCTTCTTCGTCATCGACAATCAGTATATCCGCCTTCATGATCACGCCACTTCCTGTTTTATTGCTTGATGAGTTGTTTCGATCTTGAGCGGGAATGTCAGGATTAAAGTAGCGCCCCCGAGTTCACTCCAGCCTTTGATTTTTTTAAATTCTTCAGGGACTGTAAGTAGTAATCTTCCCCGATGATCTTCCATGATTTTTTTTACGATGGCTAGCCCCAAGCCTGTCCCTTTGGTCTTATGAGTTACGTAAGGCTCCGTCAATCTCTCGGGGCTTTCACCGGACGGGAGGCCCATGCCGTTGTCGGTCACAGCGACGAATATTTCATCAGGTGTGTTTCTGGCGATGACAATTCTTATTTCCGCCTGTCTGGATGGGTCTAACTCAAGTTTAGTCCTGATCGAATCGACGGAATTCTGGATGAGGTTGTTCATGACCTGCCTGATCTGAACGGCGTCCAACTCAACCCGCACTTTTTCGCATGACGGTTCTACAGAAATTGTAATTCTGATATCACTGTGCGCCTGCTGCGGAAGAAGCAGCGCATCACGGATTTCCTTTACCAGAGACATTTCCTTTAAATTGGGCTCCGGCATACGCGCGAAGGAGGAAAATTCATCAACCATGCGACCGATATCCTCGACATGGCGAATGATTGTCTCTGTACAGGTGGTGAAAGTCTCCTTGTCTTCGTGAATTTGCCCAAGATATTTACGCTTTAGGCGCTCGGCGGAGAGTTGAATGGGCGTCAGGGGGTTTTTGATCTCATGGGCGATGCGGCGGGCAACATCGGACCACGCGGCTTTTCTTTGTGCCGATTGGAACTCTGTTATGTCATCGAAAGTCAGGATGATCCCCTTCTGCTGTTCGGCCAGGGGTTCCAAACTCGCACGAAAAAGGAAAATTCTTCGACCAGAAGCTTCTTTCTCCTGACTTTCAAGGATAATTTCCTGTTGCGTAATTTTCCCCGGCCGGCTGTAAGCCCGTTCCAGAAGGTCTTTAAGTTCCGGCAGCACGTCAAAAATGTGACGACCAGTGATATCTGATTTTTGGCTTAGCAGTAAATCAGCCGAAGCGTTGGAAAGATTAATATTTCCTGACTCATCGAGGCCGATTACGCCCGATGAAACCCCTTTCAGCACACTTTCCGTCAGGCGACGACGCAGGTCAATCTGACGGTTGGCGCTAATCAATTCGTCGCGCTGCTGCTGAATTTGCTGGGTCATGCGGTTAAAGGACTTCGCCAGATATTCAAACTCCTCGAAGCTTTTTTCTTCGGGCACTCTGGCCGTGAGGTCACCGGAACGCACACGATCGGATGTCGATATCAGTTCGCTGATCGGCATAACCAACTCCCGAGCAAGAACTAGGCTCAGCCAGATGGCGGCCAAAAGCATGAGAAGCCCCACCACCACAAACAGCATCGTCACCGTAATCTGCAGGCCTGCGTATGAAGCCTGAAGGTCAGAGTAATCCTCAACCGCCGCCGCCGTGGAAGAGAGGTGTGCAAGAACTTTGGAGTCGACCATGCGGCCTACAAAGAGATAAGAGTCTTCAAAATTCTGCAATTTCACCAAGGCTCTGACGCGGTCCTTTTTTTCACCCAACATCAGAACGACATCGCCTTGTTCAGCTTCATTTAAGGCGTAAGAGGGTACATTTTCAAAGGCCAGCGAAATGGTCAGGCTTGAGCGGGCTATTACATGACCGTTTTTCTGGAAGATGATCGCCTCGGGCAGATTTCTGATCTGCGACTGCGTTTCCATGATCGCTTCCAGAGCTTTTGGCTTGGCAAGAAAAATATCCGCCTGGCGGTCCAGGTCAGCGGCCATGGCCATGGTGTCGGCGCGGATAACCTGTTGATGTTCCTCAAGGTAGGATTCGGCTACGGCCAGAGATTCATTAATAGCAGTTTTTACATGCTCGCTGAACCATGTCTGGACGCCAAAATGGAAAAAGAACGCGGAAAAGACGGTCATGATGATGGTCGGGACGGCGGCCAGAAAACTGAAGATATAAACCAGACGTACATGGAGGTGTGATCCGGCGATCCCCCTTTTCCGGCCGCTCCAGATGGCGACGATCCTTTTGGCAATCAGGGCGACAAGAAGGAGTAAAAAGATCAGGTCGATGTTCAGAAGCGTTATGACGGTCCGCGGATCGTTGCCGAAGGGAGGTGTTTCGGTCAGGGCCGCGTAGGTAGCAAAACTGCTGATAATTGCAGCAAGAACCAAGAACAGGGACGCTTTTGTCCTCCACGAACGCTTACGTAAGGTTGAAAATTTAAGAGAGGCGAGAAATTTCTGCCCCAGTGCCTTTGTGTCTGTCAGGCCGGCAGTTTTTGTCGGGTGTTGTTTTTCTTCCGGCCTCTCATGGGCCGGGGAGGATTCGTCGGGTTGCATAGTTTCTTGTGTCAATGCGGTTCTGGTGTATGCTAACTGTCGTTATGCCCCTCTAGGGTGTTGCATTTTTACAACAATTTTGAGGCCAAGACAACACACTTATGCAACGGTTTGAGAGTTTCCACGTGATTGTTGTCGCTGCCGGCAAGGGGATCCGGTTTGGCAGCGCCTTGCCCAAGCAATATGCCCTTTTGGCGGGGAAACCTTTATTGCGGCATACGCTTGAGGGCTTTCTGGTGCTTCCCGAACTGTTATCCTTGACCGTGGTCATCGATCCCGATCATCAAGTATATTACGAAAAGGCCGTTGAGGGACTTGATATCCCGTCTGCGGTTTACGGTGGGGCAGATCGAAAATCAAGTGTTTATAAGGGCTTGCTCAATTTGCCTGATGCGTCTGCAAACGACTTGGTTTTGATACATGATGCGGCAAGGCCTTTGGTCACTGCCGATCTTGTCTGCGCCCTTGTTCAAGCGATGCGGGGGGCGGAGGCTGCCACGCTTGCCCTGCCTGTCGCAGACACGGTTTTATATTGCCAAGGGAGCACCGATGATGCTGTCTGCGGAACTCCCGCTAGCCGTGAAAACTTATGGAGCTTGCAGACGCCGCAGGCCTTTCGTGCAGGTGTGATCAAAAAGGCACATGAGCGCGCTTCTCCCGAGGTTTTTGCTACGGATGACACGGCCCTTGTCTCTGCGCTCGGTATTCCCGTAAAACTGGTTATGGGGTCGCGGCGGAATTTTAAGATCACTACCCAGGATGATTTGAGTATGGCGCAACAGATCCTCAATGCACAGCAAGCGGCAGAAGTCAGGACCGGGTTCGGATACGATGTCCACCGTTTTGCGAATACAGACGTCAGCCCAGAAAATATCAGGTTGTGCGGGGTCGATATTCCTTTTAACCGCAAGCTTGAAGGGCATTCGGATGCCGATGTCGGGCTTCATGCTCTTACGGATGCGCTTCTGGGCGCGATAGGGGAGGCGGATATCGGCACGCATTTCCCTCCGTCCGATTCCAAATGGAAGGGGGCTGACAGCGCCGTTTTTCTTGAATACGCACACCGTTTGCTGCTGGAAAAGGGCGGGCGTATCCTTAATGCTGATCTGACTTTGATTTGCGAAGCGCCTAAAATCTCTCCCTACCGCGATCATATCGTAGCCCGCATAGCCGACATCCTCGGGGTCTTGCCGACACGGATTAATGTGAAGGCCACGACGACTGAAAAACTGGGCTTTACCGGACGCAAAGAAGGTATTGCCGCGCAGGCCTTGGTCAGCGTCAGTCTCCCCTCTCCTCCTCACTCATCAGGACGCCCATGAACGTTCGCTATCAAATCCCTGAAAATCTTGACCGAAAAGCCCCCTATGTTTGGCTGGCTTCTTGGGGTGGCTGCGGATTTTTATCTCCCGCTCCGGGTACTTGGGGGAGTCTGGGCGGGCTTTTGACAGGGTTGATTATTGCCGCCCTATTCAGCGGTCTGGGTTTATTGTTGGCAGCCTTTATCGTCGGAGCGCTCGGTTTTCAGGCGGCCGAGAAGTTCGACAGTGCGATGGGCGCACACGATTCAAAAATGATCGTGGTGGACGAGGTCGTGGGGCAGTGGATTGCGATGATTCCGGCACTGGGTAGCCTGCCCCTCCTCCTTCTTTCGTTTGTACTTTTTAGAGTGCTCGATATCCTTAAGCCTTGGCCGGTTTCGCATTTTGAAAAAAATGTTCCGGGGGCAGCCGGGGTTATGGGCGATGATATCGTTGCGGGCCTTATTGCTGCGGTCTGTATTCTCTTGGTGCGCTATGTTTTCTGATCCTTATCTTCTGGCGCAGGTCGAGCAGCTTTCGGGGCTTCTTCAGGAGCAGAGAAGAAAGCTGGTGGCGGCGGAATCCTGCACAGGTGGGCTGATTGCTGCACTTATGACAGAACGGGCCGGATCTTCCAAGATTTTCGAGCGTGGGTATGTGACTTATTCCAACGCCGCGAAGCAGACTTTGCTGGGTATACCGCTTTCTCTTTTTGAGAGCAAGGGAGCGGTCAGTGCGGAGTGCGCCGAGGCGATGGCGAAGGGTGCGCTTGTGAACAGTCGGGCGGATATCGCGGTTTCTGTTACTGGTATCGCCGGACCAGGTGGAGAGACTCCCCTCAAGCCTGTCGGGCTTGTTTATATCGGACTGGCAACAGATGGCCAATCAAAGGCCTATGAATTCCGATTTAGCGGAAGCCGCAGCGATATCCGTTCGGCCAGTTGCCGTGAAGCGTTCAGGCTTTTGATCGAGGCGTTGAGTCCTGTTCAACTGGCGTAACGCCCAACAAGCCGTTTTCACCATAGACCTGCTTTGCCCTCTGTTCGAAAGCGGAAACCATTCTTCGGATCAATTCATTGAAAAAGACACCCATGAGGTTCTGAAGGATGATGTTTTTGAATTCAAAATCGACGTAAAAGTCGATTGTACAGGAGCCGTCCTGTTCGCGGAGGAATTGCCAGTGGTTTTTAAGATATTTCATCGGACCGGAGAGATACTCAACATCTATGCGGTTGGGGTTAGTCAAAGTTACTTTTGATCCGAATTTTTCGCGGATCATTTTGTAGCCGATAATGAGATCAGCATAGAAGATATTTCCTTCGCGGCGTTTAATGACGCTGCTTTGACACCACGGCAGAAAATCCTGATATTTATCGACCTCGGCAACGAGGGTGAAGAGTTGCTCGGGCGTGTAAGGAAGATTGCGTTTTTCGACGTGTTTGGTCATACCCGTTTTACGGATTATTCTGCCGCTTTTGAGCCAGAGAGTTTGGCCTCTCTTGCGGTCTTAAGCTTCAGGAAGTCGTCGCCCGCGTGATGAGAGGAACGTGTAAGCGGTGAGGCAGAAACCATCAGGAATCCCTTGGCTTTGGCCATACGTGTGAGTTGTTCAAATTCTTCGGGGGTCCAGAAGCGATCAAGGGGCGCGTGTTTGGGTGTTGGCTGGAGATACTGGCCGATCGTAATAAAATCAATGTCGGCGGCGCGCATATCGTCCATAACCTGCGCGACTTCTTCCTTCGTTTCACCCAGACCGACCATCAGGCCGGATTTGGTAAACTGCGAAGGATCAAGTTCCTTAACCCTCTGGAGGAGGCGCAAAGAACGAAAATAGCGGGCACCCGGGCGGATTGTTGGATAAAGTCTGGGTACGGTTTCAAGGTTATGGTTGAAGACGTCCGGCTTGGCGCGGATGACGTGGTCGAGGGAGTCTATGCAGCCGCGAAAATCACCCGGAAGGATTTCAATGGTCGTCTCCGGACTTTTCATACGGATCGCCATAATGGTCTTGGCGAAATGATCGGCGCCGCTATCCTCCAGATCATCTCTGTCCACGGACGTAATCACCACATGGCTGAGGCTCATCTGCTTGACGGCAACGCCAACACGCAATGGCTCAAGCTTGTCGAGTGCCTCCGGCTTGCCTGTCGCCACATTGCAGAAGGCGCAGGCGCGGGTGCAGATTTCCCCCATAATCATAAACGTCGCGTGCTTTTTCTGCCAGCACTCGCCGATATTGGGGCATCCCGCCTCTTCACAAACGGTCGTCAGCTTATTCTGACGGACGATATCGAGGGTTTCCTTGTAGAGCTTGCCCTGCGGCGCGGGAACGCGGATCCATTCCGGCTTACGGCCAGTCGGACGGTCAGGGTTTTTCTGCTTTTCCGGATGGCGCTTGGCCTTATCCAACAATTCAGGATTGTACGTCATATTTTCTATAATCCTTTGTGCCAATACTCTTATTCCAAAAATACAGGCTTGGCAATAATGATGTCCTGAACACAGTTGCTTTCCAAAACCTTGAGAATGGTCTCGTTTATTTCCACCTGTTCGGTGCATAAAGAATATGTCTTTACCCTTATTTCCGCCTTGCGGCCTGTTTTTGGTTCCTCGCTGGCGTAGGCGGTGCTCATCCAGACGTGGTATTTGACCTCGGCGGTTGTTCCGGTCTCAGACACGCTCAAGCTTTCCATCTTGTATTTGGTTTGCGTGTTATAGGCCTTAACGTAGTTTTCCTCTGTTTTTTTTATAATTTGCTCGTAGTTGTATTTTTCGAAAACCGGATCGACCAATTCATTGACGTGGTTTTCAATAGAAAATTTAGCGTTTTCAGAGATGTGTTCGCGGGCGTAAGTCAATAGTTTATCAATATCCGGTTTTTCGAAAGTGTAAAGATCGGCCATTTTGTCCAGATAATCGAGCACCAACTTTTCCGTCAGGGTTTTCGCTTCAGCCGATGAAGGCTGCTGACCCCATGAAGTCGCAGGTACCAACGTCAAAATTAAGAGGCTGTATACCAGCTTTAACAGATGCTTTCTCTTTGCAGGTGTTATCAAAAGTGAATCGCCTTTCCAAATGCGCTGAGTACGCTTTCGTGCATCATTTCCGAGAGCGTCGGGTGCGGGAAGATAGTGTGCATCAATTCCGCTTCCGTGGTTTCCAAGGTTTTGGCTATTCCAAATCCCTGGATCATTTCCGTGACTTCTGCACCCACCATATGAGCGCCCAGAAGCTCTCCTGTTTTTTCATCGAACACTGTTTTAACCATACCTTCCTGTTCGCCCATAGCAATGGCTTTGCCGTTGCCCATAAAGGGGAATCGACCAACCTTGACCTTGTACCCCTTTTCCTTGGCGGCTTTTTCGGTGAGCCCTACGGAAGCGATTTGAGGGGTGCAATAGGTGCATCCGGGGATGTTGGATTTGATCAGCGGGTGAACATCCTTTACCCCTGCAATCTTTTCCACACAGATGACGCCTTCGTGGCTGGCCTTGTGCGCCAGCCATGGTGGGCCGGTCACATCGCCGATGGCGTAGACTCCCGGTTCGTCGGTGGACAGCCATTCGTTAGTTACTATGTGTCCCCGATCCACTTTTACCTTGGTTTTTTCAAGACCAATATTTTCCGTGTTGCCCACGATGCCCACGGCCATAATGACATTATCGACGGTGATTTCCTGCTTGCCTTTTGATGTCTCGACTGTGGCTTTTACATTTGTTTTTGATTTTTCGAGTTTTGTGACCTTTGCCCCTGTCAGTATTTTCATGCCCTGCTTTTCGAAAGCCTTGTGGGCGAAGGCGGAAATTTCTTCGTCTTCAACCGGAAGGATACGGTCCATAACCTCCACGACCGTTACTTCCGCGCCCATGAAACGGTAGAAGCTGGCGAACTCGATCCCGATAGCGCCAGAGCCAACCACAAGAAGGGATTTTGGCATTTTTTCGGGAACCATGGCTTCCTTGTAGGTCCAGACGAGCTTTCCATCCGGCTCCAAACCGGGCAGAACACGAGCTCTGGCTCCTGTGGCGATGATAATGTGTTTGGCTGTAAGCTCGTCGATTTTTTTACCGTCCTTCTCGACGGCGACTTTCCCTTGCCCCGCCAGTTTTCCCCAGCCGTCAATGACAGTTACCTTGTTCTTCTTAAGAAGATGCTGAACGCCCTTGGAAAGCTGTCCGGCGACACCACGGGAGCGGGCGACGACTTTCTTTATATCAAACGCTATATCCTTGGCGGTGAAGCCAAACTGCTCAAGATTGTGGAGCAAGTGATGAATTTCGCTGCTCCGCAGGAGCGCCTTGGTCGGGATACAGCCCCAGTTCAGGCATATGCCACCCAGATGCTGCCCTTCAACAAGCGTGACCTTCATGCCGAGTTGCGTGGCGCGAATGGCGGCTACGTATCCTCCCGGCCCGCCTCCGATGACGATCAAATCTGAATTCTTATCCGTACTCATTATTATTTTCCTTTAAAAAATTATTCATCCAGATGAAGCTTGGCGACCGCTTTCTCCAGAAACTCCCTGACCTCCTCAATATCCTGAGTTCTCACCGGCTGGTCGGGAAATTTATTGAAGGCATCGTCCGGCCCGAAGAGGATTAAAGGCTTTTTGAATTGAATAGCCAGTGAAACCTCGTTCTTTGTTCCGTGCGCTCCCGGAAGAGCGATGATGGCGTGGCTGGTCATGACGTTCACATAGTTCCGACTGAACGGCGTGCTGTCATTTTGCGCCTTGATGTCCAAGGGTGTGAGAATGGGTATCTCGATATAGGGGTTCGGGTATTGCTCCCGCGGAACAAATTCACCGCTGTACTGCACAGTCGGCACGATGCCTATGCTCAGACCCGCCCTGTCCTGCTGTTCGCAGAATGCCTTGGATACTGCGGTCATGACCCCTGCCCCTGCGCCGGTCAAAAGGTGATAATCGTGATCTGCGATCATACGGCCGAGCGGCTGTGCGTATTCCTCCCATGTTTCATCATGAGAGCCCATCACACCGATGATCGGCCTTTTATCGAGCATTCTATTCCCTTTTCCGTGTTGCGGGGGTTTCAGCAGTTGCCCTTTTTCGCCTGTCCGGGCGGACAGAAATCGCCCTTGCCGTCGTTGTCGATCTCAACTTCGACGCCGTGGCCCTTGACCTTGACGTCGGTATCGTTGGTATTGACTGTGGTTTTACAAGCTGTCAGCGAGAGGCCCATCAGGAGAACAGCCATCAGGGATAGAGATTTTTTCATGCAGATCATCCTTTTCAGTTACAAAAGCATACTGACGGGGTTTTCGACGAATTTTTTGAAGACTTGCAGGTATTCTGCCCCGGTTGCGCCATCAACCGAACGGTGATCTACGGAGAGCGTGCAACTCATCATCGTGCGGATTTCGATCTTGCCCTTTTCGACGATTGGGCGCTGTTCGCCTGCGCCTATGGCAAGTATGCAGGCCTGAGGCGGGTTTATGATGGCACCGAATTCACGGACGCCGAACATACCGAGATTGGATATGGTGAAAGAGCCGCCCTGAAATTCCTCAGGCTTGAGCTTACCCTCGCGGGCGCGTTTGGCAAGGTCTTTGACCTCCTCGGATATTTGCTTCAGCCCTTTATCTTCAGCATTGCGAACTATGGGCGTAATCAACCCGTTCGGAGTTGCTACGGCCACCGATATATCGGCCTTCAGATATTGATGAACGGCATCTTCATTCCACGATACATTCGCGGGCGGGTATGCCTTAAGAGCCATGGCCGCAGACTTCACGAGGAAATCATTCACGGAGAGCTTGAAGGCTCCGTCGGCCTGATCGTTGATCGCCTGCCTTGCAGCCATGAGGGCATCGAGTTGGCAGTCTATGGTCAGGTAAAAATGCGGGACCGTCTGTTTGGATTCGCTGAGGCGTTTGGCAGTAATCTTTTTGATATTGTTGTTGGGAATACGGCGGAAGGCCATGCCGTAAGCGTTGAGTTCATATTCGCCTTCGATCGCGGGCGCGGCTTTCGCGGGAGCAGCTTTGGGCGCTGACTTCGCCTTTTCAATATCGGATTTAACGATGCGGCCATGTGGGCCACTGCCTTTAACGGATTTGAGATCAATCCCCTGCTCTCTAGCCAATCGTCGAGCCAGAGGGCTGGCAGAGAGGCGTTGTGCGCCCGCGGAGGATACAGGCGCGGCCGCCTGAACGGGGGACGTGTGAAGGGGTTGCTGGACCTGAGGTTTAGGTGCTGCCGGGGCTGCTACTGGAGCCGGCGCAGAAATTTGCGAAGCGCTTTCGCCCTCCTCCAGCAGAACAGCAATGACCGCATTGACGGGAACTTTTTCCGTCCCTGCCTTGATTACGATTTTGCCGAGAACACCCTCATCCACGGCTTCGACCTCCATTGTCGCCTTGTCGGTTTCGATTTCAGCGATGACGTCCCCGGCTTTAACACTGTCTCCCTCGACCTTGAGCCAGCGCGAGAGGGTTCCTTCGGTCATGGTCGGCGAAAGCGCCGGCATCGTTACGTTTATTGGCATTGACGGTACGCGTTGAGGTTAAAGTTGACGTTGTAGCCTTTTTCGCCCGCTTTCTCCATCAGGGCTGTTCCCTTGGCGGAGTCCTCGACGATAAAGGAGACGTTGCCGTTGAGTTGAACCACTGGCGTCGCGGGTGCAGGAGCGGCTCCGCAGCCACCGTAATTATAGTTGTTATTATAGACACTGTAATTCAGGTTCTGGATTTCCAGTTTTTCTATACCAAGATCGGCGGCCAGAGCGCGAAGTTCGGCAATTTTCTCATCCATATAGGTCTTGGCCGTCTTCGGATCGACATTGATGTTGTTGAAGTTGACACCGAACTGAACGGTTTCGACGAGTTTGCAATTCTGGCCTGCCGGAGCTGCGACAACCATATCAGTTTTAAGAACTGCCGTGGCTTCCTGAGCATGAGCGGAGAACGGAAAGGCCATGATAGCCAGAGATAAAATGGACAGGGGTGCGTGTTTCATTTGAGTTCTCTCCTGTTGCTGTTGAGTGGTGGGCAATTACCTATAGCACACTTTTTTGCAGGCATGGACGATCTCGTCAATCTGCGGAAGGGCTAAAGCTTCGAGATTGGCCGCGTAGGGCAGCGGCACGTCCGCCGCGCAAACGCGGGTGACGGGTGCATCGAGGAAGTCGAAGGCGTGCTCACCGCAGAGAGCTGCGATTTCCGATCCTATTCCGGCATAAGGCCAGCCCTCCTCAACGCAGACGATCCGATTGGTTTTCTTGACGCTTTCGAGGATCGTGTGACGGTCGAGCGGGCGGATGGTGCGGAGGTTTATGACTTCCGCGTCGATGCCTTCGGCTGCGAGTTTTTTAGCTGCTTCCAACGCTTTTCCGACCATAATCGAGAAAGCAACAATCGTTACGTCCTTGCCTGCACGTTCAATCTTGGCACGGCCCAGAGGAATGACAAAATCCTGCGAAACCGGAACTTCGTGGCTCTGGCCGTAGAGGATTTCGTTTTCCAGGAAGACGACGGGGTTAGGGTCGCGGATGGCGGCTTTCAGAAGGCCTTTTGCATCGGCGCCGGACCAAGGGGCAACGACCTTAAGGCCGGGAATGTGGGCGTACCAGCTGGCGAAACACTGCGAGTGCTGTGCGCCTACTCTTGCTGCCGCGCCGTTTGGACCGCGGAAGACGATGGGGCAGCCGAGCTTGCCGCCCGCCATGTAGAGAGTCTTGGCTGCGGAGTTGATGATATGGTCCATCGCCTGCATCCCGAAATTCCAGGTCATGAACTCGACAATCGGGCGCAGGCCGTTCATGGCGGCACCGACGGCAAGGCCCGCAAAACCGTGTTCGGTGATGGGCGTATCGATAACGCGCTTGGCGCCGAATTCGTCCAGAAGCCCCTGAGACACCTTGTAAGCGCCCTGATATTCCGCGACTTCTTCGCCCATCAGATAGACAGTCGGGTCGCGGCGCATTTCCTCGGCCATCGCGTCACGCAGAGCTTCGCGCACGGTCTGGGTTTTCTTGTCTGCAAACGCGGCTTCGTCGAAGGGCGGCGGCTCAAGAATTGCGCCCTGCGCATAGAGAATGTCGCGGTTGGCGATGTTGGCTCCGGCGGGTTGGTCGGCTGTTGAGGGGAATGAGGTTGCGGGGGTGGCCGCTGAAGATGTTGCCTTTGCTGCGGGTGCAGCGGCTGAAAGATTTATGGAGTCCTTGCTCTCCCCCTCCTCCAGCAACACCGCGATCGGCGTGTTGACGCTGACGCCCTGCGTTCCGGCTTCGATGAGGATTTTTCCAAGGATACCCTCGTCCACGGCCTCGACTTCCATCGTCGCCTTGTCGGTTTCGATTTCGGCGATCACGTCGCCGGGCTCCACGCGGTCACCCTCTGCCTTCAGCCAGCGGGCCAGATTGCCTTCGGTCATGGTCGGGGAGAGAGCGGGCATGAGAATTTGAATGGGCATATCTTAAGCCTCCACCAGCACGTCGGTCCAGAGTTCAGAGATATCGGGTTCCGGGGATGCTTGAGCGAAGTTCGCCGCCTCGTTCACGATGTCCTTGATCTGTTTTTCGATGATCTTGAATTCGTCCTCGGTGATATTTTCCCGGATCATCTTTTCCTTTAAATGCGTGATCGGGTCGCGGTTTTCCTTTACACTCTCTACCTCCTCCTTCGTGCGGTATTTCGCCGGGTCGGACATGGAGTGGCCGCGATAGCGGTAGGTCATCATTTCAAGAATATAGGGACCGTTGCCGGAGCGGACATAATCCAGCGCCTGTTTCGCCGCTTTCTGGACTGTGAACACATCCATCCCGTCCACCTGCTCACCGGGGATGCCATAGCCGGAGCCGCGGCGGTAAAGCTGGCCCGCCGAGGAGCGCGAGACGCTGGTGCCCATGCCGTACTGGTTGTTTTCGATGACGTAGAGAATGGGGAGCTTCCAGAGAGCGGCCATGTTGTAGCATTCCGCTGTCTGACCCTGGTTTGAGGCACCGTCACCCATGTAAGCCACAGCTACGCCGCCATCTTCCTTGTATTTATGCGCGAAACCCAAGCCTGTGCCGACAGACGTACTGGCGCCGACGATTCCGTGGCCACCGAAGAAGTTCTTTTCGATGCTGAACATATGCATGGAGCCGCCCTTGCCGCGGGAATAGCCCGTGACGCGCCCGGTCAGTTCAGCCATGATGCCCTTCGGGTCCATCCCGCACGCAACCATGTGGGCGTGGTCGCGGTAGGAGGTGACAACCGTATCCTGCGGTTTTTGCTGCGACTGGATGCCCGTGACCACAGCTTCCTGCCCTATATAAAGATGGCAGAAGCCGCCGATCAGACCCATGCCGTAGAGTTGCCCCGCCTTTTCCTCAAAGCGGCGGATGAGCAGCATATCGTAGTAGAGTTTTTTCATTTCCTCGGCCGATGGTTCGGCGGAGGCGGCGGACACAGACTTAAGAGAAGCCTTGTTTTTTGATTTTGATGACACAGACGCACAACCCTCGTGATAAAGGCATCAGACTGCCGACGAAAAACCTGATCTTTTGCTACACCATTTCCGGCGTGATGACCAGCGAAAACGCGCAGTTTGTGCGGTGCAACAGGCTGCAATGCAATGAAAAAATCAAAAAAGAGGTGGTTTTAGAATTTAATTTCGGAGCAGCTGGTATTCATCGGCGTATTTGTAGCCGAGAACGACACGAGCGCGCTCCTCGAGCAGGTCGCGGCTCAGCGATCCGGGACGCATCATCCGAACTTTGGATTCAAGCATCTCCCGGTCGCTTCGCACCTCAAACAGCTCCTGTTCCCGCTGAGCTATTTCGCTTTGCAGCGCCTGCAGCTGCGTATATCCGCGGGCGCCGTAAAAGATGTGATAGGTGAAATAGACCGTCAGAAACATGCCCACGATCAGGAGGGCATTTTTTTTCAGTAACTGGCGGTGGCGGGATAAAGTCTTCATAGCGTCATGGAATCACATTCGACGCCTGTGGACAAGTCAAAAAATGCTTTTGAGTCAGCTACTTATTGTGAACATAGAGAGAACGATCCGTGCTAAGTGATTCTTTTGACTCGGAAATTATCCACAGAAAAAAATTAGATGCCCTTCTGTTTTTCGGGGCTTTTTTCAAGGACTTTTTTCATGGCGTTGCGCCAGATATCTTCGGGTGCCATCGTTTGCGTGAGCATATCTTCTTGGAAGTCTATAATTCCCCAACCAGCCCTGATAATTTCGCGCTCAAGCTGCGCCGAACCCCAACCAGAAAAACCGAGATAAATTCTGAATTTTTTCTTCTTCTCGCCGTCTTCAAGAATTTTTTTCCATTCTACGGGGTATTTACGGGTGTAATCGGGCAAAGATAGCATTCTCCAGCGGGCCCTTCCTGCTTCGCCTTCCGTTACCAAGACAAACTGGCCCCACGGGTACATGACTGGGCCGCCTACGTACCAGTCGAAGCCGCTCGGAATGTTTTCAAGCTTATGGCGTTCTTGTTCCGGTAACGGTTTGTTGAGAATTAGCCCCTGTGCGCCCCAGCCATTATGAGCAGCAATATATACGACCGTCTGTGCAAAATTCGGATCGCGGTCAACCTTGCCAAGCGCTACTACGAGTTTGTTATCGTAGCGCGTGTATAAACTCATCAGGCTCGGGAAGGCTAGAAGCAGGGCGGCACCCAGCAGATACCAACGTGCGGCGTGAGGCGTGAGTCTTAACGGCATAGGCCATTATAGTCCCTTACCCGACCGTTTTGAAGGCCATATAACGGCATTTATGCGCGGAAAAAATGGCTACCGTAATATGCGGCTGAAGCGCCTAGTTGTTCCTCGATCCGCAGCAACTGGTTGTACTTAGCCATGCGGTCGGAGCGGGAGAGCGAGCCGGTTTTGATCTGGCCCGCGTTGGTGGCCACAGCAAGGTCCGCAATCGTGGAGTCTTCCGTTTCGCCGGAGCGGTGCGAGAGGACAATCCCAAATCCGGCCTTTTTCGCCATTTCTATGGTTTCAAGGGTTTCGGTCAGTGTTCCGATTTGGTTAACCTTCACGAGAACCGCATTTCCGGCCTTCTGCTCGATGCCCTGCTTCAGGCGCTTGGCGTTGGTAACATAAAGATCGTCGCCGACGAGCTGAACATTATCGCCGATAGCGGCGGTCAAAGCCTGCCAGCCTTTCCAGTCGTCTTCGCCCATGCCGTCCTCAATGGAGACGATCGGGTATTTCTTGCAGAGATCAACATAATATTTGACCATTTCATCGGAGGTCAGAATTTTCCCTTCGCCTTCCAGATGGTACTTGCCCTTTTTGTAAAACTCCGTCGAGGCGGCATCGAGCGCGATGACGATGTCCTTTTTAGGCTTGTATCCGGCGCTTTCTATGGATTTCATGATGAAATCCAGAGCTTCCTTAGAGGATTTGACAGCCGGGGCGAAGCCGCCCTCGTCGCCGACGTTGGTGTTGAGGCCGGCTTTTGACAGTTCCTTTTTCAAGGCATGGAAGATTTCCGCCCCTGCCCGCAAACCTTCGGCGAAGGACGGTGCGGAGACGGGCATGATCATGAATTCCTGAATATCGACCGGGTTGTCGGCGTGGGCACCGCCATTGATGATGTTCATCATCGGGGTCGGCAGGATATGCGCGTAGGCACCGCCGATATAGCGGTAAAGGGGGAGGCCCAATTCCCGCGCCATCGCCCGTGCCACGGCCAGAGACACGCCGAGGATGGCGTTAGCGCCCAGGCGGGATTTGTTTTCCGTTCCGTCACGCTCGATCATACGCCTGTCAATGTAAATTTGCTCCTTGGCGTCAATACCAATTAATTCCTCAATGATCTCGGTATTTACGGCTTCGACGGCCTTCAGTACGCCCTTGCCGCCGTAGATATTTTTCTTACCGTCCCGGAGTTCAACCGCTTCGTAAGCTCCCGTGGATGCACCCGAAGGTACGGCGGCACGGCCCGTTGCACCGCTTTCGAGATGCACGTCTACCTCTACGGTTGGATTACCGCGGCTATCAAGGATCTGGCGGGCGTGAATATCGATAATGGCGCTCATGGTCTTTTTCCTTATTCGTGATCAAACAGCCGGGCCTGTTCCGGTCTTTATTTCGAGACAGGTTTTACCTAAAATCCTAAAAAGTGAAAGGAAAATTTTTGAGGAAACCGAGTATCTAGGCCTCGGTATCGACTTCCTGACCGCGCAAAGCCTTGCTGATCTGGCTTTCAGGGCGGGAGGAACGTAATGCCAAAATGGCGGCCTGATTGCCCTCGAGCGTACCATCGGAGCCGCCGGTCAGGGAAAAGAGCTTGTTTATGTCGGTGGAGCGGGAGGCGATAAAGCCGTTGTTGAGGGCGCGGGCGTTTCCCGAAAGGCCCAGACCAGATATTCCATTCAACTGACGTCCCGTATCGAGGAGGCTGATGGCCGAAGAGCCTCCTGAAGACCCGAAGAGGTTGGGCGCATCATAGGTGGGTACGCCCGTCAACTGGGCGAGCGCCTGAATGCGAAATTGGGATGCTCCTGCTATCGTCATGTCCTAAACATCCTGTTTGACCTTACCATTCTATAATGATTTTGCAATATTATCAAGTTTTAACAAAGTCTTAAGGATTTCGGGCAAAACGCTGAGCTTGACCATGTTCGGGCCGTCAGAGGGCGCCTTGTCCGGATCCTGATGGGTTTCCATGAAAACCCCCGCCACACCTACCGCAATCGCGGCACGCGCCAATACTGGCACCATTTCGCGGTCGCCGCCCGAAGCAGTTCCCTGCCCGCCCGGCTGCTGGACGGAATGGGTGGCGTCATAGATCACCGGGTAACCTGTTTTAGCCATAATCGGGATCGAACGCATATCGGAAACCAGGGTGTTGTAGCCGAAACTCGCCCCCCGTTCGCAGAGGAGAATGTTTTCGTTGCCGCTCTGGGACACCTTCGCAGCGACGTTGGTCATATCCCATGGGGCCAGAAACTGTCCTTTTTTGATATTCACCGCTTTTCCTGTTTTCGCGGCAGCAATCAGAAGATCGGTCTGGCGGCAGAGGAAGGCAGGAATTTGAAGCACATCGACAATCTCTCCCACATCCTTGCACTGGGCAGGCTGGTGAACATCCGTCAGGACCGGAACGCCAAAAGTCTTGCGTATGTCAGAGAGAACTTCCAGTCCCTTGTCCATACCAATGCCGCGTATCCCGAAGATAGACGTCCGGTTGGCCTTGTCGAAAGAGGTTTTGTAGATCAGGGGGATGCCCAGTTGCTGGGTCAGTTGCTTGAGCGCTCCGCACATTTCGAAGGCATGATCCCTGCTTTCGAGGGCGCACGGCCCGGCGATCAGCACGAAGGGTTTGCTGTTCGCGATTTCAATGGTTCCGACTTTTACGGTTTTTTCGGTCATTTGCCTACCGAATACATCACAACGGATACTGGTAAGGCATACATTCTTTCACCGCTGTGCGCTACAAGATTGTTTTTAATGTGTTGGATGATTCTTTCAAGCGTCTCCGGCTTTTGCGCCCGCAGGGTTCCGCCGATGCGCGCCCCTCCATCGTAAAAATGGCGCACGTAGGATTCGGCGGAGGTGATCGGCCATTCGCAGGTCAGAACCTGCCTATCCCATGTTTTGAAACCGCTTTGCCTGAGGGCTTTGAACGCATTGTCCTCAATAGCGTAGAAGAAAAAAGGTGGGCCTTCGGGCGCTTGCAACTTATTTTCAGCGTGGACCTTCAACGCTTCAAAAATCAGATTCATAGCCGGGGAATTTTCGGGCGTGTTCCAGACTGTGAAGACGTAACGCCCTCCTCTCCGACAAACACGATAGGATTCGGCTATGGCTTCTTCAGGTTGCGAGAAGTGCATTATGCCGAAATTGCAGGAGACCGCATCAAAGGAGCTTTCTGTAAAAGGTAAATTTTCTGCATCGGCAACTTGAAACGCTTGGTCGGGGAAAGTGGCCTGCGCCAAATCAATCATCGCACTGGAAAAATCCATGCCCGTCACTTTTATCCCCTGCCTCAAGGCGGATTTCGTGATGTATCCGGGACCGCAGGCGACGTCCAGCAGGGTTTGTCCGGTGCTTAATTTCAGTGTTTGCAGAATAGCGGGAACCGTCTGTGCCGTAACCTCTCCCAACCCTTCGTCGTAGGGCTTTGAGGTTTTGTCCCAGAATTGATGCTCAAACTCCCGGAATGACAGGGGCTGCATATAGTTTCAGACCATGCGGCTTTGCTTGACCGCTGCTTCGATGAAAGACACGAAGAGCGGGTGCGGATCGAAGGGTTTGGATTTGAGTTCAGGGTGGTATTGCACTCCGATAAACCACGGGTGATCCTTTATCTCGACGATCTCCGGCAGGTTGCCGTCAGGGGAGAGGCCGGAGAAGATCAATCCGGCTTTTTCAAGGGCTTCGCGGTAGTTGATGTTGACTTCGTAGCGGTGACGATGGCGCTCCTTAATTTCCTTTTTGCCATAAGCCTTGCTGACTTTCGATCCTTTCGTCAGAAGGGCGGGGTATGAGCCAAGGCGCATCGTGCCACCAAGATCGGTCTGTGCGCTGCGCTTTTCCTTTGTGTTGCCTTTGATCCATTCCGTCATAAGGCCGATAACGGGCTCTTTGCAGGGGCCAAACTCCGTGGAGTTTGCACCCTTGAGGCCGCATAGGGTCCGCGCCACCTCGATGACGGCCATCTGCATCCCGAAACATATGCCGAAATAAGGGATTTTTTTGTCGCGGGCATAGCCGGCGGCACGAATTTTTCCTTCCGCACCCCTTTCTCCGAAGCCTCCAGGGACAAGAATTCCGTGAACACCGCGGAGGTAGTCTTCAGGGTCTTCGGCCTCAAAAATCTGCGATTCGATGAATTTCAAATTCACCTTGACCTTATTCGCAATGCCACCATGAGTGAGGGCTTCGTTCAAGGATTTATAACTATCAGCCAGGTTCGTGTATTTTCCGACGATGGCTATCGTGACCTCACCTTCCGGCGCCTTGATGTTATGGACGATATTCCTCCAGATCGACAGATCGAGGTTGGGGATATCCTTGATACCGAAACTCTCCATCACCTGCTGGTCCAAACCTTCGCGATGGTAAGTGAGCGGCACCTCATAGATCGAACCGACATCTATGGCAGGGATGACTTTCTTGCGGTCTATGTTGCAGAAGAGTGCGATCTTAGCCCGCTCTTCCTCATCGATCGGACGGTCGGCGCGGCAGAGAAGTATGTCCGGCCTGATCCCCGCGCTCATAAGCTCCTTGACAGAGTGCTGGGTGGGCTTGGTTTTCAACTCACCCGCAGCAGGGATATAGGGCAAAAGCGTGACGTGGATAAACAGGGCGCGCTGATGCCCTACTTCGTTGCCGAACTGCCGGATGGCCTCAAGAAACGGGAGGCTTTCAATATCTCCGACCGTGCCGCCGATCTCGCACAGCACGAATTCGGCCGTGCCTTCCTTTTCACGGATGAAGTCCTTGATTTCGTTCGTGATGTGGGGAATGACCTGAATGGTCGCACCGAGGTAGTCCCCCTTTCGTTCTTTTTGCAGAACGCTGGTATAGATGCGGCCTGTGGTGGTGTTGTCCGTACCCTTGGCGGGAACGCCTGTGAAGCGCTCGTAGTGGCCGAGATCGAGATCGGTTTCAGCGCCGTCATCGGTGACGTAGACTTCGCCGTGCTGGAAGGGGCTCATCGTGCCGGGATCAACGTTCAGGTAGGGATCAAGCTTACACAAGCGAACCCGGTAGCCCCGCGCTTGTAACAACGCGCCCAGAGCGGCGGAGGCGAGGCCTTTTCCTAAAGAGGATACCACGCCGCCGGTGATAAAAATATAACGGGTCATGTCAGTCTTTTTTGGGTTCCGTCTTGTCCGCTGGCTTTACGGGTGTGTCCTTGGCTTTGGTCTCTTCGGGCTTTTGTGTAGCGGGAGCCTCCGGAGTTGCTTTTTCTTCAGGCTTTACTTTTTCGGGGCTTTCTTTTGATGAAACTGCGTCCTGCGATGCCTTCTCTTCTTTTAAAGGCTCAGACTTTTTTTCACTGGTCTGCGAGTCCTTGTTGTCTTCGCCGCCCGCCACGGGTGCGGATGGACCGTCTTCCGTTCCTACTTCAGGATTTTCTGCTTCCTGTAATTTCTCAGGAGGAGAGAACTCGATTTGCGGGCCGGTCTGGACAGGAGCCTCTGCTTCGGCTTTCTTAAGCGTCTCCGGATCGACCTGCTCCAGAATTCCGCGGCTGACTGTGCTTTGCCTTGCGGCCAATATTCCGAGAGACAGGGAAGTGATAAAGAAACCGAGCGCAAAAATCGCGGTCATGCGGGTCAAGGCGTTGGCTGTTCCCTTGGCCGAGGCGAAGTTACCGATGCCGCCGCTATTACCGATCCCCAATCCTCCACCCTCTGAACGCTGGAGCAGGACCAAGCCTATGATTGCCAGGGCCAGAATCAGGTGAATGACCAGAACAACGGACTGTATGGATTGGATTGATTCTAAACTGTCCATGATCTTCTTTCTTTAAAACAGCTACTTAGGCAGATTTTTCTACCTCTTTTTCCGGCTTACTTTCCCAATACGGCCCTACCAATAGCAAGAAACTGATCGGCCTTCAAGCTGGCACCACCGATGAGTCCGCCATCTACATTCGGTGTTGCCAGAAGTTCACTCGCGTTTTCAGGTTTCATTGAGCCGCCGTATAGAATCCTTACATTTTGCGCCTGTTGGATGGGGCCGCTGAGCTTTTTCCTTATGAAGGCGTGTATTTGTGCGACATCTCCGGTTTTGGCTGTCTTACCTGTACCTATTGCCCAGATCGGCTCGTAGGCGATGACCGTATTCATGGCGTTGGCTGTTTCCGGAAGGCTTTGCTTAAGCTGCTGTCCTACAACCTCTTGTTCCCTGCCCTGCTCCCTTTCCTCTTCAGTTTCTCCGATGCAGATAATCGTAATCAAACCCGCCTTATGTGCAGCGCGGGCTTTGGCTTTGACAATTTCATCGGTCTCGCCGTGATCTTTTCGGCGTTCGGAATGGCCTACGATTACATAAGAGCATCCGTAATCCGCGAGCATTGAGGCATCTATCTCCCCGGTGTAGGCACCTTCGGATTCATGCATCGAGCAGTCCTGCGCCCCCAGCGCCATCTTCATTTCGGAGGCTTTTATAACCTGATTCAGCGGCGGGAGATGAACATAAGGTGGGCAGATCAGAAAATCGCAATTTTTTGTCAAGGCCAGCTCGTTGTCCAAACCCTTTAATATGTCCAGAGCCAAAGCCGCGGCCTTTTGCGCCCCGAGGTTCATTTTCCAGTTTCCTGCAATCAGCTTTTTCATTAATTTTTTCCTTTGCTATTTAGTTAACGGCCCTATGAGAATAAATCAACAGCCATTCCGTGCCCTCTTGCCCGCAGGCTTGCGCCTCCTTATAGTGCGTGATTGCTGGAAATGGTGTCGGTTTATTACTTAGAGCGGAGCGTTTTTCTATGGTTATGAAGGTTTTACGCGAGGGAGCATTCGGCGGTTTTCTGAAGTACGTCATTATGAGCTTGCTGGCACTTTCAGTTCTCGGGCTAGTCTTCATGGATGTACAGGGCGTTCTGCGCGGCAGCGTGGGTGGGACGGATGTTGCGCGCGTTGGCAGCCAGACGATTGGCTTGAGGGAGTTTGACCATCTGGCCCGGATGAGTCTTTCCCGATATCAAATGACTCCTCGGGAGTCATATGCAAAGGATCCTAGTGTGCTTATGGACATTCTTCATGGGGAGGTACGTTCTAATCAGGTACTTCTTGAATCTGAAGTTTTCGGATTAAGCATCAATGACAAAAAGCTTCAACAAGAGCTTATCGCGAGAATTAAGCCCTCTCAGCAAGATGGAGAGTCATTGCAGCAAACTCTTGACCGCGTTTTGCGATCACAGGGGTTAAGCGAAGGCGATTTTATAGAAAGTTATAACCGTGAAGTTGTCGGAGATGTCGTGATCGAAGCCGTTCAATCGGGTTTTGAATACTCTTCCAAAGATTTGGCGGGCGATTTATTTAGACTACAGAACCATACTAGGGAGATTTCTCTGATTAACTTTCTGCAATCAGATATTCAAGACGTAAAAATTCCCAACGATGGCGAGCTACTCAAAATTTATGAAGATACGAAAGTTGCACAATATAAAATTGATGAGAGAAGGGTTCTTCAAGTTGCGTTTATAGATGGGTCAAAATTAGAGGAAACACTTGATATCAACGAGCAGTCTATCCAGAAATATTATGATGAAAATATTGAGCAGTTTTTTGTTTCGGAACAGCGACTTCTTGAGCAGGCTATCGTTCCTAATGAAGATGCAGCAAAAAAAATTCTTAGTCTTGTCCTAGACCAAAAGCTAGAACTCTCTGAAGCCAAGAAGAAGATTTCTCCTCAAGAAGGCACCTATGTCCCTTCTGCGCCGTTTACTGATGATATGCTTATTGCTGATTTAAAGGACGGTGTCTTTAAGGCAAAGGCTGGTGATACTGTCGGTCCCTTTCATACCTTGATCGGTTATCATGTTATTACGATTAAGGACGTTGTTAAGCCGCACACTAAAACATTCGAAGATGCCAAGACTGAGATTCAGGAAGAACTGGAAAAGACAGAATTAGCTGATCGTTTGGTGGAGGTATCGGAAAGTCTTGAAGATATTCTGGCGAGGGGAACCAGTTTTGAAGAGGCGGCAAAATCTGTTCCGTTAATAGTCTCTGTTTTTCGCCCCTTTACTGCTTTGGGGTTTGACATTGAAGGTAAGGATGTCTTCGATGGAATAGATAAGATCGACACAGCCGACAAGGACATTATTCTTCAAGAAGCCAAGCTGCTGCAAGAGGGAGAAACTTCTCGTGTTTTTGAGATGCCTAGCGGTCGATTTGCAGCATTGCATCTGTTGGAAATTATTCCAGAGAGCTTTAAACCATTTGAAGATGTTAAAAACGATTTGATCGATCAACACAGAGAAGATCAAAGACGGACAAAAAACTCTCAAAGAGTTACTTCGGCTCGAAAGGCCATAGGTGAGGGAACGAAAAATTTTGTCGATATTGTTAAGGAGTACAAGAAGGAGGCTCAAAATATTGCATCCGTTAAATTATACGGTCCTATAGATAGTCCTCTTCTTGATGAACACAGAGCAGCGTTATTCCAGGCCAAAATTGGCGATGTTTTTAGCTTAACTTATAAGGGAGGCATTCTTCTGGTTCTTGTAAGGGGAGCAAGCATCCCTGATTTTTCTGAGCTTGATTCTGAGCAGATTGAAAAAATTCAGGGGCAAGTTTCTGATGAGTTAAAGAGCGAAGTTTTTTCGCATTATGTATATTCTATTGGCCGACGTCACCCAGCTTTCATCAATGAAAGCTTGTTGAGCAGCTTTTACGGTGCTTCATCTCTTGTAAAAAATCCGTGATTTTCATGCCTGAATTGATGACTGCGAAATTAAATAAACAGTTTCTTTCATCTTTTTCCTTAAACTTACCGCAAGTCCTAAGTTCTTCGTTTTCCTCTGACCTCGAAACCCCTGTCTCAGCCTATCTGAAGCTTTGCGGGGAAAGCTCTTATTCCTTTCTTTTCGAATCCGTTGAGGGGGGAGAGAAGCTCGGGCGTTATTCGATTATCGGTCTGGATCCCGACTTATTCTGGCGGTGTTCGCGGGGGCAGGTTGAAATCAAGTCTGACAAGGGCGAGTGGGTCAAAAGCGCTGTTGCGCCTCTAGTTTCCCTACGTGAGACGATAGCTGCCAGTGTTATTCCTGACATTCCTTCCGATCTGCCGCCGATGTGCGCTTTCGGACTGTTCGGGTATGTCGGCTATGACATGATCCGCCTTATCGAAAACATTCCCGATGAAAATCCCGATGAACTGAACATTCCTGAGAGTCTTCTGATCCGGCCCACGGTTCTGGCCATCTTCGATAACGTGAAGCACAAAATCTGTCTGGTGACGTCTGTGTTCGAGCACGCGGGTAATTCCAAACGTAGCGCAGAAGAGGTTTATCACGAGGCCCATTCCCGGCTGCAGCGGGTTCATGAGAAACTTATTCAGCCTCTGGACAATAAACTGATTATGCATCGTTCGGGCTTGGATACACCCTTGCCCGTTCGTTCTAATTTCGAGGCAGAGGACTACAGGGCGGTTGTGCGGAAGGCGATCGAATATATCAACGCCGGGGAAATCTTTCAGGTCGTGCCGTCTCAGCGTTTTACCGCCCCGTTCGATCTGCCTCCCTTCGAGCTTTACAGGAGCCTGCGGAGCCTTAACCCTTCGCCCTTTCTTTTTCATTTGCAGTTGGAAGACTTTGCGCTTGTCGGGTCGAGCCCGGAAATACTCGTCCGTGTGCGGGATGACACCGTGACCATCCGCCCTATCGCCGGGACGCGTAAGCGCGGGGAAACTCCTGAAGAAGATAAGGCTCTGGCGGAGGATTTGCTAGCCGATCCAAAGGAGCGGGCCGAGCATCTGATGCTTCTCGATCTTGGGCGCAACGATGTGGGGCGCGTGGGGGAGATCGGAACTGTGAAAGTTACCGAGCAATTTGTAGTTGAGCTTTATTCCCATGTGATGCATATCGTTTCCAACGTTGAGGGCAAATTGCGGGGCGATCTTGATATCGTCGATGCGCTTTTTGCCGGCTTTCCCGCAGGAACGGTGAGCGGCGCACCCAAAATCCGTGCGATGGAAATCATCGACGCGTTGGAGCCCACACGCCGCGGGTTTTATGCCGGAGGTGTCGGATACTTCTCAGGGAAGACCCTTGATACCTGCATTGCTTTGCGGACTGCGCTTGTTAAAGATGGCACGGTTTATGTTCAGGCCGGGGGCGGCGTGGTGGCGGACAGCGATCCGGAATCCGAAAATCAGGAATGTCATAACAAGGCACGGGCGATTATCCGCGCTGCCGAGCTGGCGATCGAAAAATTCAAGGGATAATGATCGATCCGTCTTCCTTAATCATGAACCCCGATCGGCTTTCCGGTCCCGGAGAAGACAAGATTTCCGATGAAGGGGGCTGCGGTTGCAGATTATCGGCTTGAAGGCCACTTTCGGGTTTTTCCTCTGCTGGGTCGGTACTGTTCGCCTCCGTGGCCTGATCCTGTACGCTATGCGCCACCTGAACGGCCGAAGAACCATAATGAACAACCGCGCTAGCCGGGCGGAGCGTCAAGCCCTTCGTGTTTAAGGTTGGCAACCATTCCCGCAAGGCCTGTATTGTGACTTCGTGCGGGTGGCCGATGGCTATGGCATAGCCCTTCTGTCTTGCCGTGATCTCAACTTTTTTCAGGGCGCTTCTGACAAAGGATAGGGAAATTTCGTGGTCGAGGAAAATATCGCGTTCGGCGAATTTCAATCCTGCTTCACTGGCAACCTGCGCGGCTATCGAAGACCCGATTGTCTTGGAGTCGATGAAATACAGCCCCCTCCTCCGCAGTTCCTCCATGACGATTTTCATGGCCTTGCGGTTTGTCGTCAGTTTGCTGCCCATATGGTTATTCACCCCGACAAACCCGTCGAACCTTGCGAGATTATAGCGGAGGAGACTTCTGAATTTATCCTCACCCTGATCGCCCCTCAGAAGGGTCGGGCCGCCGTCGATATTTTCATTTTGCGGCTGCATGGGCATATGGACCATCAATTCGTGGCCCCGCCTTTTGGCGTAGGCGGTGCGGGCCGGCAGTCCCTCCGCATAGGGCAAATAGGCCAGCGTCAGAGGACCGGGCAGATTTTCGACTTCACGGCTATGGGCGCTGAGGCCCATATCGTCGATGATGATGACGACCGTGCCGCTTTTAATAGAAGTTTTTGTTTTTTGAGGAGGCACGGCTGCAGGCAAGGTGCTCAATTCCTTAGCCTGTGGGGCGGCGGCAAGCTTTAAAGGTACAGTTTTTTGCTTTGACGTTATTTCCTCTGGTTCAGGCGTTTTTGCCTGTTTCTCTGGTTCTGGCTGGACCATATCCGGCGGTGCACTTTCCCTGATATCCTCGTCAACGAAAGGCTGAAGTTCGGTCTTGAAATAAGGGTCCGGCGGATGGGTTTCCTGCTGTGTCTCTATTTCTGTTGCTGGTTCTCCGGCGGCTGGGGCGATTTCGTCTAGCGCCAGAGACGGGGTGTTGTAATAAAATTCCTCGTAGGGCAAGGCGGCGATGGCATCGCTTCCCCCCGATTTCTGCGGTTCTAGGTTTACCTGCTTTATAAACTGATCATGCGGCGACGCTGCGGCTGGAGCCAAAATGCCTTGATCCAGATACTTGCTATGCTGATCCTTGATTCTGGCGATTTCTTCTTTCGATATTTCCTTGCGGGGCTTTGGAGGCCAGATGACGCTTTTGCCGTCCAGCACGAAGAGATCGACCAAGAGCATCAGGCAGGCGCCGATGAGAATAATCGCCAGCGTTTTGGAGGGGTCGGCCTTGGGTTTCACAAATCTCATGGGTCAAGAATACCCTGATTCCCTTGTCGGACAATGCGGGATTTGAGCATCCAGCTTGCATTTTCTGGCGTGGAGCGCCATAAAAGTCGCATGAATATTACTCTGATCGACAATTACGACAGTTTTACCTACAACCTCGTGCAGTATTTCGGGGATTTGAAGGCGCAGGCGCGTGTTTATCGGAACGATCAGAAGACCGTTCAAGAGGTTCTGGATGAGCAGCCGGATGCCCTCGTGATTTCCCCCGGACCGAGCGACCCCGATCATGCGGGAATCTGCCTGGAACTGATACGGCAAACAGCAGAAACAGATATCCCTCTCTTTGGCGTCTGCCTTGGACTTCAGGCCATGGCGCAGGCGTTCGGTGGCAAGGTCGTCCGCGCCCCTAAGCCGATGCACGGGAAAATTTCCGCAATCCGTCATCAGGGGCAGACGGTGTTCAAGGGACTGCCCTCGCCCTTCGATGTCACCCGCTATCATTCCCTTATTGCGGAAAAGGAAAGTCTGCCCGAGTGTCTGGCGATAACCGCTGAAACCGAGGATGGGCTGATTATGGGTCTATCGCATAAAACAAAAGCCATTCACGGTGTCCAGTTTCACCCGGAGAGCATCGCCACTTCGCACGGCCACGATCTTTTGAAGAATTTTTTGGAATTGGTGCGCTGATGCCACTACTGCAGCCTTATCTTAAAAAAATTCAAACTCAGCATCCGTTGAGCGAGCACGAGATGATCGAGGCTATGAGTCTGGTCATGGAGGGGAAGTGCAGCGAAGCCGAAATTGCTGCGCTTCTCATGGGGCTGGCCGTTCGCGGAGAGACCGTGCAGGAAATTTCTGGAGCGGCGCAGGTCATGCGGGCGAAGGCTCTGACGATTTCCGCGCCCGAGAGCGCGGTCGATTGTTGCGGGACGGGCGGGGATCATTCCGGCACCTATAATATTTCAACGGCCGTTGCTCTTGTTGCCGCGGCTTGCGGTGTTCCCGTTGCCAAGCATGGCAACCGTGCGGCCAGTTCTAAATCGGGGGCTGCGGATGTGCTGGAGGCACTGGGGGTCAATCTTGATGTTCCCTACAATAGGCTTGAACAGGCTCTGAAAGATTTTGGCTTTGCGTTCCTCATGGCGCCGCGTCACCATGAGGCGGTCAAGCACGTGATTGCTGTACGCAAGGCTCTAGGCGTCCGTACGATTTTCAACCTTCTCGGCCCGCTGGCCAATCCGGCGGGAACGCGGCGGCAGCTGATCGGTGTTTATGACCGCCGATGGCTTATGCCGATGGCGGAAACATTGCAACGGCTTGGCACCGACTGTGCGTGGGTCGTTCATGGCGCGGACGGAATGGACGAGATTACCGTTTGCGAAAGGACTTACGTCGCCAAGCTTGAGAATGGGATTATACGCGAGGAGGTTCTGACGCCTGAGCATTTCGGATTGACACGTTCCGATCCTGAATTGCTGAAAGGGGGCGATGCCGCTGTCAATGCCCAGGCGCTTTTGTCTGTCCTTAAGGGTCAGGTTGGCGCTTACCGTGACATCGTTCTGGCCAATACGGCCGCCGTTCTGATTATTTCTGGAAAATATCCTTCGGGGGCTTACAAAGAAGCGGCTCGCTTTGCTGCTGGCATCATTGACTCAGGAAAGGCCTTATCGTTGTTTGAGGCCTACAAGAGCTTTACAATTATTGGGACAAAGAAGGCAGCTTCGTGAACACGCTTGAAGAAATCTGCGAACGCAAGCGCGCCCATGTGCGGGACCGCAAATCCTATTATTCTCTGGATGATCTGCGATACAAGATTGCGGACAAGCCCCTGCCCTCGGGCTTTTTGTGTCGGCTTATGATGGCCGAGGGGCCGGCGCTGATCGCCGAGGTCAAGAAAGCCAGCCCGAGCCGGGGCGTCATCCGCGAGGATTTCGATCCGGTTGTGATTGCCAAAGCCTATAAAGAGGCCGGGGCCAGTTGCCTGTCTGTCCTCACTGACGAGCCTTACTTTCAGGGGCATGACGATTATCTGGTGGCCATCAAGGAGGCTCTGAGCCTTCCTGTCCTGCGGAAGGATTTCATTATCGACGAATATCAGATTTACGAGTCGCGAGCGCTGGGGGCAGACTGTATTCTGCTTATCATGGCCGCATTGAGCGATCCTGAGGCGCGGCGTTTTTATGAAACGGCTCTTGATTTGCGGATGGATATTCTTGTCGAAGTTCATAATCTGGAGGAGTTGGAGCGGGCGTTGCGGCTTGATCCGATGATGATCGGCGTGAATAACCGTAATCTGAAAACGCTGGAGGTGGAGGTGGATACATCGTTTGATCTGGCGTTACGGCTGCCCTCCTCCGTTTATAAAATCTCGGAGAGCGGGATTGGGACGCACGATACGATCAAGCGGCTTCATGCCGTTGGGTACCGCGGGTTTCTGGTCGGCGAAAGCCTGATGCGGGAGCCGGATATCGCCGCGGCCACGCTCAGCTTGCTGGGTCGATGAGCGTTTGTGGTTTGACACGGAACGTGAACTAAAGTAGAACAAATAGTGTATAAAGGCGCGATTCGGAGAAAATTTCCGGTTTTTGGCGCTTCATCAGAGGGATTTCATATGCTGACACAAAAACAACGCGATCTGCTTTACTTTATCCATGACAAGATGCGGAAGGACGATGTGCCGCCGTCCTTCGAGGAGATGAAGGAAGCGCTGGGGCTGAAATCGAAATCGGGGATTCATCGGCTGATTTCCGCTCTGGTCGAACGCGGCTTTATCGAACGGCTGCCGCACCGGGCGCGGGCGCTAGAAATCAAACGCCTTCCTGAAGGGATCGGTCAGAAGCCCACTGCGACTTCAAAGAAATCCTCTGGCCGCTTGCCAACGGCTGCCGTGCCCTTTTTCGACGAGGTTCCGCTTTTCGGAAAAATTGCCGCCGGAACACCGATTGAGGCGATCAGGGATGAGGGACACAGCTTTTCCCTGCCTTCCGGGTTTTTGGGGCGCGGGGATCACTACGCCCTGACCATCGAGGGCGATTCGATGGTCAATGCCGGTATCTTCGATGGCGATACCGTTATCATCCGGCGCTGCGATACGGCCGAGAACGGCACAATCGTCGTGGCTCTGGTCGATGACCATGAGGCGACACTCAAGCGATTGCGTCGGGCCGGACGGAAGATCGTTCTGGAGCCGGAGAATGAGAATTACGAACCGCGCGTGCTGGAAACCGACCGGGTGAAAATCCAGGGACGGCTGGCGCACCTCATCCGGCGCTATGATTAGTTGCGAGAGGGTTGCTCACGGCGGATGCTCCACGGGCGTTTCCCTGTCATCATATAAGTACTCAGGGTTTTTATTGTCTTTTGCCCGTCGTCGATCCACACTGCCTGTGCGCCTTCGCGCCAGAGGGTGAACCTGTCGATTTTTACGGATGAGCGGCAGTCTTCTTCTGTTATCGGTTCCTGAGCTACAATCAGAATATCCGCCCAGGCACATTCAAATGGTAGTGCATAGGGATCACTCACAAGTGATATATTCTTTGCTTTCACCGTGATCCGGCACGCCTGTGTGTCGCATAGTAGGGCTGAGTCTTCCGTTGCCTGTTTGGAGGAAGTGGATTTTGGAAAGGGAATGCTTGAACCTTCGGGCAGGCCCGCCTGCCGCTCCCAATTCTCCAGAACGAATTTTTCCGTGCGTTTCGAATTGACGTGAATCTGACCGTCTGCGCCCAGATAGGCGATCAACTTGCCCGTCTCCGAGACCAGAATATCCGGCGGCGAGTGTGGGAGCAGTGCGAATATCCCTGCTGCAGCAAAAACGATGGACAGGGTCTTTCCTTGCCCTTTCCAGAGGCAGATGAGCAGTCCTGCGAAAACGAAGGCCATAAAGGTTTCGAACGGCCAAGATTCCAAATTCAACACTGCGCCGGGTAACCCGGCCGTCCACCGGGCGATGTCCATCGTCCAATTCACTCCCAGCGCCATCAGTTGAAGAGGCCAGTATGACAGACCGAAGGGCATCAGAATGAAGGCGGCCAGACCTGCGGGCATTATTAAAAAGCCCATGAGGGGGACGGCCATCAGGTTAGCGAGCAGGCCATAGGTCGGGAATTGCTGGAAATGATAGGCCGCAAAGGGCGCCGTGGCCGTGCTGGCGATCAGGCTGGAGAGGCAGACCCCGATAAAATATAGAGCGATGCGGCGCAAAGGGCCAGCATCCCTGTATGATCTGATCCAGAATTGCTCGGTGCCTTCATAGAATGCCACAAGGGCTATGACGGCTCCGAACGACATCTGGAAGCTGGCTGAAATGAGGCTTTCAGGAGAGACGAGCAGAATGACGAAGGCAGAAAAGGAGACGAGGCGCAAGGATATGGGCGTGCGGTCCATGATGATCGCGAGGATGACGATTCCCGTCATCAGCACCGCCCTTTGCACGGGGACTTCAGCGCCTGATAGCATCATATAAAAAACTGCGCCTGCGAATGAGAGCGTGGCGGCTATTTTCTTGATTGGGAACTTTAGTGCCAGAACAGGGCTGGCAGCGAGAAGGAGGCGTGTGAGGAAAAAGATCAAGCCGGCCACGAAGCTGATATTCATACCGGAAATCGCCAAAAGGTGGGCCAATCCGGCATCCCGCAGGTCTTCTTCGTCCTTTTCGGGTATCCCCTTTTGCTGGCCGATGGTCAGGGCGGAGACGATTGCGGCCTGTTCCGCTGGTAATTCGCGCCATAATACGCCGGCAATCGATTGCCTGAGGCCTTCGATATTCCAGAGTCCTTGTGTGGGCTGCGCCAGAATTTCCGGGGCGCGGTAGATAAAGCCTACGGCGCCGATCCCCTGAAAATAAAAGGATCGACGGAAATCGTATCCTCCCGGGTATACGGGGGCCGAGGGCGGGGTTAGCTCGGCGAGTGCGCTGATTTTCTGACCGACACGGATATCCGAATCCTGTCGGAGTTGCAGACGGACCAGACGGGGCGTTTTTGAAGGTTCAATATCTTCAATTCTTAGTCCGTCCAGAACAACCCGGCTGCCCTTTTTCCCCGGCAGCTTCTCGACCGAGCGGATTGTGCCTGTGAGCGTCACCGGGCCGATTTTTCTTTCGATCATCGGGGTGAAAGCCTTATGGGTGCGTATCTGTGCGGCGGCAAAGCCTGTGAGAGGCAGAAGCATAATTATAATACCAAAATAGAGCTTCCGCCCCTTCTTGCCGAAGCGGTAAGGCCATATTGCGGCCAGAACCGCGGCCATCAGTACCCACGTAAATAATCCTAAAACGAGCGGTGGCTCTTCCGGAAGGGCGAAATATATCCCAATTCCCAACCCGAGAAGCACAGGCAGCCAGAGTGCGGCCCGGTCTTTCTGGAGCGCAATCTGCTCCAATATCCAAAGCCTTATACGCCTTGCAGTGCCTGCGAGCTCCGTTTCCGGCGCAATCCCGTCTAGGCTTTGCGCTTCAAGCATGGTAGTTTCCTCACACGAAATAATGGGCATTATATTGCCCTTTAGCCGAGGTTTTGCCAACGATGAGTATCGTCACACGTTTCCCGCCCTCTCCGACCGGATTCATGCATGTCGGCAATGCGCGGACTGCACTTTTTAATTATCTGTTCGCACGGCGGCACGGCGGAAAGTTTTTTGTGCGTATTGAAGATACCGACCGCAAGCGTCATTCCGAAGAGGCCGTGCAGGCGATTTTCGACGGGCTGGCGTGGATGGGACTGGATTATGACGGCGAGGCGCTCTCCCAGTTTGCGCGGATGGATCGCCATGCTGCTGTGGCGCTTGAGATGCTGAAGGCCGGAAAAGCCTATTACTGCTATTGCTCGCCGGAAGAACTGGAGGCGATGCGGGAGAAGGCGAAAGCCGAAGGGCATTCGCAGTTTTACGATCGGCGGTGGCGGGACGGAACGGCCTCTGATGCACCCAAGGATATCAAGCCCGTCGTGCGGATCAAGGCGCCGCTGGAAGGGGCGACGACCATCAATGATGTCGTTCAAGGGCCGGTGACCGTGGCTCATGACCAACTAGATGATTTTATCTTGCTCCGCAGCGACGGGACGCCGACTTATATGCTTTCTGTTGTGGTCGATGATCATGATATGGCAGTGACGCATATTTTGCGCGGGGATGATCACCTTAACAACAGTTTCCGTCAAAAAATTATTTTCGATGCCATGGGCTGGACGGTTCCAGTTTTCGGGCATCTTCCTCTCATTCACGGGCCGGACGGAGGGAAGTTTTCCAAGAGGCATGGGGCGCAGAGTGTGCGCGAGTACAAGGAGCTTGGCTATCTGCCCGAGGCTTTCTGCAATTATCTTCTGCGGCTTGGCTGGTCGCACGGGGATGAGGAGATTATCCCCCGGGAGAAGGCGATCGAATGGTTTGACCTTGAGCATATCGGGCGCTCCCCTGCCCGGTTTGATTTTGCAAAGCTGGACAGTCTGAACGCCCATTATATCAAGGAAGCATCGGCTGAGCGGATTCTTGATCTCTGCCGTGATTTTTATACGCAAAGGCACGGACTGGCGCTGAATGCGCTTACAGAGTCACGCATTGCCGCAGGGATTGAGGAATTGAAGGCTCGGTCGAAGACGCTTTTGCAGTTCGTAGATGAATCGGCGTTTTATGCGCGCACAATTCCTTATCCTTTTGATGAAAAGGCGCAAGCTCTTCTCAAAGAGTCTAAGGATGTTTTGTCTGTGCTTGAAGAGAGTCTTGCGGCTCTTAAGCCCTTCACATCCGAAACAATTCAGGTGGCCTGCAAGGCTATTGCGGATTTGAAGGCTGAGGGCAAGCTGGGGAAAGTGGCCATGCCTTTGCGGGCGGCTATTACCGGAACGACTGTTTCGCCTTCAATTTTTGAAGCTTGTGCGATCCTGGGACAGGAAGAGACATGCGCCCGTATTCGTTTTGCGTTGCAGCAGGGCAAAACGGCGTTTTAGCGAGTTAATCACAGAATATTTCTGTTTAAATCTGTTATCCCTTTGTTCTGATTTTGTTTTTGCTCTAGGCTTTTGAATGGTTGCAGGGGGCTTTCGGAACACGTTTTTACCATGGTTTTGATCCTGTCCTTTTCTTCAACCGCCATTATCCGGCTTTCCGCAACCAATTCCCTGATGAACGGAGCTTATTTTTATGTCTGAGAGCACCAAGAAAGAAAAAACCTTTACCCTTACGAACGATCAGACGGGGGAAAAGTATGTTCTTCCTGTCATTGACGGGACGATGGGGCCGTCGGTCATCGATGTACGCAAACTTTACGGGGATACGGGGCATTTTACCTTTGATCCCAGTTTTACTTCCACCGGAAGCTGTAAATCCCGCATTACGTTTATCGACGGAGAGGAAGGCATACTCCAGCACCGCGGTTATAACATTCAAGATTTGGCGGAAAAATCGACCTATCTTGAAGTGGCCTATCTGCTTTTGTACGGCGATTTGCCCAATAAAGAGCAAAAGAAGCAGTTCGAGCATAACATCACCTATCACACGCTTTTACACGAACAGATGCATTTCTTCTATCGCGGGTTCCGGCGCGATGCACACCCTATGGCCGTTATGTGCGGCGTGGTTGCGGCCCTTTCCGCATTTTATCACGACTCCCTTGATATCTGGGATCCGGCACAACGTGAGCTTTCAGCGCACCGCTTGATCGCCAAGATCGGTACGCTCGCCGCGATGACCTACAAGTATTCCATCGGCCAGCCATTCATGTATCCGCGCAACGATCTCTCCTATGCGGAGAATTTCCTTTATATGTGTTTTGCGGTTCCTGCCGAGCCTTACAAGGTGAATCCGGTTCTGGCTAAAGCGATGGAGAAAATCTTTATTCTTCACGCCGATCATGAGCAGAATGCCTCGACCTCGACCGTGCGTCTGGCCGGATCATCGCAAGCCAATCCCTTTGCCTGCATGGCTGCGGGTATTGCCTGCCTCTGGGGTCCGGCGCATGGCGGCGCCAATCAGGAAGTGCTTGAGATGCTTGATGAAATAGGCTCTAAGGATCGGATTCCCGAATTTATTAAAAAGGCCAAAGACAAGGATGACCCGTTCCGTCTTATGGGGTTCGGGCACCGCGTTTATAAAAACTTCGACCCACGGGCGCAGGTTCTCAAAAAATCCTGCGATGAAGTTCTTGATGACCTTGGGGTCAACGACCCGCGCCTGGAACTGGCTATGGAGTTGGAGCGTATTGCTCTTGAGGATAACTATTTTATAGAGCGCAAGCTGTTCCCTAACGTGGATTTTTATTCAGGTATCATCCTGAAGGCCATGGGTTTTCCGACCAGTATGTTTACCGTACTGTTTGCTGTGGCCCGGACCGTTGGTTGGATCGCGCAATGGAAAGAGATGATCGAGGAACCTTCCCTGCGGATCGGCCGACCACGGCAGCTTTACAGCGGGCCTGCGTCGCGGCCTTATGTTGATGTAGAAGACAGGGATTAGAGTTAGCCGGCTTCCTGTTTGTTTTCAGTCTGAATTTCGGCCTGCGCTGTATCGGGCGTGTGTGGGTCTTGCTTTTCTTGTCTGGATACCTTTCTTAAGCGATTTTCAAGGATTTCTAAAATAAACTCGGCGGCTTTGCGAGAGGGTTTTTTTTGTTCGGAGGCGCCGATTAATTCCCTGAACTGCTTAAATTTTTCAAGTTGTGCGTTCCTGAGTTCTTCCTTAGTAAAAAGATCTAAAATTGTCTGAGCGATTTCCTCTGGTTTACATTTAGACTGAATAAACTCAGGAACAACGGCCTCATCCAGCAGAATATTCGCAAGATGGACGTGCTTGATTTTTACCAGAAATCTTAGGATTAAATAGGTAAGCGGGTTCGTTCTGTAGACCACAACATGCGGGACTCCAGCATAAGCCAGTTCCAGAGCAACTGTTCCTGAAACGGCCAAGGCCACGTCGCACGCCTTGAAAGATTCCCATTTAAATGCCTGGTTGGAACTGATGCGAAAAGGCAGGTCAAAATCCCGCAGTAAAACCTGGATGTTGTATTCTGTTGCGGGCAGTGTTGGTACAATAAATCGCACATCCCCCAATCCATCATTTACCATGGCTGCGGCTATTTTTATGTTTTGGCTGATATTATTGAATTCGCTTTCGCGGCTACCAAAAAAGAGACCAAGAGTTTTCTTGTTCTGAGGGATTTCATTCGCTTCCCGAAATACAAGGCCCTCCGCATTATCTACCTTGGTTTCCACTATAGGATGACCGACAAAGGCTGCTTTTAGATCAAAGGGTTTGAAATATTCCGGTTCCATCGGGTAAAGGCATATCAAGCCGTCGAGAAAGGATGCCAGTTTTTTTGCACGGCCTTTTCTCCAGGCCCAGACTGATGGCGCAACGTAATGGATAATTTTTCCTTTATAGCCCCTTTTTCTCAGAGATTTGGCCAAAAGAAAGTTAAAATCGGGAAAATCAACCGTTATGACTGCATCGGGCGACTGTTTGATAATTTCCTCGGCGATTGCCTTGAAAAGTTTAAACAGTCTTGGGATTTTAGGGATAACCTCCCATATCCCGATTACCGAAATCTGATCAAGTGGCAGTAGTATCTTCATGCCAGCCGCCTTCATCAACGGGCCACCAACACCAAGACATTCAACCTCTACGTCTGACTCCTTTTTCAGAGTCTTAAGTTCACGGATCAGGCCGGCTGCTAAGTTATCGCCTGAATTTTCTCCTGCGACAAAGAAAAGTTTCACAGTCTTAAACCTCAAATACCTGTTATTAATCGGGTTCTGGAATGTTCAACTTCATTCCAAGAACAAACATATTATACTTGTCAGCAATTTCTGCAACAGTCTGCGGATCGAGAATTAAAGCGGCGCCCGCCTGGATGACTATCCCTGAAAAACCCGCTTCTCCGGCCTTTTTGGCTGTATCAGGGCCGATGGTAGGTAAATCCAAGTCTCTATCCTGTTGCGGCTTACAGGTTTTAACAAGTATTGCCCCCTTGCCGCGCTTTTGGAGTTCTATGCAGCGTGCTATTAATCTATCGGTTCCCTCTGCCGCTTCAACGCCCAAAATCCGGCCCTCCTGAACGACAACGGACTGCCCAATATCCAACTCCCCGAGTTTCTGAGAAATTTCGATTCCTTTTCTTATGGTTTGCCAATCTGATTCCTGAGGCTTCGAGCGGGTTAGAACCCCGTCTTTAACGAGAAGGCTTTGGGCAAACTTATGGACGCCGTGAATCGTAAAGCCTTCTTTTTCAAATTCTTTCTTTAGCAAGCTCAGCAGTCCGTCATCGCCGAGTGTTCCTAACCCTATGCGCGTGAGGATTTCCATACCCTTCATATCCGGGCGCAACTCCGACAGCCACGGACGACGAATCGATCCTGCGAGGACAACATCCTTAACTCCCTGCGCCCTTAATGCTTTAAAAATCGAGCCTGCCGCCCCTAAACCCGTCCAGAAGTGCGGGTAGCATGTTTTGAGTTCCGGCGCGGTCTGCCCCTCGAAGCCTATAATAAATATTTCCATGCCCTTTTGAAGACAGTCTTCGGCTAGTTGAATCGGCAAAAGGCCGCCACCAGCCAGAATGCCCAGCTTGGCTATTTCTACTTTTTCTGGGGCTGGCATAGCGGGAATTTCGTCTTTTCGCGCGCAAAAGAAAGGACAGATTTAACCAACTCATCGTCGCCATAATCATTGGCTACGTTTTCGAGTCTTTGCTCAAAAGTTCCCTCTTCTCCGAAAAGTTGATTAAAAGCCCGTTGCAAATTTTTGATTTTGTCTTTACCGAACCCTCGACGCTCTAAGCCAATCAGATTTAAACCTGCTAAAAACGCCCGTTCTCCCTTAACTCGCCCGAAAGGTATGACATCGTTTTCTACGCCGGACATTCCGCCAATAATTGCATGAGGTCCGATTCTTACGAATTGATGTACGGCGCATAATCCGCCCAAAACGGCGTAATCCCCAATCTGTACATGGCCGGCGATCGCTGCATTATTGGCCATGATAACATTGTTACCGACGATGCAGTCATGCGCCACATGTGTGGCCATCATAAAAAGGCAATTATCGCCAACAATAGTTTTCATTGAGCCGTGCTGGGTTCCGGGGTTCATCGTTGTATGCTCCCGGATCGTGTTGTTTTTGCCGATGATCAGTTCTGATTTTTCACCCGCGTATTTTAGATCCTGCGGCGGGGTTCCCAAAGAGGCAAAGGGATAGACCACCGTTCCCTCTCCGATTATTGTCCGCCCCTCAATATAAACATGAGAGATAAGACGGACGCGCTCACCCAGGTTTACGTCCGGCCCCAGGATACAGTAAGGCCCGATGATTGCAGTGGGAGCAATGATTGCTTCGGGCGCAACGATGGCTGTTGGGTGGATGTTCTGATTCATTCATGTCCTAGGTTTAAGAGCTTACTCTTAAGGCAGAATAAGGTTGACGATCACCCGCCTCAAATCACGCTTTGTTTCAAAAGGTTGCAGATCAGTCTTACTTTTTGGCTTGTTCTTCCGCATCAGCAATCATGGCGCTGAAGGTGGCTTCGGCACAAAGCTTGTCACCGACTTTGGCTTCGCCCTTAAATTTCCATACTGTGCCGCGGGATTGCACTTTTTCGACATGAATATGGAGTGTGTCTCCCGGCGTCACAGGCTTACGGAACCGTGCATTGTCTATGGTCATAAAGTAGACGATCTTCTTCTTTGACTCCAAGCCCATGAATTCGACGACAACCAGCCCGGCCGTCTGGGCCATTGCCTCGATAATCAGAACTCCGGGCATCACGGGAAAGCCCGGAAAATGGCCCGCGAAATGGGGTTCGTTGATGGTGACATTCTTTATTCCTACTGCGCTCTGGCCTGGCACAAGGTCAACAACCTTATCGACCATCAGGAAGGGATAGCGGTGAGGGATCATATTCATGATCCGCAAGATATCGATCTGGTCTCTGGTTTCGCTCATGTCGGGATAACCCCCAAGCCTTTTGCCTTTTATATTGATGCAGTTAATCGTCTTTTTTCTTTTTAATCAAGCGGTTTAGTGCCGCGATCTGGCGCAAGAACTGATTTTTTGGGAAGGCGGGTGAGCCCATATACTCCTCACCCGGAGGGATATCGTTCATGACCCCAGCCTGCGCCCCAATTCTTGCGCCCTGTCCGATCTTTAGGTGTCCAGCAAAACCCGCTTGTCCGCCGATGGCCACATAGTCACCTATCTGCGTACTGCCGGAGATACCAACTTGAGCCACGATAATACAGCCCTTGCCGACCACAACATTATGGCCAATCTGGACCAGATTATCGATCCAGGTTCCGGCACCGATTACTGTGTCCGGTCCGGCACCGCGGTCTATAGTTGAATTCGCGCCGATTTCAACATGATCGCCAATGATGACTCGCCCCAGTTGCGGAACCTTTATGTGTCCGGCCTTGTCTATCGCAAAGCCGAAACCGTCCTGCCCCACCCTTACTCCGGGGTAGAGGCGCACATGATCACCCATCAGGCAATGAGAAACCGTGGCGCTTGCGCCGATATGGCAGCCGTTTCCTATCTTTACGTTTCTTTGAACCACTACCCCAGGCTCCAACCAGCATGAGTGGCCGATCTCTGCGCTTTCGGCTATAGAGACGCCCTCCTCGACGGTACAGCCTTCGCCGAGTTTTACGCTCGGGTGGATGTTGGCCTTGGGTGAAATACGGGCCTCTGGTCTCTGTTCAGGATAAAAGAGCTGGGCGGTTAAAGCATAGGCTTTGTATGGGGAAGGCGTTATCAGGCAGGTCAGCCCCGTGGGCGAGTCTTTTACCATTTCCTCGGTGACAAAACACGCTGCGGCCTTTGTTTCCCGAAAATCAGCCTTATATTTCAGGTTATCCAGAAAACTGATTTCAGTATTTGTGGCGGTTTTTAACGGCGCGACGTCCAGAATTTCGCGGTCGGCATTTTCTTCGAGCTTGATTACACATCCGGTTTTTTCCGCGATTTCCCGAAGCGTGTAGGTCCGGCTTTTCTTGAAGAAGCGCGGATCAGGCATAAAACGCCCTCTCTAATTCTTAATGTTGACTTTGACGTCGGGTAACGCTTCATTCAGCCGCTTCATAATTTCCGCCGTGATGTCCAAGCTCTTTGCTCCGACGATCACATTGTTGCGTGTAATAATGAGGTCATATTTCTTTTCTTCGGCTAGCTTCGCACAGACATTGAAAATGCTGTTGGTGAGTGCGTTCATCGCTTCGGCTGAACCTTTATTCAGAGCGCTGATTCTGTCTTTAAGAGTTTTGCGGGCCTGAAAACGCTTTTCCTCGAAAGCCTGCGCCTTTTTCTCCAGTTCCTCCTTCGGCAAGTCCTTGCTTTCGGCTTTCAGTTTCTCGAGGCTGTCGCGGAGCTGTTTTTCCAGCCCCTCCATCTCGGTTTCAAATTTCTTCCGATTGGTTTCGACCTGTTTTTTCACTGATTTCGCTGCCGTCGAGTCCGACATCAACGCCTCGATATCGACAACCGCTATTGAGACCTGTGCCAACGCCACAGGGATAGAAGCAAAGAATATAAATAGGGAAAACAGTAAAAGTCTTGTCAAATCACGCGTAAGCATTTTGAGGCACCATCAATTCTGTTTAAGCCTCAGACGCTACTAAAAGCGCGTGCCAAAATCAAACCTGAAATTCTCTTCCTCGTCGAAATCTTCCTTGGCGTAAGGTACAGCCAAGTCCACCCGTATGGGGCCGATAGGCGAACGCCAGGATAGGCCAATGCCCGCGCTGGCTCTCAAGGAGTCTTCCTCAAGAAGGTTTGCGCCGTCTTCATCTATGTTCATCAGGGAGCCAAAATCCGTAAAAAGGTGTCCTTTTACGCCCATTTCCTTAGGAAGGCCGACGGGGAAAGACCCTTCGACACTGCCGCGGTAGAAGAAGTTTCCTCCAAGCGCGTCGTCGGTGGCCCGGTCTCTCGGTCCAATGCCTGAACGCTCAAACCCCCGGAGCGTTGAGCCGCCGATAAAGAAGCGTTCGTTGATTTCAACATCGGTATCGCTGTAGCCGCCGATGGCTCCTACTTCGCCCAAGGCATTCAAGACGACCTGATCAAAAACCGGGTAGTAATAGGTTCCGCCCGTACGGCCTGAGAGGTATTTCGCATCTCCGCCAAGTCCGGCCACTTCGGTATCGAGCCAGTAGAGAAGCCCTTCGGTCGTCAGTATAGAGCTGTCCCGTGTATCGTAGGTCAGGCGCTGGGAAACGGCAGACGTGGTGCGGACGCCCTCCTGATCACGGATAAAGCGGGAGGCGTCGTTATCCACGTTGTCGATGTCGTTTTTGTCATACTGGTATTTCAGGGTCTGGCGCCAGTTTTCAGACAGGGGATAACCCATCCTCAGTGCGCCGCCTGTCTTTTGCTGGTCGTAAGAGCTTTCGTCCTGCAAGTCGCGAGTGATGTGGAAGATATCAAATCCTGCCGAAATATCCCGGTCGAGGAAGTAAGGTTCCGTAAAAGAAACGTCAAACTCAGAGCGTTTTCCGGCAATGGTCGTTGCAAAGAGCAGGTCTTGTCCCTTGCCGAGAAGGTTACGCTCACGCACACGAAAATCTGCTAAAGGACCATCGGTCGAAGAGAAGCCTGCGCCGATAGAAAGTTCTCCGGTCGATTTTTCCTCGACGTCAACGTCGATGACAGTCTTATCAGGCGCCGATCCCTGCTTGACGTCTAACTTGACGTTCTCGAAGAAGTCGAGATCCTTAATGTTTTTCTCAGATTTTGCAACCTTCGTACGGTTGAAGGGATCACCCTCCACAACCTCGATTTCCCGGCGAAGGACTTTATCCATCGTGCGGACGTTGCCGTTGATGTTGACCCTTTCGACGTATACCGGCGGGGTTTCGCTTACGGTAAACAGAACCAGAATCTCACGCTTTTCGCGGTCTTTCTGAATATCGGGCTTGATGTTAACGAAAGCATACTGTCTGTCGCCCAAGACGTTGGTCATGTTCGTGGCGCTTTCGCGAACCTTGTCCGCGTCGTACCAGTCGCCATTTTCTACCGTGATAGAGTCCTGAAGAAGAGCGGTGTCGAAGTCCCGCAATTCAGAAGAAATGCTGGTTCCGGCGACCTTGTAACGCTCACCCTCCTCAACCGTAAATGTGATATAGAAGCTTTCCTTGTCGGGGGCCAACTCGGCAACGGCGGAGACAACAGAAAAATCGGCATAGCCACGGGAAAGGTAGTAGTTCCGCAGCAATTCCTGGTCGAAGGCCAGACGGTCCTCGTCGTATCTGTCGTCAGAGGAAAGAATCTTGTACCAAGCGGTTTCCTTAGTGCTGATCACGCTGCGGAGTTTGTCGTCGTCGTATTTCTTGTTCCCGACGAAACGGATGGTTTTTACTTCCGTGACGTCACCTTCATTGATTTCAAACACCAAATCCACCCGGTTTTGCTCCAGACGGATGACCTTTGGCTCAATATCCACAGAGAAACGCCCCTGACGGCGGTAGACCTGGTTCAGGCGCGCCAGATCGGATTGCACCTTCGTTCTTGTAAAGACCTGACGGGGGCGCATCTGGATTTCGGACAGTAACTCCTCGTCGTCGATCTTGTCGTTGCCCTCAAAACCGATCTGATTAATGATCGGGTTCTCAACCACGGAGACCTGCACAACACCGCCTCCGGCGCTCTCAACCTGAACATCGGCGAAAAGACCCGTGCCGAAGAGACTTTTCAGGGCGCGGTCCACGGCGGCGTCATCCAGTGGATCGCCAATCTTTAGGTCCATGTAGGAAACCACTGTGGCCTCCTCGATCCTTTCAGAACCGCTCACGGCTATCTGGCGGACGTTATCAGCCCAAGCTTTAAGGGGTGCACAAATAAGCAAAGCTGTCATCAGGCACCCGTATAAAGCCTTCAGCTTTCTGCTTGTCATGATCATAATAATATTTTCCTGTGTTTTATTCTGGATATTGTGAAAAGCGCAGTCAATCAAGGATTAATAAAATCGATCAGGTCGATCAGATTAGCCAATATCATGATTCCCCCTAGAAAGACCAGCGCTATCGCAAAAGACAGGTTTTGAACCCGTGGGGAAACAGAGCGGCCCGTTATGCCCTCGTATATTAGAAAAATTAAAAATCCACCATCTAAAAGGGGGATCGGCAAAATATTAATGAAAGCTATACCTATCGAAAGGATGGCAAGGAACCTTACCACGTTGGCCCAGCCTTCTTTCACAGAATTGCCAGCGTATTTGGCCACCACAGCCACTCCACCTATTGCCCTCTCCTCTGTTTTACCCTTATGGATGACTTGCAAAAGCTTATAGGCCTCCAGCAATCCGTTTCCTATTTGCCCGGCAGCTCGGTGATATGCCCTAAAAATATTGTATCTTTCGTATTCAATATTATTTATGTCGGAGCTAAAAATGCGGTCGTAGTAGTCGCTTTTAGGATTTTTGAGATGCTCGTTTAGGGCGGTGGGAAAAGAGACCAAAAACTTATCATTTTGCTCTTCTCTGAAACTAATTTCCACGGTTACAACTTTATCCATATTTTTTAGAAGGACCTCTCTGGCTTTGTCCGGCTTATCTTTGGTTTCAATTCCTTCTACGGCTACTATGTGTTCAAAAAAGGAGGCGTTTGAGTTCATGATTCCGATGCGCCCCCTGTTTTCTCTTTTACGCCCTTTTTTGTCCGTGAAATTGATCTCTCTGGCAGTCATTTGTATTGTCAAAATCTTGCCGTTTCTTTCAATTTTATAAGTGTGTGGGTTCTCCCAATCTCGTGAGGTTACTTCCTGTATCTGCATAAAATTACTTATTTTCTTGCCATCAAATTCGAGAATACGGTCTCCGAGCTGAAAGCCAGCATCATAACTCGCCGTTCCTATCGCCAGGCTGTTTACTACAGGTGGTATGATAGCGACCCCTCTAATCATGTAAATCGAAGCCATCAGGGAGAGGGCCATAAAAATGTTAATAGCCGGGCCTGCGGCAACAATAATCATCCGTTGCCAGACTTTCTTGGTGCAGTAGGCGAATTTTAATTCTTCCTCTGAAAGGCGGCGTTCGCAGTTATTTTCCTTATCCCATACGATGGGATTGTCGCGGTCTACGTCGCCGAAAATCTCGACATATCCGCCAATGGGCAGACGCGAGACGCACCAGCGCGTGCCCCAACGGTCAGTGCAGCCGAATAATTCCTTACCAAAACCGAGGGAAAATTTTCTGACTTTAACCCCAACCGCTCGGGCGGCCAGATAATGCCCGAATTCGTGTACAACAATTATGAGGGCGATGCTCAGGACCGTCACGACTCCGTATCGGAAAATCATGGTGGCGAGTTCGGATAAGGTTATGACATCGGTGGCGGGAGCATCCATTTTCTGAAGCCCCTTTCCCGTTATTTATCCGGTAACATCTGCAGGATATCGTTCAGGTTGGCAAAGGCCATGATCCCGATGAGGAAGACCAAGCCAAACCGGAAGGCGTACTCCTGCACTTGTTCTGGCACGGGGCGACCCATGATCGACTCAAAGAAGTAGAAGAGCAGATGGCCACCATCGAGCAGCGGGATGGGGAGAAGGTTGATAAATCCGAGGTTGATCGAGAGCAAAGCCATCAGGCCTATTAGAAAAACGAACCCCTGCTGCGCGACATCGCCGGCTATGGCGCCGATGCGGATGATCCCGCCGAGTTCGGTGGCGCTGCGTACGCCCGTAATCATCTGGCCTAAAGCTTCCATGATATTGCGGGTTACGACGTAACATTCCTTGATCGCCCGCGGCACGGCCTCCAAGGGGCTTAATTTTATGACTTCGCGGGGCGGACTGTTCGAGAGGTAGAGAATGCCGAAACGGTCCAAATCTTTGGGATCCGTCATCGCTGTGTTGAGTTCCTTAAGCGGGTGTACCTGCAGAATTTCGGTTTTTGGGCCCAAATCAGTCTCGATCATATAGGTCGTACCCATCCGATCCTGAAGCTGTTTTATTTTTTCTTCTTCGCTTTCAACGGGTACACCGCCGATTTTTAATATTTTTTTGATTTCGATGCCCCAGGTCGGATCGTAAATTCCTAGACGCCCATAGCTGCTTTTAAAGCCGAAGCGGTCTTCGGTCTCCACACGCTCAGGTTTGGCATAGAGGTCGATTTTCTGGCCGTCCCGCTCTACGATAAAATGCCGCTCGGCATCAAGCGCCAGAAGCATCTCCCGGCGGACATCGTTAAAGCTTTCAATCTCCTTGCCGTCAATGCTGATGATGCGGTCATGCGGCAGGAATCCATGCTTTTCAGCCGGGCTTCCGATACCGATGGCGGCGGCTATCGGCGGAGAGACCGTCTGGCCGTGATACATAAAGAGGCCTACATAGACAAAAAACGCAAAAATATAGTTGATTGCGGGGCCGGCGAAGACAATCGCGGCGCGCTGCCAGACGGGTTTGGCGAAAAAGGCCTGCGAGCGCTCGTGCTCGGTCATCGGCCTCTTGATGCCGTTTTCGGGATCGTCGATTTCATCGGAATGGCCGGCGCTGGCTGGGTCAACGTCCCCGAAAAGCTTGACGTAGCCGCCCAAGGGAACGGCCGATATTTTCCAGCGGCAGCCGTTCCGGTCATGGCGACCCCAGAGTTCCTTGCCGAAGCCTATGGAGAAACTATCTACCTTGACGCCGCACATCCTAGCGACGATGTAGTGCCCCCATTCGTGGACGAAGACGAGTATGCTTAACACGGCCAGGAAAACAATGACGTAAAAGAAAATATTATGACCAAAGACCTGGATGATTTCCATGATGTTCATTGTGAGCGTACCGTTTTATTTTGTTGGTCCTGCGTCCGGCGGGCGATGATGTTTTCCGTCAAAACGCGCACAGTTTGATCCAATTTTTCGCAGTCTTCAACTGTTTTCGGCGATGAGGCCGATAAGTTACTTTCCGCTTCATTTAAAGCCGCCGCGATGCACTCCATAATAGCCGGAAACCCGATCCTGCGGTCCAAAAAGGCTTTTACGGCGACTTCATTTGCGGCGTTCAGCGTTATGCAGGCTGCTGGCCCCTGTCTGAGGCACTTGTAAGCATAACCCAACGCCGGAAACTTGGCAAAGTTCGGGGTCTGAAACGTCAGTCCGGAGAGTTTTGAGACATCGAGTTTTTTACCCCCGGCAGGCAAACGCTCCGGCCATCCCAAGGCATGGGCGATAGGTATCCGCATGTCGCTTTCGCCCATCTGCGCCAGGATGGAACCGTCGGTATAAACTACAAGAGAATGGATTATGGATTGCGGATGGATCACCACCTCAATTTTCTCCGGGGGCAGATCGAATAAATATGCCGCTTCAACGATTTCCAGCGCTTTGTTCATCATTGTGGCGCTATCAACCGATATTTTCGGACCCATAGACCAGTTGGGGTGGGCTATTGCCTGTTCCGGGGTGGCCTTTTGCATCTGGCCTTGAGTCCAGTTCAAAAAGGGTCCACCTGAGGCCGTTAGGATGATTTTTTCGATCCGTGCGCGGTTGCGCTCCTCCCAGACCTGAAATATGGCGTTATGTTCGCTGTCGACGGGAAGGATACGGGCGCCGCTCTTTCGGGCTGTGGCGATGAGCAGTGGGCCTGCGGCCACCAACGGCTCCTTGTTGGCGATGGCTACGTTTACACCGTTTTCAAGCGCCGCGAGAATGGGACGCAGCCCCTCAAACCCTACGGTTGCGGCCAACAGGAGGTCCGCGGGTTCTGCGGCTGCCTTGATCGCGGCCTGTTTTCCGGCCTCCGCAGCGATCCCGAAGCCGGACAACCTTTGCTTGAGCGGCTCAAGCTGATCCTCCTGTGCGATTATGGCCTTTTTTGCCTTTAGCCTGATGGCTGTATCTGCGAGTTTTTCCGCATTGCTCCCGGCCGTAACGGTCTGCACTTCAAAGAGGCCGGGAGAGGCTAAAATGACTTCTGCCGCGCTGGTGCCCACCGACCCCGTGACGCCAAAGATGCTCACTTTTTTTCTAGAAGACATAATAAAGGACGCTTATGAGGATCAGAAAAACCGGGGCGCCCAGCATCATGGAGTCGATCCGGTCGAGCAGGCCGCCGTGGCCGGGGATGATCGTTCCGGTGTCTTTGACCTTTGCCTGTCTTTTGACATAAGAAATCAGCAAATCCCCCACCTGCCCTACACAGCCGATGGCCAGGCCGATCATGAAGCCCGCCGGAAGAAGAAGTAGCAGGCCGAGCTTGGCGAAATGTTCGTGAAAGCCAAACAGGCTGATCCAGATTACGGCAAAAACAGCGGGAAAAAACAGGGCGCCTCCGAAACCCGACCATGTTTTGTTCGGGCTGATTTTCTGGATCAGTTTCGGCCCACCGAGCGTTTTGCCGGTAAAATAAGCGCCAATATCGCTAAACCAGATCATGCCGATGAATATTAGAAGCACGTTCAGATTATAGAATTCCCGAAGGAAGTAAAAGCTGCCGTAGGAGGTCACCATATAGGCCAAGCCTATGCTGTAATAAAAGAGAAAGCTGTCGGTTTTTTTCGACAGGCCATACCATTCATAGACGGAGAGGGCGAAGGCCGCAAGCAAGAAGGCCTGGAAGACCATGCCGCCCGTATACATAATGTATATAAAACAGGGCGCCATGACGAGGGCGGAGATGGCCCTGAGCTTTAATTTTCCTAGGTTGATTTTGGCCGTCAATGTCAAGACCTGTCCGTTCACGCCTGCGGGAGGATTATGCCTAAAAAAGGGCGGAACCGCTAGGATTGTTTTAGGGCGCCGAAGCGGCGCTCACGGCCTGCATACTCGCTTAAGGCTTCATCAAAGCAGGTTTCATCGAAATCCGGCCAGAGGACCGAAGAGAAGACCATTTCCGCGTAGGCGCATTGCCAGAGCATGAAATTACTGATCCTTTTTTCGCCGCTGGTGCGGATGAGCAGGTCAGGGTCCGGTAGCTCATGGGTCAAGAGGTTTTGTGTTAACCTCTGCCCGATTTCCTCACGGGTAGGTATCTGGCCGCTCTCCAGAGTGGATCGGCAGAGTTTTTCGACTGCCTGCGCGATATCCTGACGCCCGCCGTAATTCAATGCAATCGTGACATTGATACGCGTGTTTCCGGCGGTGAGTTCTTCGGCATTGCGGATCAGCTGGATAATGTCCTCATCGAAGGCTGAATGGTCGCCCACGACGCGGAGACGGGCGTTCTTTTTATGAAGGTCAGCCGTTTCCGAGCGAAGATAGTAGCGCAGGAGCTTCATCAACTCCTCGATTTCGGCGCGGGGGCGGTTCCAGTTTTCGGAAGAAAAGCCGAAGAGCGTCATGTATTCTATGCCACGGTTGGCCGCGGCTTCGACAATCCGGCGCGCCGCTTCGGCTCCCTGCTTATGTCCTGCGCTGCGAGGAAGCCCCCGACGTTTGGCCCAACGCCCGTTTCCATCCATGATGATGGCCACATGACGGGGTGTTGTGTTTTCCTGATTTTTGGGGGTCTTCTTCATGGATTCTCCGTGCCGGACTACACGGTCATGATATCTTTTTCCTTGTCAGCAAATATCTTGTCGATTTTTTTAATCGTCTCGTCCGTCATTTTCTGGACTTCGTCGGCTTTCTTTTTGTGGTCGTCTTCGGAAATTTTCTTTTCCTTTTCTAGTTTTTTGAGGGTTTCCATCCCGTCACGGCGGACATTGCGGACGGATACACGGGCGGCTTCGGCGTACTTCCCGGCGATTTTCGATAACTCCGCTCGACGTTCCTGGTTGAGGTCGGGTACAGGAATCCTCAGCAAGGTTCCCTCGATCTGGGGGTTTAAGCCCAAACCTGCCTCCCGGATCGCCTTTTCGACGGCGCGAACGTTGGAATTGTCCCAGACCTGCACGCTAATCAGGCGCGGCTCAGGTACGTTTACCGTTCCGATCTGGTTTATGGGCATCCGTGTACCGTAGACCTCGACCGTGACCGGATCCAGAAGGCTGGCCGAAGCCCGCCCTGTCCTTAGACCTGCGAATTCCTTGTTCAGCGTTTCCACCGCACCATTCATGCGGCGCTGGATATCGTTTTTATCGAATGACATGGTCTTTCCCTCCTCTGCCTTTGATGATTACGTGTTTGTCACTACAGTATATTTACCCTTCGACTGGACAACCTGGGCGAAGTTGCCCTCCTCCCTGACCGAGAAGACGATGATCGGGATATTGTTCTCGCGGGCTAGAGAAATTGCCGTTGCGTCCATGACCTTAAGATCCTTGGTCAAAACATCAAGGTAAGAGAGGCGGTCAAATCGTTTGGCGTCTGGATTGTGCTTGGGGTCAGACGTATAGATTCCATCGACCTTTGTGCCCTTGAAAATTGCGTCACAATCCATTTCCGAAGCCCGCAAAGTGGCCGCTGTGTCCGTTGTGAAATAGGGGTTTCCGGTGCCTGCGGCAAAAATTACGACCCTGCCCTTTTCCATGTGGCGCAAGGCGCGGCGTCGAATGTACGGTTCACAGATCGAATCCATCCTTATGGCGGATTGCACACGGGTGCTGACGCCCAGTTTTTCCAGAGAATTCTGAAGTGCGAGCGCGTTGATCACAATGCCGAGCATTCCCATATAATCGGCCGTTGTGCGATCCATGCCCTGCGCCGCACCGGATACGCCGCGGAAGATGTTGCCCGCGCCGACGACGACGCAGACTTCAATTCCCATATCGACGACTTCCTTGATGTCACGGGCTACGCGCTGCACCGTTTCGGGGTCCATGCCGTATTCCTGCTTGCCCATCAGCACCTCGCCGGACATTTTCAGCATCACGCGCTTATATTTGTGCGCGGATTCGATCTTTGCACCTTCTTTTTCTGCCGTCATTGCCATGGCCCGTCTCTTTGCGTGGATCTTTACTGGTAAACCCTGCCAATATAGGGAATGCCGCGTCGGGTTGCAACGCGGCATTCCAAATTTCTTTCGGCCGGATCAATCAGGCGGCGAGGTTTTCTTCCTCGGTCTGGGTCACGCCCTCTCCCAACTGGAGGCGGGCATAGGCGCTCAGTTTAATGTCCTTGCCGGCTTCTTTCGCTGCGTCAGCAATGACCTTGGAGATTTTGCGCTCCTGATCGATGACGAAAATCTGGTCGAGGAGGCAAATTTCCTCGAAATACTTGCGGATGCGGCCTTCGACCATCTTGGCGATGATATCCTCGGGCTTGCCGCTGCTGCGGGCCTGCTCGCTCAGGATATCCTTTTCGCGTTGGAGTTTGGCCGGATCGGCGCTGGCCTGGTCCAGACATTCGGGATTGGCGGCGGCTACATGCATGGCAATCTGCTTGCCCAGAGATTGAAGGGAGGTAGCAGGCGCTTCGGTTTCCAGACCTACGAGGACGCCGATCTTGCCGAGGTTCGGGGCAAGTTCGTTGTGCATATAGGCGATCACCGTGCCCTTGGGTACGCTCACGGACTGGAAACGGCGGAGTGTCATGTTTTCGCCGATCTTGGCGATCAGGTCAGTCAGGCTTTCCTCAACGGATTTACCGCCTTCGATCTTCGCAGCCTTGAGTTCTTCGAGCGAAGAGACTTTCAGGGCGGCTTGTGCGACCTTGCGGACGAAGCCCTGAAACTCCTCGTTACGGGCGACGAAGTCGGTTTCTGAGTTGAGTTCGATGACAGCACCTTTTGTGCCTTCGACGGCGATGGCGACCAGACCGTCGGAAGCCGAACGCGAGGATTTTTTTGCGGCCTTGGCTATACCCTTTTTCCGTAACCAGTCGCTGGCTGCGTTGATGTCGCCGTTATTTTCCTCCAACGCCTTTTTGGCATCCATCATGCCTGCGCCTGTGGATTCCCTGAGCTGTTTTACAAGTGCTGCCGAAATCTGGGCCATTTCACTGTTCCTTATGTTTCCATTGTTTGAAAAAGGGGGTGGGGCTTTACCGTCCCCGCCCCGCGGTGTCGGCTCTTAAGCAGAAGCGGCTTTCTTTTCCGTTTCCTCTATGATTTCCGCAGCAGGCGGCGCCTCTTCAGAGGCAGAGGCTGCGGCTTCCTGTTTTGGAGCGGCCTCAGCCTTGCCTTTACCTTTCTTGCGGCCTCTTCCGCCCTCGGAACTATCGGCAGCGCCGAAGTCCTTCCCGGAAGAGGACAATTCAGCCTGAAGACCATCGAGAACCGCGCCTGCAAATAGCTCGCAGTAAAGGTCGATGGCCCGCAGCGCATCATCGTTGCCGGGTATGATGTAATCCACGCCATCCGGAGCGGCGTTGCTGTCCACGATTGCAAACACGGGAATCCCCAAAACGTTAGCCTCGCGGATTGCTATGCGTTCCTTGATCGTGTCAATGACGAACAGGGCATCGGGTTGACCGCCCAATTCGCGGATTCCACCGATGGCCAAGTTGAGCTTGTCGCGCTCACGGGTCATCATCAGGGTTTCCTTTTTGGTGTAGCCGGCGAGATCGCCTCCCAGCTTTTCATCCAAATCGCGCAGGACGTTGATGGAGGTAGAGATCGTTTTCCAGTTGGTCAGCATTCCGCCCAGCCAGCGGTGGTTTACATAGTATTGGCCGCAACGCTTTGCAGCCTCGGCGATCGGCTCTTGCGCCTGTTTTTTTGTACCCACAAAAAGGATACGACCCCCATTAGCGACGATGTCGCGCATGGCCTTCAGGGAATTGGCCAGCATGGGCTGGGTCTGCTGGAGATCGATAATGTGGACACCGTTCCTGACGCCAAAGATAAACGGGCGCATTTTCGGGTTCCAACGGCGGGTGTGGTGACCAAAGTGTACGCCCGCTTCCAATAGCTGACGCATGGTGAATTCAGGTAATGCCATATTTTTCTCCTTTACCGGTTGTACCTCTGCGGGTTGAAACACAGCCCTTTATCGGCTGCACCGGATGGGCGCTTTATCCCTTGAGGATGAGGCCCATAACCCGCATGTGAATTTACGTTGGGGCGGTTCTACAGCGAAAACCGCCGGAATGCAAGAAAAAACAAGTCTAGCATAAAGGGGTTAATTAATGCTCAGCGACCCGCAGAACACCCTTTTGAACCCGCAGAATATCTCGGGCCTGGGCGCTCAACGACCACCGCCCAGGAAGGTTCATTACTGCGGTTTTTCCTCCCCCTAGTGCGACCCGCAGCTGGATGGCCGACTGGCCGGCCCCCTCTATTTTTAAAAACTCGCTCAATCTGCTGGCGGGCTCCGCGCTTTCCAGATCAATCACGATCTCGCTGATTTTCATTTCCAGAAGTCGGTCTAAACGCTCAAGGCCAAAACAGGTGAGGCGGAGTTGATCCTCCCGCTGTTCGGCCTCGACCGTGAGCAGCAGTGTCTGGCCGGGTTCGAGAATTTCACGGGTAGCATGAAGAATGTCAGAGAAAAGAGTGACTTCGTAAACGCCGGTCGGGTCAGAAAGCTGGAGGAAGGCGTAGCGGTTGCCTTTCTGGGAGACTTTTTCTGATTTCTTCAGCAGCACCCCTGCCATTTTGACGCGCAGAGCCGGCTTCTCGCGCATCTGGGATTCCAGTTCGGCAAAACTCAAAATGTTCAGACGTTCGAGTTGTGAGCGTCTTGAATCAAGGGGATGGGCCGAAAGATAAAATCCCACGGCCGCGAATTCATGGGCCAGCTGCTCTAGTGGCGACCAGCGGTCAACCTTCGGCAAATCCGGCATTCCCAAGGCTCCTCCGCCTGAATCCCCGAAGAGGCTGACCTGCCCGCTGCTTCTTTCTTCCTGAACCGACTGAGCATAGCGCAGAATTGTCTCAGTCCCCGCCACTAATCTGGCGCGGTCGGGTTCCAAGCTATCGAAGACGCCAGCGGCGGCCATTTGTTCGAGTTGCCTTCGGTTCATGGCTTTCGGGTCGATCCGCTGCGCGAAATCCTCTATTGACAGGAAGGGGCCATGATTTTGACGCTCAGACAAGAGGCTTTCCATAGCCTGCTCCCCCACCCCTTTGAGAGCTGAAAGAGCGTAGCGCACGGACTGACCTTCGACCGAGAAATCCGGGAGCGATTGATTGATGTCCGGGAGGAGGATTTTTATCCCCATCCGGTCGAGGTCTTGTTTGAAGAGTGCCAGCTTGTCCGTATTGCCCTTATCATAGGTCATGGAGGCGGCCATGAATTCCTGCGGGAAATTGGCCTTCAACCAGGCCGTCCAGTAGGCAATCAGGGCGTAGGCCGCTGCGTGTGATTTGTTGAAACCGTAACCCGCGAATTTGGCGATCTGCTCGAAGATAAAGGCGGCCTGATCCGCGCCGACATTATGGCTTTCCTTCGCGCCCCTGAGAAACATTTCGCGCTGATCGTCCATTTCTTCCTTGATTTTTTTCCCCATGGCCCGGCGCAGGAGGTCCGCTCCGCCCAGAGAATAGCCCGCGAGGGACTGCGCGGCCTGCATGACCTGCTCCTGATAGATCATAATGCCGTAGGTTTCCTCCAGATAGGGGCGAAGGACGGGATGGAGGTAGTCGGCGTCCTCCTTCTGCTCCTTGACGCTGATGTATTTCGGAATGTTGTCCATGGGGCCGGGGCGGTAGAGGGAAACCAAAGCAATTATATCCTCGAAGCGGTTTGGCTTCATCTTGCGGAGTGTGTCGCGCATTCCTGCACTTTCAAGCTGGAAGACGCCAACCGTATCGCCCGCCGACATCAGAGCGTAGGATTTGGGATCGTCCAAGGGAATATCCAGCGTTTCGATTTTTTTTCCTTTGGCTCTGAGCATATCCAGCGTTTTCTGGATCACGGTCATGGTTTTCAGACCCAGAAAGTCGAATTTAATCAGTCCGGCCTGCTCGACTGCTTTCATATTGAACTGGGTGACAGGCATATCCGAGCGCGGATCGCGGTAAAGCGGGACGACTTCATGTAAAGGCCGATCCGAGATTACAACGCCGGCCGCGTGGGTCGAGGCGTGGCGGTAAAGCCCCTCAAGCTGGAGAGCAATATCAATCAGTTTTCGTTGCGTATCGTCCCTGTTACGTTCGTTTCTGAGTTCCTGATCCTGTTCCAGAGCCTGTTCGAGCGTGACCGGGTTGGCGAGATTGTTTGGGATCAGTTTGGCGATGCGGTCCACCTGCCCGTATGGGATTTGCAGCACGCGCCCCACGTCGCGCACCACGGCGCGGGCCTGCAATTTTCCGAAAGTGATAATCTGGGCTACCCGGTCATGGCCGTAGCGCTGCTGCACATAGCGGATCACCTCGTCGCGGCGGTCTTGGCAGAAATCGACGTCGAAGTCCGGGAGGGATACGCGCTCGGGATTCAGAAAGCGTTCGAAGAGAAGCCCAAGGGCCAGTGGATCAAGGTCGGTGATTTTCAGTGCCCATGCCACGACAGAGCCTGCGCCAGATCCCCGGCCCGGCCCGACAGGTATGTTTTGATCCTTCGCCCAGCGGATGAAATCTGAGACGATAAGGAAGTATCCCGGAAATCCCATGTCGTTGATCGTCTTCAACTCAAACTCCAGACGGTCGCGGTAGGGTTTGGCGACGGCCTCGCGTTGATCCTTACTTTGCCTTTTCTCAAACACGAATTTTTCCAGGCGCCATTCCAGACCCGCCCGCGCCTGTTCGCGCAATTCATCCGCCTCGCTACGGCCGTTTGCAGACGCGAATGCGGGAAGGATCGTTTTTAACGGTTTAAGAAGATAGGAGCAGCGTTGCGCTATAACGACCGTATTGGCGATAGCTTCAGGGATGTCGGAAAACAGGTCGGCCATTTCGCGTGCCGATTTGAAATAATGCTCGGGCGTCACCTTGCGGCGGTTCGTTTCACTGATGTAGCGCCCCTCAGCGATACACAGGAGGGCATCGTGGGCTTCATAGGCCTCGCGGTCCTTAAAGTAACAGTCATTCGTGGCGACCAGTGGTATGTCGTTTTCGTATGCTAGCGCGAGGAGACCTTCCTCGACCATCTCCTCTTCGGGCCAACCGTGACGCTGGAGTTCGATATAGAGGCGGTCCGGGAAGTATTTGAAAAGCTCCAATAAAGATTGTTTTGCCTCTTCCGGGCGATGATGGAGCAGCGCCTGAGCGATCTCCCCCTTTAAGCCGCCTGTTAGACAGATTAACCCTTCGGCGTGGGCGAACAGCGTTTCACGACTTACGCTGAACTGCCCCACGTCGCCGCTTTTCATATAGGTATCACTGAGAATCTTTGAAAGATTGCGGTAGCCTTTTTCATTCTGCACAAGCAGAACAAGTTGATGCCCCGCAGCACCCAATGCTATTTGCGCCCCAAGGATCGGCTGCACTCCGGCCTTGACTGCTTCCGTAGCGAACTCCATGGCCCCAAAAAGGTTATTCGTATCTGTCACCGCAACGGCCGGCATCCGTCCAGCCACGCAAAGCTTGACCAGGTCTTTAGTCGTAATTGCCCCCTCTGCCAGAGAATAGGCCGAGTGGGTGTGAAGGTGGATAAACTTGGAGCCTGGCATCAAACAAAACCTCAATGTCTCAGCTGTTTTGCAGCGGAAACATGTGAATCCGAGAAGATTGCGGGGTTATGCTAGCCAAACAAGCCTTCTGTATGAAGCTTTTTCTTCTATCTGCAAATAAAAAGAGGTAATCTGTTCATGCATGGACAAAGCACCGAACGACACAAAACTTACCAAGGAAGAGGCAGACGGGCTGGCTGAACAGTTGCGCGAGTTTGCCCAGATGCGTGATTTACTGGATGAGTCACAGGAAAAATACCGTGAACTTGACCGCAAGTATCCCTTGAAGACAAAAAGCAAATACGCGGATTAAAAAATTTTTCCGATTTCATTCAGTATTTCTCTGTCTTTACACCTGTGTAGGTCATGCCCTCCATGCTCAAACAACAGCTTATTGAAAACGCGTGCTCCCTTAAATTTTCTTTCCATGAAGCTTACGTTTTCAAATGGGACTAACCCGTCATCCCGCGCGTGCACTGCCAAGACAGGGCATTTTATCTTTTCCAGTTCGGGCAAAAGGCGCTCTAAAAACTCTGGATATTTTATTAGCTCCTCGTTGCTGTTGCGGGCGGAACGGTTAATTAGTAGTTTCAGGGGTGCTTTCTTCGCCACTTGTTGTATGGGTTTTATTTGCTCCAGACCGGGATCGAGAGAGGCGCCGATCAGAACCAATGCTTTGACCTTTTCGGGGTGATCTGCCGCTAACTTTGCCGCCAAACCGCCCCCCATGGAGTGGCCGACTAGGATGGCCTTCTGACTTTGACTTACTGATTTTAAAATCGCGCTCAAAATGCTGTAATCGCGCACTGGATCAGGGATAGCTCTGTTCACCGGGCTAAAGCCTGGCCTATCAACGGCTATGATTTGATAAATTCCAGGCCTTTTAAGAAAATTCCACCAACTCAGGGCGCTGCCGGGGGTGCCGTGAAAGAGAAGAAGCGGCTGTCCTTCCGGTGGGCCTGCAATCAGGACCGTCGTTTTTGTATCAGCGGAAATGGTTTCTTTTTGAGCAACACCTGATTTTTTTAGATTTTGGCGTAGAAGGCTTTCAAGTCCGCAATCGCAAGCAAGCGCCCGGAAGTAGGCCTTTAAGGCCTCACAAGGAGACCAGCCATATTTGCCAGAAACATTCAAAGTCAAAAGATCTCAATCAAGTTTTGCGGAGAATATTTGTGTTACATCAAACCAAATGGACATACTTTCCCCAGTCTTGATATTTTTTCCCGAAAGCACATCATACATTCTGCCGCGTTCGTTTTTTAAAGTTTGGGTTATTGTTTTACGATCCATTTCCCATCGCGCGAGAAGATATTCCTCTGAGACTATCAACACTTTGTATGCCGTTTGTGCTGATTTACCGTCTCCAGAGTATTTTAGCGCCTTTATCAAACCTTTTGTTGCCCATTCATGAAATGCCGCTTTCTGCATATTTCCCTCTTTTTCATAGGCTATCATTGCTCTTGAGTGTGCTTCAGGCAGAGCAAAATTCTTCAGAACGTAGGCATCAATATCCTTGATTGCAGATTTATCACCCTCATCCTGACGCTTAAACAACTCACTAAAGTTGTGTGAAGGGCTAATGCTGTATGGTCTATAGGGCTCAAGCCTTGAGTAATTTTCACGCAGTTTTTCAAAATCGTAATCGGCAGGCGTACTTTGTGCCTGCTGAATCATCTGTGCATATTCCTCCTCGGGCGAAAAGAATTTTGCATATGCAGGGGAAAAAGAAACCATAAAAAGAAACAGGGCATAGAAATAAAATCCTTTATTCATCAATTTCTTCCTTTCAATAAGGCACCAGCTTGCCGCCCTTGAGTTCCAGTATCCGGTCCATCTCCTCGGCCAAGGCGATGTTGTGCGTTGCGATGAGGGCACCAATGCCGCGGCTGCGGACCTGTTCCATGAGTATTTCAAAAACCTCCTGCGAGGTTTCGGGGTCGAGGTTTCCTGTCGGTTCGTCGGCGAAAAGCAGCTTGGGCTGATTGACAAGGGCGCGGGCAATCGCCACGCGCTGCTGTTCACCCCCAGATAGTTCCGCCGGACGGTGCTTGACGCGTTCGGCCAGACCCATGGCCTTGAGGTATTCCTCCGCCCGGTCTTTGGCCTCACGCATATTCGTGCCCCCGATGATGAGGGGCATGGCGACGTTTTCGAGGGCCGTGAATTCTGGCAAAAGATGGTGGAACTGGTAAACAAAGCCGATCGATTTATTACGCAGACGCGTTCGGGCGCTGTCGTTCATCTTGCCGACGATCTGGTCGCCGATAATGATCTGGCCACCTGTAGGGGTATCGAGAAGGCCTAATATGTGCAAAAGTGTTGACTTCCCCGATCCGCTTGGCCCTACTAGCGCCGTGATTTCCCCGCCACGGAGGCGCAGATTCAGTTTCTGTAGAATATTCAGTGTCCGGTTGCCCTGCTGGTAGCGCTTTTCCAGACCCTGAACGGTCAATAGGATATCTCCCTCCGTGCGCTTAAATTTTCGGATGCGGAAGACACCCGAACTTTTCCAGAGCTTGTTGGTTTCCAAGGTTGTTGGCACAGGCTCCAGAATGCCTGTGATCATGCTGTGACGGTCGAAGATGGATGAGAGGACGCCCGGTTCAAACATTACAGCCCCCTACTCGTACCGCATGGCTTCGACGGGGTCGAGACGCGCAGCCCGCCAAGCCGGATAGAGCGTGGCCGCGACAGACAGGAAAAACGCCATACCGATGACGGCGATCACTTCGTTCCAGTCAATCACCGCCGGAATTTCTGAAAGAAAGCGGATTTCGGCATCCCAGACCGTATAGCCCGTCATACTTTCAATCCATTTGCGGATGGACTCGATGTTCAGCGCGAAGGAAATTCCAAGCGCTGCACCGAAAAAAGTTCCGATAAAGCCGATGCTTGCGCCCGTGAGAATAAAAATTTTCAGCATATTTCTGCGGGTTGCGCCCATGGTCCGCATGATGGCGATATCGTGACCCTTATCCTTTACGAGCATGATCATGGATGAGATGATGTTGAAGGCGGCAACGATGATAATGAGGCTGAGGATCAGGAACATGACGTTGCGTTCGACATTGAGGGCATTGAAGAAGCTGCGATTCATATCGCGCCAGTCATACACTTTTGCGAACGGATCGATCTTGATTTCCGCCGCCTGCCGGATTTCATCGAGCCTGTCGGCGTCGGTGAGAAAGATTTCCAGAGAGCTGACCCCTTCGCCATAATTAAAAAGCTTCTGGGCCGCGGCTAAAGGCATGAAGATAAAGCCGCTGTTGTATTCGTACATTTCGACGTCAAAAATAATTCCGACTTCATAAGTCTTTTTGCGCTGCATATTGCCGAAGGGACCGCTTTTGACTTCGGGTGAGATCAGTGTGATTTTGTCTCCCGGCTTGAGTTTGTAGCGGTCGGCGAGGACTGTCCCAACAGCAATCTTGCCTTCGACGAAGTTGCCGATTTCCCCCTGCCTGATGCCGTTGAAGAGGATGTCGCGGGCGGAGAAATCCTCCTGACTGAGGGCGCGGACCATGACGCCGTTTGCCTGCCCTTCCGCCGTGGTCATCAGAGACTGGCTTTCTATGACGGGGGTCACGCTTTTTATGCCGTCTATTTCCTTAAGTTTGCCGACGAGCATTTCGTAATCGTAGAGTTTGCCTGAAGTCGAATATGCGTTCATGTGGCCGCCCAGACCGAGAATCCGGCCAAACAGTTCCTCCCGGAAGCCATTCATCACCGACATCACGATAATAAGCGTGGCTACCCCGAGAAGAATCCCCATAAAGGAAAATCCGGCAATGACGGAGACGAAGCCTTCCGCCTTTTTTGAGCGCAGGTAGCGCCAAGCAACCATCCGTTCAAATCTGGAAAACATTTGTTACCGCCTGCCCTCCTTTGACGGGAGACTTGTTGCTCTTACAGTTAGTATGCCCGGCCTACGAGAACCTTGCGTCCCTCGTCCTCGAAGGGTTTGTTACGCGCCGAGAGGCCATATTCGCTTTTTACATCTGCCAGTTTTTCGTCGTTCAGCACTTCGATGGGGACTTTCACAAGTCCTGTTTTTCCAGACGCGAAATACTCCTTGATGTCGCTGACCGTTTTGCCCTCAGTCAGGCTGGCGGCGTGGAATTTTCTTGAACGGTCCAGCATACTGTCATGGATCGCGTCCAGAGTTCTTGTAATCTCCTTCAGGAAAGCGTCTGCGGGCAGAGTTGTTTTCGATTCCCGACCGAGATCGCGGCGGACGAAGGTTACGGCCTGCTCCTGCGCTTCGCGGCCGCCGATCTCCACGCGCACGGGGACGCCCTTTTTGACGGCGTCCCACATTTTGTCCGGGGTTCGCATTTCACGTTCGTCCAGTTTAACCGTTATGCCCTGTGCCTTGAGTTTTGCCGTCAGGTTCGTGCAGAACTCCATAATCTGCGGCGTTGTGCCATCGTCTTTAAGGACCGGAAGGATTACGACCTGATGCGGGGCGATGCGGGGGGGCATGATGAGGCCGTCATCATCGGCGTGCATCATGATGAGGCCGCCAATGACGCGGGTGCTAAAGGCCCAGCTTGTGGTGTGGACATAATGCTCGTTGCCGTCACGGCCCTGATATTTGATGTCGCAGCTTTTGGCGAAATTGCGGCCCAGATCGTGGGTCGTGGCGGCCTGCAGCGCCTTGCCGTCCTGCATGATGGACTCGAAGGAATAGGTTTCGTCGGCGCCGGGGAAGCGTTCCTCGGGGGTTTTTACTCCTTTGAACCCCGTGAAGGCACAGTAGTCGCGGAAGAATTTTTCGTAAAAATCCAGAATGGTCAGGCAATCGCTTTTTGCGCCTTCCGCGTTTTCAAACGCGCAGTGGCCCTCGTGCCAGAAAAACTCCGAGGTGCGGAGAAACATCCGCGTCCGCATTTCCCAGCGCATGACGTTGCCCCACTGGTTGAGCTTCAGGGGCAGGTCGCGGTAGGACTGAATCCAGCGGGCCATGGCATCGCCGATGATGGTCTCCGAGGTCGGGCGGATGACGTAAGGTTCCTCCAGCTTTCCGGTCGGCACGAGGCCGTTTTCACCCATCTCCAGACGGTGATGGGTGACGACCGCGCACTCCTTGGCGAAACCGTCCACGTGTTCGGCCTCCTTGGAGAGGAAGCTGACAGGGATAAGGAGCGGGAAGGAGGCGTTTTGAACGCCGTAATCCTTCAGCCACGGATCGAAAATACGGACCATGTTCTCCCAGATCGCCAGACCGTAGGGTTTGATGATCATGCAGCCGCGCACGGGGGAGTTTTCGGCCATATCGGCGGCCTTGATGACCTGCTGGTACCATTCGGGAAAATCCTCGGCCCTTGTCGGGGTGATGGCGGTTCTGATTGCGGCTTTGGCGGGTTTATTCATCTCTTTGACGCTCCGGCACTTTTTTCTTAATTACCGCCAGAGACTAAGGGATCGGGGCTTGGCTGTCCATCCTGTTCCGGCGGGTTTTCAGCGTTTTCCAGAAGGCAGGCGGTTTTCACTCGTCCCTGCACATCCTCACCATTAAAGAGCACACGACCATCACGGTAAATTTCCATCCATGCCACCTCAGGCTTGAGTTCTACGCCTGCAGGCAAGGTCAAGCCGTAACGCTCGGCCAGATCGACGGTTATGGGAATGATTACAGGATCGAAGACGGCCGGAACCTGCTGCTCCAGATCGGCGGGGGCCACGGCGTTTCCATCCACATCCACGCCGGGGACGTAGTCGGCTCCACCTGTCTGTAGCTGTTCCAACTCCTTGCAAGGGTTATTTTCCGAAATTGTTTCCGCCTCTTCAGCGTACGCGTGTACGCCCGACAGGCAGAACAATGAAAAAAGGACTACGTATTTAATAATTTTCATGCGGTTATCCGTATTTCTGCGTCGCCAGTTCATGCCAGTCTATCCACCCGGACTCGATCAGGGCAAAGGCCATAAGCCATAATATAATGCTTATGCCCGTCGTGAGGATCAGTTTCTTTTTCAGTTGCGGGTCTGAGGGAGCGCCGGGGGCGGAGAGTTGATCCTGAGGTTCATGCTCGCGAGCCATGCCCAACGGTAGGACGCAGAAAATCACCGTCCACCAGATGCAGGTAAAAACGACGATTCCAGAAAATACAGTCACTTTTTCTGACCTCTGCCTTCGGGGACGCGCAGGACATGAACCGTTGTTTTCGGCTTGATGCCCAAGCGGTTGTGCAGAAAACGGCGCAGGCAGATGCGGACTTCTTCGGCCACGGCCTCTTCTTCCAGGTGCGGACCTTCGGCGATGTCTGCGACGATTTCCTCAATCTCAGCAAAAATGTCCTCTTCAAGCTTACCCGGATTACGGCCGTCGGTCAGGCCGATCATGTCCATACAGATGTCTCCTAAAATTTCTCCGCCTGACGACAGCAGAAGAGAGGCGTGGACCGCCCCTGTATACTGCAGCTTTCTGCGGGCTATGATGGAGGGGTCACCTGAGGGGATCAGACGATCCTGATCAACGGCCAAAAGGCCTGTTTCAACCTTTGCGATTTCCTCGACCGGGCCGGGAGCCAGACGGATGAGCGATCCGTTCGAAGGAACGACAGTTTGCGGCACCTGACAGGCCTGGGCCAGTCCCGCATGGGCTTCCAGCTGTAATCTTTCCCCGTGAACCGGGATGACACAGGCCGGACGGGTCCATTGCAGCATCTGCTCGATCTCGCCACGGCAGGGATGGCCGGACACATGGATGGTATTGTCTGTTTCACCCGGCGATATGATATGTATACCCTTGGCTACGAGGTTGTTCTTTACCGCGTTGATATTGCGCTCGTTACCTGGAATGGCGCGGGCGGAGAAGATGACCGTATCGCCTTTCGACAAATGCACGGAAGGGTGTTCATCCCGTGCGATCCGGGCTAATGCGGAGCGATATTCGCCCTGCGATCCCGTCACGATCAACACCGTCTTTTCGTCCGGCAAAAAACCGATATCTTCTTCGGATACGAATTCCTTGATATTGCGGAGATAGCCGCATTCCTGCGCGGCGGCGACCATGCGGTGCAGTGAGCGCCCAACGACCGTCACATGGCGACCGGTCTTGTGGGCGGCCTCGGCTATACTGACCATGCGGCCAATGTTTGAGGAAAAGAGAGTTACAGCGATCCGGCCCTTGCGGTTTTTGAATTCTTCGTAAAGCCCTTTAGAGGCGTCCCGCTCGGAGCCGGAAAATCCGGGAACAAGCGCGTTAGTGGAATCCCCTATGTAGGCAACGATCCCCTCCTCACCCAAGGTTTTAAAGGTTTTATCTTCGGTCTTCAGGCCCACGACCGGGTTGGGGTCAAGGTTCCAGTCGCCGCTATGCAGTATGTTGCCATGTTCGGTGCGGATCATCAGGGCGCAGCTATCGGGCACCGAGTGCGAGACGGGGATGAACTGAACCCCGAAGGTTCCGATCTGAACCTTCATGAGCGGGTCAACCACGTTTATTTTAGCGTCATAAATTCCGGCTTCTTCGAGCTTTTTTCTTAGGACCACCGCTGTGAACGGGGTGGCGTAGAGAGGACACTCGAACCGGGGCCATAAATGGCTCACTGCACCAATATGATCCTCATGGGCGTGGGTGATAATCATGCCCTTGAGCTTCTTTTTATTCTGTTCCAGAAAGGCCGGGTCTGGCAAGACTATGTCAATTCCCGGAAAGCGCTCATCGGCAAACCCCATCCCGCAATCCACAGCGAGAAACTGCCCGTTACAGACATAGATGTTCAGATTGATTCCGAACTGCTCGCTGCCTCCCAAGGGGATAAAATAAAGGCCGTCCTTTTTGAGCAAGCGGTTTGACGGCATTATTACTTACTCTTATGGTCCTGATAAATTTTCAGCAAACCTTTGAGGGTCAGGTGTTCGTCCACCTCCTCGATAATCTCTGTCCCCTCTGCATAAAGGACGGCCAAACCGCCGGTGGCCAGAACAAAAAGCTCCGCACCTATCTCTTCTCGTATTTGCCGCACTATTCCCTCGATCAGGCCGATATAGCCCCAATACATACCGGACTGCATGGCGTCTACAGTGTTACGGCCGATGACCGCCGGAGGCTTCTGGATGCTGATTTTGGGCAGTTTTGCGGCGCGGCTGTGCAGAGCTTCGATGGATAGACGGACTCCGGGCGCGATCACGCCGCCTCTGTAGGTTCCGTGGTTGTCGATGACATCAAAGGTTGTGGCCGTTCCAAAATCGATGACGACCGCCGGGGTGCGGTAATGCTCAACCACCGCGATGGCGTTGACTATGCGGTCGGCTCCCAATTCTGCAGGCCTGTCCAGATCAATTTTTACCCCTTTGACAGAAGCTGCTGTTACAAAAAATGGCTTTCTTGAAAGATATTTGATTGAAAAACGCTCGATATGTAAATCCGCCTCAGGCACTACTGAGCAAATCATGACGTCGCTGACGTCGGACCATTCCACTCCGGCCATATCGAACAAGGGACGCAAAAAGACCGCATATTCATCGACGGAACGCGCGGTATCCGTCCGGCAACGCCAGAAGTGCTCGACCTTGTCCCCTTTAAAAAGGGCAAAGACCGTGTTGGTATTTCCGATGTCGATGGCCATTAACATGGGCAGGGTATAGCATATTCAAAAGAGGCTGGCATTACATAAAAAGGACTTCCCCCGAGGTGACGGTCAGGTTTTTGCCGTCCGGGGTTTTCAGAACCAACCCTCCCTTCGGGTCGATATCTTGAAACATCCCTGATTTCAGTGACTTCCCGTGCCCTACACTCATCGCCGTTTGGGCGGGAACAGTCTTTTCGAGCCATTGCCCCCGAAACGGGGCAAAGCCCTCCTGCCGCCAGACGCTGTAATTTTTCGCCAGGCTTTGCAGGACCGCATCCCTTATGGAGGCTAGTGGTACGCTTATACCCGTGGCGGCTTCAAGGGCAATCCCTACTTCCGCCGGAGCGGATAAAATGTTGATGCCGATTCCCAGAATGACCGCCTCGACCTCCCCGTTCCGGCCTGTTTCAGTTTCCAACAATATTCCTGAGCATTTCCTGCCGTGAAGGAGGATGTCGTTGGGCCATTTCAGGATAAAATTCCGATCCAGGCCGTATATTTCCTCCAAGGCCTTGCAGACCGACAGGCAGCTCACGAGGGACAGTTGGCCTACAAGGGAAAGGTCGCCCTCGGGCTTCAAGAGGGCGGACAGATAAAGATTTCCCGGAGGAGAAAACCAGAGACGGCCCTGACGCCCGCGCCCTCGGGTTTGTTGGATAGCCTGTACTGCAAAACCCTCCTCCGGATTTTGCTTCAACCCTTCCCTGAGCGTATCCTGCGTACTCTCCAGAGTTTCGTATGTTTCAATCCGCCAGTTGACGCTCATCACTCGGCTTTTAACGATGAGGAGAGCGCGTTAGCCGCGTTCATGGCGCTATCGACCAGCAAATTGGGTTTTACGATAAAGCCGAGGATGAATATCACGGAACAAAGAAGAATGGCTTTCCTTTCGAAGGACATGCCGGGATCAAGGGCTTGCGCGGCCTCATCAAAAAACATGACCTTGATGATCCGCAGGTAGTAATAAGCCGAAACCACAGAACTCAGGACACCAAGAATCACGAGGGGAAACAACCCTTGCTCCACCGCGGCCAGAAAGATAAAGAGCTTACCGAAGAAGCCGGCCAAGGGTGGTATGCCGCTCATGGAGAACATCAGGGCGGCCATGGCATAGGCCAACAAAGGTCTGTTGCTGGACAGGCCGGACAGGTCGGAGATACGCGTGACCATGATGCCTTCTCGCCTCATGCACAGGATGACGGCGAAGACTCCTGCGGTCATGATCATGTAGATGGAGAGGTAGAGGATCACGGCCCCTACTCCCTGCGACGTTCCGGCGACCACTCCGATCAGGGCGTAACCCATGTTGCCAATGGAGCTATAGGCCATCAGGCGTTTGATATCATCCTGCGCCAGGGCGGCGAAGGCGCCGACGACCATTGAGGCGACGGACAGGAAATAAACAATTTGCATCCATTCGCCGGATACCGGGGAGAAGGTATAGGTCAGGACACGCATTAGAAGGCCCATGGCGGCGATTTTGGGCACCATGGCGAAGAACGCCGTTACGGAGGTCGGGGCGCCCTGATACACGTCCGGGGTCCACATATGGAAGGGTACTGCGGAAATCTTGAAGGCCAGTCCCGCCAGCAGGAAGGCCATGCCGATGGTCACGCCGGGGGAATGGGGCTGCGCTTGCAGAAGGGTTTCACGGATGACCCCGAAATCGACGGAGCCAGTAAATCCGTAGATCAGGGAGATGCCGAAGAGCAGCATTCCCGATGAGAGAGCGCCCAGAACAAAATATTTTATTGCCGCTTCAGCCGATTGAATGGAACTGCGATGGAACGCGGCCAGAATGTAGAGGCTCAGCGATTGCAGTTCCAGAGCCATGTAGAGCGAAAGAAAATTGTTGGCAGAGACCATCAGCATCATGCCGATGCCCGCCAGAGTCATCAGCACTGGATATTCAAAACGCGCCATGCGCTCCTGTTGAAGGTATTCCACTGACAAGGCCAGAGAGGCGATCAAACCCAGCAGGATCAGGATTTTAAAGAGGGCTGAAAACTCATCGGCGATGAACATTCCGTTCATGGCCGTCTGGCTTCCGGCGGGCATATTCAAGACCAGACAGGCCGCAACGGCAAAGCCCGCGCAGGTCAGCCAGCAGATCAGGGTGGTTGAGCGGTTTCCGGCCATTACGCCCGCAATCAGCATGGTCATGGCCATAACGGCGAGAAGAAGCTCGGGCAAAAGGGGCAGGAGATTAAAATCGATCATGTGCCCTTTGCCTTTTTTTCCAAGCTTTCAAGGTGCGCCTCGTTAAAACCGAGCGGCTGGTGCGACATTTCATAGTGGCCAAGAAGCGCCCGCGTCGAGGGAGCAATGCCGTCCGTTACTTGCGTCGGGAAAATGCCGTAATAAATCACCGCCAGAGCCAGAGGCACGAGGATTATTTTTTCGATAACAGACAAATCGTCCAACTCAGCGGCGTCTTGATTAACCTGTGGGCCGAAAATGACCTTGCGGTAGAGAAGCAGCATATAGGCTGCGCCGAGGACCAGACCCGTGGCCGCCAAAGCCGCGAATGTTGTGCTGGCCTGAAAGGTTCCGGCCAGAGCCAGAAATTCACCGACAAAGCCGGAGGTACCGGGCAAGCCAACCGAGCCGAGCATAAAGATCATGAACACAACCGCGTAGTTGGGCATATTTTTGACCAGCCCCCCGTAACGGGCAATGTCGCGGGTGTGAAGGCGGTCATAAACGACCCCCACGCACAGAAAGAGCGCCGCGGAAATGATCCCGTGGCTGAGCATCTGGAATATTGCCCCGTCCACTCCCTGCTGGGTAAAGCTGAAAATTCCAAGAGTGACAAAGCCCATATGCGCGACGGAGGAATAGGCGATCAATTTCTTCATATCCTCCTGCACGAGCGCCACGAGGGAGGCATAAATGATCGCAATGACGCTGAGAGTCAGCACCAGAGGCGCGAAATACATACTGGCGAGGGGAAGCATAGGCAATGAGAACCTCAGGAATCCGTAGCCGCCTATTTTCAGAAGTACTCCGGCCAGAATGACTGAGCCAGCCGTCGGCGCCTCAACGTGCGCGTCGGGCAGCCATGTATGGACGGGCCACATTGGCATTTTCACGGCGAAGCTGGCGAAGAAGGCCAGCCATATCCATTTCTGGAATTCAATATCCGTCGTGGCGTGCATCAGTGTCGGGATATCCGTGCTGCCCGTCTTTACATAAAGGGCCAGAAGCGCAATCAACATGAGCACTGAGCCAAGCAGCGTAAACAGGAAAAACTTGAATGAGGCGTAGATGCGTCGCGGACCGCCCCATATGCCGATAATCAGGAACATCGGGATCAGCACGCCTTCGAAAAAGACGTAAAAGAGAACCGTATCGAGGGCGCAGAACGTGCCGATCATCAGGCTTTCCAGAACCAGAAAGGCGATCATGTATTCTCTGATCCGGGTCTCAATCGAATTCCAACTCGCCAGTATGCATACGGGCGTTAAAACCGCCGACAGGAGAACAAAGTAGACTGAAATCCCGTCTACACCTACGTGATAGTTGAGGTTGGCTGCTGTGAACCAGACGAATTTTTCGACAAACTGAAAATCGGCGCTGGCCTTATCGAAGCTAGAGACCATATAAAGTGCAAAGGCCAGTACAAACAGCGAACCGAAAAGAGCGAGATGTTTTACGTTTTTCTCGATGACTGCTTCGTCGCCCTTCTCACCGCGGATGAGCGTAATCATCGCGGCGCAGATCAGAGGCAGAACGATCATGATTGAGAGAATGGGCGGCATCATGGCTGCGTCTCCTCAAGCAAAGGCGCCGAGACCGCAGCCGGAGGATCGACGGGCTTGATGCTCTGCGCGGGCTGCACCCGGAAGACCAGCCAGGAAACCATCGCCACCAGCGCAATCATCATCACGAAGGCATACTGGTAGACAAAACCACTCTGGAGCCGGCTGAAAGCGCTGCCTGTCTTTTTGGAGAGATACGCAAAGCCATCTGGTCCGAGGCCGTCGATGAACTCTTTGTCTCCGACGGTCCAGAAGATACGACCAAGGCGGAAAGCGTTTTTGACGAACAGAGCCTCGTAAATCTGGTCGAAATACCATTTGTTGAAGAAGAGTTGGTGCACAGGGTGCAGCCTTGATGTTATGGCAAAAGGTAAACCGGGTTTTGCAATATAGGCGATGTAGGCGAGCAGGATGCCCAGAACACCGACGATCAGGGGCATCAGCTTGACCCAGGTTGGAACACCGTGGGCGGCTTCAAGGGTGTCGTTCTGATCGCGGACGTAGATCGCTCTCTGCCAGAAGAACTGGCGTGACCAGGGATTAAGACCTGCGTGCGATGCCCGCCCGCCCTCGCTATTATGCATGGACTGCTCATGCGGGGTGGTATCATGATCAACTGATTGCGTGGTATCCCCAGCTTTCTGTGGGCCGGAGCCGTGTTCCATGCCTTCGATCATAGCTTCGTTTATCGCGCCGTGGTGAGTGTAGGCGGAACCGACGAACCCGCCATAAAAAAGGTGGCCGGCGAAAATAGCCCCTGCCGCCAGAACGAGAAGCGGACTTATCATAACAAATGGCGATTCATGAACGTGGTCCATGACTTCGCGGCTGGCTCTAGGTTTCCCGTGGAAGGTCATGAAGATCAGTCGCCATGAATAGAAAGCCGTCATGAAGGCGGCGGCAATGCCCATCCAGAAGGCGAACATCCCCACGCCGGTTTGGTCCGCCCAGGCGGCCTCCAGAATGATATCCTTCGAGTAATAGCCTGCAAAGGGCGGGATTCCCGCCAAAGCCAGAGCGCCAATCCACATCAGGGTGTAGGTAACGGGGATCTCTTTTCTTATTCCGCCCATGTTGCGCATATCCTGCTCATCCGACATGGCGTGGATGACCGATCCGGCTCCAAGAAAGAGCAGTGCTTTGAAGAAGGCGTGAGTCATGAGATGGAACATCGCGGCACCGTAGGCCGATACGCCAAGGGCGAAGAACATATAGCCGAGCTGAGACATCGTGGAATAGGCGATCACGCGCTTGATATCGAACTGAGTCATGCCGATGGTTGCGGCAACGAAAGCGGTCAAGGCGCCGACAACCGTGACGACCGACAGAGCGAAGGGGGCGTATTCGAAGAGCGGGGAAAAACGGGCAACGAGGAATACACCCGCGGTGACCATCGTTGCGGCGTGGATCAGCGCGGAGACGGGCGTTGGCCCCTCCATTGCGTCGGGCAGCCATGTATGCAAGCCGAGTTGCGCCGATTTTCCGACAGCGCCCATAAAAAGCAGGAGGCAGATCACCGTCAGGGCGTGGACCTTGTAGCCCAGAAAATATACGCTGGTCTGCGCGTATTGTTCGGGGTTGGAAAATATTTCATCAAAGGTGATGCTGCCAAAGAGGGCAAAAATCCCCATTGCCCCCAGCGCGAGGCCGAAATCGCCGACGCGGTTGACGATGAAGGCTTTCTGCGCGGCGGCGTTGGCTGAATGTTTGTGCGACCAGAAGCCAATCAGAAGATACGAGGCCAATCCCACACCTTCCCAGCCGAAAAAAAGCTGCAGGAGATTGTTCGACGTCACCAGCATGAGCATGGCAAAGGTGAAAAGGCTGAGATAGGCCATGAAGCGCCCCTTGGCGGGGTCGTGGCTCATATAGCCAACAGAATAAACGTGTACGCAGGCGGAGACAATGTTGATGACGCACATCATAACCACCGAAAGCTGGTCGATCCTGAGCGCCCAGTCGGCTTTGAAAGCGCCGGATTCAACCCAGCGGGTCAGTACTAGCGTATAACTGTGATCCGTCAGGACGTCAGGGTGGAAGATGATGCCTGAAAAAAGGGCTACAGAGGCCAGAGCGGCCAGAATAACAGCCGCGCACGTGACAAACTGACAACCCTTATCGCCGATTTGCCGCCCGAACAGGCCGGCGATCAGAAAGGCAAAGAGAGGCGAAAAGACGGCCAGATATTCCATCCGCTATCCCCTCATGCTTGAGATATCGTCCACCTCAATCGACCCCTTGTTGCGGAAGAAGACGACGAGGATGGCCAGGCCGATGGCAGCTTCTGCTGCTGCCACAGTGAGAATAAACATGGTGAAGACCTGTCCCGTCAGGTCGTTCAGGTAGGCGGAGAAGGCCACAAAGTTAATGTTTACGGCCAGAAGCATGAGTTCGATCGACATCAGAATAACGATCACGTTCTTACGGTTCAGGAAAATGCCGAAGACGCCGATTGTGAAAATAATTCCGGCGAGGATCAGGAAGTGTTCGATGCCGATGGCGCCCCCCTGCTCCATGCTAGACCCCCGATCCTGACGTTACTTTGGCGATTTCAAGAACGTCTTCGGCCTTGCGCGAAACCTGTGCGGCGATTTTCTGCTTGCGTACGCCGGGGCGGGTGCGGTGGGTTAGAACGATGGCTCCTATCATGGCGACAAGAAGGATCAGTCCGGCGAGTTGGAAAGCATAGACATATTCCGTGTAGAGCACGGTTCCCAGCATTTCCGTATTTGTCATATTCTCCATCTTTTCGACCGGAAAAGCTCTGTTTCCCTCTACAGTCGCTGATTTCCCCCACATTGCGTAAAGGGTCACCAGTTCAAAAAGCAGTAAGGCTCCAATACAGCAGCCCAAGGGGACGTAGCTCATCGCTCCCTTGCGGAGGTCGGCGAAGTTGATGTCCAGCATCATGACTACAAAAAGGAAGAGCACCGCGACTGCGCCGACATACACGATCACTAAAATCATTCCGATGAACTCGGCACCGAGCAATATAAACAATCCGGCCGCGTTAAAAAAAGCCAGAATAAGAAAAAGCACGGAATGTACGGGGTTGCGTGCCGTGATGACCATCAAAGCGCTAAGGACCAGGATGCCGGCGAAAAGATAAAAGGCAAAAGCCTGAACGACCATGGGGTGTCTCTATTCTTTTTATCTCCTTTTTCTAATCCCTTATCCCCGGACCCGCAAGGGCCGTTCTGCAAAAAATACAGTTTCACTCGGCAAAATTTTCCCGCTTGATTTTCCGATTCGCAGGAGTCATACCAACATATAAATCCTTTTTGTTTTCAGTTTCCTCTGCGTTTTTCCTTAACGATATTATTCATTGAGGTTTATAAGACGTGAAAAAATTTTCATTTTTGGCTTTTGTTTTATCTTTACTTATCTCTCCCCCAGCATTTGCTGAGGGTACGGGCGGGTTTCTTGGCCTTTCGATCGGCTATTATGACATTTTTCCTGAAGATGACGGACAAACGGTCGATTTCCGAGCAGAATACAGACCCGATACGGCAATCTTCATCAAAGAGATCAAGCCGTGGGCGGGGCTAGACTTGACGGCGGACGGTGCGTTCTGGGCCGGGGGCGGGTTTCTTGTGGATGTCAAACTGACGGACCATCTTTATCTTACGCCTAGCTTCGGGGCTGGCCTCTACAGTCCGGGGAATAACAATGCGGATCTTTTCTACCCGCTGATTTTCCGTTCGCAGTTTGAGATGGGCTATCAGTTTGACTCCGGCAGCCGTCTGGCGCTCAGTTTCAGCCATATGTCAAATTGCGGACGGGGCGATGATAATCCGGGAGTAGAGATGCTGAACGTTTATTATCACATCCCGCTGAGCCGTTTTGCCAACTGGAAGATCACGGATACATGACCTAGTGCAGGTCAAAATCACGACTGGCTGTTGCTATTCCATGTTTTTCGCGGAAGTCCTGAGGCAAGGCCGCTTTTTCGTTTTCAGGTAGATTGCGGAAGTAGTCAATATCCGGGTGGGTGACGATGACGCGAATAAATGTCCGACCACCCTCGTAAACCGCCGCGCCCTGCGTGTGGAAGGTGCTTTGTCGTCCTTTAAGCATCTCGTAAGGTTTTGCCTGGGTCATCAACCCTTGCTCCACCATTTCTTCCGGGGTCATTCTGTTTAAAGTGTCTTCGGGTTTCTTCACATGCTGAGCCTGAGCGATCGTTCCCTGCTTGTTGGAGAGAAAGTAGATGTAGTCTTCGACGACAGCGTTTTGTGTACGAGAGGGATCGGCGTGAACTATCCTGCTAGGAGTTTGGGGGGTAGGATTATGACGATAGGTAAACTCAACGCGGGCGTGGCGGAAAAGCGGGTTCTCTTTCATCTGATCCGCTACAATCATTTGTATTGGCTCGATTAGGTGATCGTAACCACCCGGCATCATAACACCGTCATAATTCCCAGAGTATTTTATAATCATGTTCTCCAATTGAGCGCGGTTAACCGGTTTATCAAATTCTAATGGAGAACTTAAAATCCCCAGACTTTCAACCGGCGTTCCGAACGGGTGAAGTTCGGCGGGCACATCCTTGAGATCGGATTCATCGACCCGAACGGACCTGACCCACTCCCCCATCAATCCGCCGACCTGATGCACGGCGCACTCCCGTAATAGGTTATTTCTTTCTTCCCTATTTTAATGCAATAAAGTTGCGGAAGTCAAACTTACGGAAAAACTTGGGAAAAACGCGGGCTTAACGGTAGGGGGCGTCGGCCAGAAGATTGGCCGCGATCTGGGCCTCCCAGCGGTCGCCGTTGGCCAGAAGCTTGTCCTTATTATAGTAAAGCTCTTCGCGCGTTTCGACGGCGAATTCGAAGTTCGGCCCCTCCACTATGGCATCAACGGGGCAGGCCTCAGCGCACAGGCCGCAATAAATGCATTTGGTCATGTCGATATCGTAGCGGGTGGTGCGGCGGGAGCCGTCTTCACGGGGTTCGGCCTCTATGGTGATCGCCAGAGCAGGACAGATGGCTTCGCAGAGTTTGCAGGCGATGCAGCGTTCTTCGCCGTTCGGGTAGCGCCGGAGGGCGTGTTCGCCGCGGAAGCGCGGGGAGATCGGACCCTTTTCGTAAGGGTAGTTGATCGTCACACGCGGCATAAAAAAAATGTATTTCAGGGTCAGGCAAAAGCCCTTGACGATTTCGGTCAGAAGGAAGGCGCGGGCGAAGCGGTCCATCTTATTCCCCCTCCTGTATCGGAGCGGGCACAGGCTCCTCGGGTGAAATCAAGGGTATGGGTGGCATATCCTTTGGCAGTATTGTGACCGGAGCCTGCATGATGACTGCGGGGATTTCAACCGGGACGGAATTTTTGTTGGGCAGGGCATCGAAGGCGACGAGAATCCCCGCGGTCAACACCACCCAGAGCAGCGTAAAGGGCAGAAAGACTTTCCAGCCGAGGCGCATGAGCTGGTCGTAGCGGTAACGGGGCAGCGTTCCCCGCGCCCAGAGGAAAATAAAGAGTATGAATGCCGTTTTGAGGCCGAACCAGATGACCCCCGGCACTATGGCCAAAGCCTCTATGCCGAACGGTGGCAACCAACCGCCGAGGAACAAAGTCGTCGTAATGGCGCTCATCAAAATCATATTCGCGTATTCACCCAGAAAGAACAGGGCGAAGGTCATGGCCGAATATTCGACCATGAAGCCGCCGGTTATTTCCGATTCGCCCTCCGGCAGGTCAAACGGAGCGCGGTTGGTTTCGGCGAGGATAGAGATCAGGAATACGATAAACATCGGGAAGAGCAAGACCTGCATCCAGAGCGGACGCGGAGCCAGAACAATCTCCTGAAGATTGAGCGAGCCCGCGCACAGCAATACACAGACAATAATCAATCCCATCGAAACTTCGTAAGAAACCATCTGCGAGGCGGATCGCAGGCCGCCCAGAAAAGCATAACGGGAGTTCGAGGCCCAGCCAGCCATAATGACCCCATAGACACCCATGGAGGAAATCGCAAAAAGGTAGAGAACGCCGACATTGATATTGGCGATCACCCAGTCCTTGTTGAAGGGAATTACCGCCCAGGCGATCAGAGAAAGCGTAAACAGGATCATCGGCGCCATCAGGAAGACCACCCTGTGCGCCTGCGAAGGGATGATCGTTTCCTTGGAGAAGAGCTTTACACCGTCCGCAATCGGCTGGAGCAGCCCGAACGGGCCGACGGTCATCGGCCCCTGCCGACGCTGGATGGCTCCCAAGACCTTACGTTCCGCGTAGGTGAGGTAAGCTACGGCGAGCAGGACAACAATCGTGACAAGCACGATCCAGAGGACCGTCATCCCCAGCCATTGCGCGTAAAGCATAAAAGTTTCGGACATTTTTCGGGCTATTTGTCAGGCCGTTTGCTTGCCCAAAACTGCCTTTTTTCAGACTGAAAGTAAAGGGTTATTCCGCAAGTGATTAGAGGATTAATGGCTACGGCCACCAGGGCTACCCAGTGCTATCGCTGTATCCGTTAAGGGCTCTTGGGCGGAGGGTTGCGTCTGGAGCGGTCCCATGCCGAGCCTCTGGCCCCCGGTATCCATATTGATTCCGAACATTTGCGAGATCATCGCGGCGAGGACGACGAAAGCCGCTACCTTTGCCTGGTCGTTGAAATTGGATGAGGTCTCTCCGCCTGCGGATTGATCGGTTCCGCTATTGCCGGTGCCGTTGATCAGGTTCATGAAGGCCAGATCGTTTGCTGCACCATTCTGATCCGTGCGGCCATTCTGCCCCTGTCTGGTCTGACTTGATGCCAGCATGGTACTGTTGCGCGCATCCAGATTCGGGGTGTAGTGAATTCCGTCCATGGTTTTATGGAGGCTGGGGTGGACGTATACGCCGACGAAGTTCTGCGGGACCGTTCCGCCCCAATTATCGCGGGCTTTGTCAGACACATATTGACGGCGTCCGTTGACATCCACGGTGGCGATTTCCACGTGGCCAAATTCGGTTCCGCCGCCCTTGCCTCTAGAGTTGGCGCTGCGGTCATAGAGCAGGACAGAACCCGGCGGTGCGTCTTCGGGCCTTACACCTTCGAGTTTAATCCAGCCGTTTTGAGGCAATGAACTTTTCCAAGTGTAGGCATCGCCGCGCTGGCAGCCCAAACCGACGTGCTCGAGAAGATTTGCCACGCCCTTGGCACAATAGCCGCCGCCCGCGTCATCGACGCGTGATTTTTGCAGGAAAACACTGCTTAGAAGGTAGGGATCTTTTGTTACGCCTGAAGATCTGCCCGTAGTCACCTTAATTCACCCAATACGCTGTTTTGACAGCTTTTATTGTTGTTACCACAGCCCCATGATGCAATAAAATATTAAAAACTGCAAATAAAAAGGATTCTCTTGCGATTTCAGTATCTTACAGGTTACTCGGCGGCGTCGGGAATATCGGATTCAAGAAACTTTTTTAAGTCCGGCTGATAGAAATTCGGCCCCTTGAGAATCTTGCCGTCGCTTTCACGGACGATCGGCTTACCGTCTTCGCCCAGCTTGCTCATGTTTGACCCGTGAACCTCGGCGAAGGCGATATCCTTTATATTGTGCAATCCGAAGGACAGGAAAGCGCCATCCAGCACATATTGCAGGTCAATCAGGGCATCAAGCGTTTCGAGGATATCGCCAGCGGCCAAAGCCTCTTTCAACTCGTCCAGCTCCTCCGCTAGCAAATTGATTCGCAGAGCGTTGGTTTTGGAGTCGGAAACGTCCGGCCTTAAACGCACAGGTAAGCCATAGGTTTCGTGAAATTCCTGCACCTGCTGCAAGGTCGTGCGATTCTTTTTCATGGTTTTTATCCCTACTCTGCGGCTTCTGACAGTCTGTGGTTGTGGACAAAGGCATCCGTACATTCGTGCATTGTTTTCGAGGCCCGGCAGACGGAATTACTCAGGTAGTACTCCTCGGTATAGGCCAAAAAGGGGTCTTTAAGGGTTTTGCCCTTTTCGCCGAACTTGCCCCATTTGGCGGGCGAAACCTGTTCCATATTTTTAAACACCGGCCATTCGCCGCGAATTCGGTCGCGAAGTTCGAGCAACGTGTTATATGGCAAGGTAACGCCCAACTCTTCGGAGAGCGCCCTTATAATTTTCCAATCCTCACGCGCCTGACCCGGTGGGGAAACCGCCTTTCTGCCAAATTGCGGGCGACCCTCGGTGTTGACGTAGGTGCCGTCCTTTTCCGTATAAGCTGCACCGGGGAGAATCAGGTCTGCCCGTTCCGCCCCCTGATCGCCGTGATGCCCCTGATAGATGACAAAAGTTTTCCATCCGATGTTGACACGGGCGTTGAATTCATCGCTGCCCAGAAGATAAAGAGCCTTGATCGATCCGTCTTTTGTTCCAGCAATAATGTTACGGAAGTCGCGGCCTTTTTTCTGAGGGACAAAACCGATTTCAAGAGCGCCAACACGTGAGGCTGCTTGATGCAGCACGTTAAAGCCGTTCCATTCCTTCGTCACAATTCCCAGTTTTTCCGCGGCGTCGAACAGCGTCTGGTGCAGGGCGAGGCCGTCGTCGCGGCGGAATACACCCGCACCAATAATCATTATCGGTTTTTTGGCCGGAAGCTTTCCGGCAAATTCTTTGGCGAACGATTCTAAATCCGCCGGACTCGTTCCATAGTGATCGTAAGGGTAGGTCAGGTCCGCCCCCTGCCCGATCATCACGACCTTCACGCGTCGCTCCAGCCAAGCGCGGCGGATGCGCGTGTTGAGCATCGTGGCTTCGTAGCGGGGATTTGTTCCGATCAGGATAATCAGGTCCGCTTCATCTATGCCTGCAATCGCGGAGTTAAACAAATATCCTGCCCGCGTTTCCACATCGAAATGGGCATTGTCAGTCCGGCAATCCATGTGCGGGCTGCCCAGCTTTTGCATCAGATCCTTAAGAGCAACCATTGATTCGACATCCGCCAAATCGCCGGCCAGCGCAGCGATATTATCGCCATTAAGGTCGCTCAACTTTTCGCGGATGTGCGCGAACGTTTCCGGCCAAGAAGTTTCCACCAATTTTCCGGTGCTTTCGCTGCGGATATAGGGGCGATCGAGGCGCTTGCGGTTCAAACCATCACAGGAAAAGCGGGTTTTGTCGCTGATCCACTCCTCGTTGATGCCCTCATTCAAGCGGGGAAGAATCCGCATGACCTCTCGGCCTCTTGAATCGACGCGGATGTTCGAGCCGACCGCGTCATGCACGTCTATGCTTTCTGTTTTTTTGAGTTCCCATGAACGGGCCTTGAACGCGTAAGGTTTGGAAGTCAGTGCGCCGACCGGACAGACGTCGATCAGGTTCCCTGAGAGCTCGGTTTGTACAAGCTGGTCGATAAAAGTTCCGATTTCCGCGTCCTCGCCACGGTTGAGTTGGCCCAGAACGGGCGTTCCGGCGATTTCCTCGGCAAAGCGGACGCAGCGCGTACAGTTGATGCAGCGGGTCATCACGGTCTTGACCAGCGGCCCGAGTTCCTTGTCAGTCACGGCGCGTTTATTCTCGTGAAAGCGGGAGCGGTCGAAGCCGTAAGCCATCGCCTGATCCTGCAGATCGCACTCTCCACCCTGATCGCAAATCGGACAGTCGAGCGGGTGGTTGATGAGCAGCATCTCCATTACGCCCTTTCGGGCCTTTTTGACCACATCGGTATCCGTTCGGACGATCATGCCATCGCCGCAGGCCATGGCACAGGAGGCCACGGGCTTGGGCGGGCCGCCCTCGACCTGAACGAGACACATCCGGCAGTTGGCGGGGACGGAGAGCTTGTCGTGATAGCAGAAGCGCGGGACTTCTATGCCGAGTTGCTCGGCGGCCTGCAGGATGCTTGTTCCCGCCGCGACTTCGATTTCCATTCCGTTGATCGTGACTTTGGGCATTTTATCCGCCTGTATAGACTTTCATTATTTTACCGGACCATTTGTGGATTTTAACCTGAGGTGACATATTTTCGCACGAATCCTTCTGGGATTCACAGGACGATTTTCCAACAATATGCCATACGTCCTCCTCATAGTCAGAGCCTTCTTCTTTTTGCTTGATAAGTTTTGCCGCATAGGGAACGTGTTTTGAGACCGCTTCTTTCCCGTACACTGGAATCATCGCTTTAAAAGCAAGGTAAATCGCGGTTTCTTCATCGGGGACAGGTGCCTTCGGCAAGCCTTTGTTGTCGGGGTCCAGCATATTACGAAGCAAAATTAAACGGTACAGGTTGGTTTCGGCCTTAGTCTGATCCTCGACCTGCCAGATTGGGAAAGTTCCACCCGTGTGCGATACCCTTTCGCCGTCATTCATGAAAATCAGGAGTTTTGCTCCCTTTTCCTGCTTACCCAAACCGCACCAGTCGGTGTCGAAGATGACGTCCGTCAATGCGTTAAATTCGTTCTTTTCATCAAAACCCTTAAACGCCTCATTGACACGAACCTTGTAACTCCCCTTTTCATCCGGCCCCTCCTCGACGGTTCCTACAAAAACCTTACTGTGTTGGTTGTAGTAGTCATAAGTGCTTTTAGGCAGGAGACTGCAGGCCTGAACAGCTCTGGATATGGACAAGATCACTGAAAAACAGGTGAGCGCAAAAACCAACTTGTTAAGGGGGCTAAGCTTCTTCGGGTCAGGCATCGGCGTAAAATTTTCCAGATGAATATTGAAAAGTGCCTCGGAGTACTATTTAATCTGCGCGGTACAGAAGATCAACAGTTACTTGGCAATTCCCACGCCTGATTATATGGCATATCGCATCGAAGTCCTAGGGCATGAAGAAGACGGGCGGAGCCTCCGCATCCGCAAGGCTCTCGGTAGCAAAGACCCGAAAGTTCGGGTCAGAATCGTTGATGTCTATACATCCGAACACCCTTATGCCGCGCAGGACGGCTTTGCCCAGAGCCTGGCGAATCCTGTCGTACAGGCGGTCAATCAGCCCTTCGAGGATTTCGACTGGGCGCTGGAGATCGGGTTCCTGCCCGGTGTGACCGACAATATCGGGCATACGGCGAGTGAGTTGATCCAGCTTGGAGCGGCCAATCAAAACAAAGAACAGGCCGCCTGTTACTCTTCCCGACTTTACCTGATTAAGGGCGACTTTAAACAGGCAGAGATCGAGGCGCTGGCCGGAGAGATTTCGAACCGCCTGATTCAGCGGGCCACTATTAAAAGCCTCAAGGATTATCAGAGCGAAGGCGGGATGGGCATCGTTCTGCCCAAGGTGCATCTTGATAACAAAGGCGCCGTAGCGGATAACGTGGACCTTTTGCTCCCTGATGCAGAGCTTGAGCAGATCGGCAAGCAGGGCATCACCAATGCGGACGGGTCACGGCGAGGACCGCTGGGATTATCGCTTTTGTATATGCAGGCGATCCGCGATTACTTTCAGAAAAAAGGCCGCAAAGCCAAGGATATCGAACTGGAGACTCTGGCGCAGACGTGGTCGGAGCATTGCAAACATACGATTTTTGCCTCACCGATTGATGATGTCAAAGACGGGCTTTACCGCCATTACATCAAGCGTGCCACTACGGAAATTCGAGAGAAGCGCGGGAGTGAGGATATCTGCGTTTCCGTGTTTTCGGATAATGCGGGCGGGATTATCTTCGATGATGACTATCTGATCTGCGACAAAGTCGAGACGCATAATTCACCGTCGGCTCTGGATCCGTTCGGCGGGGCGATCACTGGCATTGTTGGCGTTAACCGCGATTGCATGGGGTTCGGGCTGGGCGCGAAGCCTGTTATCAACCGCTATGGGTTCTGTTTTGCCGACCCGCGCAAGAATCCGGGCTATACGCGTGATTCGAAGGGTGCTGATCCTATGCTTAGTCCGGCGCAAATTCTGAATGGTGTTGTTATGGGCGTCGAGTCGGGCGGGAACTGTTCAGGCATCCCTACTCCCCAAGGGTTCGTTTATTTCGATGATCGTTTTGCTGGAAAGCCGCTTGTTTTCGTTGGTACTGTCGGTTTGATTCCTAGAGAAATCCATGGGAAACCCTCGCATATCAAGAAGGCCCGGCCGGGGGATAAGATTGTCATGGCGGGCGGACGTGTGGGGCGGGACGGGATTCACGGGGCGACGTTTTCCTCCGTGGCGCTGGATGAGGGGTCTCCGGCTACGGCGGTGCAGATCGGCGACCCGATCACGCAGAAGAAAATGTCGGATGCCATCGTTAAGGAAATCCGCGGCAAGGGCTGGTACACGGCCATTACGGATAACGGCGCTGGCGGGCTATCTTCCTCCGTCGGGGAGATGGCGGGGCAGTCGGGCGGGTTTCATGTCGAGTTGGAGAGGGTGCCGCTGAAGTATCCCGGAATGGCGCCTTGGGAAATCTGGATCTCGGAATCGCAGGAGCGGATGACGCTGGCGGTGCCGCGGGAGCATACAGGCGAACTCATCGCTTTTTTGGCCAAGCGCGGCGTGGAAGCTTCCGTCATCGGCACTTATACGGATTCGGGGCAGGCCCACGTCACCTGGCATGGCGAGACGATCATGGATCTGTCCATGGAGTTTCTGCATGACGGAGTGCCGGAAACACCCTTGAAGACAACCTTCACTCGCGGCGGAGACTCTGAACCGAGGCTGCAAGAGCAGATGGATTACGGGTCTGATCTGCTGGCTATGATGGGGAGGCTTAATATCTGTTCCAAGGAATTTATCGCCACGCAATACGATCACGAGGTGCAGGCCGGATCGGTTCTCAAGCCCCTGCAGGGTCCAGGGCGGGTTTATGCGGACACCAGCATCACAAAGCCCGTTCTGCATTCTCCTAAAGGCATCGTTCTTTCACAGGCGCTTTTTCCGCGCTATAGCGATATCGACACGGCGGCGATGGCGGCGGCGGGGTTGGATATGGCGGTGCGGAACGCTGTCGCGGCTGGCGCGGATCTCAAGCATCTCGCCCTTCTGGACAATTTTTGCTGGTGTTCCTCGGATGAGCCGGAGCGGCTGGGGCAGCTTAAACGTGCCGTTGAGACAATTTACGATCTGGCCGTTAAGTATGAGACGCCCTTCATTTCGGGCAAGGACAGTATGTTTAACGATTTCAAAGGGTACGATGCCGCGAGAAAGCCTGTTAAAGTGTCCGTGCCCCCTACCCTGCTGATTTCCAGCATCGGAGTTATACAAGATATCCGAAACTCCATTTCCCTGTCGCCCAAAGCCACTGGCGATCTGGTCTATCTGCTGGGGGCCACCAAAAACGAGCTGGGCGGGTCGGAATATTACGATCATCTTGGGTATCTGGGATCAAACGTACCGGAGACAGACGGACACCAGAATTTGCGACTTTACAAGCTTTACGGCCGTGCAGCGCGGGATCGGTTGATTGCCTCCGCCCTTCCGGTCGGCCTTGGCGGTCTGGCGGTTACACTGGCCAAGAAGGCCATTGCCGGTCAAATGGGTCTGGATATTACTTTACCTGATGCAGGACTTTCGAAGGCTGCGATGTTGTTTTCGGAGAGCACGGGGCGGATTGTCGTGACGGTCGCTCCGCAAAAACGCAAGGAATTCGAACGGAACTTCAAAGGTTACGAACACTGCACCCTCATTGGCAGCGTCGCCTATAGCGAGAATATGGTTATCCGCGATCATCTTAAGGTCAAAGTTTCGGAACTGGACGAGGCTTATAAAGCGCCTCTGCGGGGGTATTGATGAGCGCGAACGTCCTTGTTTTGAGCGGATATGGCCTGAATTGCGAGGAAGAAACGCTTCAGGCGTTCGAATTTGCGGGGCTGAAGGGGGCGATCCGGCATATCAACGACCTGATCGAGAATCCTGGCGAATTAAACAATGTCGAGGTTCTTGTCGTGCCTGGGGGGTTTTCCTACGGCGACGACACTGGATCGGGCAATGCCTTTGCCCAGAAAATGAAGCTGGCGCTGTGGGAGAAGCTGCGGCGATTCGTTGAGCGGGATACGCTGACGCTCGGGATCTGCAACGGGTGCCAGATCGTCGCCAATCTTGGGCTGATCCCCGCTTTGGACAAAAAATACGGGGAGCGGCTGGTAGCCGTGACCTATAATATGTCGGCGCGGTACCAGTGCCGCTGGATCGATCTGCAGGTGAATCCGGCCAACACGTCCCCTTGGTTGCTCGGTGGCGGGCGGATGCACATTCCTGTCGCGCATGGCGAGGGGCGGTTCATGATGGATGAGAGTCTTCTCAAAAAGTTGCAAAACGCCAATCAAGTCGCCCTTAGCTACATTAAGCCCGATGGGCGAGCTGCACAAGGCGAATTTCCTTTCAATCCCAACGGCTCCATGGCGGATATCGCCGGGATGACCGACGAATCGGGCCGGGTTCTGGCCCTTATGCCGCACCCCGAGCGCGGGATGTTTATCTGGCAGCGAGACGACTATCATGAGTTGAAGGACAGGGCCGAGCGCGAGGGAGACTCTCTGCCCGAAGAGGCCGACGGGATCAGGATTTTTCGCAATGCGGCGGTTTATTTCGGAGGCAAGTTGAAGAAATCGGCTTGAATTGGGGGTGTTTTGCCCGGTCCTTGTAGAAATAAAAAACTGGCAACTCTTGTCCAAATTCGTTATATTGTCCCTAAGTACCAAAGGTACATAAACAAATATAGCGGTGAAATTTAGGGTGATCTTTTCATGGCGGGTGCAGTCCTAAAATACATAGATGATGTTGCAGACCTTATAAAAGGCGCTAAGGGCGCTGATGAGGTTATTAAGTATCGCCGCGTTCTAAACGAAATGAATGCGGAGCTTGCTGAGGTTATAACTCGCGGTGGAGACTCTCAGGCGGTTGATCGATTTATCCGCGAGGCAATAGAGTCCGGTGATGAAGTCAAGGCCACCCTCTTCCGTATGCCGGAGGTACAGAATTCACTTAGATTGAGCAGAAGTAGAGCTTTGTTCAAGGCCGACTTTGATCAGGCTCGAACCGCTCAAAGGCCTGTTAACATTGAGGAACTACGTGTGAAGCACGGGCTTGAAGCCCGTGATGGGGAATTTCTGGCTGCAAAAGTAACCTTGGAGCAAGGAGGATTGTCGACACGTCAGAGATATATGATGGAGCATCAACATACCTTCGATTTTGCGGCCAAGAATTATGCGCGTCTCCGTGAACTTTCTGACAACGCCGGCGTGATGAAAGTTCCTCTTTGGCTAACTGCGCAGGGTTTTCGTTTTGCTACTAGTTCCGTTGGCCTTATTACTACTGTTGCTGGCACTGGCTATCTTGCCCATGCTGCAAGCGGCGGTTGGACGACTGAAAAGGTCGCGGAGGCAACCTATGCAAGCTTAGAGGCCTCTGCGAGAGCTGTAAAAGATATCTCGCCTGAATTGGCGGATGCTCTTATGAAGGCTGCTCCTGGCGCTGCTGACTTGGCCTTGGCTTTCGTACAAGCCCCGATTGAGATGGCCGAGATTTATGTTAAAGAAGGTAACAGACGTTATAACTGGGGCTGGGACGAGCGGAAGATTGGCATGACCTCGCAGGCTCTCAGTGGCCATTGGGTCGGAGTGGCTCTTGCCTCTCAGAATATTAATCTGGACCCTCGCGAAATTACAAGAATAATGGGTGAAGCACAGTCCAAGCCACAAGGGCAGAGAACGGATTTTATTGTGGGAGAAGTCAGTCGGATAAGTGGACGGAGCCGTGAGGATATTCATAAGTTTATCGGCCAGAAACCCCAGGTTATCGATACAACTGGTATGACACCGCAGCAAGTGGCAGAGCTTGAGCGAACAAATGGCGCTGGCCAAAATGGCACCCTTCCTGGTGCAGCTGCTGTGGCTGCTACACCTGGCGTTATCGACCGTGCTAGAGCTGCTTTGGGACGGAGAACTGAAGTTTTAAGGGATGCAGTCCACGGAACGGTCGATCAAGCCTCCGAGGTGGTCCGTATCGGTCGGTTAAGCGGTAGCGGTCTGGTTGCTGAATTTAATAAGGTTGCTGATGAAAAAGGGCTGAGCTGGTTCAGTTCGCCGCAGATGTTTATGATCAAGCTGATGGACAGCATCGGTTTTGATTTCTTCGGGCTGAACAATATGCTTAAAAAGCAGGTTTTACTCGATAATGTCAAAACCCAGTTTGGCGACCAATTCGGCGTTCTTGCGCGTAACGGGCAAAACCTCAATCTGGATAATACTGCACCTGCCCCCAGCAGCGGCTGAGGGGCATTTACGCTTGTCTCTAGGCTTTTTTAAGAAAAGTCTGTTATCATCGCTTTATGTTCGAGGTATTCAAAAAAGCCAACCAACGGCTGTCTATCAGAGGTGAAGTGCTCATCGATATTTATGCCAGTACTGAAGTTAACGGTTTGGCGATCCTTATTGACCGCCCTTTTCAGAAGAAGCTGCAGAAGCTGGAACTGGATAGGAAAGACAACCATCTGATCTTTGTTTTCGATGCGGAAAAAAAGGATCTGGGGGTTCCGCTTAAGGACGATCTTGTGCCGTTTTTTCTGGAGCGTGAGCAGGTCAAGTTCAATATCATGGATAAGGGGACGCTGACGCTCCAGGAGAGCTTCATGGTTCCACTCAGTATTCTTAATGCCCCGAAATGATCCTGTCTTGACATATTAGCGGTTTTTCTGATCTTTTAGCGTTTATTCGTGTTTATCGGGAGTATGCCATGCCTATCGATTCTGTTGCCCAGCCTTTCGTCCAAGCCACTGGTGTGAATCTCAAGACCGGGACTCATGGCTTTACACGGGCGCTTCATGACGAACATGTCCCCCCTCATGAAGCCAAGAGTCTGGCGGAAATCGCCGCTCGAAACTTCCTGACCTCCAACGCACAGGATTTGCGAAGCAAAGGATTTAATGATCCTGCAGCCGTCCTGTTTGCGGAGGAGAACGGGAGTGTCGGTTTTGTGGTCGTGGACTCGCACCGCCGCAACGGGGCTGCCGAGGCCAAATCACTGTTCCCCGACGGCGCGGAAAAACTCGGATCGACAATTTTTATGGCGACCGGCTATTAAGCCGCCTGTTTGCGGTATTCGATGATCCGGCGCTCCATCTCCGGGCGGAAGTGTTTGATCAGCCCTTGGACTGGCCACGCCGCAGCATCGCCGAGCGCGCAGATGGTGTGGCCCTCGATTTCTTTCGTGACCTCATAGAGCTGGTCGATTTCATCGACCGTAGCGCGGCCATCGACCATGCGCGTCATGACGCGCCAGAGCCAGCCTGTACCCTCGCGGCAGGGGGTGCACTGGCCGCAGCTTTCGTGCATATAAAAGCGCGAGAGGCGGGCAATGGCCTTTACAATGTCCGTGGATTTATCCATCACGATGACGCCCGCCGTTCCAAGGCCCGTGCCGACTTCGCGCAGGGAGTCGAAATCCATTTTCACGGTTTCGCAAATCTCCTTCGGCAACAAGGGTGTGGAGGAGCCGCCGGGAATGATGGCGAGAAGATTATCCCAGCCGCCGCGCACCCCGCCGCAATGTACCTCGATCAGCTCCTTGAGCGGGATGCCCATGACCTCTTCGACGTTGCAAGGCTGGTTGACGTGGCCGGAGATACAAAAAAGCTTCGTGCCTGCGTTTTTCTCGTTCAATCCAAGCTTGGCGAACCACCCTGCCCCGCGTCTTAAAATGGTAGGGACGACGGCGATGGTTTCGACATTGTTCACGGTCGTTGGGCAGGAATAGAGGCCCGCCATCGCCGGGAATGGCGGCTTGTTGCGCGGCTGCCCCTTGTTGCCTTCGAGGCTTTCGATCAGGGCGGTTTCCTCGCCGCAGATATAGGCGCCAGCGCCGCGATGGATGATCACGTCGAAGTCCCAGCCCGATCCGGCGGCATTTTTGCCCAAAAGGCCTGCGTCGTAGGCTTCCGCGACCGCTTTCAGGAGTTCAGAGCTTTCATGGTAGAATTCGCCGCGCACGTAGATAAAGGCCGTGTGGGCACCCATCGCAAAACCAGCGATCAGAGCGCCCTCCAGAAGCTTGTGCGGGTCGTGGCGAAGGATTTCGCGGTCCTTGCAGGTTCCGGGTTCGGATTCGTCCGCGTTGATGACAAGGTAAGACGGGCGGCCATCGGGCGACTCCTTGGGCATAAACGACCATTTCAGGCCCGTCGGGAACCCCGCGCCGCCGCGTCCGCGCAGGCCGCTGGCCTTCATTTCCGCAATGATGCCGTCGCGGCCCTTGGCGATGATATCCTTCGTATTATCCCAGTCGCCGCGTTTCTGCGCCGCCTTCAGGGAGAAAGATTCCCAGCCGTAGATATTGGTAAAAATTCTGTCCTTGTCGTCGAGCATCGTGTTTTCTCTCTTTAGGAAAGGCCCGGTCCATGATCGGGGTCGGTTCCGCCCACTGATTTCAGCGCGTCAATCTGCCTGCGGTTCATCATTTCCATTCCGGCCACCTCCTGAATAAAGACCCCCTGCATTTGATCCGCGTAGCTGCGGTCTCCGGGGACAAAGCGGTAAGCGTTCAAGACTTTTGATGCCCCGTTATAGGCGACGCTGACATCGAACATTCCGGCCATAAAGCCGCGCATGGCCTGAACGCCCTTGTCCACCTCTATTTCAACCCGAATATCCCCGCCCTGATGAATGCGGCGGTCGATTGCGTCCAAATCCCATGCCTGACGAAAATCCATTCCGTTCGAGCTGTTGAGCAATGGATGGGAAGGGTTATATTGCAGATGGTATTTGATGATTTCGGTCATGTCAGGCCACCCCCGATTTTTTGGCTTTATCCTTCAAAGTCGTGGGGCCGGAGAGGGCCATGGAGCCTTTGCGCCCGGTCTGGGATCCTGTTTTCGGTTTTTTTCCGGCAGCGAGAGAGTCGATAATGCCGCTCATGGATTCGGCGTTCAGGTCTTCGTAGAAATCGTCGTTGATCTGGACCATCGGGGCGTTGACGCAGGCGCCGAGGCATTCGACCTCCATGATCGTGAACAGGCCGTCTCTTGTGGTTTCGTCTAGCCCGATGCCGAGTTTATCCTTGCAGGCTTTCACGATGTTATCGCTGCCGCAGAGCCAGCAGGGTGTCGTCGTGCAGATTTGCACAAGGTTTACGCCGACGGGGGCAAGGTTGTACATTGAATAGAAGGTGGCGACCTCGTAGACCTTGATCGGGTGCATATCGAGCAACTGGGCGATATGATCCATCGCGGCGCGGGGAATCCAGCCGCCATAGGGCGGGTTGGCCTTCGCCCCCTCCTCGCCCACCTGTCTTTGCGCGAGATCGAGCAGCGGCATGACGGCGGATTTCTGGCGGCCCTTGGGGTAGAGGTTTATGGATTCCTGCGCCTTCTTTTTGTACTTCGCGCTGAAGGCGAAGCTTTCGGGCTGGTAGTCCGCGTTGATTTCGAATTTCTTTTTCATGGGTCTTTTAATCGTTTTTTAGCGTCATTTACTAGCTGTCCGTAATTATCCAAAAAAGGGTCTGCAAGCTGCTTTTCTAATAAACATTCCAAATTCCACAAAGCTCTCTGTTCAGCGGTTCCCTCCAAAAAGCTTTTGTCGTTATTACTGAGCCACGACAGTAGAACTAATGCTTCGTCCTTTGTTAATTCAATTACAACACTCAACGATCAATCTCTCCAAACACAATATCAAGCGAGCCGATGATGGCCACGGTGTCGGCGAGCTGGTGGCCGCGGCTCATAAAGTCCAGAGCTTGCAGGTGGGCAAAGCCCGGAGCGCGGATGCGGCAGCGGTAGGGCTTATTGGATCCGTCAGAGACCAGATAGACGCCGAATTCGCCCTTGGGAGCTTCCACGGCTGTATAAGTTTCGCCCGCCGGGACGTGGTAGCCTTCGGAATATAACTTAAAGTGATGGATCATCGCCTCCATGGAGGATTTCATCTCGGCGCGGGGCGGAGGCGAGACCTTGTAGTCATTCATCTTGATATTGCCCGCGGGCATTTTTTCGAGGCATTGTTTCATGATTTTGATGGATTCGTACATCTCCGCCATACGGACGAGGTAGCGGGCGTAGCAATCTCCGGTCTTGCCGACGGGAACGTCGAAATCAATTTCGTCATAGACGTCATAGGGCTGCGATTTCCGCAGATCCCATGCGAGGTTCGAGGCGCGGAGCATCGGACCGGAGAATCCCCAGTCCTGCGCTTGTTCGGTCGTTACCACGCCGATATCGACGGTGCGTTGCTTGAAGATGCGGTTGTCGGTCAGCAGGGTTTCCAGATCGGCCAGAAATTTCGGGTAGGTTTCGCACCACTCCATCATGTCTTCGGCCAGACCTGCGGGCATGTCCTGATGGACGCCGCCGGGGCGGAAATAATTGGCGTGCAGGCGGGCACCGCAGACGCGTTCATAGAACTCCATGCCCTTTTCGCGCTCTTCGAAGCCCCAGAGGGCGGGCGTGATGGCGCCGACGTCGATCGCGTAGGTCGTGATGTTCAGGATGTGATTGAGGATGCGGCCCAGTTCGGCGAAAAGAACGCGGATATATTGCGCCCGTTTGGGCGGGGTAATCCCCAACAGCTTTTCGACGGCCAGCGCGAAGGCGTGTTCCTGATTCATCGGGGCGACATAATCGAGGCGGTCAAAGTACGGCAGCGCCTGTACGTATGTTTTATATTCGATCAGTTTTTCGGTGCCGCGATGCAGGAGGCCGATGTGGGGGTCAGCGCGCTCGACGATCTCTCCATCCAGTTCGAGAACAAGGCGCAGAACGCCGTGGGCGGCGGGGTGCTGCGGCCCGAAATTCATGGTGTAGGGGCGGATCTGGGTTTCTTCACCCATTTCAATGTCGGGCGTTTCGATTTTTTCAGTCTGAGCCATGATTCTCCCCTCCATTTTTCAGTGGATCCTTAACAGCGGGGTGCCAACCGTGCGGCGGACAGACAGCTTTTTCATCGCCCGGAAGCTGGATGTCGGTCATCCCCTCCCACGGACTCAGGAAATCGAAGCGGCGGAAATCCTGCGTCAGAGTGACAGGTTCATAGACTACGCGTTTCTTTTCCTCGTCGTAGCGGACCTCAACATAGCCGGTCAGGGGGAAGTCCTTTCGCAGCGGGTGGCCCTCGAAGCCATAATCGGTGAGGATGCGGCGTAAGTCCGGATGGCCTGAGAACGGGATGCCGTACATATCCCAGACTTCGCGTTCGAGCCATCCGGCTGTACTGAACAGGCCTGTGGCGCTGGGGACGATCTGGTCCTCGCTGATCGGAAGTTTGATGCGGATGCGTTCATTCTTTCTTATGGAGAGCAGGTTATAGACCACATCGAAGCGTTCGGGTCGTTCTGGATAATCCGCTGCCGTGATATCTACAAGGATCGTGAATTGATGCTCCTGGCTGTCGCGGAGAAATTTCAGCACACTGTGCAAAGTTTTGGCGGTTGCGTTCAGGGTCAGCTCATCCTTGTAGATGACGTACCCTTCTGCATCGCCGTCTAAAGCTTCGATAAGAGAGTCAGCTTTTTGTTTTAGTTCCTCAGCGAGCAATGCGTGTGTCCTCCCGCTGGATTTTTTTCTGGAGCTGCAGTAGGCCGTAGACCAGAGCCTCCGCGGTCGGAGGGCAGCCGGGGACATAGATATCTACGGGCACGATCCGGTCGCACCCACGCACTACGGAATAGGAATAATGGTAATATCCGCCGCCGTTGGCGCAGGAGCCCATGGAGATTACCCAGCGCGGCTCAGGCATCTGGTCGTACACGCGGCGCAGTGCCGGCGCCATTTTGTTGGTGAGGGTTCCGGCTACGATCATCACATCGGACTGGCGCGGGCTGGGGCGCGGGAACATGCCGAAACGGTCGAGGTCGTAGCGGCTCATGTAAGCGTGGATCATCTCCACCGCGCAGCAGGCCAGACCGAAGGTCATTGGCCAGAGAGAGCCGGTGCGCGCCCAATCGAACAGGCGGTCGGTCTGGGTGAGGAGAAAGCCCTTTTCCTGTAGCGTTTTGGAGAGGGCCGCAGGGACAACGTCCTGCTTGCGCGCCTCAGGCAGGGGGATGCTCGTTGTCAAGTCGTAATCGGGGGCGTTGATGTAATGTTTATCGTGGCTCATTATCTCTCACTCCCACTCCAGAGCGCCCTTTTTCCATTCGTAGATAAACCCGACCGTGAGGACGGCCAGAAACACCACCATCGACCAGAAGCCGAACAGTCCGATTTTCCCTAATGTCACTGCCCACGGGAACAGAAAGGCGATCTCAAGGTCAAAGATGATGAAGAGTAAGGTTACGAGGTAAAAGCGCACATCGAAGCGGGTGCGCGCATCGGAAAAGGCGTCGAAACCGCATTCATAGGCCGAAAGTTTCTCCGGGTCCGGCTTTTGCTTTCCGGCCAACAGAGAGCCTAGAATCATCGCTGCGGAGATCGCGCCCGCGATAACCAGAAAAACAAGAATAGGAAGGTATTCAATCAGAAGCTGCTCGGATGCCATGGCGACCCCTTCAGGCGCTTTAAATTTGCACTAGTTTTAGCACCGTGGACGGGGAAAGAAAACAGCCTTTCTTAGAATATTCTTGTGTAAACCCCGTCTTTGTCTAAACTGTTACGGGAGTTATTCTTTCGGTGATGTCAGGGAGTTTTTTTATGAGCGGCATACGCATTTTGGCCTCGGGCGTCGCTTTGATGATTTTCGGGCTTGTGGCGATCGGAGCGTATCAGACGCAGTCTATTACCGATCCTCTTGTGATGACGGGAGGCTCGGTTCTCCTAGCTCTGGGCGTTCTTCTGACGATCTTTGGTTTTTTAAGTTCCGCCTTTCAGGAATTTGCCCCTAAGACCGGCATACACAGGGGCGATACAGCGATATTTTCGCATACGCTTATCCGCTGTATGATCGCCATTACTGTTGCGGATAATGAGCTTGAGGATCGTGAGGTCAAAGCCGTGGCCAGCATTTTCAAGAGGGTTACGGGCTCCGCCGTCGGGGAGAAAATTATTCGGGAGACTGCCGAAGAAATGATGAAGTCGGGCGTCGATATCATCTCAGAACTCAGAAATACTCAAGGCAGTCTTGATAAAGCTTCAAAGGATAGGATTATCCTTGCCTCTCTTCATATTCTGGCTGCGGATGGCGTTATGGATGAAGGCGAAGAGATGTTCCTTGAGGATGTTCGCGATGGACTTAAGGTTCCCATGGGAAGATTTAAGAAAATCAAGAAGGATTTTCTACTGTCAAAAACGCTCAGCAAAAGGGCATAACCTTGGGGGCTTTTGATTTTATTTGTTAGCGATGCTATAATTCGGGGGGGGCTGGGCATTGTTTCGTTTCGGAGTTTTTTATGCAGTTTCCTACACCTCAAGAAGCCATGAGGCGTTTGGCTCTTACTATTAGTCATCCGGGAAGTGGTGAAGCTTTTAACGGGGATGGCTTTGCTCATGTAGCCAAGCAGATCAACGATAGCCCCTATTCCTTTAGGGACTATGATGAGATTGTGCTTCTAGGACAAGGTCAGAAAGTAGGACATATAATTGTAGTCCGGGGCAGCGATGTCGTTTGTGACCGTCAAAAGGATGTTTTAAATCTACCCAGTTATTATGACCCTGTTCAAAGGGAATACAAAACAAAGCTTACACATCAATCCTCTAGCTTTATGGTATTGAGAGTGCTCGACACTGTTGGTTTGATGGACTTTAAACTAGAGCATGGCCTGGAAGCGCCACCACCATCGGCTGCCTTAGATCATGATTCTTAAGGGTTACTCTCTTTGAGTTTTAAGATAAAATGGCGCGAGTGACGGGACTTGAACCCGCGGCCTCCGCCTTGACAGGGCGGCGCTCTAACCAGCTGAGCTACACCCGCGTAGGCTGTTAGACCTCAAGTTCTTAATCTCTCACCTGTTAAAAATCAAGCGAAAGAGTAAAAAAATCAAAAAAATCCGTCCTAAGCTGCCAAAGCCGCAGGCTGTGCCGTGAAGTCCAGCCCCAGAGCCTGAGCCACTGCGGCATGGGTGATGTGGCCATGGCAGACATTCAGCCCGTTGCGGAAATTTGCATCGCTTTTTAGGGCCGTTTTCCAGCCTTCATCGGCCAGACGCAGGGCATAGGGCAGAACAGAATGGTTCAAAGCCAACGCCGAGGTCAGGGGTACGGCGCCTGGCATATTGGCCACGCAGTAATGCACGACGTTATCAATGATATAGGTCGGCTTGTCGTGGGTTGTGGGCTTGCTGGTCTCCGCGCAGCCGCCTTGATCTATCGCTATATCTACAAATACAGTGCCTGGTATCATGCTTGAGAGCATATCCTTACGGATCAGTTTGGGTGCGGAGGCGCCGGGGATGAGAACCGCCCCAATGATCAGGTCTGACTTTTTGGCGTAGCGTTCGAGGACGTCGATGTTTGAATAGACGATATTCGCACGGCCGTGGAAATGCTCATCCAAAAAACGCATCCGCGGATTCGAGCGTTCAAGGATGGTGACGTTCGCACCGAGACCTGTAGCCATTTGCGCGGCGTGAAAGCCGGAGACGCCGCCGCCGATAATCAACACTTCCGCAGGCTTGACACCCGGTACGCCACCTATCAGGCGCCCAGTTCCGCCTAAATGTTTCTGAAGATAAGTCGCGCCCACCTGCACTGACAAACGCCCCGCGATTTCGCTCATCGGTTCCAGTAACGGCAATCCGTGGCCGTGCGGCCCCGTTACGGTTTCATAGGCGATGGCGATGCAGCCCGAGTCCATAAGGCCTTTGGCCTGCTCCGGGTCGGCCGCGAGATGGAGATAAGTGAAGAGAATCTGGTTTTCCTTGAGCATTTTGCATTCGTGGGGCTGCGGCTCCTTGACCTTGACGATCATATCGCAGCTTTCAAATACTTTCTTGGCGTCAGCGGCGATTTTTGCGCCGGCTTCTTCATAATCGCCGTCGGTAAAATTAATGGCCTTCCCTGCCCCTGTTTCAACGAGAACTTCGTGTCCCCGGCTGGTCAGTTCCTTGACCGATGAGGGCACCAAGCCGACGCGGTGTTCGAGTGTCTTGATTTCCTTGGGAACGCCTATACGCATTTTGAACCTCCGTTGTGGGCAGAACTTTATTTTTCGCGGTCATCTTAATAGGTCACAGAGGCTTGGGCAACCTTGCAACCATGCGGCTTTGCAGCATAAATACAGCTTTTAGCCGAAGCGCTTTTGAACGTATTGCTCAACAATATGTTGAAAATCAGAGGCAATGTTTTCGCCGCGCAGGGTGTGGGCTTTTTTGCCGTCAATGAAGACGGGGGCAACGGGCTGTTCGCCCGTTCCGGGCAGGCTGATCCCGATATCGGCGTGCTTGCTTTCGCCGGGGCCGTTGACGATGCAGCCCATGACGGCGACTTTCATGGTTTCAACGCCGGGATATTGCTTGGCCCATACGGGCATTTTTACATCGAGATAGCGCTGGATGTCCTGCGCGAGCTCCTGGAAGAAGGTGCTTGTGGTGCGACCGCAACCGGGGCAGGCACTGACTTCCGGCGCAAAGGAGCGCAGACCAAGAGATTGCAGGATTTCCTGACAGACTTTGACCTCCTGCGTCCGGTCGCCGTTTGGTTCGGGCGTGAGGGAAGCGCGGATCGTATCCCCTATTCCCTGCTGCAGGAGGATCCCCTCCCCTAATGCGGAGGCTACAATTCCCTTGGAGCCCATTCCGGCCTCTGTGAGTCCAAGATGAAGAGCGTAGTTCGAGCGTTGAGCCAATGCCGTATAAACAGCAATCAAATCCTGCACACGGCTGACCTTTGCGGACAGAATAATTTTATCTGCGGGTAGACCGATATCCTCGGCTTTCCTTGCACTGATAAGAGCGGACTGGACCAGAGTTTCTCGCATCACCTGGTCGGCGCTGGCGGGATTGAGCTTCTGCGCGTTTTCATCCATCAGCTTTGTGGAGAGATCCTGATCGAGCGAACCCCAGTTCACGCCGATGCGGATGGGTTTGCCGTACTCGATGGCTTTTTCGACCATGATTTCATACTGGCGGTCGCGTTTCTGGCCGAAACCGACATTGCCCGGATTGATACGGTATTTATCCAGCGCCTGCGCCAGACCATCATGATTACTCAGTAGTGTATGACCGTTGTAATGGAAGCAGCCGACAAGGGGAACTTCCAGCCCGGCATGATCCAGTTTTTCGCGGAGTTCGATAACACCTTTCGCGGCAGCATCGTTATTGACCGTTACACGAACGATTTCGGAGCCAGAGAGGAAGAGCCTTTTCACCTGTTCGAAGGTCGCATTCACATACGCCGTGTCGGTGTTGGTCATGGACTGGACGATGATCGGGGCATTGCCGCCTACGGTCACGTTACGGACACGGACGGGAATTGTCTTGTGGCGTTTAATTTCCGGCAGGGCGACCATGGGGCTGTGATAGCCCGAAAACCGTTAAAGGTCAAAGGAATCGTGTTCGACATCCGGCGAAGGGGTGGCCAGAATCCAGAGGGGGTGGCCGTTGGGAACGCCCTTCATGATGATTTCGGCGCGGACGATCCGGGCCTTGCTCCACTCTTCTGGATTCCATTGGAACTGAACGGTTGGCGGGCTGAGCGTGTCCTCCTTGAAAAAGGCATCCTTTATGCGGCCCGCCAGTTCCATGAGCCAGCCAGCCTGAAGAGCGTCCACCCAGTTGATCTCGCTTTCCTCCGAACGCTCTACTCCTTGACTGTAGAGTTTTTTAACCGTGTCTTCGGGTATGGGATATTCGGGAAGGATGACGCCCAGCGCTCCCTCTCCCTGTTCGAGGGCCACGCCGAGCTGCGTATCGGCAGAGGTCAGGAATCCTGCGGGAATTAATCCTGTTGTCTTCGCGGGTATTCCTGAGGGGCGGATGAAATTGAGGGTGAGCGGACCACTGGCTTCCCAAGCGTCTCCGTCTACTTCTTGCGTATAGATATGCAATCTACCTGTTGACATAATGTGCTATTTTCCTTCAATTCTCCGATAAAGTCTAAGATAAATTGCTTAAGAATTGAGAATTTTATTTTTGCCTTTGTCCGCGTATTTTAGTGTTTAGTTAAAGCAAATGTGTTTATATTCAATGTGTTGCGTGATTTTTGAGGGATAAAGAATTGAAATCTTTAAAACGTTTGCTGGCCGCTGCATCCCTGACCGCGCTTGTGGGTTGTTCGACTCTGTCGGGATCCGGATCCGAGGATGACGGGTATGATACCGTGGATACGGACAAAGACGGGAATGTAACAACAAAAACACTCCGCAATGGCTGCATCGTCACCGAGACGATTACTCAGGAACCGAACCTTTACCGCTTTCACGGCGAAATGAAATGCCCGTGGGACAAGGATGGCGGGCCGGGAACGCCTTAAATGACCTTAGTGGGTGAATATCCCCAAACCAGCCGCGAAGGTTTTTAGACCGATTATAGATATCGTCAGGCCGACGATGATTTTGAGGGGTTTGGCCGGAGCGACCTTGCAGGCCCAGGCGCCGAGAGGGGCGGCGGCGACCGCGAAAATCACCGGCCAATTCGTAATCCCGACCGTGCCGACAAACACCACTGTTACAACCACCGAGACCATGAATTCGACTGTGACCATGCTGCCCACGGCGTTGCGGATTTCAAATCCCCGCAAGACAAGGCCGGAGGAGACGAACTCGCCCCATCCCGCTCCTCCGAACGCATCGAGAAAGCCACCAAAAAATCCGAGAACCCGTCGGTGAATATGCACGGGCGCTATCCAGTCCGGCTTAAGTGCCTTTGTGAGGATCACCAGACCGATGATTGTAAAATACAGACCCAGCCAGGGTTTGAGGCCTTCGTTGCTGAACAGCGTTAGAAGCAGCGTTCCGATCACCGCGCCGATCAGAGCTGGAACGGCCAGTTTTTTGAGCAACTCACGGTCGATGTTACCCATACGCCAGTGGGAAAAGGCCGAGGCGCTGCCCCCGAAAATCTCTGCCGTGTGGACGGTGGCGCTCAGGGTCTGGGGCGGGATACCCGTGAGAAGCAGCAGTGTAGAGGTCAGGGTGCCGAAGGCCATGCCAATCGCGCTGTCCACGAACTGCGCGATAAAGCCGATGAGGATGAAGGGAATGATTTCGAGCATTGATCTTTGTAGACCCGTTGGGCAGAGTTTTCCAGAGGCTATCTGGAGCACGGGCGATGACGAAAGCGGAACTGGGGGCGATAATCTGCAGGGTTTTTGCGCTGTATTTTTTTACTGCGGCTTTTGAAACGGGTCTTCACAAAGGCATTTACTTTTTTTTATGCCTGCAAAGCTGGCCGATCAAGGCTCATATCTGCTCGCCTTTTTTGTGGTCAAGTTTATCGGTTACTCGCTCATGGCCGTTCTTTTCTGGTTTAGAGCAGAATCTCTGGGCAAAATACTGGCGGGATCAATCCCCGAAAAGCCTATCACGGACGGAACCGTTTCAGATGCAATGACCTGTGTTTTTGCAGGGTTCGGGCTTTATTTTTTCAGCTTTATGGTTCCGATAGTTGCGGAAATCATGGGTGCTTTTTATTTCTCCGGGACAATCAAATTTTATTCCTGGCACGCCGCTGAGAACTTCGCAAAACTATTCCTGTATTTTACCCTTTCGGTCTATTTTCTGTTCGGATCGGCAGGGTTGCAGCGGCTGGTGTTGAAGCTGCGGGGACGGGAATAGCCATGAGGAAAATGGTGGGTGCTGAGGGGATCGAACCCCCGGCCCTCTCGGTGTAAACGAGATGCTCTACCGCTGAGCTAAGCACCCTTGCCTGCGATCAGGGGATAGTCGTAGCGATTTACGCAGTAAAAATCAAGCGCGGCGACACATACCCACAAATAAAGATCGGCCGCGCCTTGCGGTGCGACCGGTCCTTGAATTCCGTGGGTCAACAGATTATTTGTTGACGGCTTCTTTCAGTTCCTTGCCCGCCGTGAATTTCGGGCGCTTGGAGGCCGGAATCTTGATCGGCTCGCCGGTGCGCGGGTTGCGGCCGGTCGTGGCGGCGCGCTTGGTCACGGTAAAGGTTCCGAAGCCAACGAGACGCACATCGTCGCCCTTTTTCAGGCTTGCCTTGATCGCATCGATCACGGCATCGACGGCCTGTGCGGCCTTCTGCTTGGAGATGTCGGCCTTGTCGGCCACTTTAGCTACTAGGTCTTGCTTATTCATGAAAACCACCTTCGAGTTAGAGTTAAGCAAAGAGACACAGACGTGAAAGACTTTCTTTCGAGCTTCATTCAGAAGAGGAGCGATTGGCTATAAGCCACGTTCCATAAGGCTTTCCGTCGAGCGTCGGTGATTCTGTTGTAAGCGTTTTTTTTGAAAGACTCAATGGTGAATCACGTCTTCGCCTTGATTTTCTGCAGTTTTTGAAGAAATTTGGCTCATTTTTTCATCTTTTTCTGCACTCAAAGGCTCGGGCATATGCGAAAGCGCGTGTGTCAGCACCTCGTCGATCTGACTGACCGCAACGATTTCCAATCCCTTGATCACGTTGTTCGGGATTTCCGCGAGATCCTTTTCGTTCTCCTTGGGGATAAGAACTTTCTTGATCCCTCCGCGCAAAGCCGCGAGCAGCTTCTCTTTCAGTCCACCGATGGCCGTGACATTGCCGCGCAGATTGACCTCCCCTGTCATAGCGATGTCTTTGCGAATCGGTATGCTTGTCAGAGCGGAAACAATCGCCGTGACCATCGCAGCGCCCGCCGACGGGCCGTCCTTCGGCGTTGCCCCTTCGGGTACGTGGACGTGAATCTGCTGCTCCTTGAGGGATTCGTATTCCAGACCGTATTGAGCGGCGCGGGATTTTATTAACATCTCGGCGACGGTAATGGATTCCTTCATAACGTCCTTGAGGTTTCCGGTCGTCGTCACCTTGCCGTCCTTGCCGCGCATGGTGACCGCCTCAATGGAGAGCAGGTCGCCACCCGTTTCGGTATAAGCAAGGCCGGTGACCACGCCGATCTTGTCCTCAAGCTCGACTTCGCCGTAGCGGTATTTCTTGACGCCGGCATATTTTTCAAGGCTCTTGCGGGTGACCGTGACGGAACCGCGGCCCTTCATCAGGATTTCCTTGATCGCCTTACGGCAGAGGTTGGCCAGTTCGCGCTCCAAGTTCCGCACGCCCGCCTCGCGAGTGTAGTAGCGGATCAGGTCGCGGATCACGGCATCGTGGATGACGAATTCCTCTTTCTTGAGGCCCGCCATCTTCATCTGCTTTTTCAGAATGTGGCGCTTGACGATTTCCAGCTTTTCATCTTCCGTGTAGCCGGAAATGCGGATGATCTCCATACGGTCCATCAGGGGGCGAGGCATGGTCTGGGTCGTGTTGGCGGTGCAGACAAACATAACGTCAGAGAGGTCGTAGTCCAGTTCCAGATAATGATCCTGGAATTTGTCGTTTTGTTCGGGGTCGAGAACCTCCAGCAAGGCCGAGCTCGGATCGCCGCGCCAATCGGCACCGAGCTTGTCGATCTCATCGAGCAGGAAGAGCGGGTTGACCGTCTTGGCCTTTTTCATGCCCTGAATAATTTTTCCCGGCATGGCGCCGATATACGTCCGGCGGTGACCGCGGACTTCGCTTTCATCGCGTACCCCGCCCAGAGACATTCTGACGAAATTCCGGTTTGTCGCCCTGGCCACGGATTGGCCCAGAGAGGTTTTCCCGACGCCTGGAGGGCCGACGAGGCACAGGATCGGCCCCTTGATCTTGTTGGTGCGGTGCTGCACCGCGAGGTATTCGAGAATCCGTTCCTTGACCTTTTCCAGACCGAAATGATCCTTGTCGAGAATTTCCTTGGCCTTGCGGATGTCCTTCTTGACGCGGGTCTTGCGGTGCCACGGCACACTGAGGATCCAATCGAGATAATTGCGGACGACGGTGGCCTCGGCCGACATCGGACTCATCTGCCGGAGCTTTTTCAACTCGTGCTTGGCACGCTCCAAAGCTTCCTTACCGAGTTTGGCTTCGTCAATCTTTTTCTCCAGTTCGCCGAGTTCGTCCCCGCCGTCCTCGCCTTCGTTGAGTTCGCGCTGGATAGCCTTCATCTGTTCATTCAAGTAGTATTCGCGCTGGGTCTTTTCCATCTGGCGTTTCACACGACCGCGGATACGCTTTTCGACCTGCAGCACACCGATTTCGCCTTCCATCAGGCTGTAGAGTTTTTCAAGACGGCCAGCGGTCGCGCCCGTCTCCAAAATTTCCTGCTTCTGCTCAATTTTGAGGGTAATGTGTGACGCGATCGTATCCGCCATTTTAGACGGGTCGCTGATCTGGTTGACTGAAACAATGACTTCAGGCGGAATTTTCTTGTTCAACTTAACGTATTGCTCAAACTGGGTCATCACCGCACGGGAGAGTGCTTCCAGTTCGGGGCTTTGCGGAGAGGTATCCGGGATTTCCGTTACTGTAGCCTCGAGAAAATTGCGGTCCTCGGAAAATGAGTTTATGTGAACGCGCTGGCCGCCCTCCACGAGAACTTTCACAGTTCCGTCAGGAAGTTTGAGCAGTTGGAGGATCGTTCCTACTGTTCCTATAGTGTACAAATCCTTTGACTGTGGATCGTCCTCGGAAGGATTTTTCTGAGTGACCAGCAGGATTTTCTTGTCGGCGTGAATGACGTTCTCCAACGCCACCACGGACTTTTCCCGCCCAACGAAGAGCGGAACAATCATGTGCGGGAAAACAACGATGTCCCTTAGGGGCAAGACCGCGTAAGATCTGATTTTTGTGGCGCTGGTTCCGAGCATTCTCTCACCGTTTTTGAGGGCATCGCGACATTATGGAGACGAATCCAAGGCTTTGAAAGCACTTTTTCATCTCTCAATGCGATTCGCTTATTCTTAATAAAAGGTTACGTTTTTCCAAAAAATTAATGAAGTCTAAACTTCATCCTAGCAAAGAACCCTTTATTTTTTCTTAGGATCATCCTTTTTGAGGTCTTCGTCCCCTGCCCCAGGCCGTTTATCCACAACATGGTCGATCAGTCCCCAATCCTTGGCTTCCTCAGCACTCATGAAGCGGTCGCGCTCCATGGCTTCCTCGACAACTTTAATCTTCTGCCCCGTATGTTTAACATAAGTCTCATTGAGCTTCTGGCGCAGCCGCAGGATTTCCTTTGCATGGATTTCGATATCGGTCGCCTGTCCGCGGGCACCGCCGGAGGGCTGGTGGATCATGATGCGGGAATGAGGCAGGGAATAGCGCTTGCCTGCTGCTCCGGCCATAAGAAGGAATGAGCCCATAGACGCCGCCTGTCCTATACAAACCGTTGAGACTTCTGGCTTGATGTATTGCATCGTATCGTAGATCGCCAGACCGGATGTAACGATCCCACCGGGCGAGTTGATGTAAAAGGAAATTTCCTTTTTGGGGTTTTCAGATTCCAGAAAGAGAAGCTGGGCGCAGATCAGCGCGGCAACATAATCGTTGACCTCCCCGGTCAGAAAGATAATACGCTCCTTCAGGAGCCGGGAGAAAATATCGAAAGCCCGCTCCCCGCGATTGGTTTGCTCAATGACGGTGGGGATCAGGTGGCTCATGTAGGTTTCAACAGGATCGCGTTCTGACATGGATGACACTCTTATGCTTAGATCGTTAAATACGGTCCGCCGGTTCGGTCACGAAAAGGGGATAAAACCAACAAACCCTATCACAGGACAGGGTTTGTTCAAGAGACTAATCAAAAAAATAATAGTGTCATTCAGACGCTTTTTTCGTTTTCGACGCCGATTTTTTACCTTCGCCCCCATCTTTTTTTGATTCTGACGGTTTTTCGGATTTTTTGGGCTTTCCGCCTTTTTTTGCCTTGGACTTTTCGACATCGGCGAGAACTTCCTCTTCCGCGGACATCAGTTCCTCGGGGGTGACGTCCTTAGTCGTAATCGAAGATAGCTCAAGGATGAAGTCGATCACCTTGTCCTCATAAAGCGGAGCGCGCAGACTTTCGAGGGCGTGGCGGTTCTTTGCATAGTAATCAAAGACCTTCTTTTCCTGGCCAGGGTACTTCTGGGCTTCGCCGATCACCGCCCTTTGCAGTTCCTGATCCGAGACACGGATTTTGTTTTCCTTGCCTATTTCGGCCAGAACGAGGCCCAGACGGACGCGGCGGTCGGCGATCGCCTCCAGTTCCTCTTTCTCTTCGTTGGTGATTTCAGCACTCCCTCCGCGGCTTTGATAATCCATCAAAACCTGCTGGGTGATGTTCTGCAATTCCTGCTGTTTCATGCCTTCGGGGATTTCGAATTCATGCGCCGAGTCCAACTCATCGAGAAGCTTTTTCTTCAGGATGAGGCGGCTTTGCTGATCGAGTTCGCGGTTGATCTGTTCTTCCACAGCCTTCCGCAGGGCGGCGACATCCTCCATTCCCAGGGACTGGGCAAAGGCTTCATCGATTTCCGCATCGGACAATTCACGGATTTCGTGAACAGTGACATCAAAAATCGTGTCCTTTCCTGCTAATTCCTTAGCCGGATATTCTTCAGGGAATGTCACCTTCACCTCGACTTGGGCTCCGGCTTTCTGGCCCGTCAGCTGATCCTCGAAGCCGGGGATGAAACGACCACTTCCCAGTTCCAGATGGTGGCCCTCGGCGGCCATGCCCGCGTGTTCCTTGCCGTCCTCGGCCGTGCGGCCGCGGAAGTCAATCACTACGATATCGCCTTCCTTGCTGGCTCTTTTGGATTCGATGGGCTTGCTGGAGCGGCGAGAGGACGCGATGCGCGTCAAAGATTCGTCTATAGCCTTATCGTCTGCCTTGGCGACAGGTTTTTCGAGTTCCAGACCCTTGTATTCCGTAACCTCAATCTTTGGCAGAACTTCAACCGCGAGGGTGTAGGTCAGATCCTTGCCTTCATCGAAGGATTTGACTTCGATCTTCGGCTGAACGGCTGGCTGCAGTCCCTTATCCTCAAGCGCTTTTTGAGAGGATTCGTTCACTGTCGATTCCAGAATGTCGCCCATGATGGCGCGGCCATATTTCTTCTTGAGCAAAGGCAGCGGCACCTTACCGGGGCGGAAGCCAGGAAGGCGGATGGTCTTGCTGACCTCCTTGAGGCGGATATTGATCCGGTTATCAATTTCATCGGCATGGATAGTGATTTCCAGCTCGTGCAACAATCCGTCCTGTTTTAGCTGTTTGACCTGCATTTCCTTATCTTTCCTTTGCCTGCGTCGTTTACTCTGAAAATGTTTTTCGTACTCTACCGAATTGTGGTGCGGGTGGAGGGACTTGAACCCCCACGTCCGAAGACACCAGAACCTAAACCTGGCGCGTCTGCCAATTTCGCCACACCCGCAGCTGTGAGGACTTTTAAACCCCCAAATTCCGGCTGAAGCGTGGTTTTAACCCAATTAGGCATCAAATCCAAGTAAATCTTGCAAAATCGGCGGGACAAGGTCGGGAAGATCGGCGGCGATCAAACCGAGGCCAAAGCGTGAGGCGGCGGCGGCGTGAATCCATACCGCGGCGCCCGACGCCTCGAAGGGGCTCATCCCCTGCGCCAGCAGACCCGCGATTAGTCCGGCGAGAACATCGCCTGTCCCGGCGGTGGCCAGAGTCGCGGGGGCGTTATGGTTTTCAATGGCCTCTTTTTCGCCTTGTGCGATTGCTGTTTTTGGCCCTTTAAGAACGATCACTGCTGAGACTTCCCGAGCGGCACGGGTAACTGCGTCCTTGCCCTTCGTGCCGATAGAGGAGAACAGGCGTTTAAACTCCCCTGCATGGGGAGTGAGGACAGCATCCTTATGCAGCGATTTAAAAAGCTCCTGCGGATTGCCCTGAAAGGCGTTGAGGCCGTCCGCGTCAATCACTATCGGGGTTTTACGCGCCAGTAAACCCAGAATCAGGGACCGTGTCATCTGCGGCTCGTCCGGACCGAGGCCGGGACCGATGACGCAGACGTTGCAGCCCTTTGGCTCGGTCTGCTTCATGAAGTCCAGAAGGCTGGCGTTATCGCGCACGATAATATGAGGTTTAAAAGCCCGATAGATTGCCGTTGGGTTTACCGCCTCGGGCTTTTTTCGGTAATGAAAAACCGGGCTGATGATCGTCACCAGCCCCGCCCCACTTCGTGAAGCCGCATGGGCAGCCAGACACGCCGCTCCTGTCATCTCCATGCCGCCCAGGACCGTGACCATGCCGCGGGAATATTTATGGTCGTCGGCTTGCGGACGGGGGAAGCGCTCCAGCCATAATGCAGGGTCGTTTTTCATGGGGGGATTATAGCGTTTAATCGCCTAAAGAAAAGGGTGTGCCGTGAGGAGAGAATGGGGCGACTGACGGGACTCGAACCCGCGACAACCCGGACCACAACCGGGGGCTCTACCAACTGAGCTACAGTCGCCATAATTGCGGCAAGAGGGAAATCTCTAGCGTCAGAGCTTCCCTTTCGTCAAGTGTATTATACGCGAAGTTTGCCTAAAATCACGCACTTAGTGTCAGCAACGCGCCAGAATATTGCGATTGCCGCCCCTTGGCGCTCATGGTAAACAGGGGTTGTTTTTTGCGCTTAAACCCGATTTTTCCCGTGAGGTGTTTTCGTGAACTCATACGCCCTTTCCTTCAAGTCCAGCGCGGACCTTCTTAAGTATATCCAAGAGCAGGACGTTCAGTATGTGGATTTCAATTTCACTGATCTACGCGGCAAGTGGCAGCACCTGACCCTCAGGGCGGGATATGTTGACCGGGACGTGCTGGAGAACGGGGTTTATTTCGATGGCTCATCTATTGCCGGGTGGCGCGCCATTCATGAGTCGGACATGGTGCTGATCCCTGACCTTGTCAAAGTAACCTATGATCCCTTTTCGGCCCAGAAGACCCTCAAGATTTTCTGCGATGTCCGGGTGCCCGGCAGCAAGGAAAGCTATAACCGCGACCCGCGCTCGATTGCCAAGGCGGCGGAGCAGTATCTCAAAAAATCAGGTCTGGGCGATACTGCCTTTTTTGGACCGGAGTTGGAGTTTTTTGTTTTTGACAGCGTTCGCGTCCATACCGATATGAATCATGTCAGCTATCAGATCGACAGCGCCGAAGGTCCTTACAACTCCGGGCGGGATTATCCCAACGGGAATATGGGGCACCGCCCCCCCGTCAAGGGTGGGTATTTCCCCGAAGCCCCCGTTGACACTCTCTCTGACCTTCGTTCAGAAATGCTGACCGTTTTAGAGAGCATGGGCGTGGCGGTTGAGAAGCACCACCACGAAGTCGCGCCCAGCCAATGTGAGTTGGGCTTGCGTTTTTCCACGTTGGTCGCCAGCGCCGATAACATCCAGCTCTACAAACACGCGGTTCATAACGTCGCGCACAGCTATGGTAAAACTGCGACCTTCATGCCCAAACCGATCTATGGGGATAACGGGTCGGGGATGCACGTCCACCAGTCTGTTTGGAAAGCGGGTAAACCGCTTTTTGCCGGCAACGGTTATGCCGATCTTTCGGAGACCGCTCTTTATTACATCGGAGGAATTCTCAAGCACGCCCGGGCGCTCAATGCGTTCACCAACCCGACGACGAACAGCTATAAACGGCTGGTGCCGGGTTACGAGGCGCCCGTCCATCTGGCCTATTCCAAGAATAACCGTTCAGCCTCGTGCCGGATCCCCTACTCCGCTTCGCCCGGTGGCAAGCGTGTCGAGGTGCGTTTTCCTGATCCTCTGGCTAATCCTTATCTGGCTTTCTCTGCGATGCTGATGGCCGGACTGGACGGGATCGAGAGCAAGATCAATCCCGGAGAGGCTCTGGACAAGGATCTCTATCACCTGAGCAAGGAGGAAATGGCCAAGGTTCCCTCCGCTTGCGGTTCGCTGAGAGAAGCTCTTGCGGCCCTTTCGGAGAATCACGGTTTCCTGCTTAAAGGCGGAGTGTTCAGCAAAGATATCATTGATGCCTTCATCGCCCTTAAGATGGAAGAAGTCGAGCGCACCGAGAGAGCCCCGCACCCGGTTGAGTATAGCCTGTACTTCTCGTCCTGAGGTTTTTTATAAGTCGTCGGCTTTATCAATAAATCCGGCTGCGCTTGGCCTAATGTTGTTAATAATTATCTTGTATGTTTGCGTGTTTAGCGCCCACACATTGTAGGATTCATTTCTGGAGGGCGTAAGAAGACTTACAAAATAATAGTAGTTTCCTGATACAAGCAGGCTAAACCATAACTCATAGTCCATAGAGTCATTTGAACTATCGATACCCTCATAAGCTTCGGAAGCGGCAAAACTGTAGTTTTCGTTGTATTTAAAATTTTCAATCGTTTCTATTTTTTTGCCTACAATCATCCCTGTGCCCTCCATATTTTTTTTATAATTTTCTAATTCTGTGAGCAAAGATTCACTTGTAAGTGAGGACACAAGGGTTACATCTATCTGCCCCTCAATCGATTCATCGAGTCTTTCCATTTTATTTTTCGTTTTTCTTACATTTAAAAACTTAACATTCATATTTTCTATTGATTTAAGAGGCTTTGCATGAGATCTCCATGTCTCCGGGTACATCACTTCAGCCACATCTAGAAATTGAAACTTCTCAAGCTTTTCAATTGTTTCTTCCGTGGGATACGAAATGTCAAAAGTCGATAGGCATTGCGCCTGCATCACCTTTTCCTCATTCCAAAAAAACATTGGAACGTAATACTGAGCCTGAAGAACCCTTTTGCCATTAATAATAGTCACTGTCCGGAGGTAGTATGAAACGTCCTCTTCCATTACTATCATCAGTGCTTCAACCTTTTTTTCGCTGTGTACAATGAAACCTTCCAAGGTTTGACCAGTTTGAAGAAGGTTCTTTAAATACCATTGTTCTGCAGACAATTGATTTTCAAGATCTACGGCCTTTACCTCCAACCGACTACGGCCACCCATCCTGGGTGGGCTGTACCAAATGTTGATACTTGTAAAAAGCTTCGTATTTAGCTCAAAGTTACTTGAGCCTTTATCCTCGGCCTGGTCCCAGTCCTTAGGCCATCTTATTGTGTAGGCTAAAGTCTTGTCTCCGTAAGGAATGACTTTGTGCTCCTTAGTTGATTCCAAAAAATCCTTTTCGGGCAACAAATCTATGTTGGGCATCGGTTTTTTAAATCTGGCCAGCGCGTCCCCTCCGTCTGAAAAAGACGAGTTTGGAAAACCAGCTATAAACAGAAATGAAAAAAAGCAGATTACTTTAGTAACGGTTATTTTGAACAAGATTCTCTCCGATAAAATATCCCACTGGCCTAAGCTTCTATAATCTATTATATCCGACTATCATTGAAAAAAGTTTTTTTTGTGCTTTTTATTTTTTTATTCGTTTGATTTATCGAATGATAATAGCTAGTTAATTGATTCATTTTGTGGGTTATCATACTACGGTAGCGAGCGTTCATCTTTACATATGCCTCAGACTCACCCGAAAAATGTGTCGTATGACGCCTCAGATATCGAGGTTCTTGAAGGGCTTGAGCCTGTCCGCAAGCGGCCGGGGATGTATATCGGCGGCACGGATGAACGGGCGATGCACCATCTGGCCGGGGAGATCCTTGATAATTCCATGGACGAGGCCGTGGCCGGACATGCGGACTGGATTGAAATTTATCTGGAAACCGATAACGTCCTGACCATTTCCGATAACGGGCGCGGAATTCCTGTCGATAACCACCCAAAATTCCCTAAAAAGTCGGCTCTTGAGGTTCTTATGACCACCCTGCATTCGGGCGGGAAATTCAACAATAAGGTCTATAATACCGCTGGCGGGCTGCATGGGGTAGGTATTTCAGTCGTCAATGCGCTTTCGGACAAGATGACGGTCGAGGTGGCCCGCGACAAGGCGCTTTTCCGGCAGAGCTACAGCCGGGGCATCCCCAAGAGTAAGCTGGAAAAGGTCGGCAGCGTTCAAAACCGCCGCGGGACCAAGGTCACGTTCCACCCCGATCCTGAAATTTTCGGCGCAAAACTCCGGTTCAAGCCTTCCTGGCTCCATTCCATGGCGCGATCAAAGGCTTATCTTTTTTCGGGCGTCGAGGTCCGGTGGAAGTGCGATCCCTCCCTGCTCCCACCAGACAGCAAGATCAAGGCGGAGGAATCCTTCAGATTTCCCAGCGGGTTATACGACTTCCTGACTTATTCCCTCAAAGATACGCCGACGGTTACGCCCAAGGCTTTTTATGGAAACATTAACCTTCCCGATAAAGCCGGAAAAGTTGAGTTCGCGGTCGGATGGACAGAGGAAGAAGAAGGTTTTTCCCATTCCTATTGTAATACAATCCCTACGCCGCAAGGCGGGACGCATGAGGCGGGGTTGCGGGCCGCTTTGTTGCGCGGGATTCGCGCCTATGCCGAGATGACCGGCGTGAAAAAAGCCTCGATCATTACGGCCGACGATATCATGACCGGAACGGGTGTGCTCCTGTCCGTTTTTATCAAAAATCCGCAATTCCAGGGACAGACCAAAGACCGTCTGGCGACGCCTGAGGTCACGCGCCTCGTCGATACAGCCATCAAGGACCATTTCGATCATTGGCTCTCCAACGACCCTGCGTCGAGTAATAAACTCATCGAATCCCTTATCGCCCGGGCAGAAGAACGGCAGAAGCTCAAAAATGACCGTGCGACCGCCCGGAAAACCGCTACGCAACGCCTGCGGCTACCGGGGAAACTCGCGGACTGCAGCCGCTCGAATTCCGATGACACTGAGCTTTTTATTGTCGAGGGCGATAGCGCCGGCGGAACAGCGAAAATGGCGCGAAACCGGGAAACGCAAGCGGTCATGCCCCTGCGAGGCAAGATTTTGAACGTTGTCAGCGCCACACAGGACAAGATCGTGGCCAACCAGCAAATCCAAGATCTCATTCAGGCTCTGGGTTGCGGCTCGGGCAAGGATTTCAGGCTCGATAAGCTCCGCTATGAGCGGATCATCATTATGACCGATGCCGATGTGGACGGCGCACATATTGCTTCTTTGCTCATTACGTTCTTTTACGACCAGATGCGGTCTCTGATCGAGAATGGACATCTCTATTTGGCGCAGCCGCCGCTTTATCAGATCACCAGCGGCAAGACCGTTGTTTATGCCCATAACGATCTTCACAAAGAAGAGCTTCTTGCTTCGACTTTCAAGGATAAAAAGGTTGAGATACAGCGTTATAAGGGTCTTGGGGAAATGATGGCCAGCACCCTTAAAGATACGACGATGAACCCAAAAAACAGGATGTTGCTGAGGGTTACGCTTCCTGATGTTGCTTCGGCTCTGGGGATCGGAGCCGAGATGGCGCAGGATGAAGAGGCTCAGAATCCGCTGGCCCTGATTGACGATCTTGTCTCCCGCCTCATGGGGAATAATGCCGAGGCGCGTTTCGAATTTATTCAAACCCATGCAAAATTTGTTGAAGATATAGATATTTAAAGATTTTTGTTACCTTGTTACTTTAGAGGTTTGAAATCGTTGAATAAGGCTGTATCTTTAGGCACATGCGGAAAATACTTACACTTCTGGCGCTGTTGTGTCTGTCTGTCGGCGGGGCGTATGTTTATGCGCTCTACTGGTATATTCCTGACAAAATAAAGAGTCGCTTTGCCGAGGGGCTTCAGGGGCTTGGTTTTAAGTTGGTCGCTTTTGAGTCCGTATCGGCCTCAGGTGGCTCTGTTACTTTTAATAAAATCTCGCTTGATCCCAAGAGTTTCAGCGGCGTCGAAGGGCTTGAAATCCGGTACTCGCCCGAGCGGTTTCTTTTTCAGGGCGGGCAAGCGGACAGCCTGAGAATACGCAAGCTGCATCTGACCGGGGAAATTTCACCTTCGCTTGACGTTACACTGGCCGGACGGACCAACGATTTATCTTTTCTTAAAAGCTTTAAGGATATTCCCGCTCCGGCGGTGATTGTCGAGGGGGCGACGCTTGAGCTTCTACATCCGGAGCTTGGCGGGCTTAAGCTGGAATTCGAGGGGCAAATCCGTAAGAAATCTGGAAAGCGTAACGAAGTTGAAATACTGGGGCGGGTGAAGTCCACCCAAAAGAAGCTTTCCTTTGAGTCGACCTTGACCGGAACTGTTTTTCCTGACGGATCGATAAAAATTTCCGCGAAGGCTGAACCCTTGCAACTTGACATTGAAGATTTGAAAATGAGTCGGTCTTCCGGGACTTTTAACCTTGAGATACCCGCCGGAAAGGGTTTAATTCTGACCGCTGAAATTATCGCGGCAGCTATTAACTGGCGGTCCATTCCACTGGATGACACTAAAATTAGCCTCGAACGCAAGGACAACATTCTTTCCCTCAAGGCAGAGGGCAAGACCATCGGCGCCGAGGCAATTGACTTCACAGCTTCGCTTAAGACCAACGAGCAAGAACAAACAATTAAAGAGGTGGGTTTGCGTCCGCAAAATTTAATCCTTTTGCGGGATTTTCTTGCCAAGAACACACTACTTTCGCCCGAGCAGGCCTTGCCGTCGCTTCTTCCTCGTGATGTTCCGCTTTCTGTTACCTTCTCTTTTGCCGATACCGCGAAAGATGGTGTTCTGAACGGACAGTGGGCGATTGAGAATCCTGAACACACATCCGGGGTTCGGGGGCCTTTTCTTTTTAATCCGCAGACCAAAATTCTAACCGGGTTGTGCGAGAAAACATCGCTGGCTATGCCTGAAGCTCTTGAACCTTCCGCGCAAGAGTCTGATCACGGGCTACTGGCGAATTGCTCCTTTTCCTGGGACGGACAGAAAACACCCCCGGAAGCTAAGGCCGATCTTGCCGCTGAAATCAAAGGCCTGACGCTGCGTTATGGGCCGCTCCACCTCTATAATTTGAGGGGGGGCGTTTCCGAGGCAAAGAAGACCGAGGGCGATCCCCGAAAGTTTCTGGCCGATCTCAAATTTGACTTGCCGCTCAAGCCATCTATTAAATATCAGGGGCGTATGCGTGTGGGTTTTGTTCCCCCCGATCAGGGAGAAATCGCCGCCGCGAGCCTTAGTGTTTATGGAGGCTCCGTGCGTACAGACCGTATACCCCTCAAAGACCTTGAATTACCGGATCAGGTAACCCTCAAGGTTTCCGATATCAGTCTGCGCCAGTTTTTCATGGATACGCCGCTGCCGACTTTTAAAATCGACGGGCGCATGGGAGGGATCATTCCCCTGATCAAACGCGGCAAGACTCTCGAAATCAAAGATGCACTGCTCCAGAGCCAAGACCCTGGTGTCATTATGCTGCCTGACAGCATCTCGCAGATGCTCTTTGCGGGGGATGATCCGCAAATGAAGGCGATGCGAACGGCCCTCAAAAACTATCATTATGAATTTTTTGAATTCCGAATGGACGGTTCTGTGTCCAAAGGTGTCCTCATGACCTTGAATTCGCGTGGAATGAATCCCGATTTGAAGGACAAGCGGCCGATTGAGATCAACCTGCAAATCGAGACGCAGCCTTCGTTTTTGGTCGAGCATATGCTGTCCACCAAGGCCTATCAGTCGATCAAAAATTGATTTTCAGGGGTAATCGCAGATATCGTATGTGACCTTGGCGAAGGATTGTTCGCCTTGGGCGATTGTGAAGCGGAACTCCTTGTCGCCCAGAATAATTGAGTGATAAATGGGAAGGTGGCTCTTTTTCTCCTGTTTGGCTCCTTCATTAGTCTCAAACACCAATGTTACGGATTTTGACGGATCGAACCAGGCCTCCGCCTTGCCCTTGGAATTTTTTGCGGATTCCCCGCTTCCCGTCAAGGTTATCTCCTTTTCGTTTGTAGTCATTTTACTTTGCGGCCCGTTATAGGCCGGCGTCATGAGTACAAAGCGTTTCGTCTGCGGTTCCGAGCAATTCTGAGGCGGGCGGACGGAGCGCAGAACAGTTTCCATGCGCTTTGGATCCACGCCCCCTTCAATCTGCTGCTTCAAAAGCAGTGTGAGTTCCTGCATCGGCCCTTCCGGCAAAGCCTCGCTAAAACTTTCATGCGCCTGAAGGAGTTTGATATTGGCCGTTTGGGCCTCGGCCCTTAAACGCGTTAACTGGTCCTGCAAATCTTCTATTTGGGTCTCAGAACTGTTTTTCTGCTTATATAGAGTTTTTAAACTCTGTTCCGACTGCAGACGCCCCAGATAGAACCCCAAACCTCCCGTGATGACACACGCCAAGATGATATTCAGAACGCTTTGCGTCCGTCTGACCGAACGGCGGCGGTAGCGATCGTAAGGGTTGTAAGGGCTGACTTCCATAAGAAAGGGTCCGAAGCACAGATTTCAGGTTCAGGGAAAAATATATGGGATCAACCGCTAGCGAACAAGGCAAGACTCTGTCTACTCGTCTTCTTTTTCCTTTGAGCCGTTGTCAGACGATAGCTTGAGACCAGAGGCTTCAAATTCGCCCAGATTTTTCAAGCCTATTTTAAAGAGCACTTCCGTTCCGTTGTCGCCTGAACTGTCTTCGGTCAAGTTCCGGCGACCGGTCACCGACCATGTAAAACACTGGCCGAAGTAATCGACTCCGATATTGGCTTGCCTTAAGCCCGGATCTTCGCCCAAATCGTGCCTTGCGCCGCCGCGAATGCGCCATTCATCGTTTATATAATAGCTGGCCGCGTTTTCAATCTGCTCGCGGGTTTCGACGATATCCGTGCCTCCTAAAGACTTGGCGAACAAGTAGCGGGTGGATAACGTAAAGGAGTTAAAGCTAGCACTTGCATCGACTTCATGGCGCTGCGGCGAGAGGTCGTCATTGGCCAGCTGGAAGCGGTAATCCAGCGCGTAATCTTGTTTGTAACGCCCTGAAATTTGCCCAACAAAGTCCGATTCCTTTTCGTTCAGGCCGGATCCGGCTACGAAGGGGTTGTCATCATCCTCAAAGCGCTGGCTCTGGCCGAAAAAGACATCGCCGTAGCTACCATCGTCAGCATAAAGCCCTGTCCTCAAGCCATAGGTGAAGTGCGATTGATCCTCGATCCTGTCGAGACCGGGGAAGCGGTTGGATTCGAAGAGGTTGCTGGCGTCAATCTGTACGTCCTGACTGTCCTCGTTCGGGATTTCGTCTTCCTGATCGATATTCGGAGCCAGTGTCAGGGAGGCCACAGGCTCGATGACCGCCTGAAAACGCTCGAAGTTGCGTGTCAGGGGATAGCTGGTCTTTGCGTCCAGTGAAGCAAAGGAACGGGTCTCACCTCCGTCGCTGGTGGCATCATCACGATCCTGAATGAAGTAACTTTCCGAACGGGCGTTGGCATTGATTACCGACAGTAAGCCAAAATCGGTCACCAGCCTGCGCTGCCAGCCTACGCCCAGACCTATACGGTTGACGTCCTGACCGTCCTCGGCCTCACGGCGCAGACCCAAGACCGAACCTTCAAGACTCCAGCGTCCGCCTAAAACGGGTATATCGCCGGGTTCACCCAGAAAACTTGCCTGAATTTCAGGAAGGACGTCGGGCTGGTCGATCAGTTCGGCTTCATCCACCCGCAAATCCTGAAACCCTAACAAGCGTCCCACGGCATAATTACGGCCTGAAAACCGCTCCAGATAGACCTGATTTTCAAGGACGTCGTCATCCTCGGTCTCGAAATCATACTGGCGTAAATACTGATCGTCGGAGGTGAGATTGATTTCCGACCCTGCCCGCCATTTCTGATTGATATTCCAGAGAGCATCGGCAAAAATATGGCCGCGCCATTCCTTGTTCTGCCGAACGCTTTCGTCCTCCTCACGGTCAACGTAGTCGGAATAGGTCATACTGCCTTCGGCCTTAAATTCAGCATTTTCCCAACGCTGGCGCCATTCTCCGGTCGCCACGGGCGCTTGCTTGGTCATGGCGATCACGCCAAAGGTCGCGTCCTTTTCCGGGGCGATGGCCCAATAGTAGCGGCTTTCGACAAAGACGCCCAAGTCGCTTTTATAACCTGCGGAGGGGGTCAGGAAACCGCTCTTGCGTTTTTCCGTTCCATCAGGATGTTCGAAATACGGCAGGTAAGCGAGAGGGACACCCATCCATTCAAAGCGGGCGTTCTGATAAGAAATGGTTTTATCGGATTTGTCATGCTCGACCTCGGAGGCCCGGATTTGCCAGAGGGGCGGACGATCAGGATCTTTTTTACAAGGTTCGCACGGGGTGTAGGTGGCATCGTACATCGTCGTCGTGATGCCGCGCTCGTGATTGCCCTTTTTCGCTGTAAAACGCGAGCCATCGGTCAGAAACGTTTTCAACCCCTCGACGAAGCCGTTTTTCATGGCATCGTTGAATTTTACTTTTTCGGCCAGATGGCGGTCGCCGTTAATATCCACGAACTCGACATGGCCAATAGCGATCACCGTATCGGCTTTCAGGTCATAGACTACACTATCGGCCTTGAGGGTCCGGCCGTCCTGAACCATCACAACGTTACCGGATGCCGTTACGGTTTGAGCGGCCTGATCGTGCGAAAGACTGTCGGCATCCAGAGAAACCGGAGAATCACTTGGGCTGTCCACGGCCAATACTGAAGATGGCGACAGTATGGCCAGTACAAGAATGGCAAAAAGTGTCGCCTTGTATATTTTTGTTATGTTAAACGAAAGAAGGGCCATTGAGAAACACGCGTGAATCAACCTTTCCCATAGTGAAAGACTGGCTCCGAAAGTCAAGGCTGATAAAGGGGATCAAACTGAAATAGTTGCTATTTTCGTGTTTTGAAGAAGGCGGGCATATCCTCCCCGAAGCCGCTGGAGGACGTGTCTTCTTCCTTTTGTGTTTCTATATTTCTTGGGGGCTGCGGGGGGCGGCTCTCGGTTTTCGCTTTTTCAATAGGGTGAATTTTTTTGTTGCGGTCTGTCTGATCTCGCTCTTTTTTGTGACCGAAATCCCTTTTCTCCTGACGTTTTTTCTCAGGCCTGCTTTCCTTTTCGGCAACTGAGTCAGACTTACCGCCGATGTCGGAAACCTTAAGTTTTCCCTTGATATGCTTTTCGATCGCCTGAATCAGTTTTGCATCGTCAGGGGCCGCAATCGTCCAAGCCCGTCCCGTAAGCCCTGCCCTACCCGTCCGTCCGATGCGGTGGACGAAATCATCGGGGTTGTTCGGAACATCGTAGTTGAACACATGAGAGACGCCTATGACATCCAGCCCGCGGGCCGCGACGTCGCTGCAGACGAGGATGGGGAGTGTGCCATCCTTGAATTTTGCCAAGGTTTCAGTCCTGTGGGATTGCGCCATGTCCCCGTGGAGGGGCGAGGCGTGATAGCCTTTCTTTTTGAGCCATGCGGCCAGCGTATCCACGTCGCGTTTACGGTTGCAGAAAATAAAAGCGTTGCGGATTTGTTCATGGACCAGAATGTCATGCAGAAGTTCCTTTTTCCGCCGTGGCTCGGCATTAGCCAGAAACAATTCCACAGTGGCGGCCGCTGTGGCCGGGGGCGCAACGGCCACTTCCTTGGGGCTGGACAGGAACTTGGCCGTGAGCCTTTTAATTTCAGGAGGCATGGTGGCTGAAAAGAGCAGCGTCTGCCGCAAGGGCGGCAGAAGGCTGCAGATTTTCTCGATATCCGGGATGAAGCCCATATCGAGCATCCGGTCGGCTTCGTCGATTACAAGAATTTTAATGTCGTTCAGCAGTATATTACCGCGGCCGAACAAATCGAGAAGGCGGCCCGGTGTGGCGATGAGAACGTCCACGCCGCGTTCAAGAATCTTGATTTGCTCCTCCATGGAGGAGCCGCCTATCAGCAAGGCCTTGGTCAATTTTGAATATTTACCATAAGTATCGAAACTTTCCGCGGTCTGGGCGGCGAGTTCCCGTGTGGGGGACAAGACCAACGATCTCGGCATCCGGGCTTTCGCCCTGCCTCCGGCCAGCATTTCGATCATGGGCAGGGTAAAACCGGCGGTCTTTCCGGTTCCGGTCTGCGCCAGTCCCACCACGTCCCTTTTCATCAGGATATAGGGAATCGCCTGCTGCTGGATGGGAGTCGGCTCCGTATAGCCGCGCTCGGCTATCGCCTTCATCACATTCGGGTTCAGCCCCAGATCCTCAAATTTCATGCTTTTGCCCAAACCTAAAGGGTATGTTATTTTCATTCGCCCCCAGAGCTAGTATAAAAACGTAAGAAAAGCAACAAGCGAGAACGAACGATGACCCTTCGCGTCGCCGTACAGATGGACCCCGTTGAGGGCTTTGAACACGATGTGGACAGCACTTTTGCCCTGATCGTGGAGGCCCGAAAGCGCGGGTATCCTGTCTATTATTACATGCCTTCCGAGCTTTCCCTGCTTGATGGGCGGGTTCTGGCGCGAGCACGCTCTATCGATGCGCGGATGGACAAGAATAACTACTATACCATCGGCGAGGAGGTTATTCTCGATCTGCGGCAGGACGTGGACATCGTCCTGATGCGGCAAGAGCCGCCGTTCGACATGGACTATGTTACTGCTACCCATATCCTCGATCACCTTTACCCCAAAACTCTGGTCATCAACGACCCGTTCGAGGTACGGAACGCGCCGGAGAAGCTGCTGGTCACGCACTTCAGGAGCCTGATCCCCCCCACCCTTATTACTGCCGACCGGGAGGCCATCAAGGAGTTTTACGCCCAGTATGGCGATATCATCCTCAAACCGCTTTACGATTATGGTGGGTCACTGGTTTTCCATGTCGATCGGGACAGCGATAACCTCAGCTCTCTGATCGATATGTTTCGACGGTTTTACAAGGAGGCGATTATCGCGCAGAAATACATCCCCGAGGTGAAGACGGAAGGCGACAAGCGGATCATCCTGATCGACGGTAAGCCTGCCGGAGGTTTTCTGAGAGTTCCCGGAGCGCAAGAGGTGCGGGCCGGACTTTATTTGGGCGGGCGGGCGGAAAAGTGCGAACTGAATGAAAAAGACCTGCATATCTGCGAGACGATTGGGCCTGAACTGGCCAAGCGCGGCCTTGTGTTCACCGGGATCGACGTGATCGGCGGGTACCTGACGGAGATCAATGTCACCTGCCCCTCCGGCGTGCAGGATCTGAATATGCTTTACGGCGATTGCGTGGAGGCGAAGCTCTGGGACGCCTTTGAGAAAAGATACCAACAGAGAGTGGATATGTGATGACTTTTCTTGAGCGCGTGAAAGAACAATCTAAAATGAGGATTCTGGCAGCTTGTGCCGTTGTTTTCGGCCTTGGGTATGCTCTTTTTAACCAGCGCGATGCCAAGTATTACGATAATGTCGCCATAGAAATCGAGTTGGCCAAGAGGATGTGCGAAGAGTCCCGAGAATATGCTCTTGAGCATGAACATGAGATGCTGCTGACCAAGAACAGCCTGCGACATATCAAACTGGACGGCGAAGAGGTGAATTTGCGCTATGTCGAATATCCTCGGGCCATGCTTCTCCATAACGGTTTTGTTCATCAGAACACGCAATCCGAATACTATTGCAAAATTATCGACCCCCGCGGGCGGGCTGGAAGTTTGAGCGGCGAATTGAAATACGATTACAGGCGCCAGCGCTGGGTCGAACGTACCTGGTCCTATTGAGGAATTTTTTTTATGTCAAAAAAATCTGACCTTGAAGAGGGGCTGACGTTCCGGCCCGCTTACGATGCGAACGGGCTTATCCCGTGTATTACCCAGTGTGCGGAAACCGGCCGGGTGCTGATGATGGCCTATATGAACGACGAGGCTCTTTGCAAGACGCTGGAGAGCGGAGAAGCGCATTACTGGTCACGCAGCCGAAAAGGCCTGTGGCACAAGGGGGCGACGAGTGGTTTTGTGCAGAAGGTTGTGGAGGTCAGAACCGATTGTGACCAGGATTGCCTGCTGCTTTCTGTAGAGGTGCGTAAGCCGAAGGGTCACGAGGGCGCTGAGGGCACCTGTCATACAGGGCGTGATAGCTGCTTTTACAGAAAGGTTTCCCTGCCTATCAAGGAGGGCCGTCCGGCGGCTCTGGTTTTCAGCGAAGAGGACTAATGTCTGTGACCGTCGTGATCTTCGGGATGGTCAGCTTCTGAAGCTGCGAGGTGAGCAGGATCGCTGACCAAGCCCAGAGTCTCAAGGCCTTTATGGAAGACCAGAAACACTGTGATGTTGCCGATAAACAGGATGGTCGCAATTTTCAGGATTGTCGCCACGCTTTTTTTCTGCGGACCGCAGGGCGGATGATGGCAGCCCGTGTCGTGACAATCCATCTTTTCGCTGACGTGATAGACGGTCCACCCCAGAAGCAAAATCAGACCGGAGGAGATGATGATCGGGAGTTCCCACTCGTGGATCATTTCATGCACGCCGCTGAGCCATAACGGCATAGCCCCTGCTACGCCCAGACCAACCAGAATGCCCATGATGCTAAAGAGCGTCGGGAGGACGCAGCAAAACACATGGCTGGCCTCTGAGAGGATCACCACGCTGCTGAGCAACCCCTGGACTTTTTTGATCTGCATATTTTTTCCGTATTTTGCCGAAACGAAAGGTTTTGTGCCTTGACGTTACGGATCCCTTTTAACGTACAACTGAAATAATGTAACACCCATTATCCACAAAATTTCCCAGACGACAAGAATAAACATTTCCTTTTCGGGGAAATAGAGGGCGGCGAGGCTGATTCCAAGGGCTATGTTGTTGTTTCCGCCCATTAAAGAATAGCTGATGCGGGTGCTGCGGTCGCGGTTTTTGAAAAGAAACCACCCCATCGCGTAATAAATAAAATAGGCGATGGTCCCGACTATAAAGGCCTCTGTAAAGAACCAGGGCTCCTGAAAAAATCTTTCCCGTTGGTAGGCGACCACAATCATGATCACCCCGAAGATCAGGACGATGGCCATCATGGACGCGTTTTCGCGCATCTTTAACTTTAGAGGTTCGATGCGCCTGAGGACACCAAAATAGAGCAGGACAGGACAGAAGATGACGATAAAGAGCGTCTGGAACATCCCGTTAATATCAAGCTGCAGGCCCATCGTGCTGAATAACGCAAAGATGACGGACACAACGAAGGGCGACAGAAGACCTGAGATTGTGGTGGCGGTCAGACCCAAGGCCGGGTTGCCGCCGAGGATGCTCATCATCGCCGGAAGCGTTGCGCCGCAGGGCATCGTACCGAGAAGAAGAAGGGCGTATTTGTAGTCCGGCGCGACGATCTCTGCGATATAGAACATCAGTATCGGAAGAAGAATAAAGCGCAGGATATAGAAACCTCCCACGTCCCGCGCCCGGAAGTCGCTAAAATCGGCGATGCGGATTTTCGAGCAGGCGAAGAGGATAATCGTGGCCTGCAAAAACAGAATGGCGTTTTTTGGTATCGCTTCCAGGCCTGGAACGGTCAGACCGAGAACGAACGCCAGAAGCAGAAAGGCGCCAAAATGCGTTTCGATGAAAGTCCTGATGGTTGTCAGCACGATTGATGACCGTTCCTTGCTCAGATCGCCTCGGCGGTTTGGCGGTGTTTCGATGCTCCTGCTTCCTGTTTTTTTGCCGGGGCGGCGTCCTGAATGATGATCTCGGCGCTTTGGCGGCCCTGCCATTCGTTGATTTTCAGAGTTGCGGCCAGATGCACCGGCCCCGTATTCCGGCTGAGCAGCATTTCGCCCATCGGCGACCCGACGGTGCGGAAAGCCATGGCCTTTACCCTTGGGCCGCCTTCGCGGTCAGAGACCAGAAGCCGGACGTGCTTTTCGCCCACGATATCGGCGCTGTGGATTTTCATGTCAGTTAAAGCAAAGATCGGCTCCGGGTGTTCCTGCCCGAAGGGGCCGATGAAATCCTGCAGCAGTGTAACCAGTTCGACGGTCACGCCCCGCGCTGAGAGGACTCCGTCGATTGATGTGGTGATATTGACCGCACCGGATGTTTGTTGTGCGCTGATGTGGCTATAGAGAAAGTCACGGAGCCTCTCCATCTTTTCGGGCAGGACGGTAAAGCCTCCGGCCATGGCATGGCCTCCGCCCTTTTCCAGCCATCCGGCGGCGCGGGCATCGATAAAGGCGTTGGCGATGTGGATTCCGGGAATGGAGCGCCCTGAGCCGCGCCCCTCAATCTGTCCCGAGAAGGACTCCGCGTAAGCAACTACGCAGGCGGGACGTCCATATTTTTCCTTCAAGTTTCCGGCGACCAGACCGCTGAGGCCCGGATGCCAGCCTTCCTGATCGACCAGAATGATTGGCGCGTCCTGCAGGTTCCTGTCCTCGACCATCCGCATGGCCTGTTCTTCCATTTCAAGCTGCATCTCCTTGCGGAGCTTGTTGCAATCATCGAGCGTCCAAGCGATGTTTTTAGCCTCTTCGGGATTATCGGTACACAGAAGCCTTGCCCCCAGATCGGCTTTATGAACCCTGCTTCCGGCGTTAATGCGCGGGCCGAGGACGAATCCAGCGTCGTAGGTTGTGATCGGCGCTTTGATCCGGGCGACCTCCATGAGCGCACTTATGCCCGTGTTCAGCTTGTTAGCGAGGGTGGAAAATCCTGTGCGGACGAACAAGCGGTTTGGTCCTGTCAGAGGGACCATATCGCAGACCGTGCCCAGAGCGAGAATATCCATGAAAGATTTGAGGTCGGGTTCCTTGAGATTTTGCGCAGAATACCAACCACGTTCGCGCAGGCGGCTGCTGATCGCCACGCAGGTCAGAAAAGTCACGCCGCAGGCTGCCAGCATGGTCAGGCCGGAGGTATCGTCCTTGCGCTTGGGGTTGATTACGTGCCAGGCTTCGGGGAGTTTGTCTTCGGCCTCATGGTGGTCGAGGATAATAATTTTGAGGCCCATCTCCGTTCCGGCCTTAATGATATCGAAAGCGGTCGTGCCGCAATCGAGCATGAAGAGAATGTCCGCACCCTGCCCGCTCAAGGTTTTCAGGGCTTCGATATTCGGGCCGTAGCCTTCGCCTACGCGGTCGGGAATGTATACGGGCGGATCGAAGCCGAGATGCTTGAGGAGGCGGTACAGGATCGCGGAGGAGGTCGCGCCATCGACGTCGAAGTCGCCGAAGATTGCGAACTGCGCCTTCGCTTCAATCGCTTGAACGACATCATCGGCCATAGCGCTCATCCCCTTTAACGTAAAGGGATCGGGGAAATGATCCTTGAGGGTTGGGCGGAGGAAGCGCGGCACGTCTGCTGCGGCGATGCCGCGTGTGCAGAGGAGGCGGGCGATGATTTCCGGCAAGCCGTGGACGCGGGCGATTTTTTCAATCTCATCGAGGGGAGAGTCCGTCAGTACCCAGCGCGAACGCAGCAGAGATTCCTCAACCAATACGTCTTTTGTCATAGGTTCAGCATAAGGTTTTAGCGGCTCTTGAAGTAGCAGAGGCCGGGAAAAGTCATGGCTTATCCACAGAGGCGCTTACGCTGTTCAATGCCCAGTCCAGTAGGCACTGCTCACATAACAGACCCACGTTAGGCGGAAAGTCATCGGCAAGTATATCTTGATGATAGTTTTTTTCACATTCACTACATACAATGTAAGGGATATCACCATATGCATAAAGCTTTTTGCACGGGATAAGCGGCTGTTGATATTTTGCTGCTGAATACACATGAGGGCAAGACAAAACACCTGTCAGTTTCGGTCTGTGCCTTTCACAATACTCTACCCCCATATAGTTCTGCCTTAGATCGACTGCAACCAGGTCTTGCGGCGGAAATTGTGGGTCGATTCAATCCGGCGGATCGTGCCGGATTTCGAGCGCATGACGATGGAGGAGGTCTTGGCTCCTGCTGCCGAGCGGCGTACGCCGCGCATTGTTGCGCCATCGGTTACACCCGTAGCCGCGAACATCACGTTTTCGCCGCTAGCCAGATCGTTTGTCTTGTAAACACGATTGAGATCCTTAATGCCCCAGCGTTCGGCGCGGGCGATTTCATCCTCGTTGCGGAAGATCAGACGGCCCAGAATGGCTCCGCCCGTGCATTGCAAGGCCGCCGCGGCCAGTACACCCTCGGGGGCGCCGCCGGAGCCGACATACAGGTCAATACCGGTATTTTCCGGCTCGGTCGTCGCGATCACCGCGCTGACGTCCCCGTCACCGATGAGGATGATGCGCGCGCCGGCCTCTCGAACGGCCGTAATGAGTTTTTCATGGCGCGGGCGGTCGAGGATACATACGGCCAGATCTTCAATTTTGCCGTCTTTTTCCTTCGCCAGACGTTTGAGGACATCGGCTATGGGATCGTCGAGGCTCAGGATTTTCGGGTCAATACCCGGTCCCACCGCGATCTTTTCCATGTAAACGTCCGGGGCATTGAGGAATCCGCCCTCATCGGTCATCGCTATGACTGCTAGCGCGTTCGGGCCACCGCGGGCCGTGATGTCTGTTCCCTCCAACGGGTCGAGGGCGATGTCCACCTTCGGGCCTGTGCCCGTGCCCACTTCCTCGCCGATATAGAGCATAGGGGCTTCATCGCGTTCCCCTTCGCCAATGACGACCTTTCCACGGATATTGAGGGCGTTCAAGGCGCTCCGCATGGCGTCAACGGCTGCCTGATCCGCGCCGTCCTTGTCGCCGCGGCCGACCAGTTTGGAGGCGGCCAGAGCCGCAGCCTCCGTTACACGCACGACTTCGAGCGCGAGATTGCGGTCCATGTTCAGTTCCAGTTCTGCCGAGTTATCCGTCATTGTCCTCGCCTTTTGCGTCATTGTGCAGTCTTTCCTTGAAGGTTTAAAAAAGCGCCCTATCCTATTTGAGTGATTATGTAATTACAAGTCTATATTTGTTCAATCACCATCAGGCGCGGTTTTTCGATACAGCAATCAAGCTTTTCGATCAATTCGCACGCCCCGGCCATATCCGCGTGGCGGGTTTCGTGGGTGGTAATGATTACCGGGACGGCCTGACCGGGGTCGCGGCCCCTTTGCACCAGGCCTTCTATGGAAATATTCTTATCCCTGAGGATGGCCGAAACATCGGCAATCACGCCCGCCCGGTCGAGGACCATCAGGCGGAGGTAATAGCTGTTGACCGTCTCGCCGGGATCGGCCCAGACGGCCTCTTTGAGGTCTTTGGCGGGGATGCCGAAGGCGGGTAGTCTGTGGCCTCTTGCTAGGTCGATCAGGTCGGCGACGACCGAGGAGGCTGTTGGCCCCCTGCCCGCGCCCTTGCCTGTTAAAAGCGGGGTTTCGACGAAGTCACCTTCCACGTAAACGGCGTTATAGACATCGTCGATGATTCCCATCGGGCTTTCGATAGGAACGAGGCAGGGTTCCATCACCTGCAAGATTTTGCCGTTTTCGCGGCGGGCAACGCCGAGGAGTTTTATCCTGTAACCGAACTCCGTCGCGTAGGCGATATCGGTGCTGTTGATATGGCGGATGCCTTCGATGGTCAGATTATCGAAGTCCGGCTTCACGCCGAACGCAATCGCCGCCAGGAGACAGAGCTTATGCGCGGCGTCGATGCCGTCGATATCGAACGCGGGATCGGCTTCGGCGTAGCCTGCGGCCTGGGCCTCCTTGAGGACATCCTCGAAGCTGCGGCCCGACTGGCGCATGGTGGTGAGGATATAGTTACACGTCCCGTTAAGAATTCCATATATACTCTTGATTTCATTGGCGGCGAGGCCTTCGCGCATGGCCTTGATGATCGGGATGCCCCCGGCTACGGCGGCCTCGTACATTAGGCAGACGTTACTTTCATCGGCCAGCTTTGCCAATTCATAGCCGTGGTGCGCCAGCAGCGCCTTATTCGCGGTCACGACATGGCGCTTGTTTATTAATGACTTTCTGACGAGGTCTGCGGCTGGTCCCTCTGAACCGCCGATCAGTTCGACTACGGCATCCAAATCCCTTACGTCTGCAAGAGCCTCGGTTTTTGAGACCCATTGATAGGATGAGAGATCGACCCCCCGATCCCGGTCTTCATTTTTTGCGGATACCGCAACGATTTCAATCGGCCGTCCGGCGCGGCGGGCAATCAGCCCTGCGTTTTTCTGAAGGATTTTAACGACGCCTACGCCGACCGTCCCCAGGCCAGCGATTCCGATGCGAAATGGTTCTGACATATTATTAAGTGCCTCTTGCAACGCATTGTCCGGCTTAGTTCATACAGGGGTTTTAAACCAGATTCAAGGAATCGTGCCAAGCCGCAACATCACTCCTGCCACATTTTGCCCCCTGCCTCTGCCCGAAGGGTTGATCCTCTTTTTCAATTTTTATACAATTATTGTTTTTATGTTACTCATGTGGTTTCAGGGTTTCATTCTTAAACGTTTTGTCTGGATGCTTTTTCCCGCCCTGATAATGCTCGCGCAGATCGGGATTGAGGTTTTCGTGCCGGACCGTTACATGGCCGATCTTCATTCCGAAACCGGACCACATGAGTATTTGCAGGCTCTGATCCTTTGTCCGGCGGTTTTTCTTGCCCTTCGCCTGATCACAATCGCACCGTCGGTTGCGATCAAGCTTTGGGGCGGGCTTGCGCTGTGCGGGAGTATTTACGTGCTGGGCGAAGAGCTGAGCTGGGGGCAGCACTGGTTTGAGTAGGCGACACCCGAGTACTGGAAAACTCTGAACGATCAGGAGGAGACCAACCTTCATAACACCTCTTCTTGGCTGGCTCAGAAGCCCCGCATGGCCCTTGAGGTTGGCGTTATTGTCTGCGGGATTTTGATCCCTCTGCTGCAGACATTTTATTCCAAGGCGGTTCCCAAAATTCTTTCACCGATTTTAGGCTCAGTCGAAGTCAGTCCCAGCGCCCCTTTTTTTCTTGTTTCTTAAGGTTACAGATAAAAGTTTCGGTGCCTTTGACCGTCACCTTTTCTGGCGTTCCAGCGAAGTCGAGGAAATTTATCTTTTTCTGTTTGTCGTCATTTATCTCGCCGTTTTGTGTCGGCGTTTTCAGACTGCAGGGATTCCGGAGACCGCCGCTTCCGGCTCACCTTAAATTATTCTGCGCTTGATTTTTTGACCTGCTTGCAGCACAGTCTTAAAATATTGCAACAGAACTTTTTTGCATCTCACTGAAAATTATGGCAAAAGCCGTGTCCAAACCGCCTTCACAAACCGATCACGGCTATAAAATGCCCGATCCGGTGGCCTTGAGCCGCGCCTTGCTTGACGCCTATACAAAGGCGATGCCGATCTTCGAGGACTATGTCGAAAAGCACGGCAGTCAGAAGGGCATGGACGCTTTTCTGAACCGCGATCTTGATCCGCTCAACATCCGGGAGAGTTATCTGGCCTTTCTGGACAGCATCGTCACCGACCCTACGAAATTTTTTGAGTTGCAGGCGCAGTTCGTTCAGGACTGGGCTAATCTCTGGCAGGAAAGCCTGATGAAATTCATGGGTCAGGGCGGAAAAGCCGTGATTGAACCCGAGGCAGGTGACCGGCGCTTCCGTGCCCCGGAATGGCAGGAGAGCGCCCTGTTCGACTTCATCAAGCAATCTTACCTTCTGACCTGCCGCTGGATGGAGCGGACAGTGCGGGATACGGAGGGCATGGATTCAAGGCAAAAGGAAAAACTGGCCTTTGCGACCCGTTTGTTTGCTAACGCGCTTTCGCCGACGAATTTTGTCCTGACCAACCCGGAAGTGTTAAACGAAACCCTAAAGACAGGTGGCGAAAACCTTGTGAAGGGTCTGGAAAACCTGATCGAGGACATGGAGCGCGGCGGCGGTGAGCTGAAAATCAGCACCACGGATTACGATACGTTCGAGCTTGGAAAAAATATCGCTATGGCGCCGGGGCGCGTTGTCTTTGAAAACGACCTGATGCAGCTTCTTCAGTATTCGCCGACGACGGAGAGCGTTTTCGAGACGCCGCTTCTGATTATTCCGCCGTGGATCAACAAGTATTACATTCTTGATCTGCGCCCTGAGAACTCCTTCATCGCGTGGGCGGTGGCGCAGGGGCATACGGTTTTCACGATCTCCTGGGTCAATCCCGGACCGGAGCTGGCGCAGAAGAAGTTTGAAGACTATATGAGCGAGGGCGTCCTGGCGGCGCTGGATCAAATTGAGCGCCTTACGGGCGAAGGTTCAACGAATGTCATCGGCTATTGCCTCGGCGGGACGCTGCTCTCATGTGCGCTGTCCACTCTTACGGCCCAGAAGGCGGCGGAGCGCGTAGCCTCCGCGACCTTTCTGACCACTTTACTGGATTTCGAAAAGGCTGGCGATCTCAAGATTTTCCTCGACGAGGAGCAGATCAACCAGATCGACAAGAAGATGTTCGAGAAGGGAATCCTTGAGGGCAAGGAGATGCAGCAGACCTTCAGCTTGCTGCGGGCCAATGACCTGATCTGGTCCTTTGTGGTGAATAACTACCTGCTCGGGAAAGAGCCGTTTCCCTTTGACCTTTTGTACTGGAACGACGACTGCACGAATATGCCCGCCGCAATGCATAGTTTTTATCTGCGGAATATGTACCAGCAGAATGCATTGATCAAACCGGGGGCACTTACGATGCTCGGCGTTCCGGTTGATCTGGGCACCATCAAGACCCCGGCCTTCTTTCTTTCGACACGTGAGGATCATATTGCCCCGTGGACCGCGACCTATGCCGGGATGAAGCATCTGGGCGGGCCGGTGACGTTCACCCTTGCCGCCTCGGGGCATATTGCGGGGGTCATCAACCCGCCGGACAAGAAAAAATACTGCTATTGGGATAACACCCTGACGCCCGCTAACCCCGATGAATGGTTCGAGAAGGCCGTGCAGCATGAGGGATCGTGGTGGACGCACTGGCAGGAGTGGATCAGGGATTTTGCGGGCAAGAAGATTGCTGCGCGGACGCCCGTGAAGGGCATAGAGGCCGCACCGGGTCGGTATGTCAGGATGAAGGGTTAGTTGCTCTTTTGGGGATCGGGATTTGTGAGTACCAACCTCGGTCCGAATTTTTGGTTTTCTTGAACAAGATTTCCACTCTTATCTCTTATAAAATACTGCTCTGGGCTAAAATTAATCGTGGCTGGAGGTGGGGAGGTACTTGATTTTTTTAAATTATAATATACTTCAAGTTTTTCGCTTAGTGATAAGGTTGAGCCAAAAATCATTTTTGAAACAATAGAAAACTCAGCGCCATTATTTCCTTTTAGATCTGCTCCTAATACTAAACTATTTAGGTTTAAGTCTATGTCTAAGGTGGTCTTACCGTGCCTTAGGTCTTGCTCATCATCATTTACAGATAAAGACATGTAAACTCCTTCACTATCATTTGAGAATTCAAATTTAATATAATGAAGCTTGTTTGGTTTAATTATTGCTGAGAGCTTATGAATATCTCCATTACTATCTTTACACTCGAGGTTTAATTTTCCTTTATATATTATTGCGGACAGCCTGTTTCTCTTTTTTTTTCCTATATCAAAAAGGTAAGCTTTTTTGTTTTTTTGGGTTTTTGGTAAAGATATCTGAAATATAAAACACCCGCCTGATCTTTTTTGTATGTCAACTCGAGAGTGTGAGTATTGTTCTATAAGCTTTTGTAATAATGTATCAAAAAATATTATTTCAATTGGTGGCACTCTTTTACTGCAAAGATCGGCAACAAGCCGTGGATCATTTTGGCTGCTCAGACCGTATATCATTATACTTTGATACGCAGAAAATCGTTTTTCTCTAAAAAGAGCTTTAAGCATCTCTCTTGATTCAGGGTTTTCCTTAATTGAATCAATATATTCGGTGACTTGAGATATGTATTTTTCGGTTTCTGCGTCAAACTTTGCTCTATTTGAATCAGAACTCCTGCTCGTAGTAATTTTTTCTACAAAAGGGGTTTTTATATCTATTACTCGTACTATTTTTGAATTTTTATTGATTCCAATAAAATCGGGTTCAGGTCTAAAATTTCTTTCTTTATCAAAAGCCAGTTTATTTTTTGATTTTTTTTCAAAAGATTCTACGACATCTAAACCAAGAATATAAAAAATTAGCGGATTTTCCTCAAAATACTTTTGGTACTTTTCTTCTTCGTTAATATTTTCTCTAAGCAAAGTGTCAAGTTCGAGAATTGCCTTCCATAATTTTTGCTCTGTAGTCATTATAAACAACAATTCTCCTTATGCTCCTGCCCCAGCTTGCGGTAATGTTCAGCGGACCAGAGGATGTATCTGTTTTCCTCCTCCATCATCTCGCGCATGAATTTTGCGGGGCGGCCCGCCCAGAGCTGGCCCCTTGGCACACGCTTGCCGGGGGTCAGGAGCGCACCCGCCGCGAGCATCGCCATACCCTCCACGACCGCGCCGTCCATCACGCAGGCCTGCATCCCCACGAAGCCGTAATCCTCGACCGTGCAGGCGTGGAGGATGGCGCTGTGGCCCACGGTGACGCCGTCACCAATATAGGTGCCCTGAAAGTCGCTGGTGGTGTGGATGACGGTGCCGTCCTGGATGTTCGTGCTTTTGCCGATTTTGATGTTATAGACGTCCCCGCGCAGGACGCAGTTGTACCAGATGTTTGTCCCCTCCCCGATTTCCACGTCGCCTATGATACTTGCGGACGGGGCGATGAAGGCGGTTTCGTGGATTTTCGGCATGATGCCGCGGTAGGGGTAGATGAATTTGGTCATGCAGATTCCTGTTTTTGTGTGTGCCTAGCATAACTTTGAAAAACAACGGACACAACGGACACAACGCTCTCAGGACTAGATTCCCGCTTTCGCGCAATGACAAGTATCTAAAAAAACAAACACCCCCGTTTGGGCGGGGGTGTCTGAAAAATCTGCAAGGGAGCGATTAACGCTTCGCCCACTGCTTGGTCCGGCGGGCCTTGTGCTTGCCGACCTTCTTGCGCTCGACGATCCGAGGATCCCGCGTGATCATGCCGGCCTTTTTCAGCGGCGGGCGCAGGGCGGGGTCGAAATTCTCAAGGGCGCGGGCAATGCCGTGGCGCACGGCGCCGGCCTGACCGGAGAGACCGCCGCCTGTCACCGTGGCGAAGACATCGAAACGTCCGACGCGGTCCGCAATCAGGAAGGGCTGGTTGAGGATCAGAAGGTGCGTCTGGCGGCAGAAGTACGCAGACTGCTCCTTGCCATTGACGGTGACCTTGCCGGAGCCGGGTTTGATCCAGACACGGGCGACCGCGTTCTTGCGGCGGCCTGTGGCGTAGGCGCGGCCCAGCTTGTCGAGTTTCGGCACTTTCTTTTCAGAAGATTTGCGTTCGCCCTCTTCGGCCGAGGGGAGATTTTTGGCTGCTACGACGGCATCGCCGATGGCGCCGAGATCCTTGATCGACTCTTCCTTCTTGCTTTTGCGGCGCGGAAGGGTTTCCTTGACGAATTCAGGTTTGTTGTCTTTTTTCTTGGTCATTGGTTTTCAGCCCTGCTTAAGCGTTGCGTTTGTTCTTGGGGTTCAGTGCGGCTACATCCAGCTTTTCGGGATTCTGAGCCTCGTGCGGATGAGCGGTTCCGGCATAAACGCGCAGGTTTTTGAAGACCTTGCGGCCCAGCGGTCCCTTCGGGAGCATCCGCTCCACGGCGTTTTCGATCACGCGCTGGGGGTATTTGCCATCAAGCATCTGCGCCTTGGTGCGCTGCTTGATCCCGCCGGGGTAGCCGGTGTGCCAGTAATAAACATCGTCTTCGCGCTTGTTTCCGGTCAGCTGGACCTTTTCCGCGTTGATGATAATCACGTTATCGCCGCAATCCATGTGGGGCGTAAAAGAGGGTTTGTGCTTGCCGCGCAGGCGCATTGCAACGACGCTGGCCAGACGGCCCAGAATAAGGTTTTCAGCGTCGATGAGAATCCATTTTTTCTCAATCTCCGATGCTTTTGCCGAATATGTCTTCATGTGAAGCTCTTTCTTATCAAACTTGTTATCTTCGAAGTGTCGTGTTTATGGAGCAGCGGCGATGCTTTGTCAATAATATTTTACAATGAAAACAGGTTATTAGGATTGCGGTATTATTATACCGTATTATTAACAATCCAGTCTAGAAAGGGTTTATGCCCCTCCTTGATCTCCCATGCCACAATGCAGGGGCAGTCGTAGGTATGAAGCTCTGTTATGCGCTTTTTCAGGGATTCGAAGGCTTTCTCGGTGGTTTTGAAGAGAACGGCGGTTTCCTTCGCGTGCTGCACCTCGTCCTCCCACCAGTAAAGGGAATGGTGCGGGGCCAGAATGTTGGCGCAGGCGGCCAGACGTTCCCTGACCACTGTTTCGGCGATTGTGCGAGCCTGTTCCTCATTGGCGAAGGTGGCATAGGCGGTGAAGAGTTCCATGGTTTTCGGTCCTTAAAGCTTATTACGGTGGCAGTTTACCCTAATAAAATTGACTATTTCTGCGAAAAAAACCAGAATAGAGGCAATTATAAGCGGGATTTCAAGTATGGCTAATGATCGTCTCAGTTCCGGCTTTGCCTCCGCAGACGCGAAAGGCTCAGGTGCGTCCGTTCACGAGAACGAGGTGGCGGTCATGCTGCGAGAGGATATGACGCTTGAGCAGGCCCGGGTGTTCCATCTCAAGCGCTGGGGGTTGACCCCGGAGTTCAGCTTTGATCACGACGCCGCGCATATCCTGATGGCCCTGAGCAAGACCCTTCCCGGCGAACCTTCCGATTATCCTTCTCAGGGGGATTACGAGGCGGAGATTTACAGCGTTTCCATCGAGATGGCCCTTCTTGACAGCTTTAGCGAGAAGTTGCCGACTGACGAAGCAGAAAGGAAGGCTCTTTTTTTAAAGCGTGTACAGGAGAACTACGATACCTACGGCCCGCTCGGCAATCTTAACCGCGTTGTGAGTTGGGGGCTTGGACGGGTTGCCGGGATCGACGGAGAGCAGGCCCAACGAGAAAACGCGTATAAAGATTTTGTATTTTATGCTTTCGCGCAAAAATATGGCATCGAGGTGACGGAAGATCAGGAAACTTGGGGCGTCGATATTCCGGCGCTGGACGAGCGTTTCTGGTATGTCGACGAACGCAAGCATTATTTTCCTGACGATATTGAGGGCGTGGATGACTTCAAGAAGTTCAAACGGCCCACGGACGCGGAAGCCGGACAGATTTATGAGCGGATTAAGCCCGGCCTTAATATGCTGACCGATTTTATCGATGAGGATTACGTCAATATGGGACCAAGTCAGATGGGAACTTTGAAAGTTCGTGATCTCCATGAAGCGATGGTTGCCGGTTTTACGCCCCCTGCTCCCGAACGAGATGCGGACGGGACTGAGTTCAGACTATGAAACAAAGTATCAAAGATATCCTCGGGAAACTGGTCCGGCAGATTTTGGAGGAGCCGGAGGCAGCGCTGACGGGCGGGCGTGATGGCGAGTTGCAGACGATGCTGGGCCGGGATATGACGCTCAGAGAGGCCGTGAACCACCATGTCAAAACGGTCTGGAAATACCAAAGCGTCGAAGGGTTCGATCATGAGGCCGGGCACGTTTTGCTGGGGCTGGCGTTCAACGCGCCGCCGCATGAGGGGCTGGAGGGGACGCCCTATCAGGGGAGCTATGATTCCGAAATCTATAATTTCGAGATCGAGAAAGTCTTACTGGGAACAATCACCGGAAAAATTAAGGATTCCTATGTTGACCGCCAAGGCTTCATCATGGGGGTTCTGGAGCAATACCGCTATACAGCCTCTCAGGAGAATCTCAACCGGACGCTGGGATGGCTGATGTCGCGGGAGACGGGCAAGAGCTATGATGAATTGCGCCGCGAGGTGAATTACGAGGACGAGGAATTTCAAATCCGGGCCGAGGCCATGGGGATTGCCGTCGATCGGAACCCCGTAACGCAGGCGTGGTCGGTGGCCAAGCCGGGGATGGAGGATGATTTTTTCTTTATCCGGCCGGATGAGTGCATTCTGCCCGATGCGCTGGAGGGGGTGACGGATTTCCGGCGCTTCGAGCGGCCGCAGGTGCGGGAGATTGTGGAGGTTTACGACCGATTGCTCCCGGCGCTGCATCTTCTTCAGGCGAAAGTCCTCGAACTGGAGCCGGACCGGAAAGCCTTGCAGTATGTGGGAAAATTCGGCGAGGCGGCTAATCATGCGATGGGCGAGGTGAAGGTGCGCGACATCTATCAGGCGATCACGTTACGCAAGGCCGCACCGTACCCGGAGGCTGAACCCGAGGTGGCGCCCGCCTAGTTTTCCTCCTCGTCCTTCCCCTCCTCCAGCCCGTCCTTATGCAAGAGGGTCACCAAAACAAAGCTGATAATCATCAAGAGAAACCACGCGCCCATTTTGTGGGGCGAGACGAGCGCCCAGGCGTGCGCCTGATCGGGGTAGCGCCATGCGGCAGCGAAAGTTCCAGTATTTTCTGCAATCCAGATAAAAAAGGACACCAGAAAAAACCCGAGGAGCAGCGGCATTTTCTGAAAGGTCTCGTGCGGCTTGTAATAAACCCATGTGCGGGCGTAGAGCAGGATCGTGAAGGCGAACAGGAACAGCCGGATATCATAGGTAAAGTGATGGGTGAAGAAATTCACGTAAATGAGAATACAGAGCAGGACCGTTAAATCCTTGCGCGGGTAGCGGGTGAATTTGAAATCAAAAATACGCCAAACCCTTGCGATGTAGCTGCCGACCGCTGAATACATGAAGCCGGAAAACAAGGGTACGCCGCCGATGCGGAGCAGGTTTTCCTCAGGGTATATCCATGAGCCCATGTGGGTCTTGAAAATCTCCATCGCTGTGCCGACGACATGGAAAATAAAAATTACACGCACCTCCTCCCAATTTTCGAGCTTGAGGCGCACGAACAGGATTTGAATGAGGATTGCGTAGACAAAGAGAAAATCGTAGCGGGCGAGCGGCAGGTCCGGCGACCAGAGGAAGCGCGTGGCGATGATCGCGGCCAACATCAGACCGCCGAACAGGCAGGCCCAGGCCTGCTTGAAGCCGAAATAAAGGAATTCCGAGAGAAAAAATTTGAGGCGCGGGCTTGAGGCAATAAAGCGCGGCGCTGTGAGGATATCTACGATCCGGGTGAAGAAGGCGGTGGGGTCGGGTGCGGTATCGGGTTTCAAAATCTAGCCCGCTCAAAAGATACAAAATAAAAATGGTCGGAACGACAGGATTTGAACCTGCGACCCCTTGCACCCCATGCAAGTGCGCTACCAGGCTGCGCCACGTTCCGATGCCTGAAAATTAATCCTAGGTTAGTACCGTATTTTCGCCGGAGAATCAAATCCCAAAGGGGCCGGAGGCACTTATTTCTTCGGCTTAATGAGGTTGCGGAGTTCGCGCAATTCCTCAAGCATCGTCTCCAGAATCGTGCGCTGACGGTCGGTCAGGTGAGTGTTCTGCGCCTCAATCAGAGGCAAGCGCCCCTGCGAAGGTTGCGCGGCAGCGGCCATCACCGCAGGCTTTTTTTCGTTTTCGTGGGGAGCTTCCAGCACGGGGTTCTGGATGAAAACCTGCGAGGTTCCAGCGCCCTTGAGCACCTGGTTCTTGCCTACATCCTTGAGAAGTTTCTGGACGCCCTTGATCGTGTAGCCCTCAATATACAGGAGGTGATGGATGCGCTTCAGCAGATCGACGTCCTCGGGGCGGTAATAGCGGCGGCCGCCACCGCGCTTGAGCGGGCGAACGTGCGAAAACTTGGTTTCCCAGAAGCGCAGGACGTGCTGCTGGACGCCCAGTTCGTCGGCAACCTCACTGATCGTACGGAAAGCGCCGGACGATTTGCTCGCACGGGCGGCCTGTGTCTTTTTGGATATCTGCTCGGCCTGCTCACGGGCCTTTTCGCCCTGCTGGACAAGCCCCGAGTTTTCAATCGCGGATGCTCCCTCCTCAGGGTTTAACTTATCAGAAGTCTTGGTTATCGCGGTCGTCATTGCTATTCCTTAAATCCTCATGCCAGTCTAAAAGCGAGATATAATAGTGCTTTAGGTACGCGAGTTTATTCTGTCTTTCAGGACGTGTGAGGCCCGGAAGACCAGTACACGGCGGGGCGAGATCGGCACCTCTATTCCCGTTTTCGGATTACGGCCTACACGTTGGCCCTTTTCCCTAATCGTAAAGCTTCCAAAGGAGGAAATCTTGACGTTGTTTCCTGCGATCAAGGTGTTGGAAATTTCATTCAGCAGGACTTCAACCAAGTCCGCCGATTCGTTACGGGACAAACCCACTTCCTGATATACAGCTTCGGCCAAATCCGCCCGTGTCATCGTGCGCTCACTCATCGAACTCTCCCTGTCATCCATTGTGCGAGACTAACCCGCCATCCCACACGCGTCAATCATACGCAATAGGATAACCACAAAAAAATGATTCAATTCAATAGGCTTAGCAGGTTTTCTGAATTTTTTTGATTTTCCTATCGAAAATCAGGCGCTTTGGCGAGTTAAAGAAAAAAATTAATAATTATGTAAATTATAAACGCACAAGCGCGGAGGCCCAGGTCAGCCCCCCGCCCATGGCTTCAAAGAGTACGGTCTGGCCGGGTTTGATGCGCCCAGAACGCATGGCCTCATCGAAGGCCAGGGGAATCGAGGCAGCGGAGGTGTTGCCGTGACGCTCGACGGTCACGACGACTTTTTCCATCGGAAGGTTCAGCTTTTTAGCCGTGGCCTCAATGATGCGGATATTGGCCTGATGCGGGACGAGCCAGTCGATCTGGGCGGTCGTGAGGTTATTTTCCTTCAGCGCCTCCTCGACCACTTCGGCCATGAGGGTGACGGCCTGTTTGAAGACCTCGCGGCCGTGCATGACGATGTGGCCGCTTGTCCCGGTCGAGGACGGCCCACCATCGGTATAAAGGATATCCTTGTAGCGGCCATCGGCCTTGAGATGCGTTGAGAGAATCCCGCGCTTGGGTTCGTTTGAAGCCTCAAGAATGACGGCCCCTGCCCCGTCGCCGAAGAGGACGCAGGTGGTGCGGTCAGTCCAGTCGATAATCGCGCTCATCTTTTCGGCGCCGATCACGAGGATGCGCCTGTGACGACCCGCCTTGATGAAATTATCGGCGATGCTCAGCGCGTACACGAAGCCACTGCACACGGCCTGAACATCAAAGGCGGTGCATACGGGGATGTCCAGCGCCTTCTGGACCATCACGGCCACCGAGGGGAAGGTTTGATCGGGCGTTGTCGTCGCCACGATGATGCCGTCAATCTCCTGCGGGCTGATCTTTGCCTGTTGCATCGCCGCCCGCGCAGCGTTCACAGCCAAATCCGAGGTTTTTTCGTTTTCTGCTGCGATCCTGCGCTCCCTGATGCCGGACCGTTCAAAAATCCATTCGTCGGAAGTTTCGACCATTTTCTCCAGTTCGGCGTTTTTCATTACCCTTTGCGGGAGATAGCTGCCGGTTGCGCGAATGATGGATGAAACAGACATGGATTACGCTCTCTTAATCCGCTTCGGGGGTCAGGAATTTCTCCTGCTGCATTACACGGTTCATATCCTCTATGACTTCATTGATATAGCCGTAACGAGCCAAACGGACAGCGAGAAGAACGGCCTGGGAAAAAGCCAGAGAATCGGCGCCGCCGTGACTTTTGACGCAGACTCCGTTTAATCCTAAAAATACGCCGCCGTTGTAGAGGCGTGGATCGGTCTTCTTTTTGAGTTTTTTAAGCGACGAATAGGCAATCAACCCGCCCAGCCATGCCAGCGGCGAGTTAAAGGATTCCTTGAAATAATGTTTGATCAGAAGCCCGACTCCTTCGGCGGTTTTCAGGGCTACATTGCCCGCGTAGCCATCGGCGACAATCACATCCACGGTGCCTTTCATGATGTCATCGCCCTCGACAAAGCCATGATACGTACCGGGAAATTCAATTTTTTTGAGAATTTCGGCGGCAGCCCGGATATGTTCCGGTCCTTTGATCTCCTCGGATCCGACATTCAGCAGGCCCACTGTGGGCTTGTCGATCTTTTTCTGCTTTTTAGCGAAAACGGCACCGAGAACCGCGAACTGCACCAGAGCTTCGGCGTCAACTATGACGTTCGCCCCAAGATCAAGCATGATGCTCTCGCCCTTGATCCCCGGCATCACGGAGGCTATGGCCGGACGGTGAATTCCGGGCAGAGTTTTGAATACGATTTTGGCCAGAGCCATTAAAGCGCCGGTATTCCCCGCCGATACGACCGCCATAGCTTCTCCGGCCTCTACGGATTCAATCGCCATACGCATACTCGTCCCCTTACTGGCGCGGAGGGCCGCGGAGGGTTTGTCGTGGCTTTCAACTTTTTTATCGGTGTGGATGACGGTCACGGCCCGGGCGAGGCTTGTATGCTTTTCCAATTCCCCTGAGATTTTCCCCTGATCGCCGTAAACACGGAAACGCACATCGGGCCTTAGCTCCAAAACCCTGGAGAGCGCCGGAATGATTTCCGGGGGGCCGTGATCCCCGCCCATCGCATCTATAGCAATAACGATCGGTCCTGCTGCCGCTTGGTGATGTGATTCGGACAAGAAACGTCCCTTCCCTGAGAAAAAGAGCGTAAAGCTTTTATTGAAAAGGACTTATAGGAATATTAAAGCCGAGGCAAGGGGGTACGCCAGCCCTGTCTTAAAAAGTCTTCAAATTCCTGCAGGAGCGGATTAGCTGCGCTCTTCGATCACCTGACGGCCCCGGTAGGTGCCGGTTTTCAGGTCGATATGGTGGCGGCGGACGGGTTCGCCGGATTCTGCGTCCTCGACCCAGTTTTCGGTCTTCAGAGCGTGATGGGAACGGCGCTTGTTGCGCTTGGACGGCGATGTTTTTCTTTTTGGTACGGCCATTTTACTGAGTCCTTGACAATAAACGAATGGGGCTTTCTAAACAAAAAGCTCCCTCTATGCAAGGAATATTTGAACGTATTCGCGCCTCTGTAGACTTTCCGTGCACTGTGCGCTAACGTCTCGCACCCATTCATCTTTAGCATCACCATGATATCCTGTAAATACGATAACCCCATGAATAATAATGATAAACTCGAAAAATACCGTTTTATGGACTCTCTTGAGGGGCTGCCTGACCCGCTTGAAAAAGGCCGTGAGCCGTTTCTTGATCATACACGCTCTCTCTTGCCTGGCGTGATGGTTTGCGGGCTGGTTACACTCGCTTCCACGCTGATTTCGGAACACTATTCCGCCCCTGTTATGCTGATGTGCCTTTTGATCGGTTTATCTTTTCACTTTTTGTTCGAAGATGAGAAAATTGGAAAGGGGATACAATTCACCTCCCAGCATATTTTAAAAGTCGGCGTTGCTCTTATCGGCGCCCGCATCCTTTTTTCGCAGTTTGATTCCCTAGGCTTTATTGCCCTGTCGGCCATTTCCGTTACCACCCTCCTGGTCATACTTATGTCCCCGTTCTTAGGCAGGGTTTTCGGATTGGACCGTGAACTGGGAGTACTTATCGGCGGTGCCACAGCGATCTGCGGGGCTTCCGCTGCCTTGGCTATTTCCTCTGTCATGCCTCCTTCAAAAACTCTTGAGCGCCATACTTTGACAGCCGTCATCGGTGTCACCCTCATGGGAACGGTTGCCATGGTTGTTTATCCTGTGATCCTTGGCTTGCTGGATTACAGCCCTTACCACTCCGGCGTTATCATCGGCGGCAGTATTCATGACGTTTCACAGGTCGTAGGGGCTGGCTATTCGGTCTCAGATGATGCCGGCGATGCTGCCGTTCTTGTTAAACTGATCCGTGTCTTCATGCTGTTACCTATTCTTTTGGGGCTGTCCTTCATCTACAGCAATCCCTCGTCGAGTAAGAGAAGCCGTTTACTCTCCGTTCCGCCCTTCCTTATCGGCTTTATTGCTTTGGCTGGATTAAACTCTTCGGGGCTTCTGGCTGAACCCATAACCGAGGGTCTGGCGATAGTGAGCAAATGGCTTCTGATTATGGCTATAGCTGCCGTCGGTCTCAAGACATCAATGAAGGATCTGTTTTTGTTAGGATACGGGCCGACTCTGCTTGTGGTCAGTGAAACAGCTCTTCTGTTTTGCTTTTACTGTATCCTGACCTTTTTGAATATTGTCTAGTTTGGCGAGTTTTGGCCGCGTTACCCCTTGCTTTCCTTTTCGCGCCAGTTCTTGAGGGCTTCGAAAGGGTTATTGTAGATTTCCCCGGTCCCCACGGTTTTCATAGCTTCGGCCAGGGGCTGTCCTTGCGCGTATTCTTCCTTGCGGGGGTAAGGATTGATACTCAAGGAGAGGTGCTGAACCGCCAATTCGCCCAAGTCGATCTTTCCATCGATAATCGGCTCCGGGTCTTCGGATTCGTCCAGAACGGGCTTTTCGATATTGTCCTTTTCCAGATCCCTTTCGCGTTTGGCCCTGGTGAAGGAAACGGCCTGAGAGGCGTCGGCGTACCACGCATCAAAACCAGCCTCAATTTTCTGCTTCATCAGTTCCGTGGAGACTACACATTTTTGCGTGGCAGACGCACATATCTCCCCCTGCACATGGATCACCATATTGCCGGGATTGCGCCTGAGCACATAATCCACCTCCATGGAATCCAGGGACAGGAGGCCCAGACGTTTGGCAATGGCCGTTCTTTCAGCCTCTGCGGGCGATAGCTTCAAGGTGTAGGGCGCACGGTCCACCTTTTCCGTATCGAAGAGGCTGGTCCATTCGGGTGTCAAAGCCGCCTTTTCGGTATCTTTCTTTTTCATCTCTCATCCCTTACGGTTTTCGAATTTCCGACGGATTTACGTATTTTATGTTCCCCAAGGCGATCTGGTCCATATCCTGATGATTGAGCGCCATTGCGTTATACCTCATATAAATAACCATATCTGCTATCATGGAATTCTTGGGTTTTTCAACGGTTCCGTAAAGATTTCGCCGCAACGTGTCGAAAAGAGGCTGATCCGGCGTTGGCGGCGCAGAAGCGTTTTCGTGTTCATGCGCTTCCGTGGCCTTGTAGGCGTTCATCCGGCCGTTGAAGGCCTGCATCATCACTTTCATTTTTTTGGGGATGCCGACATCGCCGACCCCGACTTCTCGCAGGCCTTTTTCCATATCCTTGAAGGCGCGGTCGAAAATGTATTGTGAAATGTCCTTATAGCGCGGGTGGGGGCGCAGGCGGCAAAAGAGCATGTAGAGGTGAACCATCAGAAGGTCAAAACGACCATCCACGCTGTCGGGCACACCGTAACGGGTAAAAAATTCAGCCAGACGCGCCTGACGGATCGTGGCGAGATATAATTCCTCGCCCGCGAGCTGGTCCCTCTTATCGTATTTGGAAAATCCCTTCAGGAAAAAACCGAACATTGATTTTTACTCTAGGTTTCACTAAACAATTAGCACTATAGATTCCAAATTACTCTGTCGCAATCGGGCTGACCATGAAGCATCCATTAAAATATGTTCTGTGCCTTTTTTGTCTTTTTGCCCTTGCCGCCTGTTCCCCGGTGGTGGCCAAACGCGGAAATATGGTTGAGGATTACAAGCTGCAGGAGGTCAAGGCGGGAGTCAGCACCCGTTCCGATGTTTTGCAAATTCTGGGTTCGCCGACGACGGTGTCTACCTTTAATCCGAATGTCTGGTACTATTTAGGGCAGACGATCGAGAAGCGTGGCATTCTGGACCCGGAAATTGTGGATGAAAAAATCGTCGCTGTCGCGTTCAATGCCGAGGGCGTGGTTGAGGTCGTTCAGGATGTTGATAATACGAGAGAAGACATTCCCGTTGCGCGGGCCAAGACGCCGACACACGGCAACGACCTGACACTCACACAACAGCTTCTGGGGAATCTCGGGCGGTTTAACCCGAAAAGCGGCGCGAAGTAGTTTTTTCCGGAGTTTTTTGAAGATCAGATAGGGCGCTGCTGCACGACCTGTAACAGCACATCCTGTGCGACGTCATCGCCCAGAACCGTGTTGGTCACTTCGTTCAAGCGCTGCTTGATGATGGCCACCTGTACGATGCCGCCCTTCATTGCCGCGTGCTGGTTGAGCATCCCGTACATATCCTGAATGTAAGCGTCCTTCAGTTTCGGTGACATGGCCTTCACTTTATCTTTGGAGGTCGGATCCGCCACCTCGATGGCCACCACCAAGCTGACCACCTGACTGACCCCGTCATTGTCCACGATCGGGAGGATCAGCGGATCGAGTTCCACGAATTCGGTCTGGCTCTTTTCGCCGTGACCATCTCCGCCCTCTTCACCGTGCGCGTCTTCTTTTTTAGCCTCTTCACCACCCTCTTCGTGACCTTCTCCGCCTTCGGCGGCAGCTTGGGCGGCTGCGGGCATCATGACGAAGTAATAATAGGCTCCGCCGCCTCCGCCGCCGAGTACAAGCAAAACTATCACTAGCATCAATATCTTACGCATGGGGGCTTTACTGTTTTGTCCTTCCACCGATGAGTGTATCAGGGAAGGATTAACGGGGGCTTAGGTTTGGATAAAATGCGAGGTAATTTCAGGACCGGAGGCGTCCGGCGGCGGCGTCGAGGACGCCATTGACGAGGGAGACTTCGCCCTTCTCGTAAAAGGCGCGTGTAACCTCTAAATAGTCGTTGATTATGAGAGGCGCGTCAATCTCCGGGTGCATCAGGAGTTCACCTATCCCACATAAAAGCACAGCCTTGAGCAGCGGTTCGACCTCCTTACGGGGCTGGGACTCGTCTCTTTGCGGGAGATGACCTGCCAAAATGGCTTCGATTTCCTCCCTGCGGTTTTTTACGCCCCGTGCGATTTGAAGGAACAATTCGCGGTCCGGCGTTTCTAGCTTGCCGTCGTCGGTTTCCATGCCCGAGCGGTTATCAAGATAATCCCTCAGAACCTGCTCCAGCGGTTCGCCATTATGGCCGGATTCATAGGTGGCCTGCACGGCCATCAGGCGGGCCGCCATTTTTTTCCGGTTTTCGGAGGGATTTTTGTCTTTTCGACCGCCGACCAGCGCCATTATCTGACCCCCAACGTTTTCTTGAACTCCACCATGGCCAAAGCGGCCATCGCCGCCTCGCCGCCCTTATTCAGTTTCGCGGGGTCGGCACGTTCAAGAGCTTGCTCCTCTGTCTCGCAGGTCAGGATACCGTTGCCGATTGGCTTTTCATATTCGATGGCTAGGGTGGAGAGGCCTCTGGCGCTTTCGTTAGATACGATGTCGTAATGAGTTGTTTCGCCTCGCAGAACACAGCCCAGAGCGATAAAGCCATCAAACTGGCGCCCGACGGTTCCCCGGCCCTCCGGCCTTAGCATCCCGAGACGGATGGCGAGGGGAATTTCCAATGCGCCGGGAACCTGAAAAACCTCATACGTGGAGCGTTTAGCGTCCAGGGCCGCCGCCGCGCCCTTGAGCAGCATATCGGATATATTTTCGTAATATCTGGCTTCGACGATCATAAAATGGGGCATGGCGGCTTCTTTCTGTGTATTACGTCAATGTCCGTTGGCCGTGGATATGCAGGTCATAACCCTCCAGACCAATAACATTTTTAGGGCTGTTTGAAAGCAGTATCATGTCGCGGATGCCTAAATCGAGCAGAATTTGTGCGCCAATACCGTAGTCGCGCAGATTGGCAGCGCTGGGGGATTGATTCTGAACCCTGTCTCTTTGCGCCAGACGTTCGGTCAGGTTTCTGGGGTTGGGTTCGCGCAGGATGACAATCACTCCGCGCCCCTCCTGCGCGATATGCTCCATGGCCTTGTGAAGAATCGACTCACTACCCTTCCCCAGAATATCCCCCAAAATATCCACAGCGTGCATTCTGACCAGTACGGGAGATTTTGTAGAGGCGATGTCGCCCTTGACCAGCACGATATGTTCGGCATATTCAAGCGTGTTGGCGTAGACGATCATTTTGAAATTACCGCCGAAGCGGCTGTCCAGGGTGCCTTCGTGGATGCGCTTGACGAGACACTCCTTGCGGCGGCGGTGGGCGATCAGGTCGGCAATCGTGCCGATCCTCAAATTATGCTTGCGGGAAAAGGCGCCAAGGTCATCAAGTCTGGCCATGGTGCCGTCGTCGTTCATGATCTCACAGATCACACCCGCGGCCGTGAGACCCGCCAAACGCGCAAGGTCCACTGCGGCTTCGGTATGTCCGGCGCGGACCAGCACGCCGCCCTCACGGGCCAGAAGCGGGAAGATATGCCCCGGCGTCGCGATATCGTTGGGGCCACTTTTTGGGTCAATGGCGGTCTCAATCGTTTTTGCCCTGTCGGCGGCGGAGATTCCCGTTGTCACGCCCTCGCGGGCCTCGATAGAGACGGTGAACGCTGTACGATGGCGGGAATTATTGCCCCGACCCATGAGTTGGAGGCCGAGACGATCGACGATCGCCTCCTCCATCGGCAGGCAGATCAGGCCGCGGCCTTCGCGGGCCATGAAGTTTATGTTTTCCGGCGTGGCTTTGGCGGCAGCGATGATCAGATCGCCCTCGTTCTCGCGGTCCTCGTCATCCACTATAATCACGGGCTTGCCTGAACGGACATCCTCCAGAATTTCTTCTATCGAGGAAAGGACTGGTTTGTCTCCGGCCAGCTTGAGCTCTGCTGTCATGCTCTTTGTATCTCCAAAGCCCGTGTGATATAGCGCGCCAGCATATCGATTTCTGTGTTCAGGCGGTCGCCCTGACGCCTTTTTCCCAGGGTTGTTTTCTGCCAAGTATGCGGAATAATATTGACGCCAAAATAATCCTTCTCCACCTCATTCACTGTCAGGGATACCCCGTCCAAAGCGACCGATCCTTTTGAAGCTATGAAAGGGGCGATATTGTCGGGCATTGCTATTTTTAATCTATGCGATCCGCCATCTGGCTTAATCTCGATGATGTGCGTGACTGCGTCGACATGGCCGAATACAAAATGTCCGCCGAGTTCATCGCCCATTTTTAACGAAGGCTCAAGGTTTATAAGAGTTCCTTCGGTCCACTCTTCGAGAACTGTTTTGCTAAGAGTTTCTGCCGACACATCGACCTTAAAAGTGTCTGCGCCCTTCTCAACTATCGTCAGGCAGGAGCCGGAGCAGCACACGGATGCGCCGAGCATGATTTTTTCTAGGTCCATAGATGTTACGATTTCAAAACGCAAGTCGCCCCGCGTCCGGTCCACGCGGAGAACGGTTCCTATATCCTGCACAATTCCTGTAAACATGGCGCGAACACTAGACCTTACGGCGCCAGATTTCCAGAGAATCTTCGCCGATTCGTTCGGTTTTTAGGCTTAGCCCCTTCGATTGGCCCTGGGATTGAACGGATTCATCGGAAAAGACGGGTTCGCCGATGCCTTTAACGTGCCGATGTGAACGGTACAGGCTCATTTCATCATAGAGTCCCGATTGCATAAAGGCGCTATGAATGGTCGGTCCGCCCTCGACCAACAGGCGGGTGATCCCCTGCTCCGCCAGCACCCTCATCGCTGCGGGGAGGTCATACCGGGAGCACTTAAAAAGCCTTACGCCTTTATCTTCAAGGCTCTTGGATTTGTTCTCCGAATCAGTGGAATAGATCAGCCAGAGGGGGACTTTCCGCGCGGTTTTTACAAGTATGCTCTCCTCTGGCAGGTGCAACTCACTGTCCAGAACCACGCGGACAGGCGCGTGATCCAAGGCTGGCAGCCTTGACGTCAGCAAAGGGTTGTCCGTCAGCGCCGTGCCGATGCCGATCAGGATCGCATCGTACTTTCGGCGCTCCAGATGAACGCGGTTGAGCGCCTGCTCTCCGGTTATCCAGCGGCCTGACTCCGGGCTGAGATGGCCTGACCGGGTGCAGGCCGCCTTCAGGACTATCAGGGGACGGTTTTGGGTGATGCGTAAAAAGAAACCTCTGTTCAGCGCTACACACTCCTGCTCAAGCAGTCCGACGCTTACTTCTATTCCGGCTTGCTTCAGTTTTTCTATGCCCTTTCCGGCGGTGCGGGGGTCGATATCCACAGTGCCCACAAATACCTTTGCGACTTTTGCCTTTATCAGAGCGTTAGCGCAGGACGGAGTCTTTCCGGTATGGGCGCAGGGTTCGAGCGTGACATAAACCGTCGCCCCCTTCGCCTGTTCTCCGGCCTGTTCGAGCGCCTGCGCTTCCGCATGAGGGCGGCCACCGTTGGCCGTGCGGGCCTGTGCGATCACGGCTCCGTTCTTTACAATGACGCAGCCGACGGACGGGTTCGGCCAGACACGGCCCAAGCCCCGGCCCGCAAGGTGAAGCGCGGCGCGCATATGGCGGGTATCGGAGTCCATAATCAGGAGGCTTTCTTGCGCGGAGGCTTGGGCGACTTGTCGAGGCGTTTGAGTTCCTCAAGGAAATCGTTGAAGTCCTCCGTCTGGCGGAAATCTTTATAGACGGAGGCAAAGCGGATGTAACCTACAATGTCGAGTTCAATCAGCGCCTTCATGACCTGTTCGCCGATCGTTTCGGAGGCGACTTCAGTTTCGCCCTGGGATTCCAGATAGCGGACGATCTTATCCGCCGCCGCCTCTATGTCATGAACCTCCACGGGGCGCTTCCGCAGAGCGACCTGCATGGAGCGGATGATCTTGTCGCGGTCGAAGGGTTGCCTGCGATTTCCTGCTTTAACCACGGTCATTTCGCGGAGCTGGACGCGCTCAAAAGTTGTGAAGCGCTGGTTGCACTCCGGACAGGAGCGGCGTCGGCGGATGGCGGCGTTATCCTCCGAGGGACGCGAGTCCTTGACCTGCGTTTCTTCACTTCCACAAAACGGGCAGCGCATCAGTCTCCCCTATTTAATTCCGCGCTTGATCCTATTCTTTAGGATAAATCGGAAATTTCGCGCACAAGGTTTCCACCTTCTTGCTCACAGACTTTTCCACGGACTCGTTTTTCTCCGGGCCGTTCTGTTTGAGGCCGTTGAGAACTTCGATAATCATCTCGCCAACCTGCTTCCATTCCGCCTTGCCTAAGCCGCGGCTAGTTGCTGCTGGGGTTCCCAAGCGTACGCCTGAGGTGACCATCGGCGGCTCGGGGTCATACGGTACGGCGTTTTTGTTACAGGTCATACCGGCGTGTTCGAGGGATTTTTCGACGACGGTTCCGGTCAAGCCCTTCGGACGCAGATCAACCAGAACAATATGGCTGTCGGTGCCACCGGAGACGATATCTACGCCTCCCGCCTTCAGGGTTTCGGCCAGAACGCGGGCATTCTCCAGAACCGCCTTTGCGTAGAGTTTAAAATCAGGCTTGAGCGCCTCACCGTAGCAAACAGCTTTGCCCGCGATGACGTGCATCAGGGGACCGCCCTGTATTCCGGGGAAGATCGCCGAGTTGATCTTTTTGAAGATTTCCAGATCGTCGGTGAGGATCATGCCGCCGCGGGGTCCGCGCAGGGTCTTATGCGTTGTGGTCGTCGTGACGTGGGCATGGGGTACGGGGTTGTCATAGACGCCGCCCGCGATCAGACCCGCGTAGTGGGCCATGTCCACGAACAGGTAGGCACCGATGGAGTCCGCGATTTTTCGGAAGCGCTTGAAATCAATCTGGCGCGGGTAGGCAGAAGCGCCTGCAATAATCATTTTGGGTTTGTGTTCCTTGGCAAGAGCCTCGACTTCATCGTAATCGAGCAGCGCGTTATCCTTTCTGACTCCGTACTGGACTGCCTTGAACCATTTGCCGGACTGGTTGGGGGCGGCACCGTGAGTCAAGTGACCGCCGGATGCCAGCGCCATTCCGAGGATCGTGTCACCGGGCTGGAGCAGCGCCATCATCACGCCCTGATTGGCCTGCGAGCCGGAGTTGGGCTGGACGTTGGCGTATTTGGCGCCGAAGAGCTGCTTGGCGCGGTCGCGGGCGATGTCCTCGACGATGTCCACGAATTCGCATCCCCCGTAATAGCGCCGGCCCGGGTAGCCTTCAGCGTATTTGTTGGTCAGGACCGATCCCTGTGCCTGAAGCACGGCGCGGGAGACAATGTTTTCGGAGGCGATCAGTTCAATCTGATTTTTCTGGCGCTTGAGTTCAAGCTGGATGGCGTCGAAGACCGCGCTATCGGCTGTCTCCAAATCTTCGGTAAAAAATCCGCTGAAATCGCCTGAAGTTTTGACTGCCGCTTTTGCCATGGGGGTGGGTTCCTTTCGATCCGATTACTCAACACAGTTGCGATAATTTTTTGACGCGCTTGTCGTGGCGTCCTCCTTCATAGGACGTTTTCATGAAGGTTTCAACAATATCAAAGGCGGTTTGTTCGCCGGTCAGGCGTTCGCCGAGAGCCAGAATATTCGCATCGTTATGCTGGCGCGACAGGCGCGCCATCGAGGTGTCCGTACACAGGGCCGCACGGATCTGGGGAAAGCGGTTGGCGGCAATCGACACCCCGATGCCGGAGCCACAGATGACGATGCCCTTGTCCGCTCTGCCCTCAATGAAGGCTTTGGCCACCTCTGCCGCGAAGTCAGGATAATCCACGGACTCCGTCGAATCAGTGCCCAGATCGACCCATTCGTAATCGTTTGAAAATTTGTCCTTGATGGCTTGCTTGAGGTGATAGCCCGCGTGGTCGGAGCCTATGGCGATCTTGGTTTTCATGCCCCATATATAGGGGGGCTTGCGCCTTCAAATCAATCCTTTCTTTTGCAGGACGTATTCGAGGCGTTTAAGGGCGTTGCGCTTGAGGATTTCCTGCCCCGCCGAGGCCGGACCCTGAATGGAGATTTCGGTAAGGCTTTGTGTGTCCATCGCTGTGACTTTCACGACAGACCCCACGGGACGGAATTCAAAGATAATCTCCCGCCCGTTCAGAAGCTCTTGGCTCATGTTAATTGGATTTAATTAAAGGCCGCCGGAAAAGTTGCTCTGGTGCGCCCAGAAACGTTCAAGCATCTTGAGGGTTTTGTTGAGATCGGCCAGGTTGTTCGTTTTGATATCCGTTCCCTCCAGAGCTGTTTCGTGGCGCTTGAACATATCGGAAATAATGTTGTGTAATTCCACGCCTTTATCCGGCAGGCGGACGCGTATGGACCTTTTGTCATGTACGGAGCGTTCCTGAACGAGATAGCCGTTTTCCACCATCTTCTTGACGTTGTAGGAGACGTTGGAGCCGAGATAGTAGCCGCGGATCGTCAGTTCGCCCACGGTCATCTCTTCCTTTCCGACGTTGTAGAGAATCATGGCCTGCACGTTATTAATATCCTGTATGCCGCGCTTGTCGAGTTCGACTTTCAGCACGTCGAGAAAATGACGGTGCAGGCGCTCGATCAACTGTATGGCTTCGTAATAGGGTGTCGTCACGGTGAATCTCGCTCTTGTTACGTTTTGCCCCGGTGTGGCGTGAATGTTGTCGGCATTAATCTTAAAGTGCGCCGATGATAATAACAATTGATCAAACCACAAAGATAATTTTTAATGGTTTTGGCTTAAAAAAATGTAAAAGACATGACAAATATCTCCAATTTCTCATCCTTTCCGGCCCTCAGGATGCGCCGTTCCCGCTCCTCTCCTTGGGTCCGCGACCTCGTGCAGGAGCATCGAGTTTCCGTAAAAGACCTGATCTGGCCCTTATTTGTCATAGAAGGGAAAGGACAGCGTGAGGCTGTGGCGTCGATGCCCGGGGTCGAGCGGCTGAGCGTCGATCTGGTGGTCGAGGCCGTAAAGGGCGCTTACGATCTGGGGATTCCCGCTGTCGCGTTGTTTCCGATTACACCCCAAGAGAAAAAGACCGCCGACGGACGCGAAGCGTGTAACTCCGCCAACCTGATTTGCCGGACCGTTTATGCGATCAAGAAAGACGTTCCCGGTATCGGCGTCATTACGGATGTAGCGCTGGACCCCTACACGACCCACGGGCATGACGGGCTGATTCAGGATGGGGTGATTCTCAACGATGAAACTGTCGAAGTTCTCTGTCGGCAGGCGGTTGTGCAGGCGCAGGCCGGGGCGGATATCATCGCGCCCTCGGATATGATGGACGGGCGGGTCGGCGCGATTCGGAAGGCTCTGGATCACGGCGGCTACACGGACAGGATCATTCTCTCGTATGCAGCCAAATATGCCTCCGCCTTTTACGGGCCGTTCCGCGATGCCGTGCAGTCCGCCGGGTGCCTGACCGGGGATAAGAAGACCTATCAGATGAATCCGGCGAACAGTGATGAAGCCCTGCGTGAGGTGGCGCTCGATCTGGCTGAGGGGGCGGACATGGTGATGGTCAAGCCCGGCCTGCCGTATCTGGACATTATCCGCAACGTCAAGCAGGCTTTTCATGTTCCAACCTTCGCCTATCAGGTCAGCGGGGAGTACGCGATGCTGCAAGCTGCGGCTGAAAACGGCTGGCTGAATTACGATGCCGCCCTTATGGAAACGCTTATTTCCTTCAAGCGGGCGGGAGCGGACGGAATTCTGACCTATGCTGCGCTTGATGCGGCCAGACTGATCACCTCAAAATTACCTGCCTAAAACTTTGCTCCCCGGCCTGCGCTCTCTTGCATCCGTAGACAAAAATTCAGACACTATAGGGGCTTTCCTTATCGGTTGAGGATTCTCATCCGGTTTCTTGCTGCGTATGACTGCGTCTTCCCCGTCAGCAACCGATCTCGTCAATTTCAACCATGAAACTCGTCGGCCTTATTCTCGTTCTGCTCTCAACCTTCGGCGGGCTTGTTCTGACCGCCGGGTTCGAGAAGGCCATGCATCTTCTCACGGGCGCGATTCTTCCCGCCGCTCCCGGCGAGATCGTTATTATCATGGGCTGCGCCTTCAGCGCCTTTCTGGTGGCGAACTCCATGGATGTCATCAAAGGCGCCGGACGGTATATGGGCGCCCTCACCAAACCTAACGCTTACAGCAAGGAGGACTATACCGAGTTGCTGTGTATGATGTTCGCGGTTTTCAAGCTGGCGCGTTCGAAGGGATGGCTGGCGATCGAACAGCATATCGAAAAGCCGGAGGAGAGCGACCTTTTCAAGAATTTTCCCACTTTCCAGCATAACCATCATGCCGTGACTTTTTTATGCGATTATCTGAGGATTATTTCGCTCGGCAATGAGAACCCCTTTCAGCTTGAAGCCCTGATGGATGCAGAGATCGAGGTCATCTCCCATCATGAGGCGCATCCCGGCCATGCCGTGCAGGCGATGGCGGACGGGATTCCCGCGCTCGGGATCGTTGCCGCCGTTCTCGGGGTTATCAAAACGATGGCTTCTATTTCCGAGCCGCCGGAGGTTCTGGGTAAGCTGATCGGCGGGGCGCTTGTCGGTACGTTCCTCGGGGTCTGGCTGTCCTATGCGTTCGTTGCGCCGATTGCTTCGGCCATGACCGCCAAGGCCGAGACGGAAGTGACCTATTACAAATGTTTAAAGACGGGAATCATCGCGTTTCTGAACGGGGCGGCGCCGCAAGTGGCGGTGGAATTTCCGCGCAAGCTGCTGCCGCATGACGTGCAGCCAACTTTTGCGGAGCTTGAGGCGAAGCTGAATGAAACGCCGACGGGCTGATTGTAGTAATTCTGGAGGATTGTGCCGTGGCTGATCCGGCGAAAGATAAAGCCCAGCCCATCGTCATCAAGAAGATCGTCAAGGGCGGCGGACATCACGGCGGCGCGTGGAAAGTGGCCTATGCCGACTTCGTGACGGCGATGATGGCGTTCTTTTTATTGCTGTGGCTTTTGAACGTCGCCACGGATGAGCAGAAGAATGCGATTTCCAACTATTTCGACCCGACGCACCCGGCCGTCTCCAAAGATACGAGCGGCGCGGGAGGGGTCATGGGCGGGCTGACCATGTCGCCGCAGGGGGCGATGGCCTCCAATCAGAATCCCCTGACTCCGCAGCAAGTCAACCAGCAAAAATTGCGCGGGACGGATAGCACATCGAAAATTACGGGCAAATCCGCCAAGGCGAAAGCCCGCGAGGCGGAAGAGAGCAAACGCTTCAAGGAGGCCGAGCAGAAGCTCAAGCAGGCGATTCAGAAAAGTCCGGAGCTGGCGAAGCTGGCAAAGAATTTGATGATCGACATGACGCCGGAGGGCTTGCGAATCCAGATCGTCGATCAGGAGGGAGAGCCGATGTTTCCTTCCGGCTCTGCGCGGATGTTTCCGAAGATGGAGGCGTTGCTCAAGCAGATCACCGAGATCGTTCTGGATATGCCCAACGAGGTTTCGATCCGCGGGCATACCGACAGCGTAAAGTACGCGCCGGGGGCGACGTACACGAACTGGGAGCTTTCGTCGGAGCGGGCTAATGCCTGCCGCCGCGTGATGCTGGATTCCAAACTTCCGGCGGACCGGCTGAACAATGTCATGGGCAAGGCGGATACCGAACCGCTGATCGCTGACGACCCGAGCGACCCGCGTAATCGGCGGATCAGCATTATTCTGCTCAAAGAAGAACTGACGAATCCGCTGCCGCCTGAGGAAGAAGAGACTGCCGTTGAGGGCAAAGGGACTGGTGAAGCAGGCGAAGAGGGCGTGGCCGGAGAAGACGTTGGCGGAGAAGACGGGCTTGAGGGTGAAGGAGAATCTGAAGGCGGGGCCGATGAGGGCGAGGGCAGCGATTCCCCCTCCCCGCCCAAGCGGCCCATCGGCACGTTCCGCAAGACGCCGGGACAGGTGGAGTTTCCGTAGAGCTTATAAAGACACGACCATAACAACGATTTTGGGGTGGCTTCGTGGATCCCCGCATTCGCGGGGATGCTTTTTAAGGTATTTGTTTTAGGGGCTGTACCAGATAACTAGCCCATATATACCTTAATCCATTGTTTAATTTGTTTTAATTGCGCTTTCGGAGACGGGTTATTAAATCTCCATTCGCACTCCTTCAAAAATAGCGGAAAATGCTT